>NZ_JBHVDH010000015.1:0-171086 GCF_042802855.1 Streptomyces sp. NPDC057445 | reverse complement strand
GGCCCGGAACGTGAGTTCCGGGCCCGGCCCTTTTGTGTGTGCCTCCGGCGACGGGGGCCGTCCGGTGCGGGCGTGGGTGCGGGCGTGGGCGGTTGTCGGGGTTGGTCTGTGCCGTGTCGGCCGGCCGGTGTGTCCGTCCTCAGACGCCGGAAGGGCGGGTGGTCAGGCCCTCTCGTGCCCAGGAGTGGGGCTGGGAGCCACGCAGGCGGGGCCGGGCGCGGGGCTCGGCTTCCGAGGGGGCGAGCGGGTCGATGTCAGCGCCTGTGAGGGATTCGCCCGAAAGAGACGGGGGAAAACGCAAGGGCCCGCGTGACGGCAGTCGCGCGGGCCCCTGGGGCGGAAGTTACGCCTTGCGGAGGCGGAAGGTGAGGGAGAGGCCCTCGTCGGTGAAGGGGGCGCCGTAGGTGGCGTCCGCCTCGCCACGGGCGTAGTCCGTGGCGAGGACCTCGTCCGCGATCAGGGCAGCGTGGTCCGTGAGGGCCTGCATGACCTCCGGGTCCTCGGAGGACCAGCGCAGGGCGATACGGTCCGCGACATCCAGGCCGCTGTTCTTGCGGGACTCCTGGATGAGCCGGATCGCGTCACGCGCCAGGCCCGCCAGTCGCAGCTCCGGAGTGATCTCCAGGTCCAGCGCGACCGTCGCACCCTGGTCGGAGGCCACCGACCATCCCTCACGCGGTGTCTCCGTGATGATGACCTCCTCGGGAGACAGGGTGATCGTCTCGCCGTTGACGTCCAGCGAAGCCGTGCCGCTACGGAGAGCGAGGGACAACGCCGCCGCGTCCGCGGCCGCGACTGCCTTCGCCACGTCCTGCACGCCCTTGCCGAAGCGCTTCCCCAGCGCCCGGAAGTTCGCCTTGGCCGTCGTGTCGACCAGCGACCCGCCGACCTCGGACAGCGACGCCAGCGACGAGACGTTCAGCTCCTCCGTGATCTGCGCGTGCAACTCCGATGACAGGGACTCGAAGCCCGCCGCCGCGACCAGCGCGCGCGACAGCGGCTGGCGGGTCTTCACGCCCGACTCCGCACGCGTCGCACGGCCCAGCTCCACCAGCCGGCGGACGAGGGCCATCTGCTGGGACAGCGTCGGGTCGATCACCGAAAGGTCGGCCTTGGGCCAGCCGGCCAGGTGGACCGACTCCGGGGCCTCCGGTGCCACCGGGACCACCAGGTCCTGCCACACCCGCTCCGTGATGAAGGGGGTGAGCGGGGCCATCAGCCGGGTGACGGTCTCGATCACGTCGTGGAGCGTGCGCAGCGCTGCGGCGTCGCCCTGCCAGAATCGGCGGCGCGAGCGGCGCACGTACCAGTTCGACAGGTCGTCGACGAACGAGGAGATCAGCTTGCCGGCACGCTGTGTGTCGTACGCCTCCAGCGCCTGCGTCACCTGGTCCACCAGCGCGTGCAACTCGGACAGCAGCCAGCGGTCGAGCACCGTGCGCTCGGCCGGCGCCGGGTCGGAGGCCGAGGGCGCCCAGTTCGACGTACGTGCGTACAGCGCCTGGAAGGCCACCGTGTTCCAGTACGTCAGGAGTGTCTTGCGGACCACCTCCTGGATGGTGCCGTGGCCCACCCGGCGCGCCGCCCAGGGCGAACCGCCCGCCGCCATGAACCAGCGCACCGCGTCCGCGCCGTGCTGGTCCATCAACGGGATCGGCTGCAGGATGTTGCCCAGGTGCTTGGACATCTTGCGGCCGTCCTCGGCGAGGATGTGGCCGAGGCACACGACGTTCTCGTACGAGGACTTGTCGAAGACCAGCGTGCCCACCGCCATCAGCGTGTAGAACCATCCGCGGGTCTGGTCGATCGCCTCCGAGATGAACTGCGCCGGGTAGCGCTTCTCGAAGGTCTCCTTGTTGCGGTACGGGTAGCCCCACTGCGCGAACGGCATCGAGCCCGAGTCGTACCAGGCGTCGATGACCTCGGGGACGCGCGTCGCCGTGGTGGAGCACTGCGGGCACGGGAAGGTGACGTCGTCGATGTAGGGCCGGTGGGGGTCCAGGGACGACTGGTCCGTGCCTGTCAGCTCGGTCAGCTCGGCGAGCGAGCCGACCACGGTGAGGTGGTCCTCCTCGCACCGCCAGATCGGCAGCGGCGTGCCCCAGTAGCGGTTGCGCGACAGTGCCCAGTCGATGTTGTTGTTGAGCCAGTCGCCGTACCGGCCGTTCTTGACCGAGTCCGGGAACCAGTTCGTCTTCTCGTTCTCCTCGAGGAGCCGGTCCTTGATCGCGGTCGTACGGATGTACCAGGACGGCTGCGCGTAGTAGAGCAGCGCCGTGTGGCAGCGCCAGCAGTGCGGGTAGCTGTGCTCGTAAGGGACGTGCCTGAAGAGCAGACCGCGCGCGTCCAGGTCCTTGGTGAGCGCCTCGTCGGCCTTCTTGAAGAAGACGCCGCCGACCAGCGGGACGTCCTCCTCGAAGGTGCCGTCGGGGCGGACCGGGTTCACCACCGGCAGACCGTAGGCCCGGCAGACCCTGAGGTCGTCCTCACCGAAGGCGGGGGACTGGTGGACCAGACCCGTACCGTCCTCGGTGGTCACGTACTCGGCGTTGACCACGAAATGGGCGGGCTCGGGGAACTCCACCAGCCGGAAGGGACGGTCGTACGTCCAGCGCTCCATCTCGGCGCCCGTGAAGGTCTCGCCGGTGACCTCCCAGCCTTCGCCCAGGGCCTTCTCCAGCAGCGGCAGGGCGACGACGAGCTTCTCCTCGCCGTTCGTCGCCACGACGTAGGTGACCTCGGGGTGCGCGGCCACGGCGGTGTTCGAAACCAGCGTCCAGGGGGTCGTCGTCCACACGAGGAGCGAGGCCTCGCCGGCGAGCGGTCCGGAGGTCAGCGGGAAGCGGACGAAGACCGACGGGTCGACCACGGTCTCGTAGCCCTGCGCCAGCTCGTGGTCGGAGAGGCCGGTGCCGCAGCGGGGGCACCAGGGGGCGACGCGGTGGTCCTGGACCAGCAGGCCCTTGTCGAAGATCTCCTTCAGCGACCACCAGACGGACTCGATGTACGCAGAGTCCATCGTCCGGTACGCGCCGTCGAGGTCGGTCCAGTAGCCCATACGGGTCGTGAGCTCGGCGAACGCGTCCGTGTGGCGGGTCACGGACTCACGGCACTTCGCGTTGAACTCCGCGATGCCGTACGCCTCGATGTCCTTCTTGCCGTTGAAGCCGAGCTCCTTCTCGACGGCGAGCTCGACCGGCAGGCCGTGACAGTCCCAGCCGGCCTTGCGGGCCACGTGGTAGCCCTGCATGGTCCGGAAGCGCGGGAAGACGTCCTTGAAGACGCGGGCCTCGATGTGGTGCGCGCCCGGCATGCCGTTCGCGGTGGGCGGGCCCTCGTAGAACACCCACTCCGGGCGGCCCTCGGACTGCTCGAGGCTCTTCGCGAAGACCTTGTTGTCGCGCCAGAAGTCGAGCACGGCGTGCTCGAGGGCGGGCAGGTCGACCTGGGCGGGTACCTGGCGGTACTGAGGCGGCGGCGTCATGTACGGCTCCTCCAACGGACTGCGTCTCTTCCGTCGGAGGGACGAGAGCCGAATGCGCCGTGCTCCCGCGGTACCACCCTCCTTGGCCCTGGACACGCACGTCCACGGCCCCCTCATTGGGGTCGCGATGCCGGTTCTACTCGCCTCTGGTCGCCCGCGGCTTTCTTCCGGCGGCTCCGGGGTGATTGTTCACATCGCGCTGGCCCCCGGGCTCGCACCGTCCCCGGGTCGCTCATGGCTGCGTACGACGCTACTGGTCCCCATCCACGCTTTTCGCTCCGCCCAGTGTACGGGCCCGGGCACGGCGTGGCCGACCGGATTTCGCCGGTGACCCGAATGGCCATACGGGCCCGGCCGGGCTCGGGGCGGGTTCGGGCGGCTCCCGTGCGGCGGATTACAGGGCGGGGAGCTGGGCACAACGGATGCAGGCTCGCGTCTGAGCAGGCGCGGGGTGGGTCCGACCGGCGGCGTGCCCCGTTGCCGCGGGGCTGTGGCCGATTTATCGTCCCAGCACCGAATCGCGTGCAAGATCACAATATGTGAAGGGGCCGCGGCCATGGTGGCGAAGAAGACCGCCGTGAAGAAGACGGCGTCCGCGAGGTCCACCGCCGCTGCGGCGACGGCGGTCAAGGACAGCAACGGCAAGAAGAGCACTGTCGCGAAGCAGACCCCGGGCACCGGGAGGGTGTCGAAGGCGAACGGGGCCGGTGCGAAAGCGCACGAGCCTACGGAGGTGAAGGCCGTGGCACCGGTGAAGAAGGCCGCCAGGAAGGCGACGGGCGCGAAGAAGACCACGCCGGAGAAGAAGACCACGGAGAAGAAGACGGCAGCCGAGCAGAAGGCGGCGGCCCCCGACGAAGCCCCGGCCCCGGCCGCGAAGGAGGCCGCCAGGAAGACGGCGGCGAAGGCCGTGAAGCCCCCCAAGGCCACGAAGGCGGCGAAGAAAACCGTGGGCAGGAGGGAGGCGGAGGGGCGCTCCGTTGCGTCCACCCGAGCGGCTGCCACGAAGGAGCCGGCGAAGGCGAAGACGAAACCGAAGACGAAACCGAAGACGAAGAAGGCGGCGGCTGCCAGGACGACGGGCACCGGCGCCAGGAAGGCCGCCAGGGCGGCCAAGGAGGCGGCCGAGGCCGCCGAGCAGACGGGAGCCAGGACGGTGGGAGCGAAGAAGACCGCGGCGGCCAGTGTCGCAGCCGGCGGGGACAGCACTGCGACGGCGGTGCCCGTGGCCCGCGCGGTCGCCGCGACGGTCCCCGGAGAGCTGGCGGTGCGCCCGGGAGAGGACCCGTGGACACCGGAGGAGGTCGCCGGGGCGCGTGCGGAGCTGGCGGACGAGATGGCCCGGCTCGGGGCCGAGATCAGCCACTCCGAGGAGGCGCTCACCGGCCTGATGCGCGACTCCGGTGACGGTGCGGGCGACGACCAGGCCGACACCGGCACCAAGAACATCACGCGCGAGCACGAGATCGCCCTCGCCAACAACGCCCGCGAGATGCTCGAACAGACCGAGCGGGCTCTGCACCGCCTGGACGCCGGCACGTACGGCCTCTGCGAGATCTGCGGCAAGCCCATCGGCAAGGCCCGGATGCAGGCGTTCCCGAGGGCGACCCTGTGCGTGGAGGACAAGCAGAAGCAGGAGCGTCGCAGCTGAGGTCACCGGATCCCGTCCGGACGCACCCCCGGAACCCCCGCGGCATCCCGGGCCGGGCCCGGGGGCCGCGGCCGGACGTGCTTCCGGACGGCTCGGGACCGGGTCGGTTCCCTCTGTGCCGTACCCTCGTGACCAGTCAGGTACCTAGGTTGAGGGACTCACGTGGCAGAGGCGGAGCGCATCATCGGTACGCCGGATGTTGACGACGAGGCTGCGGCTCCTGCCGAGCGGCCCAGAGGCAGGCGCCGGATCCTGGTGCTGTTCGCCGTGGCGGCTGTCGCGTACCTGCTGGACCTGGGCACCAAGATGCTCGTGGTGGCCAAGCTGGAGCATCAGCCGCCGATCCCTGTCATCGGCGATCTGCTGAAGTTCGTGGCGGTACGCAACCCCGGTGCCGCCTTCGGCTTCGGCGGGGCGTTCACCATCATCTTCACGATCATCGCGGCGTCCGTGGTCGTGGTGATCGCGCGGCTGGCTCGCAAGCTGTACAGCCTGCCCTGGGCCATCGCGCTCGGGCTGCTGCTGGGCGGCGCCCTCGGCAACCTCACGGACCGGATCTTCCGCTCACCGGGCGTCTTCCAGGGCGCGGTCGTCGACTTCATCGCGCCCGCGCACTTCGCCGTGTTCAACCTCGCCGATTCGGCGATCGTGTGCGGCGGCATCCTGATCGTGATCCTGTCCTTCAGGGGACTGGACCCGGACGGCACCGTCCACAAGGACTGATCCAACGCCGGGCCGGAACGGTCACGGGGAACGGCAAGGCATACTCGACGGGTGAGTACGCTTCCCGAAACCCGCACCCTGCCCGTACCCGACGGCCTCGAGGGCGAGCGCGTCGACGCCGCCATCTCGCGCATGTTCGGGTTCTCCCGTACGAAGGCCGCAGAGCTCGCGGCCGCCGGGAAAGTGCAGGTGGACGGCGCGGTCGTAGGAAAGTCCGAGCGGGTCACCGGTGGTGCCTGGCTCGAGGTGGAGATGCCTCAGGCGCCCGCCCCGGTGCAGATCGTGGCCGAGCCGGTCGAGGGCATGGAGATCGTGCACGACGACGACGACATCGTCGTGATCATGAAGCCGGTCGGTGTGGCCGCGCACCCGAGCCCCGGCTGGACCGGGACGACGGTGATCGGCGGGCTCGCGGCGGCCGGCTACCGGATCTCGACGTCGGGAGCGGCGGAGCGGCAGGGGATCGTGCACCGGCTGGACGTCGGTACGTCCGGGCTGATGGTGGTCGCGAAGTCGGAGCGGGCGTACACGCTGCTGAAGCAGCAGTTCCGGGACCGTACGGTCGACAAGCGCTACCACGCCCTGGTGCAGGGCCACCCGGATCCGCTGAGCGGCACGATCGACGCGCCGATCGGCCGGCACCCCCAGCACGACTACAAGTGGGCCGTGACCGCGGAGGGCAAGCCGTCGGTCACCCACTACGACCTGATCGAGGCGTTCCGGGCCGCCTCGCTGCTGGACATCAAGCTGGAGACGGGCCGTACCCACCAGATCCGGGTGCACATGGCCGCGCACCGGCATCCCTGTGTGGGAGATCTCACGTACGGCGCCGACCCGACGATGGCGAAGCGGCTCGGTCTCACCCGGCAGTGGCTCCACGCGGTACGGCTCGGCTTCGAGCACCCGTCGGACGGCCGGTGGGTCGAGTTCGCCAGCGACTACCCGGACGACCTCCGCTCGGCGCTGGACAAGATCGCGGCAGAGAGCGCGTGAGCAGGGGCTTCGCCGTACGGGAGGCGGTCGGCCCGGCCGACCGCGAGGCATGCTTCGGGGTGCGCAAGGAGGTCTTCGTCGTCGAGCAGGGCGTCCCGGCGGAGATCGAGTACGACGTCCATGACGCGGACGCGGTCCACCTGCTCGCCGTCGGCCCCGAGGGCCCGCTCGGCACGGCCCGACTGCTGACCGGCCTCCTGCCCGACCCCGCGAGCGGCTCCCTCGGCCGCCTCGCGGTCACCCGCTCCGCCCGTGGGCTCGGGGTCGGCGCGGCTCTGGTCGGTGCGGTCGAGGCCGCGGCCCGCGCCCGTGGGCTGACCTCGGTCGATCTTCATGCCCAGACCCATGCCCTGGGCTTCTACGAGCGGCTGGGCTACGAGGCGTACGGCCCCGAGTTCCCCGACGCGGGCATCCCTCACCGGTCGATGCGGCGCGTGCTCTAGGGATCCCTTTCGGGTCTTGCCGGGTACGTGTGCCCCGGCGCCGTACCCCGCTCACCGGTCCGGCCTGATCCAAACGAAAGACCCTGGCCGCGCAACGGAAGGTCGATCGGGATGATTCGGGGCAAACGCGTGGGACGCTTGGCGCGCTGACCGTCGATGTCCCGGCCTTCCGGAGGGGTGCGCGCCCGTGGACCAATTGGCCCTGCTGTTCCTGCTGTTGCTGGGGGCCGTGGTCACCGTGCCGCTGGGCGAGCGGCTCGGGCTGCCCGCGCCCGTGCTGATGACGATCGCCGGAGCGGTCCTCGCCCTGATGCCCTTCGTGCCGAACGTCACCCTGCCGCCCGACTACATCCTTCCCCTGCTGCTGCCGCCCCTGCTCTACGCCGCCGTGCAGCGCACCTCCTGGCGGCAGTTCACGGCGAACATCCGGCCGATCCTGCTGCTGGCCGTCGCGTTGGTGTTCGTCACCACGGCGGCGGTCGCGGCCGTCGCGCACGCCCTCGTCCCCGGGCTGCCGCTCGCCGCCGCGGTCGCGCTCGGAGCGCTCGTCGCCCCGCCCGACCCGGTCGCCGCGACCGCCGTCGCGGGCTCTCTCGGGCTGCCCCGGCGGCTGGTGTCGATCCTGGAGGGCGAGGGGCTCTTCAACGACGTCACCGCGATCGTGCTGTACCACGTGGCGATCGCGGCAGCGGTGAGCGGGACGTTCTCCTGGCCGAGGGCGGCCGGGGAGCTGGTGCTCTCCGCGGTGGTGGCCGTGGTGGTCGGCCTCGCCCTCGGCTGGCTCTCCAACAGACTCATGGGGCTGCTCGGCGACCCGACCCTGCAGATCGGGCTCAGCCTGCTGGTGCCCTACGTGAGCTATGTGCTCGCGGAGGAACTGCTGGGCTCCGGCGTGCTCGCCGTTCTCGTCACCGCGCTCTACCTCGCCGAGAACGCCGGGGACGCGGACGACGTCATGGGACGCTTCGCCGGGAACACGTTCTGGCAGATCGTGGACACCCTCGTGACCGGCCTTGCCTTCGGGCTGATCGGGCTCGAACTCCACCATGTCTTCGGTCCCGGCCAGGGCCGGAACCTCGCCATGGTGGGGTGGGCGGCAGCGGTCGTCGGGGTCGTGGTCGGCGTACGGCTGCTGTATCTGCTGCCCGCCACCTGGCTCGCGAAGCGGCTGCACAAACGCCGTGACTACGACGAGGAGATCCCCGTCGGCTGGCGCGAGACCGTCGTGATGTGGTGGTCGGGGATGCGGGGCGTGGCCTCCGTCGCGCTGGCCCTGGCGATCCCGCTGCGCACCGACGACGGTGCGCCGTTCCCGGCCCGCGACGAGATCATCTTCATCGCCTTCGCGGTGATCATGATCACGCTGGTCGTCCAGGGGCTCACTCTTCCGTGGCTGGTGAGGCGGCTCGGCGTACGGGCCGACACGGACGCGGAACAGGCGCTGCAGCGAGACCTCGCACTGCGAGCGGCAAAGGCGGCGAAGCACCGCCTGAAGGAGATCCAGGAGGTCGAGGACCTGCCCGAGGACATCGCCGAGCGGCTGCAACGGGCGGCCTACGACGTCGGCACCCGGATCAGTCCGGACATCGTCGACGACGAGCGGCGCGAATGGTTCGCCGGACGGGCGAAGCGGCTGCGGACCCTCTCGCGCATCCAGCGCGAGATGATGTCCGCCGCGCGCCACGCGGTCCTCGCGGCCCGCAGCGAGCCCGGCACGGACCCCGAGGTGGTGGACCGCGTCCTGCGTCATCTGGACGTGCGCAGCCTCCGCTGACCAGGGCTCCGCAAGCCACCGGAGACCAGCGCGGGAAGCTCCGGACGCCCGGAGGCCGGTCGTATGATCAAGGTATGGCGCGCACCGTGGTGATCAGTGGCGGAGGTACCGGGATCGGGTTCGCGGCGGCCGAGGTGTTCGCCGCGGACGGGGAACAGGTGGTGCTGCTCGGGCGGCGCGAGGAGGTGCTCGCGCGGGCCGCCGGACGGATTCCCGGGGCCCGCTACTGCGCCGCCGATCTCAGTGAGCCCCAAGGCGCCCGCCGTGCCGCGGAGTTCGCCGCGCGTGAGTTCGGCACGGTGGATGTGCTGGTGCACAGTGCGGGCGGAAACGGAAGGCTCGAGCGGCGGCCGGAGTCCGGGGACCCGCTGGAAGCCGTCGCACACGACTGGACCGTCAACTTCCGGCTGAACACCCTCACGGCCGCCCTGCTCACCGAGGCCCTCAAGGACCATCTGGCCACGCCGGGCGGCCGGGTGCTCTTCCTGAGCTCCATCGCCGCGTACCGGGGCTCGGGCTCGGGTGCCTACGCCGCGTCCAAGGCCGCCCTCCACCCCTATGCCTTCGACCTCGCGCGCCAACTCGGGCCGCGCGGAATCACCGTGAACCTCGTCGCCCCGGGCTACATCGAGGAGACGGACTTCTTCGGGGACGCGATGACCGATGAGCGGCGGAGGGCACTCGTCGCCGAGACCTCCACCGGGCGGGCCGGCCACCCCGGCGACGTGGCCCAGACCCTGCGCTGGCTCGCTTCACCGGCCGCCGGTCATGTGACCGCACAGGTCGTCCAGGTCAACGGCGGTGCGGAGCGCGCCCACTAGGGTCCGGGCGGGTCCCGCCGGGTCGGTCCTGCCGGGCGGGACCCGAGGAACGTGCGGGCGAAAAACCCTAGCCCCGGCCGGTGCGGCGCGGTGTGCCCTCCTCCGGCTCCACGTGCTTCCTCGGCGGCTCGGGGGCCTCTGCCGTGCTGATGCGCGGCAGCGCGTAGGGGTGGTGGTCGCACAGCCAGGTGATCATCTGCTCGCGCACGGCGCAGCGCACCGTCCAGATGTCGTCCGCGTCCTTCGCGGTGACCACCGCGCGCACCTGCATCGTCGACGGCGTCGTGTCCGTGACGGCGATCGACCAGTCCCGGCCGTCCCACGCCTTGCACTCGTGCAGGATCTCCTGGAGCTTCTCGCGCATCTCGTGCACGGGCGCCGAGTGGTCCAGATGGAAGAAGACCGTGCCGGTCATCTGCGCCCCGCCGCGCGACCAGTTCTCGAACGGCTTGCTGGTGAAGTACGACACAGGCATCGTTATGCGCCGTTCGTCCCAGGTCCGTACGGCGAGGAACGTGAGCGTGACCTCCTCCACGGTGCCCCACTCGCCGTCCACCACGACGGTGTCGCCGATCCGCACCATGTCGCCGAAGGCGATCTGGAATCCGGCGAAGAGGTTTCCCAGCGTGGACTGGGCGGCGACACCGGCCACGATGCCGAGCACGCCGGCCGAGGCCAGCAGCGACGCCCCGAGCTTGTTCATCCCCGGGAAGGTCAGCAGCATCGACGCGAAGGCGACCACACCCACGATCGCGGTGACGATCCGCTGGACCAGCGCCACCTGTGTACGAACCCTGCGGACCCGTGCCGGATCCCGCGTGGTCGCCGCGTAACGGGAGTACGAGGACTCCACCACGGCCGCGGCGATCCGTACGAGGAGCCAGGCAGAGGCGGCGATCAGCACCAGGGTCAGGACGTGGCCGATGAACCCCTCGTTCTGTTCGACGACCGTGATGTGGGTCTCCCGGTACGTCCCTCTCAGCAGCGCGGTGAGCAGCACGACCTGCAACGGCATGCGGCAACGGCGCAGCAGGCCCCACAGCGGGGTCTCGCTGTGCCGGGCGTCGGTCCGGCGGAGCAACAGGTCCGCCAGCCACACCAGAACCAGCGTGAGCCCCACCGAGCCGGCCAGGACTGTCAACGGTCGCAGCACGTTCTCCATGCCTTCGAACGTAACCTGACCCGACGGACATCATGCTTCTTCGTTCGACATTCGGGCTCCGGCCCGCCGTGCAGTCGGGCGCGGAGCGCCTGCGCGCAGCGGGGCGCCGGGTGTGGACGCCGGATCTTTTCGACGGGCGGACCTTCGAGTCCGTCGACGAGAAGGCGCGTGGGCCGCCCTTTTTATGTGGTACGTCAGATTCTGCGAAGAATGTCCATGTTGATGAGCCGCCCGTGCAGCTGCATGTGGCCGACCCGGCCCCGTTCGAGCCGCAACCCGGGACCGGGCAGCGGTTCGGGGCGTCGTCGGGCGGACGCGGCCCGACCGACGGTGATACGGGTCACGCCTCCTCCCGTGCTCTGCGGTCCGCGGTCTCGTGCTCTCACGACAACGACGCGGAGGCCGGCAGTTCCGCAGGGCCCGCGCGTTCCGCCGACAGGCCGCGAGGACCCGCCGGAGTCCGAGCCCCATGCGTCGGCCGGTGGACCGTCGGCGGTATTCCGACCTCGTGCCGGGAGCGCCGAACGCGAGCCGCACACGCGCCACTGGTGCGGCCCGGACGTCCTAGGAACGGGTACAGCGGCCGGAAGGGCTGCTCGCCGGCGGGCGGCACTGCAGTGGGAAGTCGGCCGCCCTCGTGCTCAGATAGCGGCCGAGGCAGGCGTTCGCCGTGGTTCTGCCGCGCTCCGCGCAGAAGTCGACCGCGGCCGCGCCGCTCGCGAAGGGGCCAGGTGCGTAGATCACCCAGAAGCCGGGCCGCAGCGAGGCGTAGTCGTCGCTGCGTACGAAGACGGCTTCTGGCACGGTCCTGCGGACTTCGGCGAGCCTCCGGTCCCGGGCGGCGGTGCCGGAGCCGACGGGCTCTGAGAACAGCTGGGCGATCCACCGGCCGGAGGGCGGGGGCGGGTTGTCGCCGGGCGTGGCGGACTGCGTGGCAGCGCGCGTGGGCTTGGGAGCCGGGGCCGCGGTTGCGGGCGGCGTGGGGCTCGGGGCCGTACCCGACATGGGTGTGGCCGGCGCCGTACTGCCGGACGTACCGCCGGCCTCCTTCGCGCTCCCCGCCGCCCGTGCTCCGGAGTCGCGCAGCGCGAGGGCCAGTGCCGTGGCGGCGGTGAGCGCGACCGCCACGGCGACCACCGCGACGACGACGGGCGCTCGGCCGCGCTGCCGACCGGGCGGGACCGGCGGCTGCGGGGGCCGGGGAACCGTGGGCCGAGGGCTGTCCAGCCGGGTCGGCACGGGCGGCACCGGCGTCTGCCCGGGCGGCACCGCCGCCGTCATGGTCGGCTGCTCCCAGTACGGGGTTTCGCCCGCCTCCACCTGCGCCAGCATCGCGTCCAGGCGCCGGGCGTCCGGCCGTGCCGCCGGATCCCGTACGAGCAGCGCCCGCAGCACGGGCGCGAGCGGCCCGGACCGCGCCGGGGGCGGCACGGGGTCGTCGAGCACCGCGGCGAGTGTGGCCAGGGTCGTCGCCCGGCGCAGCGGACTGACGCCTTCCACGCAGACGTACAACACCAGCCCCAGCGACCAGAGATCGGAGGCGGGGTTGTCGTCGTCATGGCCGCGGACCCGTTCCGGGGCGATGAACTCGGGCGAGCCGACCAGCTCGCCGGTGACGGTCAGCGAGGTCGAGCCCTGCAGCGCGGCGATCCCGAAGTCGGTGAGCACGGCGGTGCCGTCCGGCCGCAGCAGGACGTTGGCGGGCTTGACGTCCCGGTGCTGGACACCCGCCGCGTGCGCGGCGCTCAGGGCGGAGAGCACCTGGCGTCCGGCGCGCGCGGCCTCGGACGGGGTCATCGGGCCCCGGGCGAGCCGCTCCTGGAGCGAGACGCCAGGGACCAGCTCCATCACGATCCACGGATGGGGCTCCGCGTCCACGATGTGATGGACGGTCACCACATGGGGATGGCTGAGCCGCGCGAGCGCCCGGGCCTCGCGCAGTACACGCTCGCGCACGGCCCCGGACGCACTCGCGTCGGATCTGACCGCCTTCAGGGCGACTTCGCGATGGAGCACGGTGTCGCGAGCGCGCCACACCGTGCCCATGCCTCCGCTGCCGAGCCGCTCGATCAGCTCGAACCGCCCGTCGATCAGGTCCCCCGGCGCAGTCATGGCGCCAGGTTAGAGGAACCGGAACCGCCCTGCTCAGCGCACGGGCTGGTTCACCCTCTCGACCTTCTGCGTTCCGTTGAGGGTCCGGTACGAACGGGTCCAGGCGGCCGACGCGTCGGGCTTCGACTTGTCGGACAGCGTGAAGTAGTCCATCTGCGAGCTCTCGGCGGTCACATCGAGGACGCCGTATCCGTGGTGGTCCATGTCGACCCACTTCACATGGCGGTTTGCGGCCTTGACGGCCACCGACGCCACCAGGGAGACCGTTCCGGGTGCGACATGCAGGATGTCGTCCAGGTTGTCGGACGTCACCGAGGTCACCACGAACTCGGTGGCGGCCGACTGCGACAACGGATACGTCGCCGCCTTCACCGGAACGTCGTTGGCCCACGCCATGTGGATGTCACCGGTGAGGAAGACGGTGTTCTTGATGCCGCGGTCCGTGAGGTGCTTGAGCAGCTCCTTGCGGTCGTCCGTGTACCCGTCCCACTGGTCCACGTTGACCGCGAGCCCCTCCTTGGGCAGACCGAGCAGTTCGGCGATCGGACCCAGCAGATGGGCCGGTACGGAACCGAAGGCGACCGGCGAGATCATCACCGAGGTGCCGACGAGCTTCCAGGTCGCGTCCGACGCCGCCAGACCCGCCTTCAGCCAGTCCAGCTGGGCGCGGCCGGTGATGGAGCGCTCCGGGTCGTCGACCTTTCCGCTGCCCACGGACGCCTGCTGCGAGCGGAACGAGCGCAGGTCGAGCAGATGGAGATCGGCCAGCTTGCCGAAGCGCAGCCGGCGGTAGACCGTGCCCTCGGTCGAGGTGCGCACGGGCATCCACTCGAAGTACGCCTGCTTGGCGGCCGCGGCGCGCGCCGCGTAGTCACCCTCGGTGCCCGGCGTGTGGTTCTCGGCGCCGCCGGACCACGCGTCGTTGGCTATCTCGTGGTCGTCCCAGATCGCGACGAGCGGGTGCGCGGCGTGCAGCGACTGCAGATCCGGGTCGGTCTTGTACTTGCCGTGCCGGGTGCGGTAGTCGGCGAGGCTGAGGATCTCGTGCTTGGGCTCGTGCTGCCGTACGACGTACTTCTCCTCCGGGTAGCCGCCGGTCGCGTACTCGTAGATGTAGTCGCCGAGATGGAGCACCGCGTCGAGGTCGGCGCGGGCGGCCAGATGCCGGTACGCGGAGAAGTAGCCCGACTCCCAGTTGGCGCAGGAGACGACGCCGAAGCGGACGCCGGGCGCGGCGGAGTCGGCGGCCGGCGCGGTACGCGTGCGGCCGACGGGGGAGGCAGCGGTGCCGGCCGTGAAGCGGAAGTAGTAGACGGCGGCCTGGCGCAGGCCCCTCACGTCGACCTTGACGGTGTGGTCGGAGGCGGCGGTGGCGGTGGTCCGGCCGCTCGCGACGACATTGGTGAAGTTCTTGTCCTCCGCGACCTGCCAGCTCACCTCGGTGGCGGGGCCCTTGCCGGAGCCGGGCACGGCGTCCGGGGCCGGCGTGACCCGGGTCCACAGCAGCACGCCGTCGGGGAGCGGGTCGCCGGAGGCGACACCGTGGAGGAAGGCCGTGGTCTGCGCTTCGGCGGCGACGGCGGTGGAGGCGGCCGCGATGGCGGGCGCGGCGACTGCGGTGGTGGCGACAGCGGTGGCGGCGGCGGCCTTGACGACCGTGCGGCGGCTGGGAGTTGTGGGGAGTCTACTGGTCACGGCCGATCAGACTACTGACCGGTAGAGCGAACGGGCAGGCGAATTCAGGAAGTTCGCCTGCCCGTTCGTAAAGCGCCGCGCGCTGTTATCCCTTGAGGGCCTTATCGATGGCGGCGGTGTACTCCGGCACCGTCATCGGCGTGTTGTCGCTGCCCTCGCCGGTGACCTTCTTGCCGTCCATCTTCAGTGTCGGAGTGCCCTCGACACCACTGGAGGTGAACGTCGCGGACATCTTCAGTGCCCAGGCGTCGTAGGTGCCGTCCTTGACGGCCTTCTCGAACGCAGCGTTGTCCTTCAGCGCGGGCACCGTGTCCGCCACCTCGATGAGGTAGTCGTCCTTGGCGAACTTGTCGTCGCGCTCCGCCGGGTGGAACTTCGCGGAGTAGAGGGCCGCCTTGTACTCCATGAACGCCTCGGGGCTCACATTGAGCGCCGCGCCCAGCGCGGAGAGGGCGTTCTTCGAGCCTTCACCGTTGTCGCTCTTGTCGATGAACGTGGCGCCGATGTACTTGACCTTGTACTTGCCGGCGTCGACGTCCTTCTTGACGGTCTCACCGACGGCCTGCTCGAACGTCGCGCAGATCGGGCAGCGCGAGTCCTCGTACAGCTCCAGGGTCTTCTTCGCGGCCGGCTTGCCGATGACGACGGTCGTGCCGTTCTCGCCCTCGGTGTTCTTCGGCTGGACGACCTTGGCGCTCTTGGCCGCCTCCCAGGCGGTGGGCTTGTTGAGCTGCATGACGCCGTAGCCGATGCCGCCCGCCGCGGCCAGTACGACGACGATCGAGCCGGCGACGACGAGCTGCCGCCTGACCTTGTCCTTCTTGGCCTGGCGCTCGCGCTCCGCGCGCAGCCGCTCGCGGGCGGCTGCCTTGTTCGCCTGGCTGTTGCGTGCACTCATGATCGTGTTCTCCGTGTGGGTGAGGTGGTGCGTGGTGGGGGGCTGCTTCTCAGGCAAGGGCGGGAGCCTGGAGCGGCGGTCCCCTCCGCCCCACGGAGTGCACGAGAAGACGGGTCAGGCCGGGGCGCGGGCGGGCGGCGGGCCGGACGGAGCGGCACAGGAGGCCGGTGCCCGCGCCCACGGCGGCCACCGCGATCAGCAGCGGCCGGAAGGCGAAGGCCGCCACCGCCCGCAGCAGGCCCGCGAGGGCCGACTCGCCGTGCCGCAGCCAGACGGCGGCGAGCAGCCCGACCGACACATGCGCGGCCAGCAGCAGCCAGGGCAGCGACGGGTCGGGGGAGTTGAGCACAGCGGCCAGGCGGCCGCCGGACGCGGCCACACCCGGCAGCGGGGTGCCCGCGCTGCCGCCGCAGAGCACATCCACCCCCACCGCGCGCAGCGATCCGGCGACCGGTCCGCCCGCGGCGCCGTAACAGACGTGCTGACCGGTGGTGAAGACGGTGTCGGCGGCGAGCTCGAGCGGGACGAGCACCCCCGCGATCGGACCGTATCCGCGCTCGCGTCCGGCGAGGGCATAAGCGATCAGGAACACCCCGGCCGCGACCGCCCCGACGGTCATCAGTGGCAGCGGCACCCGGGAGAGCAGCACATGGGAGGCCACGGACAGCGTCACGACGACTGCCGTGAAGATCGCTGCCCGCAGCCCTCTGAGCCGGGTTCCTGGTACGTCCATCGTCGGAGGAGTCTGCCATGTCCCGCTGTAAGCAGCCTCTAAGGAATCGCCTTGTCCTGCGCCGCTTCCTCGGCCGGCCCTCCCGGGTTCACCGCAGTCCCGGGATCCTTCCGTTGCGGAAGAGATCCACGAAGATCTGATGGTCGGCCCGCGCCCGCGCGCCGTAGCTGTGCGCGAAGTCCACGAGCAGGTCCCCGAAGCCTTCCTCGTCGGCCGCGATCGCCGCGTCGATCGCCCGCTCCGTGGAGAACGGCACCAGCGAGTGGCCGCTCTCGTCGTCCGCCGCCGAGTGCATCGTGGCCGTCGCGCGGCCCAGGTCCGCGACGGTCGCCGCGATCTCCGCCGGGTCGTCGATGTCCGACCAGTCCAGGTCCACGGCGTACGGCGAGACCTCGGCGACCAGCTGTCCGGCGCCGTCCAGCTCGGTCCAGCCCAGCCACGGGTCGGCGTGGTCCTGGAGCGCGCGCTGCGAGATCACCGTGCGGTGACCTTCGTGCTGGAAGTAGCCGCGGACCCGCTCGTCGGTGATGTGCCGGGAGACCGCGGGGGTCTGCGCCTGCTTCATGTAGATGACGACATCGTTCTCGAGAGCGTCGCTGTTGCCCTCCAGGAGGATGTTGTACGAGGGCAGCCCGGCCGATCCGATGCCGATGCCGCGCCGCCCGACGACGTCCTTGACCCGGTAGGAGTCGGGGCGCGTCAGGCTCGACTCGGGCAGCGTCTCCAGATACCCGTCGAAGGCCGCCAGCACCTTGTAGCGCGTCGCGGCGTCGAGCTCGATCGAGCCGCCGCCCTCGGCGAAGCGCCGCTCGTACTCGCGGATCTCCGTCATCGAGTCCAGCAGTCCGAAGCGGGTCAGCGCGCGGGCGCTGCGCAGCGCCTCGAGCAGCGGGCCTTCCGCGGTGTCCAGCGTGAAGGGCGGCACCTCGTCGTTCTTGGCGCCGGTGGCCAGCGAGTGGATGCGCTCGCGATAGGCGGCGGCGTAGATCCTCACGAGCTCGCTGATCTGCTCGTCGCTGAGGGCCTTGGTGTAGCCGATCAGCGCCAGCGACGCGGACAGCCGCTTGACGTCCCAGGTGAAGGGACCGACGTACGCCTCGTCGAAGTCGTTGACGTTGAAGATCAGCCGACCGTTCGCGTCCATGTACGTGCCGAAGTTCTCGGCGTGGAGGTCGCCGTGGATCCAGACCCGGCTCGTGCGCTCGTCGAGGTACGGGCCGCCGTGCTGCTCCCGCGCCAGGTCGCCGTAGAACAGACACGCCGTCCCCCGGTAGAAGGCGAAGGCCGAGGCGGCCATCTTGCGGAACTTCACCCGGAAAGCGGCGGGGTCGGCGGCCAGGAGCTCGCCGAAGGCGGTGTCGAAGACGGCGAGGATCTCCTCGCCGCGCTCGCCGGCCGAGGACTGGTGGACCGACATCGCTGGGTGCCTCCTGGTGCATGACAATTGGGACAGGCGTTCCGCCCCGCTCAACGCATGACGGTAGTCCGGAGTGCCCGGCGGCCCAACCCGTCGCCGGGCCGCGCCGGCCACCGGGGTCCCCCGGACTTCGTCCGGGGGACCCCATCGTGCCGCCGTCTTTTGTCGGTGGGGAGCCGTAGACTTCCAGGCTGTCCCCCGGGCTGTCCGATGCCGGGGGGTCCGGGGGGTGACCCCCGGGTAAACACCGTGCTCACCCGTTCTCCGGAGGCCTTCCGCCGTGACCAAGCCGCCCTTTACGCACCTCCACGTACACACCCAGTACTCGCTGCTGGACGGTGCCGCGCGGCTCAAGGACATGTTCAACGCCTGCAACGAGATGGGCATGACGCACATCGCCATGAGCGACCATGGCAACCTGCACGGCGCGTACGACTTCTTCCATTCCGCGAAGAAGGCCGGAGTCACCCCGATCATCGGCATCGAGGCCTATGTCGCCCCGGAGTCCCGGCGGAACAAGCGGAAGATCCAGTGGGGTCAGCCGCACCAGAAGCGGGACGACGTCTCCGGTTCCGGTGGTTACACCCACAAGACGATCTGGGCGGCGAACTCCACCGGTCTGCACAACCTCTTCCGGCTGTCGTCGGACGCCTATGCCGAGGGCTGGCTGCAGAAGTGGCCGCGTATGGACAAGGAGACGATCTCCCAGTGGTCGGAGGGGCTGATCGCCTCCACCGGCTGTCCGTCGGGTGAGCTGCAGACCCGGCTGCGCCTCGGCCAGTTCGACGAAGCCCTGAAGTCGGCGTCCGAGTACCAGGACATCTTCGGCAAGGACCGCTACTTCCTCGAGCTGATGGACCACGGCATCGAGATCGAGCGCCGCGTCCGCGACGGCCTCCTCGAGATCGGCAAGAAGCTCGGCATCCCGCCGCTCGTCACCAACGACTCGCACTACACGTACGCGCACGAGGCGGGCGCCCACGACGCCCTGCTGTGCATCCAGACCGGCAAGAACCTCTCGGACCCGGACCGCTTCAAGTTCGACGGCACCGGCTACTACCTGAAGTCGACCGACGAGATGTACGCGATCGACTCGTCCGACGCCTGGCAGGAGGGCTGCCGCAACACGCTGCTGGTCGCCGAGCAGATCACCACCGAGGGCATGTTCGAGGCCAGGAACCTCATGCCCAAGTTCGACATCCCCGAGGGCTACACCGAGGTCACCTGGTTCCGTGAGGAGACCATGCGCGGTATGCACCGGCGCTTCCCCGACGGGATCCCGGACGACCGCATGAAGCAGGTCGAGTACGAGATGGACACGATCATCTCGATGGGCTTCCCGGGCTACTTCCTCGTCGTCGCCGACTTCATCATGTGGGCGAAGAAGCAGGGCATCGCGGTCGGCCCCGGCCGGGGCTCCGCGGCCGGCTCGATCGTCGCGTACGCCATGGGCATCACCGACCTCGACCCGATCCCGCACGGACTGATCTTCGAGCGCTTCCTCAACCCCGAGCGCATCTCCATGCCCGATGTCGACATCGACTTCGACGAGCGCAGGCGCGTCGAGGTGATCAGGTACGTGACGGAGAAGTACGGCGCCGACAAGGTCGCCATGATCGGTACGTACGGCACCATCAAGGCCAAGAACGCGATCAAGGACTCGGCCCGCGTCCTGGGATACCCGTACGCGATGGGCGACCGGCTCACCAAGGCGATGCCCGCCGACGTCCTCGGCAAGGGCATCCCGCTCTCGGGCATCCTCGACTCCTCCCACCCCCGGTACTCGGAGGCGGGCGAGATCCGCGGGATGTACGAGAACGAGCCGGACGTGAAGAAGGTCATCGACACCGCACGCGGCGTCGAGGGCCTGGTCCGGCAGATGGGCGTGCACGCCGCCGGCGTGATCATGTCCAGCGAGACCATCACCGACCATGTCCCCGTGTGGGTCAGGCACACCGACGGCGTCACCATCACGCAGTGGGACTACCCGAGCTGTGAGTCGCTCGGCCTGCTGAAGATGGACTTCCTCGGCCTGCGCAACCTCACGATCATGGACGACGCCGTCAAGATGGTGAAGGCCAACAAGGGGATCGACATCGATCTCCTGAGCCTGCCGCTGGACGACCCCACGACCTTCGAGTTGCTCCAGCGCGGCGACACCCTCGGCGTCTTCCAGTTCGACGGCGGCCCCATGCGGTCGCTGCTGCGGCTGATGAAGCCCGACAACTTCGAAGACATCTCCGCCGTCTCTGCCCTCTACCGGCCGGGCCCGATGGGCATGAACTCGCACACGAACTACGCGCTGCGCAAGAACGGCCAGCAGGAGATCACCCCGATCCACCCTGAGCTGGAGAAGCCGCTCGAAGAGGTCCTGGCCGTCACCTACGGCCTGATCGTGTACCAGGAGCAGGTGCAGAAGGCGGCCCAGATCATCGCCGGGTACTCGCTCGGCGAGGCCGACATCCTCCGCCGTGTGATGGGCAAGAAGAAGCCGGAGGAACTGGCCAAGAACTTCACGATCTTCCAGGCCGGCGCCCGGAAGAACGACTACAGCGACGAGGCCGTCCAGGCCCTGTGGGACGTGCTGGTCCCCTTCGCCGGCTACGCGTTCAACAAGGCGCACTCCGCCGCGTACGGCCTGGTCTCCTACTGGACGGCCTATCTCAAGGCCAACCACCCCGCCGAGTACATGGCGGCGCTGCTGACCTCGGTGAAGGACGACAAGGACAAGTCGGCGGTCTATCTGAACGAGTGCCGTCGCATGGGCATCAAGGTGCTGCCGCCCAATGTGAACGAGTCGGAGTCGAACTTCGCGGCCCAGGGCGACGACGTCATCCTGTTCGGCCTGACGGCGGTGCGGAACGTCGGGCAGAACGTCGTGGAGTCGATCATCAAGTGCCGCAAGTCCAAGGGGAAGTACCTTTCCTTTCCCGACTTCCTCGACAAGGTCGAGGCGGTCGTCTGCAACAAGCGGACCATCGAGTCGCTCATCAAGGCCGGTGCCTTCGACGAGATGGGCCACACCCGCAAGGGTCTGGTCGCCCAGCACGAGCCCATGATCGACAATGTGGTCGCGGTCAAGCGCAAGGAGGCCGAGGGGCAGTTCGATCTCTTCGGCGGTATGGGTGACGAGGGCAGCGACGAGCCGGGCTTCGGCCTCGACGTCGAGTTCTCCGATGTCGAGTGGGAGAAGTCCTATCTGCTCGCGCAGGAGCGCGAGATGCTCGGCCTCTATGTCTCCGACCACCCGCTCTTCGGCATCGAGCATGTGCTGAGCGACAAGTCGGACGCGGCCATCTCCCAGCTCACCGGCGGGGAGCACGCGGACGGCGCGGTCGTCACCATCGGCGGCATCATCTCGGGCCTGCAGCGGAAGATGACCAAGCAGGGCAACGCATGGGCGATCGCCACGGTGGAGGACCTCGCGGGCTCCATCGAGTGCATGTTCTTCCCGGCGACGTACCAGTTGGTGTCCACACAGCTCGTCGAGGACACGGTCGTCTTCGTCAAGGGACGGCTCGACAAGCGCGAGGACGTGCCGCGGCTGGTGGCGATGGAGCTGATGGTCCCCGACCTGTCCTCGGCAGGGACCAACGCGCCCGTGGTGATCACGATCCCCACGGTGAAGGTCACCCCGCCCATGGTCAGCCGGCTGGGAGAGATCCTCGGCCACCACAAGGGCAACACGGAGGTGCGGATCAAGCTCCAGGGCGCCCGCAAGACCACGGTGCTCCGCCTCGACCGGCACCGGGTACAGCCCGATCCCGCGCTCTTCGGCGATCTGAAGGTGCTGCTCGGCCCGTCCTGTCTGGCGGGCTGACACCGGGCGCCGACACCGGGCGTTGTCCGTGACGCGGTGGGCACGTCGCGTACCGCCGCACCTCCCAGGACGCATTTGAGGGGCGCACCCCGTCCGTTGCGGGTGCGCCCCTCAGGCGTACGTCGACGCGACGCGAAGCGTCAGTTGTGGCCGAAGCGCTTCTGCCGGCCCTTGTTGGCTCCGCCGGTCGCTGTGACCTGCGTGTCGTGCCGCTCGGCCTGTGCCTCCATCGACGAGGTGCGGGCGTCCTGGGCACTGCGCTCGTGGTTCGAGCCGGTCTGCATCTTGCGTTCACGGTTCTTGTTCTTGGCCATGGTGCTGCCTCCTGTGGGATCTAGGGGCCAGGGCCGCAATCAGACTCACATAACCGTTCAGACGACGCATTTCGGACCATTGCGGTGAGTAACGGACTGCTGTTACGGTGCGGCTTCACGATCCGCCACGCCGATGATCGAGTTCCGGCGGTCAACCCTCCGGCGTTCGGGCAGACTCGAAGGAAACCCGAAGCGACTTCCGATCCCGAGGTTCCGGAAAGAGGGTGGAATACGTGGACCGCTGCGTCGTCCTGGTGGACGCCGGCTATCTGCTGGGCGCCGCCGCGAGTCTCCTCGCCGGAGAACCTGCCCGCTCCCGTATCACCGTCGATCACGCCGCCCTCATCCATGCCCTGCGCGAGCGCGCGGAGGCCGATACGGAACGCCCGCTGCTGCGTATCTACTGGTTCGACGGGGCCCCCGACCGCGTACCCCAGCCCGAACACCGCCGACTGCGCGTCATGCCGCGCGTCACCGTCCGGCTCGGCGCCCTGACCCGCAGCGACGGCCGCTGGGCACAGAAGGGCGTCGACGCCGCCATGCACGCCGGCCTCACCGAACTGGCCAGAAACCGCGCCTGCTCGGACGTGGTGCTGGTGACCGGCGACGGCGATCTGCTGCCCGGCCTGATGTCCGCCAAGGAGCACGGAGTCGCGGTCCACCTCTGGGCCGTGCAGGCCGCCGACGGCGACTACAACCAGTCGGAGGATCTGGTCGCCGAGGCCGACGAGCGCCGTGTCCTCGACCGGGCCTGGATCACCCAGGCCGTGAGGGCGAAGGACCTCGGAGGTGTCTGCGCCCCGCCACCCGCCCCACGTCCCGAGATCGCGGCGATCCTCTCCGCCCCGCTGCCGGAGTCGGCGCTCGCCGCGGCGGCGGAGCGGCCGGACGAGGCCCGCGCGCAGGTGGCGGAGGTGCGCAACGGCACGGCGGCCACGGCCGCGGACACCGCTCAGGCCGGGCCGGTGGGCCCCGGC
This sequence comes from Streptomyces sp. NPDC057445, assembly GCF_042802855.1. NCBI lineage: Bacteria > Bacillati > Actinomycetota > Actinomycetes > Kitasatosporales > Streptomycetaceae > Streptomyces > Streptomyces sp. NPDC057445. Next base: position 148,069 of record NZ_JBHVDH010000015.1, on the reverse strand, counting down.
GCGAAGGGTGTCCCCACCCCCAAGGACCTGGCGGGACTACGCGGCCCGGCCGCACCGGCCGACCGGCAGCCGACGGGCGCCACCCTGCGCTGGTCCTCCGACAAGGGCTGGATCGAACGCCCCGGCGGCGGAGCGCTCGGCGAGCCCCCGGAGACCGCGTCCCTGCCCACCCTGGCCCAGCTCACCAGCGCCGAGCAGCGCTGGGCCGACCGTGAGGAGGACATCACCACGGTCGGCGGTGACCCCTACGAGGTCGGGCAGGTCTTCGCCCGGCGCTGGATGGAACGGCTGCCGGACCCCGCGCACGTACAGAAGCTGTCCACCATGTACCCCCGCATCCCGCACCGCATCGACGGCGAACTGCTTCGCTACGCGGCCCGTTTCGGACTTCTCGCCCACAAGGACGACCAGATCGACGAGCACGACCGCTATGCGATCCGGGCGGGATTCTGGCGTGAGATCGATGTCCGGGCCGCCGCGGAACACGCCCCCGCGGGGGAGTAGTCCCGAACACCCCGTAGGCTCGTCCCTCGTGAGTACGGTGTGCGTGGTGCGGGATCTGGTCAAGACGTACCCCGCCGTGCGCGCCCGGCGGGGGACTCCCGCAACCCCCGAAGTGCGTGCCAACGACGGCATCTCGCTGGTCGTGCGCGCCGGTGAGATCTTCGGTCTGCTCGGTCCCAACGGCGCGGGAAAGTCCACCCTCGTCCGCCAGCTGACCGGTCTGATGCGCCCCGACTCCGGCACCGTCGACGTGCTCGGTCACGATCTTGTCCGCCACCCCGAGCGTGCGGCCCGGCTCATCGGCTACCTGGGGCAGGAGTCCACCGCCCTCGACGAGCTCACCGTCGCGCTGGCCGCGGAGACCACGGGGCGGCTGAGGGGCCTCGGGGTACGGGAGGCGCGGGCCGAGCGCGACACCGTACTCGAAGAGCTCGGGCTGACCGGCCTGGCCGGGCGGCCCCTGAAGAAGCTGTCCGGCGGGCAGCGGCGGCTGGCCTGCTTCGCCGCCGCGCTGGTCGGCGAACGGCCGGTCCTCGTGCTGGACGAGCCCACCACGGGGATGGACCCGGTCGCGCGGCGCGCGGTCTGGGCCGCCGTCGACCGGCGCAGGGCCGAGCACGGAGCGACGGTCCTCCTGGTCACCCACAACGTCATCGAGGCCGAGACCGTCCTCGACCGCGTCGCCGTGCTGGAGCGCGGCAAGGTCATCGCCTGCGACACCCCGGCGGGGCTCAAGGAGCACGTGGCCGGGGAGGTGCGGGTCGAGCTGGTGTGGCGTGAGCGGGCGCCCCTGGATGTTCCCGAGGTCGCCGCGCTGCGGGCCTCTGCCCAGGAGTCGGGCCGCCGCTGGGTGCTGAGGCTCGCCCCCGACGAGGCGCGGGCCGCCGTCGCCGCGGTGACCGGTGGCGAGGCGTTCGCGGCGCTGGACGACTTCACACTCGCCACGCCGAGCCTGGAGGACGTCTATCTGGCGCTGGGCGGGCACGCGATGAAGGGCCTGGTGAAAGCGTGACCGAAGTGTCCTCGCCGATCGGCGGGCCCGGGCTCCGGCCTCGGACACCGGCGTGCGCGCCGCGCGTCGCGGATGCCGCGGCCCGCGGGTCCTCTGCGGGCCCGGACGAGCGGGGGGCGCTGGGCCGGGTGCGGCGGGCGCGCGGGCCGCGCCGGGCCGGGCGTGGCACAGTGGGGCCGTACGTACCGAACAGGAGCAGCGCCAGGTGAGCATCGTGCCCGTGGAGGCCGTGTCCGCGAACGTGCCGGAGGCACAGGCCGCAGCGCGTGCGGTGCCGGGCGGCGGTGCCGCGCCGCTCGCGCCGCGCGCCCGGCTGCTGCCCGCGCTGGCCGCCGTGTACCGCGCCCAGCTGTCCCGGGCGCGGGTCGCCCGGATTCCGCTGCTGTTCGTCGCGACGTTCCAGTCCGTCGGGATCATGGTGCTGATGCGGGGCGTCGTCGACGGCGGGGCCGAGGCGCGGGCCGTCGTCGCCGGATCCTCCGTCCTGGTCGTCGCGTTCGTCGCGCTGAATCTGCTCGCCCAGTACTTCGGGCAGCTCAGGGCCGGGGGCGGCCTCGACCACTACGCCACGCTGCCCGTGCCGCCAGCGGCGGTGGTGCTCGGCGCGGCCGGGGCGTATGCCTCCTTCACCGTGCCCGGGACGGTCGTGACCGCGGTCATCGGCTCGGTGCTGTTCGGGCTGCCGCTCACGCATCTGTGGGTGCTCGCCGCAGTGATCCCGCTGGCGGGCGCCGCGCTCGCCGGTCTCGGCGCCGCGCTCGGACTGCTCGCGCCGCGCCAGGAACTCGCGACACTGCTGGGGCAGTTGGGGATGTCCGCGGCGCTGCTGCTGGGCGTGCTGCCCGCCGGGCGACTGCCGGAGCCGATCGGGTACGCGCGGGACCTGCTGCCCTCGACGTACGGGGTGGAGGCCCTGGCGCGTACCTTCGACGCGCATCCGCACTGGCCCGCCGTGGCGCTCGACCTCGTGGTCTGCGCGGTCGTGGGCGTGGTGTCGCTGGGCGTCGCGACATGGGCGTACCGGCGGGCCGCCGTCCGGTGAGGCGCGGTCCGGTGAGGCGGGCCACAAGGACGTTTGGCACGATGTCAGGGTGACCGCACCCCTGACGCCGCCCCACCAGCCTCCGCCGCACGGCGCGCCCTGGAATCTCCCCTATCCCGTCCATCCCGAGGACGGAGAAGGGCAGGACATGAAGAGGGAGCTGCGACAGGCCGCGATCGTCCTGCCTGCCGTGGCGCTGGCGGGGATCGCGCTCGGTCTGATGTGGCTGTGGCTCGCGCCGCGGGTCGGGCTGATCGCCACCGACAAGGCGGTCTTCGTCGCCGAGACGGAGGGCGAGTCGGCGGCGGGCGCGGACGGTACGTTCGTGCTGCTGGCACTGGGCTTCGGGGCACTCAGCGCGGCTCTGGTCTTCCTCTTCCACCGGCGCGGCGGAATCGCGCTCGTCGCCGCGCTCGCGCTGGGCGGGCTGCTGGCCTCGTTCCTGGGCTGGGGCATCGGCTACTGGTTCGGACCCGAGCACGACGTCGTCGCCCACGCGCGGGAAGTGGGGCAGGGCGTCACGTTCGACGCGCCGCTGCAGCTCCGTGCCCGTGCGGCTCTGCTGGCCTGGCCGGTCGCCGCGATGGTCGTCCACCTGGCCCTGACGGCCCTCTTCGGTCCCCGGGACCCGGAGCCGGACTGGTCCTCACCGCTGGGCGGCGACGAGCGCTGAGGCCGGCGGGCCGGGCGCGATGCCCTGGCGGGGCTTGGACATGGGCCCGTGCCCGGCCCGGGCACGCCCGCGAGCGCCCTTGCTCGGAGGGCCGGGGCCGCGACTGCGTCAGATGCGGGGTCGCTGCGCGGGCCCTTCCCGTACCGCCTCTTCCACATGACCGGGGGCAAGCCCCCGGTCCCCACAGCCCCCGGGCGCCCTTCGGGCGCGTCCCCGATCGCCGGACGGGGCCCACACGGGCCGCGCGTGTGCCGACGATGCCTGGGCCGGGCGTACATCCTCGTGTCGGCGCCCACGCACACCCCGCCCGGCGCTCGCCTCGGATCGTGTCCGCTTCGTACCCCGGGACCGTGCGTCGGCCCCGGGGTGGGGAGGTCCGGTGCGGGCTCCGGGCCGACGGGGTCCGCGAGGGGCCTTCCCCCGCTACGCCGGCCGGCGGCCGTGGTTCGCGCGGTGCTTGCGGACGCGCCACTTCCGCTTGCGGGTTCGCTTGGACATGCGGGCCCCCTCAGGTCGGGTCGTCCTTCGTGTCGTACCGAAGGACGGGCCCCCTGTCGAGAGCTAGACCCGGCCGATCGGAGCCAGTGCGGCGCCCGTCAGCGTCGCCAGGTCTGATGGTGAGAGCTCGACCTCCAGGCCGCGGCGGCCGGCCGAGACGCAGATGGTCGGGTGGGCGGAGGCCGAGGCGTCGATGACCGTGCGGAGGCGTTTGCGCTGGCCCAGGGGTGAGATGCCGCCCCGGACGTAGCCCGTCGTGCGCTCCGCGGCTGCGGGGTCGGCCATCGTCGCGCGCTTGCCGCCGACCGCCGTGGCGAGGGCCTTCAGGTCCAGCTGGCCGGCCACGGGGACGACGGCGACGGTGAGCTCGCCGTCCACGTCGGCGACGAGGGTCTTGAAGACCCGCTCCGGGGAGACCCCGAGAGCCTCGGCGGCCTCCTCGCCGTACGAGGGCGAGGCCGGGTCGTGCTCGTACGCGTGGACGGTGAAGTCCGTACCCGCGGCCGTCAGGGCGACCGTCGCCGGGGTGCCGCCCTGCTGCTTCCTGGGTTTCTTCGCCACAGTCCTCGTTCCTCGTCGTCCCTGGTTCAGTTCGGGCTCGTCGGCGCGCGCGTCAGCTCGACCGCGGGCAGCGACGGAAGATGCCGGATCATCGCGGTCTCCGAGCGCAGCAGCTTCAGCTCCTCGCGCAGCCGCGTCGCGGTGTCCGGTGCCTGGAGCAGCCGCTGCTTCGCAGGGGTGTCCAGCACGGCCGCGGCGGCCACCAGGTACGACACCACCGACGGCTCGTCAGGCAGCTCGGTGGCCGTCGACAGCGAACGTTCCCGCGCACCGGCCAGGCGCTTCTGGTAGTTGCGGAACGCCCGCAGCACACCCTCGGCGAGGGCCCCCGCGCCGTCCCCCGACTCCTCCGGGATCTCCTCGAGTTCGGCGGTCAGAAAGGGGCCGCTCGCGTCGACGGTGAGGAGTTTGACCCGGGTTGTGCCGGTGGCCAGTATCTCGAAACTGCCGTCCTCGCGCTCGCGGATCGTCGCGGCGTCCGCGATGCATCCCACCCGGTGGAACGCCTGTACGGGGTCCGGACCGAAGCCGGCCCCCGGACCCTTCTCCGGCAGTGCGGTCTGGTCGGGCATCCCGGGCGCGGTCGGCGCGACTTCGCGGCCGTCGCGGATGGCGACCACGGCGAACCGGCGGGGTTCGGACTCGTCGGTCTTCAGCAATTCGCGCATCATGGCGCGATAACGCTCCTCGAAGACGTTCAGCGGCAGGACGAGGCCTGGGAAAAGCACCGCGTTGAGCGGAAAGAGGGGCAGGCGAGCGGTGGTCACAGCGGTCAAGCGTAATGGCCGCCGGACGGGCTCTGCCCGGCCCGTCTGCGGATCGGACCCACGGGGCCCGGCCGGCCGGGCGACGGCCGCCTGAGCGGCGTCGCCGACGCCACCTCGATCCGGGCGCCGTCCCGGGCCTCCAGGAACTGGCCGAGCGGGTCGTCCGTCAGGCAGTTCCAGGGGAACGACGTCGCGTACGGACCGATGAGCCGGAACTGCTCCATCGCCTCGGACCAGCGCCGGCGCGCGAGGAGTACGTACACCAGGAGATTGCGGACCTCGGCGGGCCACGGGTCGCCTGCCGCGTACCGGCCGGACAGCGCGATCGCCAGATCGGCCGCCGCGTCGATCCGGTCCGCCTGTACGGAACTGGGCTCGCCGCTCACCAGCAGCGCGAACGCGGCACGCGCGGGCAAGGCCTGGACCAGCGAACCGGGCAGCGCGTCCTCGGCCGCGCGCTCGGCGAAGTCGAAGCATTCGCGGTGCGAGCCGTACCAGACGGCGGAGAGGTACTGGAGGGCCGCGACATGGCAGCCGTAGTGGTGGGAGGAGCGGCGCACGGCCTGCTCCCACAGCGATTCGAACTCCGTGTGCGTCGCATGTGTGCCGCGAGCGTGGTCGAGTGCGAGCCGCCAGGGCACCGGATCGCGCGGACCGGCCGCCGCCGCGGCGTCGATGAGCGGACCGACCTCGCGCAGCCGCTCGGCGCCGGCCGGTGACTCCCAGGCCCTTCGCACCGCGAGTTCGGCCTTCACCAGCAGCGCGTCCGGGTTGCGCGGGTCGGTGGCGAGCCAATCGGCGAGCCAGTGGCCCCGGTTGTACGCGAACGCCGCGAGGCGCGTCACATAGCGGTCGCGGTTCTCCCATTCGGCCGCGTCGCGTGTGGTGGTCAGCAGCGCGGCGGCCGGCCCGTGGTCGCCGACCGCGGCGGCGACGAGCGCGGGACCGAGCCGCGCGTCGGGCGCGTCGAGCAGCACCGCATCGTCCGGGGGCAGCCCTTCGGCGAGCCGCGGGGTGTGCCGGATCATGCGGGCGGTGCTGATCAGGGCGCGGATCAGAGACATGGTGCGGACCATTGAAAGCTGCAGGTGGGGGCAGCGCCAGGGGGTATCTGTGAAGTTTTGGTAGCAGGTGGAATGGTTGTCCTGTCGAAGGTCAAGAAAGCGCAAAAGCGCGGTTACCGGGGTGGCGCGCGGAGGGCATCCGCGCACCCGCGTGCACCGGCGCGCGAACCGGCGCGCAGGCAGGCGAGGGTGCTGTCCGTGTTCACGGCGTTCACGGCGTTCACGGCCACGGCCACGGCCGGGCCGTGCCGTGCCGTGAGGGATGGTGTCCCGCCCCGCGGTCGCCTTCCGGCCCCGGGTTCCACAGCGTCACGCAGTGCGCCTTGCAGGGGCCGAGGATCAGATAGCGGGATACCGCGCGTCACGCCTGCCTGGGCCCGGCGTCACCCCCGCCTGAGCAGCCTCGACGCCCCCGCCGCCACCGTCGTCGCGAGGATCCAGCCCAGGAGGATCAGTACGGCCGCGGCCCACTGCCAGCGGCCCTCCAGGCGCCAGTAGCCGTCCTGGCCGAGATTGATGACCGGCAGCAGCAGGTCGAGGGCGAAGAGGGGCGCGTTCCACTCCGGGTGTTCGTCCGGTTTGATCGCCGCGGGGTCGTACCGGGAGAACGCGATCGTTCCCGCCGCCCACAGCACTGCCATCCAGAGCGCCGCACGCCCCGGGCGGTAGCCGTAGGCCACCGTCCAGTCCTGGACGAAGCCCCAGAGCTTCGCGGCGAGCGGCAGCGTCTCGCGGCGGCGGCGCTGCTTGGCGAGCAGCACCTCGCGCGCGTCCGCGTCCTCGCCGCTGTTGCGCAGCACCGTCGCCAGCCGTTCGTACGGCTCCGGCGCGTACTCGGGAGTCGCGGCGGCCACCCATTCCAGGCGCCGGGCGAGCGGGAAGCGGCTGTAAGGGACGAGGTTCTCGTAGGCGAAGCCGCCCATCGCCAGCCCACCGGGCCCCGGCCAGCTCGTCGACAGGTCGATCAGCGTGACGACCTTCGCGCCGTTCAGCACGACGCGCCCCTCCTCCGGCCGCTCCCCGTTGAAGCGCAGCTCGGGGGTGACGATCCTGCGCAGCGACAGCTCCTCCCGCCGGGCGTCCGACAGCACGAAGCGGGCCTTGTAGCAGTCGACCGCGTCTCCGAACCGCCCGTCGTCCAGTCGCACCCCGCCGTGGCACTCGAAGCGCCGTTCCTGCTGGCCGGGCGGTCGGCCGCCGACGGCGTCGAGGATGCCGAACGGGGGAGTGGCCCCCTGGTCCCCGGCCACGTTCACCCAGGCCCGGGTCATGTACAGCGTCCGCTCCACCGTCAGCTGCGGCGCGTTCAGGGCGCGCCGCCCCTCCACCGCGCGCAGCCGGCTGCCGCGCAGGCTCAGCGACACACCGACCTTCGCCCCGCGCAGGCTGACCTCGCCGTAGGTCTCGATCAGCTCGGCCTGCAGGTCCTGGGCGACGCACAGTCCGTCGGCCGCGATCGCCCGGCCACGCCGGTCCGGCCGCACCTGGATCTGGTTGATCAGCAGATCCGTGCCGATCTGCGCGTCCGTGAGCCGTATCCCCCGCTCGACCCGGCAGCGCGGCATGTGCAGATCGCCCTCCGTGTGCAGGCGGGCGGCCTCCAGCCTCGGTATCGCGCAGCCGACCATGCGCAGTGTGGTGAACCTGGCCTCCGGGAACGCCAGCTCGTTCTCGAAGCGGCAGCCGGTCAGCTCGACGTACGGCCCTATCGTCCCGCCCGCGAGCGTCAGCTTCCCGGTGATGAACGCCCCGCGCAGCTTGAGTGCGCAGACCCGGCCAGGCCGTGCGGGCGGGCCGCTGAGCAGCAGCATCGCGATCACATCGGCGCGCACGCTGCGATCCGGGCCCCACGCCGGACCCGAGAAGGGATCGTTCAGCAGCGGACTGCTGTCACGCAGGTCGCAGCTCCTCCCGCTTTCGAACGAGGTCCACACGGCCCGTTCGGCCGTGGTGAGATCGTCGGGCATGTCGATGCCCTGCGGCTCGGTCAAGGCCGCCCCCTCGCTTCCCCGGTGACTTCCCCGGTTTCGTACAGCCGTTCTTCCCTCTGAGTAACGGACTGAACGCTAGTGGTCATGAACGACTTCTGTGACACGGGGGATGGCGCAAAGCGCTCGATGCGCCTCGCTGACGGGTGCCGGCCGGGAGACCGGCGGAGTATCAGCCACTGATACGCGCGGCCGGTCGTCGGAGTCCGTCTGCGAGAATTGACCCGTGATCTCTCGAATCGACCTGCGTGGCGACGCCCTCCCCGAGGGTGGCGCCCTGCGCGACCTGCTGCCCCGTGCCGAGTTCGACGTGGAAGCCGCCCTGGAGAAGGTGCGGCCCATCTGCGAGGACGTGCATCATCGGGGCACGGCCGCGCTGGTCGAGTACGCGGAGAAGTTCGACGGCGTGAAGCTCGAGCGGGTACGCGTGCCCGCGAAGGCCCTCACAGAGGCGCTCGAGCAGCTGGACCCCCAGGTCAGGGCGGCGCTGGAGGAGTCGATCCGGCGCGCCAGGATCGTCCACCGTGAGCAGCGTCGCGAGACGCACACGACCCAGGTCGTGCCGGGCGGCACGGTGACCGAGAAGTGGGTGCCGGTCGAGCGCGTCGGTCTGTACGCGCCGGGCGGCCGTTCCGTCTACCCGTCCTCCGTGATCATGAACGTGGTTCCGGCGCAGGAGGCAGGCGTCGAGTCCATCGCGCTCGCGTCGCCGCCGCAGAGGCCGCGTTTCGAAGGAGACACGGCCGGTGGACTGCCCCACCCGACGATCCTCGCCGCATGCGCGCTCCTCGGCGTCGACGAGGTGTACGCGGCCGGTGGCGCCCAGGCCGTCGCGATGTTCGCGTACGGCACCACCGGACCCGACGGGTGTGCGCCGGCGAACATGGTGACCGGCCCCGGCAATGTCTGGGTCGCCGCCGCCAAGCGCTACTTCACCGGGCGCATCGGCATCGACACCGAGGCGGGTCCGACAGAGATCGCCGTCCTCGCGGATGCGACCGCCGACCCGGCCCATGTCGCCGCCGACCTGATCAGCCAGGCCGAGCACGACCCGCTGGCGGCGGCGGTCCTCGTCACCGACTCGCCCGAGCTCGCGGACAAGGTCGAGCAGGAGCTGGAGACGCAGATCGCGGCGACCAAGCACGTCGAGGACCGGATCGTGCCCGCCCTGTCCGGAAAGCAGTCCGCGGTCGTCCTCGTCGACGGCATCGAGGAGGGCCTGCGCGTCGTCGACGCGTACGGTGCCGAGCACCTGGAGATCCAGACCGCCGACGCCGCGGCCGTCGCGAACCGGGTCCGCAACGCGGGCGCGATCTTCGTCGGCCCCTGGGCGCCGGTCTCCCTCGGCGACTACTGCGCGGGCTCCAACCACGTGCTGCCCACCGGCGGCTGCGCCTGTCACTCCTCCGGGCTCTCCGTCCAGTCCTTCCTGCGCGGCATCCACATCGTGGACTACACGCGCGACGCGCTTGCCGAGGTCACCCACCATGTGGTGACGCTGGCGGAGGCGGAGGACCTCCCCGCGCACGGCGCCGCGCTGAAGGCACGGTTCGGCTGGAAGGTACCCGAGAGCAAGTGAGCACAGAGCAAGTGAGCACGGAGCAAGTGAGCACGGAGCAAGTGAGCACGGGTCGAGTGAGCACGACACCGGTGAGCACGAGCGACGTCGGCATCGACGATCTCCCCATCAGGGACGAGCTGCGCGGCAAGTCCCCCTACGGCGCGCCCCAGCTCGACGTACCCGTCCAGCTGAACACCAACGAGAACCCGTACCCGCTGCCCGAGCCCCTCGTCGAGCGGATCGCGGAGCGCGTACGCGAGGCCGCGCGCGGCCTCAACCGCTACCCCGACCGGGACGCGGTCGAACTGCGCACCGCGCTCGCCGCCTATCTGACGCGCACCGGAAGGCACTCCGTCGGCCTGGAGAACATCTGGGCGGCCAACGGTTCCAACGAGGTCATCCAGCAGCTGCTGCAGACCTTCGGCGGACCTGGCCGCACGGCCATCGGCTTCGAGCCGTCGTACTCGATGCACGGCCTGATCGCGCGCGGCACCGGCACCGGCTGGATCTCCGGGCCCCGTAACGACGACGACTTCACGATCGATGTGGTGGCGGCCTCCGAGGCCATCGCCACGCACCGCCCCGATGTCGTCTTCATCACCTCGCCCAACAACCCCACGGGCACGGCGGTCGACGCGGAAACGGTTCTCGCGCTCCACGAGGCCGCACAGCAGGCCAAGCCGTCCCTGGTCGTGGTCGACGAGGCGTACGTCGAATTCAGCCACCGCCCCTCGCTGCTGCCGCTGATCGAGGGCCGGCCGAATCTGGTCGTCTCACGGACCATGTCCAAGGCCTTCGGCGCCGCCGGACTGCGCCTCGGCTACCTCGCCGCGCACCGGGCCGTGGTCGACGCCGTCCAGCTCGTACGGCTGCCGTACCACCTGTCCGCCGTCACCCAGGCCACGGCTCTGGCCGCCCTGGAGCACACCGATACGCTGCTGAAGTACGTCGAGCAGCTCAAGGAGGAGCGGGACAGGCTGGTCGCCGAACTGCGCGCGGCCGGCTACGAGGTGACCGAATCCGACGCCAACTTCGTCCAGTTCGGGCGCTTCGACGACTCCCACGGCATGTGGCAGAAGATCCTCGACCGGGGCGTCCTCGTCCGCGACAACGGCGTACCGGGATGGTTGCGGGTCACAGCCGGAACCCCCGAAGAGAACGACGCGTTCCTCGACGCGGTCCGTGAGTTGAAGAAGGAGCAGAGCGCATGAACCGCGTAGGGCGCGTGGAGCGCACCACGAAGGAGACGTCCGTCGTCGTCGAGATCAACCTCGACGGCACCGGAAAGGTCGATGTGTCGACAGGGGTCGGCTTCTACGACCACATGCTCGACCAGCTCGGCCGTCACGGTCTGTTCGACCTCACCGTCAAGACCGACGGCGATCTGCACATCGACTCGCACCACACCATCGAGGACACGGCCCTCGCGCTCGGCGCCGCCTTCAAGCAGGCCCTCGGCGACAAGGTGGGCATCTACCGCTTCGGCAACTGCACGGTGCCGCTGGACGAGTCGCTCGCCCAGGTCACCGTCGACCTCTCGGGCCGTCCGTACCTCGTGCACACCGAGCCGGAGAACATGGCGCCGATGATCGGCGCGTACGACACGACGATGACCCGCCACATCCTGGAGTCCTTCGTCGCCCAGGCGCAGATCGCGCTGCACGTCCACGTGCCGTACGGCCGCAACGCCCACCACATCGTGGAGTGCCAGTTCAAGGCGCTGGCCCGGGCCCTGCGGTACGCGTCGGAGCGCGACCCGCGCGCCGTCGGAATCCTGCCTTCCACGAAGGGTGCGCTGTAGTCGTGACGGGACTTTCCACCCTTCTGATCGTCGTGGGGCTCTTCCTGGTCGGCGGCATCATCTCGTTCGCCAAGCAGCAGATGCCCAAGGGCCTGATCGTGCTGCTCTCCATCGGCGCCGTGCTGTGTCTTGCCGCAGGCGTCCTGCGCCTGGACGTGTGGTCATGAGCGAGCGCAAGAAGGTCGTCGTCTTCGACTACGGCTTCGGCAACGTCCGGTCCGCCGAACGGGCCCTCGCCCGGGTCGGCGCGGATGTCGAGATCACCCGTGACTTCGACAGGGCCATGAACGCCGACGGACTCCTCGTCCCCGGCGTCGGTGCCTTCTCCGCCTGCATGACCGGGCTCCAGGAGGCCAGAGGGCACTGGATCGTCGACCGCAGGCTCTCCGGCGGCCGGCCCGTCATGGGCATCTGCGTCGGCATGCAGATCCTCTTCGAGCGCGGTATCGAGCATGGAGTGGAGACAGCGGGTCTGGACGAGTGGCCCGGTGTCGTGGCGCCGCTGAAGGCCCCGGTCGTGCCCCACATGGGCTGGAACACCGTCAAGGCCCCCGAGGACAGTGAGCTCTTCGCCGGACTCGACGCCGACGCCCGCTTCTACTTCGTGCACTCCTACGCCGTGCACGAGTGGTCCCTGGAGGTCACCAACCCCGCGATGCGCGCCCCCAAGGTCACCTGGGCGACTCACGGCGAGCCCTTCGTGGCGGCCGTCGAGAACGGTGCCCTGTGGGCGACCCAGTTCCACCCCGAGAAGTCCGGCGACGCCGGCGCCCAGCTCCTCACCAACTGGATCGAGACCCTCTGATCATGGCTCAGAAGCTTGAACTCCTCCCCGCCGTGGACGTCCGCGACGGCCAGGCCGTCCGCCTCGTCCACGGCGAGTCCGGTACGGAGACGTCCTACGGCTCTCCGCTGGAGGCCGCGCTCGCCTGGCAGCGGGCGGGCGCCGAGTGGCTCCACCTGGTCGACCTGGACGCCGCGTTCGGCACCGGCGACAACCGCGATCTCGTCGCCGAGGTCACCGGGGCCATGGACATCAAGGTCGAGCTCTCCGGCGGCATCCGCGACGACGCCTCGCTCGCCGCGGCGCTCGCCACCGGCTGCACCCGGGTCAACCTCGGCACCGCCGCCCTCGAGACCCCCGAGTGGGTCGCCAAGGTCATCGCCGAGCACGGCGACAAGATCGCGGTCGGTCTCGACGTACGCGGCACGACTCTGCGCGGCCGCGGCTGGACCCGCGACGGAGGCGACCTCTACGAGACGCTGGCCCGCCTCGACTCCGAGGGCTGCGCCCGTTACGTCGTCACCGACATCGCCAAGGACGGCACCCTCCAGGGCCCCAACCTGGAGCTGCTGCGCAATGTCTGCGCCGCCACCGACAAGCCGGTCGTCGCCTCCGGCGGTGTCTCGTCGCTGGACGACCTGCGGGCGATCGCCGAGCTGGTCCCGCTGGGCGTGGAGGGCTCGATCGTCGGCAAGGCGCTCTACGCCAAGGCGTTCACGCTGGAAGAGGCGCTCGAGGCGGTGTCGCGATGAGTGACGTCGTCCGCCGCGTCGCCGGCAGCAGCCCCTGGGAGGAGAACTTCGGGTACTCCCGCGCGGTCGAGCTGCCGAACGGCCTGGTGCTGGTCTCCGGCTGTACGTCCGTGAAAGACGGCGTGCTGGTCGACGGCGGCCCTTACGACCAGGCCGTCAACTCCTTCGACGTGGCGCTCGGCGCGCTGAAGGAGCTCGGCCTCGGCAGCGAGGACGTGGTGCGCACCCGTATGTACATCACGCACGCACGGGACGTCGACGAGGTCGGCCGCGCCCACAAGGAGCTGTTCGGTGCGGTCCGCCCGGCCGCATCGATGATCATCGTCTCCGGCTTCGTCGACCCGCGCCTCGTCGTGGAGGTCGAGGTCGAGGCGTACCGAGGAGAGACAGCATGACCCTCGCCGTCCGAGTCATCCCCTGCCTGGACGTGGACAACGGCCGGGTGGTCAAGGGAGTCAACTTCCGCAATCTGCGGGACGCGGGCGACCCGGTCGAGATGGCCAAACTGTACGACGCCGAAGGCGCCGACGAGCTGACCTTCCTCGACATCACGGCGTCCTCCGGCAACCGTGAGACGACGTACGACGTGGTGCGCCGCACCGCCGAGCAGGTCTTCATCCCCCTCACGGTGGGCGGCGGCGTCCGCTCGGCCGAGGACGTGGACAAGCTGCTGCGGGCCGGAGCCGACAAGGTCGGGGTCAACACGGCGGCCATCGCCAGGCCCGAGCTGATCCGCGAGATCGCCGAGCGTTTCGGCCGGCAGGTGCTGGTGCTGTCGGTGGACGCCCGCCGGGCGCCCGGGGGCACGTTCGAGGTGACCACGCACGGCGGACGCCGTGGCACTGGCATCGACGCCGTCGAGTGGGCCCATCGGGCCGCCGAGCTGGGCGCGGGTGAGATCCTGCTCAACTCGATGGACGCGGACGGCACCAAGGACGGCTACGACACCGAGATGATCACAGCCGTGCGCAAGCACGTCACGGTCCCGGTCATCGCCTCCGGCGGCGCCGGCAAGCTCGCCGACTTCCCGCCGGCCGTCGCGGCGGGCGCGGACGCGGTGCTGGCGGCGTCCGTCTTCCACTTCGGCGACCTGCGCATCGGCCAGGTCAAGGACACGCTGCGCGAGGCCGGTCACCCGGTCAGGTGACACCTCCGTCCGCTGAACCCCTACGTCCGCCACGGGGCCTTCTCGAGCTCGCCGACAATCCTTCTCGAGCTCGCCAACGGCAATCTCGAGAAAGCCCTGCGGTGAACTCCATTGCTCCTCTAGCCTAGTTGGCGCTGGCAATGGGGCCGGGGAGACGGGTGGGGACTGTGGCGAAGCTGAACACCGAGGCGCTGGACCTCTCGGCGGGGATCTTCATCCGGTCCATGCCGGTCGACGAGTGGACGACCCACATCCAGGTCCAGTTCAGGCAGCTGCGCGTGGTCACCCACGATCCCGTGGTCCTCCAACCGGGGACGAAACTGCGTCCCGCCGATGTCACGGAAGAGGACGTCGAACTGCACTCGCTCGTGCAGCGGGGACTGGAGCTGGGCAAGAAGACCAACATCCCCAAATACGCGGCCTACATCCGGCGCCATGTGACAGGTGAGAGGGTCGGGGTGCTGCCCCCGATCCACCTGTGGACCGAACAGCCGCTGTCGACACACCAGTTCACCGACCAAGGCGTCCTGCAGAACTTCCTCTGTGTGCCGCACGGTCTGAAACTGATCGCCATCGACGGTGAGACGCAGCTGGCGAGCCACTATCACCTCCAGCAGGACCCCGGTGTCCCGCAGGACGTGAAGGAGCGGCACGCCACGGCGTATCTCAGTGCTGTGGTGCACGACAACCGGCCCTATCTGCAGGCACGTCAGTTCTTCTACGACCTCAATGTGCTGGGTGTCCGGGTGAACTCGACCATCGCGCTTGCCATGGACACCGCCGATCCACTGATGGCCGTGGTGGGACGTCTCTCGGAGGACATCCCGTTCCTCCGGGGGAAGGTCGAGCGGATCGCCCGTCAGATCAAGAAGACCAGCTCCAAGCTGATCAAGCTCCAGGACCTGCGGCAGTGCGTGGTCAACATGGTGCACGGCATCTCGGGCGTGCAGTTCGGTACCAAACCCGCGCCGGTGGAGAAAGCGGACCTCGCCGACCTCGAGACGGTCGCCCGTGACTGGCTCACGGCGTACACGGAAGCCTTCGGCTCTGAGCTCACGGACCGGGAGGGCTGCGTGGCCGGAACGGGGACGGTGCTCGCGGCTGTCGGAGCGATGGGCAAGACCTTGCTGTCGGCGCCGGCCGAGGAGCGCGACTCGCGCCGGGAGGCGCTGATCGCCGGTCTCAAGCAGGTCGACTGGCGCAAGGGTGACCACTGGCTGGGCACGGTGCTCACCCAGACACCCAAGGGCAACTTCACGATCAACGGTCCGAAGCAGTCGGCCTACGCCGTGTACGCGGCCCTGTACCACTCGGAGAACGGCGCCTACCGCCGCGTCCGCGGCCTCCCCGTGCTCGCCTCCGAGTCCTCGTAGTCCGAGTCCTGGTAGTCCGAGTCCTCGCGGTTCCGCGCCAGACATCCTCGCGGTCCCGCAGCAAAAAAAACGGCCCCGTCGCCGGGGCCGTTCCTGTCGGCATGGCCGACGTTGTATGCCTTCACACTAGCAGGCGGCGTGTCCCGCCGGGAGAAGCTCGTGAGCACCGTCATCGCCTACGTCGATGGTTTCAACCTGTACTACGGAATGCGGGCCAAGTACGGCCATCGCTACTACTGGCTGGATCTCGCCGCCCTGGTCAGGCGGCTGCGGCCGAGCGACACTCTGGTCGGCGTCCGCTATTTCACCGCCAGGGTCGTGGCCGAGCGCGCTGCCGCGGCGAACCAGCAGATCTACCTTGACGCGCTGGCCGCACACAGCCCCGGTGAGGTGGAGACCGTCCTCGGCCGCTTCAGCGACCAGCGGCCCCGGTGCGGTGCGTGCCGGCAGAGCTGGGAATGCGGCTGTGTCCCGGCCCGCCAGTACCGCCGCTACGAGGAGAAGGCCACGGACGTGGCCATCGGAGCCCGTCTGGTGGAGGACAGCGCGCTGCGGGCCTCCGATGTGGCGCTGATCGTCTCGGCGGACACCGATCTGGTGCCGGCGGTGGAGTCGGCCCAGCGCGTCGATCCGCAGCGCTTGATCTACCTCGCTCTGCCGCCCGGGAACATGTCGCCGAGCAGGCACTTCCGCTCCGTCGGCCATTTCAACATCAACGAGACGGCCCTGCGCGCGAGTCAGCTCCCGGAGGACGTCACCGACCCCGTCACCGGTGCGGTGCACCGCCGCCCCGCGAAGTGGAAGTAGGCGGGCCGAGCGCAGACGTTCCATTCCCCTACTGGGACTCCACGACTGTGTGACCGACCCGAAGTTCCTCGCCGAGCCGGAGGCGGCCCCGTCCAGGCCTGTCGTCCCGCCGAGCGGCTCGCCACCGCCATCGCCGTCGCGACGACCCAGTGCACCTGGCAGGGCAACCCCGCTCGGACGATCATGAACCGGATCGCCGAGGCCCTCGCCCCGGACCGCCCGGTCCCGCCGCCCAGCTGAAGCCCTCGCCTCGGACCCGCGCCATCGGCCGTGGAGCAGGGCGCCCGTCGGCACCCCTACAGGCCGCCCATCCCCAGCTGAGCCGTCGCCACCTTGGCGATCGCATCCGCGTCGCCCTCGAGCTCCACCCTGGCCGCGTCCTGCCGGCCGAAGGCGAAGAGCGTCAGCTCACCCGGCTCACCGGTCACCGTCACCACCGGTGCGCCGCGATGCGCGACCACCGTCTGCCCGTCGGGACGGCGCAGCACGACACCCACCGGCGACTTACGGCCCAGGAGCCTGGCTGCCTTCTCCAGCCGGGACCACAGCACGTCCGCGAAGACCGGGTCCAGCTCCCGGGGAGTCCAGTCGCGCTGTGCCCGCCGCACGTCCTCGGTGTGCACGTAGAACTCGACCGTGTTCGCGCCTTCGTCCACCTGCTTGATCGCGTACGGCGACAACTTCGGAGGGCCCGTACGGATCAGCTGGATCAGCTCCGCGTACGGCTTCGCGGCGAACTCGGCCTGCACCCGCTCCAGCCGGCCCCTCAGCGGGCTCAGCAAGATCCCCGCGGCGGCGTCCGGGCGGCGCTCGCGCACCACCGTATGAGCCGCGAGATCGCGGGTGTTCCACCCCTCGCACAGGGTCGGTGCGTCAGCTCCCGTCGCCTCCAACAGATCGGCGAGCAGAAGCCGTTCACGCTTGGCATGGGTCGACATGCCGGCCAGCCTACGGCCGCGACGCCGAGTCCGCCCAGTGGACGTACCGCCGGACGTGACGCGAGGGCGCGGCACAATGGCTCCATGACCAGCACGCCCAGCGCACTCGACCCCGCCATCGCCGCCCGCCTCAAGCGCAGCACGGAGGGTCTGGTTCCCGCCATCGCCCAGCAGTACGACACCGGCGAGGTGCTCATGCTCGGCTGGATGGACGACGAGGCCCTGCACCGCACCCTGAGCACCGGGCGGGCCACGTACTGGTCGCGCAGCCGCCAGGAGTACTGGGTCAAGGGCGACACCTCGGGCCACGTCCAGCACGTCAAGTCGGTCGCACTCGACTGCGACGCCGACACCGTCCTCGTCAAGGTCGACCAGATCGGCGCCGCCTGCCACACCGGCGACCGCACCTGCTTCGACGCCGATGTGCTGCCGCTGGGCCAGTAGGGTCGTACGCCATGGATCTCGAGACCTTCCGCAAGCTGGCGGCCGACCGCCGCGTCATCCCCGTCAGCCGCCGTCTCCTCGCGGACGGCGACACCCCGGTCGGCCTCTACCGCAAACTCGCGGGTGAGCGGCCCGGCACCTTCCTCCTCGAGTCCGCGAACGAGGGCACCTCCCACGCCGTAGGCGGTGGGGGAGGCAGGTCCTGGTCCCGCTACTCCTTCGTCGGTGTGCGGTCCGACGCGGCCCTCACCGTCCGGGACGGGCAGGCCCACTGGCTCGGCACCCCGCCCGTCGGCGTCCCCACGGACGGCGACCCGCTGAAGGCGCTGCGCGCCACCGTCGACGCCCTGCACACCCCGCGCGACCTCGCCGAACTGCTCGGTGGGGACATGCCGCCCTTCACCGGCGGCATGGTCGGCTACCTCGGCTACGACATCGTCCGCCGCCTGGAGAAAATCGGTGAGCACGGCGGGGACGACCTGCGGCTGCCCGAGCTGACCATGCTGCTCACCTCGGACCTCGCCGTTCTCGACCACTGGGACGGGAGCGTCCTGCTGATCGCCAACGCGATCAACCACAACGACCTCGACACGGGCGTCGACGAGGCGTACGCGGACGCCATGGCCCGCCTCGACGCCATGGAGGCCGATCTGGCCCGGCCCGTCGACTACCGGCCGCACGTCCTGCCGGCGTCGGAGCTGCCCCCGTACACGGCTCTGTGGGGCGGCGAGCAGTTCCAGGAGGCCGTCGAGGACATCAAGGAGCGCATCCGCGCGGGCGAGGCCTTCCAGGTCGTTCCCTCGCAGCGCTTCGAGACCCCGTGCGCGGCGAGCGCACTCGACGTCTACCGGGTGCTGCGGGCCACGAATCCCAGCCCGTACATGTATCTGCTGCGCTTCCCCCATGAGGACGGCGGCTTCGACGTCGTCGGCTCCAGCCCGGAGGCGCTGGTCAAGGTCGAGGACGGGCGTGCCATGGTGCACCCCATCGCCGGCACCCGCCCGCGCGGCGCGACCCCGCAGGAGGACCAGGCGCTCGCCGAGGAACTGCTCGCCGACCCGAAGGAGCGCGCCGAGCATCTGATGCTGGTCGACCTGGGGCGCAACGACCTGGGCCGGGTCTGCGAGCCGGGCTCGGTCGAGGTGGTCGACTTCATGTCGATCGAGCGGTACTCGCACGTCATGCACATCGTGTCGACCGTGACCGGCAAGGTCGCCGACGGCCGCACCGCCTTCGACGTGCTGACGGCGTGCTTCCCCGCGGGCACGCTCTCCGGGGCGCCCAAGCCCCGCGCGATGCAGATCATCGAGGAGCTCGAGCCCTCACGGCGCGGCCTGTACGGCGGCTGCGTCGGCTATCTCGACTTCGCGGGCGACTCCGACACCGCCATCGCCATCCGCACGGCGCTGCTGCGCGACGGGACCGCGTACGTCCAGGCGGGTGCGGGGATCGTGGCCGACTCCGACCCGGTCGCCGAGGACACCGAATGCCGTAACAAGGCGGCGGCGGTGCTGCGGGCCGTACACACGGCCAACCGGCTGAACGGCGACTGAACCCATAGGGGATAGTGGGGTGCGTGAGTGCTGCATCCGTACCCCAGCCCCGTACCGAGAGCGCCGCGGCCGCGACAGACGGCCGGCGCAGCCTCGCCGTCGCCCTGCTGCTCGGCGCCGTCGGCGCCGCTGTCGCCCTGCTCGCCTCCGGGCAGACCTGGGCCGAGGGCACGGCCGCCGCTCTCGGCGGCAGCGTGCCGCTGGAGGCCACCGGCCGCGATGTCACCGGTGTTCCGGCCGCGCTCGCCGTCGTCGGCCTGGCCGCGCTCGTCGCCCTCTTCGCCGTCCGCGGCAGGAGCCGACTGCTGGTCTCCGTCCTGCTCGCCCTCAGCGGCGCGGGCGCGGCGACGGCCGCGTACACCGGTGTGTCCGGGACCGCGGCCCTCGACGAGAAGGCGCGGCGGACCACCGGCGACACCGCGGCCGTGGTGGACTCGGTCGCTCACACCGCCTGGCCGTACGTCACCGCTGCCGCCGGACTGCTGATACTGGCCGCCGGAGTGCTGGCCCTGCGGTACGGCGCCTCCTGGCCCGCGATGTCCGGACGCTACGAGCGCGAGGGCGGGAGCGGCGTCCCGCACAGGGCCCGCCCCGTGGCCGACCCTGAGCGTCCCGAGGAGCTCTGGAAGGCCCTGGACCGCGGCGAGGACCCCACCCGCGATCAGTGACGACCCCCACATCCAGGCACCCCTGGGCGTACTGGACAATGGATGACGAGGGGGTCCCCCACGCCGCAGGGCGCAGGGGAGTCCGAACCACCCCACAGCGCGACATCAACGAGGAGCAATTCATGGCGGGCAGCGCCCACGGACACACCCCGGCCGCCTGGACCGGCGTCACCATCACCTTCATCGGCTTCTGCATCGCGGGAGTCTCCATGGTGGCGGTCAACCCGCTCGGCTTCTGGGCCGGAATGGCCGTGACCCTGCTCGGCGGCGTCGTCGGCCTCGCGATGAAGGCCGCCGGTCTCGGCATGCCGAAGCAGCAGGCGATCCGCGTCCAGGCCGCGGCGTCGGCCGCGAAGCCCGTCCCGGCGGAGGCCACGGCCTCCTGACCCGGGGTCGCGAGCACCCCTGAACGCTCCGAGCGAGGCGCAGTCCGGCGGCCCCGGGCTGCGCCTCGCCGCATGCCCGGGGGACAATCACGGGGTGGATGCCATTCCTGCCGCCGCCCCCGTGCCCGACGAGCCGCCCGTGAGGGAGCCCGCGCGGGTCCCCGTCCCCGGGCACGCCCGGCCGGCCGGGTCCCCGGCGGCCTCCGGGCCTGGCTCCGCGCCCGGCCCCGTGCGTGACTTCGCGCCCGAGCCCGGGGTCGTCCCTCCCGTCCCGCTCGCGCGGAGGCTCGCCCCACCGCTGGCCACCATGGCGGGTGTCGCCGCCGCTTTCGCCTACGTGGGCGCGATCGACCCCAATGAGCCCGGTCACTACCCGGTCTGCCCGCTGCTGCGGCTCACCGGGATCTACTGCCCCGGCTGCGGCGGCCTGCGCAGTGCCCACGCCTTCATCCACGGCGATCTCGGCGCTGCCCTGGGCTCCAACGCCATCGCCACCGTCGGCTATGTGGTCTTCGGCGTCGTCTGGGCCGTCTGGCTCGCCCGCGCCGTCCGGGACCGGCCCGTGCGGATCGGGGTCCGGCCCGCCTTGTGGTGGGCTCTCGGCGGGGTTCTGCTCGTCTTCACGGTCGTCAGGAATCTTCCGTTCGGGGCGGTCCTGGCGCCATGACCAGCAGTAAGCGGTTCCAGGTAGTGGGACGCCCGTCAACCGGATGCGGGGCCTTCGCCTTCCTCCGGATACCATCGACATTGCTGACAGTGATCCACCACCAACCTCCCGGAAGGGGGCCGCTCGCGTGAGTGTGCTCGACGAGATCATCGAAGGCGTGCGCGCCGACCTCGCAGAGCGGCAGGCGCGGGTCAGCCTCGACGAGCTCAAGGAGCGTGCCGCCAAGGCGCCCCGTGCCAAGGACGGCGTCGCTGCTCTGCGCGGCGACGGGGTCAAGGTCATCTGCGAGGTGAAGCGCTCCAGCCCCTCCAAGGGCGCGCTCGCCGCGATCGCCGACCCGGCCGGACTTGCCGCGGACTACGAGGCGGGTGGCGCGGCCGTCATCTCCGTCCTCACCGAACAGCGCCGCTTCGGCGGCTCGCTCGCGGATCTCGAGGCCGTACGGGCCCGGGTCGACGTCCCGGTGCTCCGCAAGGACTTCATCGTCACCTCGTACCAGCTGTGGGAGGCCCGTGCGTACGGTGCCGACCTGGTCCTGCTGATCGTCTCCGCGCTCGACCAGGAGGCGCTGGTCTCGCTGATCGAGCGTGCCCAGTCGATCGGCCTCACCCCGCTCGTCGAGGTGCACGACGAGGACGAGGTCGAGCGTGCCGTGGACGCCGGCGCCAGGATCATCGGCGTCAACGCGCGCGACCTCAGGACCCTGAAGGTCGACCGTTCCACGTTCGACCGCGTCGTTCCGGAGATCCCCGAGACCATCGTCAAGGTCGCCGAGTCCGGCATCCGCGGTCCGCACGACCTGATCGCCTACGCCAACGCCGGCGCGGACGCCGTCCTCGTCGGCGAGTCACTGGTCACCGGCCGCGACCCGAAGGCCGCCGTGGCCGATCTGGTCGCCGCGGGTGCCCACCCGGCGCTGCGGCACGGGAGGGGCTGACCCCCGCCCATGACCGCCGTCGTCCGCTGCGTACCGTCCGCCCGGCCGGGGCTTCGCCGCCCCGCCGGTGCGGACGCGCAGGCGTGCGTGCCCCACGCGCCCCTGGCGCGCGGCTGCCGCCCGCGCGGCTGCCGGGCACCGGCACGGCGGGTGCACGGACGGCGCGTCCGGTACGTCATCGGGGACGAGCCGGGCCAGGTCAACGGCATGCGATGGCGTCGCTGAGCGACGCGCTCAGCGATCCGACGTCATCACCCTGACACTTCTTCCGGCTTTCAGCTCACAAGGAGTTCTGGCATGCCCAGTGACTACTTCATTCCCGACCCCCAGGGCCTGGTGCCCGACGCCCAGGGCTATTTCGGCGCCTTCGGCGGCAAGTTCATCCCCGAGGCGCTCGTCGCCGCCGTCGACGAGGTGGCCGTCGAGTACGACAAGGCCAAGGCCGACCCGGCGTTCGCCGCCGAACTCGACGATCTGCTCGTCCACTACACGGGGCGGCCCAGCGCCCTGACCGAGGTGCCCCGCTTCGCCGGGCACGCGGGCGGCGCGCGGATCTTCCTCAAGCGCGAGGACCTCAACCACACCGGCTCCCACAAGATCAACAATGTGCTGGGGCAGGCGCTGCTCACCAGGCGCATGGGCAAGACCCGGGTGATCGCCGAGACCGGCGCCGGGCAGCACGGCGTCGCCACCGCGACCGCCTGCGCCCTCTTCGGCCTCGACTGCACCATCTACATGGGTGAGATCGACACCCGGCGCCAGGCGCTGAACGTCGCCCGGATGCGCATGCTCGGCGCCGAGGTCATCCCGGTGAAGTCCGGCAGCCGCACGCTGAAGGACGCCATCAACGAGGCGTTCCGCGACTGGGTCGCCAACGTCGACCACACGCACTACCTCTTCGGCACGGTCGCCGGCCCGCACCCCTTCCCCGCCATGGTCCGCGACTTCCACCGGGTGATCGGCGTCGAGGCCAGGCGCCAGATCCTGGAGCGCGCGGGGCGCCTCCCGGACGCGGCGGTGGCCTGTGTCGGCGGCGGCTCCAACGCCATCGGCCTGTTCCACGCCTTCATCCCTGACACCGGCGTACGGCTGGTGGGCTGCGAGCCCGCGGGCCACGGCGTCGAGACCGGCGAGCACGCGGCCACGCTGACCGCGGGGGAGCCCGGCATCCTGCACGGCTCGCGCAGCTACGTCCTCCAGGACGACGAGGGCCAGATCACCGAGCCGTACTCGATCTCGGCGGGGCTCGACTACCCCGGCATCGGTCCGGAGCACTCCTACCTCAAGGACAGCGGACGCGGTGAGTACCGTGCCGTCACCGACGACGCCGCGATGGACGCGCTGCGGCTCCTGTCGCGTACGGAAGGCATCATCCCTGCCATCGAGTCCGCGCACGCGCTGGCCGGTGCGCTGGAGATCGGCAAGGAACTCGGCAAGGACGGACTGATCCTCGTCAATCTGTCCGGCCGCGGCGACAAGGACATGGACACGGCCGCCCGCTACTTCGGGCTGTACGACGCGGAGGCCGTCGCGACCGTCGAGGCCGACGCGGCCGGCGAGATCGCCGAGATCGAGGGGGACGCCAAGTGAGCGGGGCTGCATTCATCAGCGGGAAGGGCCAGTTGCTGAGCGACACCCTCGCGGCGGCCAGGTCGGAGAACCGGGCCGCGCTCATCGCCTACCTCCCCGCCGGCTTCCCGACCGTCGACGGCGGCATCGAGGCGGTCAGGGCCGTCTTCGACGGCGGTGCCGATGTGGTGGAGGTCGGCCTGCCGCACAGTGACCCCGTCCTGGACGGCCCGGTCATCCAGACCGCCGACGACATCGCCCTGCGCGGCGGCGTCAGGATCGCGGACGTCATGCGCACGGTCCGCGAGGCGCACGAGGCCACGGGCAAGCCGGTGCTCGTGATGACGTACTGGAACCCGATCGACCGGTACGGCATCGAGCGCTTCACCACCGAACTCGCCGAGGCGGGCGGCGCGGGCTGCATCCTGCCCGACCTGCCGGTCGAGGAGTCGGCGGTGTGGCGGGAGCACGCCGAGAAGCACGGCCTCGCCACCGTCTTCGTCGTCGCCCCGAGCAGCAGGGACGAGCGGCTCGCGAAGATCACGGCGGCGGGCTCCGGCTTTGTCTACGCGGCCTCCCTGATGGGTGTCACCGGCACCCGTGAGTCGGTCGGCGAGCAGGCGCACGACCTGGTGCGGCGTACCCGCAGCACCACCGACCTGCCCGTCTGCGTGGGCCTCGGGGTGTCCAACGCCGAGCAGGCCGCGGAGGTCGCGGGCTTCGCCGACGGCGTCATCGTCGGCTCGGCCTTCGTCAAGAGGCTGCTGGACGCGGAGGACCACGAGACGGGGATCGCCGCCGTACGGGCGCTGGCGGGCGAGCTGGCGGACGGCGTCCGCAAGCGCTGACCGCTGCGGGTCGACTCCGGGAGAGATCCTGGACATCTCACCCGTACGGGTGGACCTCGGACGGGGAGGCACATACGTGCCTCCCCGGTTCGTTGCTGTGGGCGTGAGCGACAACAACCGTGACGGGAAGCGGGCCGCGCGAAAGCGGCTCCTGCAGGAGCGCGAGCTGCAGAAGGCGCGCGAGAAACGACGGCGTCTGTTGATCGTGTCCGCGGCCGTGGTCTGCGTGCTCGGCCTGGCGGCGGTCGTCGGCGTGATCGCGGCCAACACCGGGGACAAGACCACGGACACCTCCACGGCCACCCCCACCCAGGCGGGGCCGGTCGTCGCCCCCAGCGGCGCCGGGGGGAAGGACCGGCCGGCGATCCCGGCCGGCGCGAGCGACGCCCCGTCCACGCTCACGATCTGGGAGGACTTCCGCTGCCCGGTATGCGCCCAGGCGGAGAACATCCTCCGGGACACGATCCATGAGCTGACGGATTCCGGACAGCTCAGGGCCGACTACCACTTCGCCACGATCATCGACGCGAGGTTCGGCGGCACCGGCTCCTTGCGCGCGGCGAACGCGGCGGCGTGCGCTCAGGACGCCGGGAAGTTCGTTCCGTACCACGACGTGCTCTACCAGAACCAGCCGCCGGAGTCCGAGGACGCCTTCGGGGACCCCAAGAGGCTCATCGAGCTCGCCGGCAAGGTCGAGGGGCTCGATACGCCCCGGTTCCGCAGCTGTGTGGAGCAGGGCAAGTACAACGGCTGGGTGGAGAAGTCGGCGGAGGCCTTCCGGAACAGCGACTACGGGGGCACCCCCACCATGCTGCTCAACGGTGAGCCGGTCTTCCCGGGGAAGGGCAACGAGCCGCTCTCCCCGGAGAACCTGAAGAAGTGGGTGGCCGAGGCGAACAAGGGGAAGCAGCCGGCGACGGCTCAGCCCGGCCCGGCCGCCTCCCGAAGCGCCACCGGGTGACCTCGCGTGGCGGTCGGCGGCCCCTGGCCGCCCGGGCACGCCCCTGCCCGCACCCCCCGAGTGCGAGGCATGTCATTCGGCTGCTCGTTATGCAGACGTTGCCGGGTGGGTTGCGACGGGTCCTGCCCGGCAGGGTAGCGTCGGACCTGCCATGGACCTTGCCTACATTCCCAGCCCGTCGACCGGTGTGATCAACCTCGGACCGGTTCCGCTGCGCGGCTACGCCTTCTGCATCATCATCGGCGTCTTCGTTGCCGTCTGGTACGGCAACAAGCGCTGGATCGCCCGCGGCGGCAAAGCCGGCACGGTGGCCGACATCGCCGTCTGGGCGGTGCCGTTCGGCCTCGTCGGCGGCCGTCTGTACCACGTGATCACCGACTACCAGCTGTACTTCAGCGAGGGTGAGAACTGGGTCGACGCGTTCAAGATCTGGGAGGGGGGCCTCGGGATCTGGGGGGCGATCGCCCTCGGCGCGGTCGGCGCCTGGATCGGCTGCCGACGGCGGGGCATCCCGCTCCCGGCCTACGCGGACGCCATCGCACCCGGTATCGCCCTCGCCCAGGCGATCGGGCGCTGGGGCAACTGGTTCAACCAGGAGCTGTACGGCAAGCCGACCGATCTCCCCTGGGCTCTCAAGATCGCCGAGGGCACGAACCGCGAGGCGGGTCTGTACCACCCGACGTTCCTGTACGAGTCCCTCTGGTGCATCGGCGTCGCCCTGCTGGTCATCTGGGCCGACCGCCGCTTCAAGCTCGGACACGGGCGGGCGTTCGCCCTGTACGTCGCCGCGTACTGCGCCGGCCGGGGCTGGATCGAGTACATGCGCGTCGACGAGGCCCACCACTTCCTGGGCCTGCGGCTGAACGTCTGGACCTCGATCGTCGTCTTCGCACTCGCGGTGGCCTACATCGTGATCTCGGCGCGGCTGCGGCCGGGCCGCGAGGAGGTCGTCGAGCCACCGAAGCCCGGCTCCGCCGACGCGTCCACGGGCTCCGGTACCGCCGAAGACGGCACCGACGCCACCCCTGCGGACCCGGCGACGGACGACTCCGGCCCGCTGGACCTGGACAAGGACCGCGAGGCGGACCGCGCAGATTCCGAGTCCGCCCCCAAGGGCTGATCGCTTCGCTCACGCGCCAGAGGGCCGCCCGACCGTCCTGGTCGGGCGGCCCTCTGCGTATGCCCGTCCGGGCCGTCCTGGCCGTGTCGTGCCGGTGGAGGCAGCGGGCGGCGTGACCGGACGTCCTCAGCCGTTGGGAGACGCGGAGGCTCGCGGGGTGAGGGAACAAGCTCCCGGGACCATCCCGGGTGAGCGGGGATGCCGCTGGGCCCCGGCTGTACGGCCCGGGCCTCGCGGAGTGGCCGAGAAGGCTTCGCGGGACGATGACGAGTGCCCCGGTCATTCCCCGCGACGCGCCAGTTCGAGGGTGCGGTGGGCCGTCGCCACCACCGCCGCGTCGACGAAGCGGCCGTCCGGGAGCGCCAGCGCGCCCGCGTCGGTCTCGGCCGCCTCGACGATCTCCTCCGCCTGCTCCACCTCCTCGGGGCTGGGGAGATAGGCCCGCTCGATGACCGGCAGCTGTCGGGGGTGGATCGCCGCGCGGCCCAGGAAGCCGACCGCCCGGCCATGGGCACAGGATTCTGCGAGGCCGTCCAGGTCGCGGATGTCGGGGAACACCGACTGCGGCGGCGGGGCGAGCCCCGCCGCCCGTGCGGCGACCACGATCCGGCTGCGCGGCCAGTCGAGTCCCCGGTCGTCCCGTACCCCCAGATCCGCCCGGAGGTCCGCCTCACCGAGCGCGATCCCGCGGACGGCGGGATCGGCGGTGGCGATGGAGTACGCGTGCTCCACGCCGGCCGCCGATTCCAGCAGCGCGTACAGGCCGGTCCCCGGGGCCAGCGCCGCAGGACCCCGGATGTCGGTGGCGCGTGTCACCTTGGGGATACGCAGAGCGGACAGGCCGGGGAGTCCGGCCAGTGCCGCGATGTCCTGCTCCGCGTGGATCCGGACATGGACGGGGACCGGCTGGGGGGAGGTGAGCATTTCCGCGGTCGCCGCGAGGGCGTAGTCCTTGCGGTCGGGAGGGACCGCGTCCTCGAGATCGACGATGACGATGTCGGCTCCGCAGGACAGCGCCTTGTGGACGACGTCGGGATGGTCCCCGGGGGCGTACAGCCAGGTGAGGGGAGTGGTTTCCGGAGTGAGGGCCAGAGGGGCGTCCGAGGGGGCGGTCATAGGGCGCCTTCGCTGCGCAGGGCCGCGATCCGCGCCGGTGAGAGCCCGATCTCGCCGAGCACCGCATCGGTGTCCGCGCCGTGCGGCCGGCCGGCCCAGCGAATCCCGCCAGGGGTGTCGGAAAGGCGGAAGAGGATGTTCTGCATACGGATCGGCCCCAGCTCGGGGTCGGCGACCTCGGTGATGCTGTCCAGCGCGCGGTACTGGGGATCTTCCATGACGTCGCGGATGTCGTGGACGGGGGCGATCGCCGCCTCCGCCTTCTCGAACGCGTCGAGGACCTCGTCGCGGGTGTGCCGGGCGATCCAGATGCCCACCGCCTCGTCGAGCACGGACGAGTGCTCGGCGCGTCCACTGCCGGAGGCGAACCACGGCTCGTCCGTCAGCTCGGGGCGGCCGACCAGCCGCATGACGCGTTCGGCGACGGACTGGGCGGAGGTGGACACGGCGAGCCAGTGCCCGTCGGCGGCCCGGTAGGTGTTGCGCGGGGCGTTGTTGCGGGAGCGGTTGCCGCTGCGCGGCTGGACGTAGCCGAGCTGGTCGTACCAGATGGGCTGGGGACCGAGGACGGTGAGGATGGGTTCGATGATGGCCATGTCGACGACCTGGCCGCGCCCGGACACGGCCCGGGCGGTCAGCGCGGTCATGACGGCGTAGGAGGTGGCGAGGGCCGCGATGGAGTCGGCGAGGCCGAAGGGGGGAAGCGTGGGCGGACCGTCGGGTTCGCCGGTGATGGCGGCGAACCCGCTCATCGCCTCGGCGAGCGTGCCGAAGCCGGGCCGGTGACTGTACGGGCCGAACTGACCGAAGCCGGTGACGCGGGCCAGGACGAGACGGGAGTTGGCGGCGCTCAGCTCCTCCCAGCCGAGCTGCCACTTCTCGAGGGTCCCCGGGCGGAAGTTCTCGATGACGACATCGGCGGTGGCGGCGAGCGTCAGGAGGGTCTCGCGGCCACCGGGCGTGGACAGATCGAGCGTGATGGTGCGCTTGTTGCGGCCGAGCAGCTTCCACCACAGGCCGATGCCGTCCTTGTCGGGTCCGTGCCCACGTGACGGGTCGGGTCTGCGCGGATGCTCGACCTTGATGACGTCGGCTCCGAAGTCGCCGAGCATCGTCGCGGCGAGCGGCCCGGCGAAGAGCGTCGCGAGATCGAGGACACGCAGCCCGGCGAGCGGACCGTCTCCGGCAGGGTGATGGGCGGCGACACCGTCGGCGTCAGGGTCGTGCATGGGGGCTCCCGGTTCCTTGCGAGGCTCCTGCGGGGACGTCTCCGGCGGATACGGCCCTGGCGGTGGGTGGGCTGTGGGTCCTGTGGATGCTGCCGGGCGCGCCGGCCCCGGCACACACGCTCTTCGGCCCGGGCCGGTCCGGGCTGCCCCGCTAGGAGGCGGTGCCGTCGTCCACGGCCGCGTCGATCTCGGGCCGCGTCGGCATCGAGGAGGAGGCGCCGGGACGCCGGACGGAGATCGCGGCGGCTGCCGATGCCCACGCCATCGCCGCGGGCATCGGCCTGCCCTCGACGAGGGCCACCGCGAGGGCGCCCACGAAGGTGTCGCCCGCCGCGGTCGTGTCGACGGCGCGTACGCGGGGGGCGGGGACGGCGACAGGTTCGGCGCCGCGGGCGGCGTAGAGGCTGCCCTCCGCGCCGAGGGTGATCACCACTTCGGGCACCTGGACCAGCAGCGCCGCTGCGGCGGCGCGCGGATCCGTGGTGCCGGCGAGGACGGCGGCCTCGTGCTCGTTCGGCACCAACAGGTCGGTGACGGCGAGCAGTTCGGACGGCAGGGGCTGGGCCGGCGCGGGGGTGAGCACGGTGCGTACACCGTGCCGGCGAGCGGCCTCCGCTCCGGCGATCACGCCGGCCAGGGGAAGTTCGAGCTGGAGGAGCAGAGCGTCCGCGGAGCCGATGACGGCCTCGTCGCCAGGGGTGAGGTGATCGACGGTGCCGTTGGCGCCAGGAATGACGACGATCGCGTTGCCGCCCTCGTCGTCGACGACGATGTGCGCGGTGCCGGAGGCGCCCTCGGCGGTGCGCAGCAGGTCGGTGTCGACGCCGGAGCCGTCGAGCGTGGCCCGCAGACGTACGCCGAAGTCGTCGGTGCCGACGGCGCCGATCATCGATACGTCGCCGCCGGCGCGTGCGGCGGCCACCGCCTGGTTGGCGCCCTTGCCGCCGGGAACCGTACGGAACTCGCGTCCCGTGACGGTCTCTCCTCGCTCGGGGGCCTTGGTGACGTACGCGACGAGGTCCATGTTGGTGCTGCCGAGCACCACGATGCCGGTCATGGGCGGAGGTCCTCCCGGAGGGTGATCTGGGCGCGCGTGAGGTGGGCGAGGGAGTCGAAGCCGATGCCGTCGAAACCGGTGACCGTGGTCGAGAGCCGGTTCTTCAGCGGGGCGGTCCACCGCTCGGGCAGCCGGTCGGGGTGTCCGGCGAGCAGCCCGGCGAGAGAACCGGCGGTCGCGCCGTTGGAGTCGGTGTCCCAGCCGCCGGACACGGCACGGCAGATGGAGCCGGAGAAGTCGCCGTCGGCGTGGGTGAGGGCGGCGCACAGGAGGGCGGTGTTGGGGATGACGTGCACCCAGTGGTAGGTGCCGTAGGCGGCATGGAGGCGATCCACGACGTCGTCGAAGTCCTTGTGCCCGTCGGCCGTTTCGATGCCGAGAAGGACGGCTTCGGCGAGGCGGGAGCGGGGAGGGACGACGCGCAGTGCGGTACGCAGGCACTGATGGACATCCGCGGTGCCCGTGGCCGCCTCGGCGAGTGCGGCCGCGACGAACATCGCGCCGTAGACGCCGTTGGCGGTGTGGGTGAGCGCCGCGTCGCGGTGCGCCTGCGCGGCGGCGGCCGCCGGGTCGCCGGGGTGCGTCCACCCGTGCGTGTCCGCGCGGATGGCGGCGCCGATCCACTCCCGGAACGGATTGTGGTGAGCCGCGGTGAGCGGTGGCCCCAGCCCGGAGAGGAGGTTGCGGTACGCGACACGCTCAGCGGTGAAGGTGCGGCCCGCGGGGAGTTCGTCGAGCCAGAGCCGCGCGACGTCCGCGGTGCTGAAGCCGTGTCCGTACCGCTGGAGGAGCAGCAGGTTGAGGAGGGGGTAGTTGAGGTCGTCGTCCTCGGGCATGCCGTCGATGTTCTCCGCGAGGGAGGTGGCCGCGGAACGTCTGTTCCAGGGATGTTCGGCGAGCAGCCCGGCGGGGACGCCCTTGGCGGTGAACCAGGTGCCGAGAGGCCAGTTGCCGGTGGCCCGTGCGAGGGCACGGATCGCGTGGAGGGCCAGCTTCTCCACGGGCTTGCCGAGCAGACACCCGGCGGCCCGGCCGAGCCAGGCGGCGTGCAGGCGGTGCAGGAGCACGTCGTCCCCCTGCCCCGCGTCGTGGCCTCGCTCCGTGGGGAGACCCCGTCCCGTGGGAAGCCCCTGCCCCGCCGGGAGGTCGTCCCGGTCGGGCCAGGAGGGGCAGGCCGCGCGGATCTCGTGCAGGGGGGTCGGTTCCAGGTCCGCCGAGGGGGAGGGAAGGCGGTCCAGTTCGTCGAGGAGGCGTACGGCCAGGGCGCGGACGTGAGGGGATGCGGGAGCGGGGGACGCACCGGCGGACGCAGGGGCGGTGGCGCCGCCCGAGGTGTGCCAGCGGTGCGCGATGTCCGAGGCGTCGCGGCCGTCCTCCTCGGCCTGGCGGAGCTCGTGGCCCACCAGATCCTCGGGCTGGACCCAGGTGAGGCGCAGGTTCACCGGGCGTCCGTCAGGCGGGCGAAGGCCGATTCATGGGTCCGGCGGCGTTCGGTGTCGCGGTCGAAGATCTCGTACGTGACCTCCGTCAGTGTCCGTGCCGGGGCGTGCAGATCGAGGCGGCTGGCCTCGGCCACGGTCTTCACCCAGTCGGGCGGGACCGGCTCCTCGCCGTGCAGCGCCCCCGAGATCGCTCCCGCCATGGTGGCGATCGAGTCGCAGTCGCGCCCGTAGTTGACGGCTCCGAGGACCGTACGGCGGTAGTCGCCGTCGCCGACGAGCAGCATGCCCAGGGCGACGGGAAGTTCTTCGACGGCGTGCAGCCGCGACGGGCGGCGGGCCGCCAGGGAGGGCGCCCGGTAGTCGGGGCCGACCGTGTCGAAGGGGGCGACGGCCTCGCGCAGGGGCGCCAGCGCGGACTCGAAGTCGCTGTGCCGGGCGGCGGCTTCCGCCACCGCCTCGATCGCCGAGCGGGTGCCGTCCTTGGCGAGGGCGAGACAGGCGTCGACGACGGTTCCCGGGCTCGCGTCGGGCGCGCAGGCCGCCGCGACCGCCGCGGCGAAGACTCCCGCAGCCTCACGGCCGTACGAGGACTGGTGGGCGCCGGCGACGTCCAGCGCCTCGGCGTACGCGGCGGCCGGGTTCGCGGCGTTCACCAGACCGACGGGCGCCATATACATCGCCGCACCGCAGTTGACGATGTTCCCGTTGCCCGCCTCGCGCGGGTCGGCGTGGCCGTAGTGGATGCGGGCGGCGAGCCATTTCTCGGCGAGGAAGACCCGCTGGAGGAGAAGCGCCTCGGCTTCGAGCTCGGGGATCCAGCGCGGGTTGGAGACGAGGTCGGGGACGAGGTGGTCGGCGATCGCGTAGGCGTCGAGGTGGTCGCGCACGGACGCGTAGACGCGTACGAGCGCGTGCGTCATGAGGGTGTCGTCGGTGACGTGTCCGTCGCCCTTGTGGTAGGGCGCGATGGGGCGGGCGGTCCGCCAGTCGTCACCGTGCCACGGTCCGACGATGCCGCGCACGCGGCCACCGTGGCGTTCCACGATCTGCTCCGGGGTGTAGCCCTCGACCGGGCCGCCGAGGGCGTCGCCGACCGCCGCGCCGACGAGCGAGCCCGTGATCCGGTCGTCGAGTGTCGCGACAGTCGGGAGCGATGAGAGTGTCATGCCGGAATTGTCCACCTGGGGTGGTCGCGGGGGCGGAATGCCGGGGCGGGCATTCGTGTCCGGTGCCCGGCATTCCGCGCCAGGGCGGCACAGGGCGGACGGCCGTGGGTCATGGACGCGTCGTCCGGGCCAGCAGCCCGGCGAGTTCCACGAGATCCGTGCCCGCGAGGCGGGGAAGGGCGCAGCCGGCGAGGATGCGGCAGGCGTCCCGCCACGCGGCGGGGACGGCCGCGCCCCCGCCCAGCGCACCGGTCAACGCCCCGGCGAGGGCGGGCGCGGAGTCGGCCACGCGGGACAGGCAGGCGGCGGCGGGGATCGCACCGGCGACCTCACCGCGGGCGGCGGTGGCGAGGGCGAGGGCGACGGGGACGGTTTCTGCCGCCGCGATGCCGTAGCTGTAGACGTGGTCGACGATCTGGTGCTCCAGGAGCGGGACCAGGGAGAACGCGTCCTCGGCGGCACGGGCGAGTTCGACGGCGTGCCGGGCGTTGCGGCCGATCTCGGTCGTGTCGGGGAGCTGGTGGAGGGCGGCGTCGACGGCCGTGTCGACGTGCGCGCCACCGAGCGCCGCGGCGACGGCCGCCGCCATGGCGCGGGCGCCGTGGACGCCGTCGCCGTCCTGGGTGTAGCGGGCGTCGAACTCGGCGAGTTCGGCGGCGGCTAGCGGGTTGCCGGGGTGGACGGCGGCGAGGACCACGGCGCGCACGCAGGCGGCGTCGTCGAAGTAGTGCGGGTTGTCGTGGCCGGTGGCGGGCGGGCGCAGACCGGTGGCGAGGTTGCCGAGACCGGCGCGAACGGAGATCCGGGCGCGCAGGGGGAGTACGGCGGACTCCACCTCGGGGGCGCGGGCGGCGGCAGCCGCGACCTTCCCGGCGAGAGCGTTCCAGGCGAGGTCGACCGCGGCGCGCATACGGCGGTCGAGGTCGGGGCCGTCGAAGTGATCGGCGGCGGTGATGACGGTCCCGGCGGTGAAAGCGGCCCACTCGGCGTCGTCGGAGGGGCCGAGACGGAGGGGCTCGGGGGGCTGGTTGAGGGCGATGGGGACAGGGAGCGTGGTCGTGGCGTTCTGCTCGGCGAAGGTGTCGAGCTCACGGGTGAGCCGCCGGGTCCACTCGGGCATCCGCGCGGCCCGGTGCCGCGCCGCCGGCCACCCGGCGGCGTCACCCGCGGCAAGGCCGAGAAGGAGTCCTTCGACGCGGGAGCGAAGGGTGCGGGTCGCGCCTTGGCGGACGGAGGGCGTGGTCGCGCCCGGGTGGGCGGAGGGCGTGGTCGCGCCTTGGCGGGCAGAAGGTGCGGTCGCACCTTGGCGGACGGAGGGCGTGGTCGCGCCCGGGTGGGCGGAAGGCGCCGTCGCACCTTGGCGGACGGAGGGCGCTTCCCCGCCGTCCCGGGGTGCCGGCCGGCGTTCACCGGCCGCCCCCCGGGACGGGCCCCGGCTCCGCCCTTCGCGCGGCCGTGAGGCCTCTGAGCTCACCGGTGTCGCGTAGGGGCGTGCGACCGACCCGGCGACGTCGGCGAGTGCGTGGTGCGGCACCCCGGCGGCGCCCGGTGAGGTCCCCGGCACCTCGCGCGCCGGCCGGGCACCGGCCCGCCGCGGCTCGTCCGGGGGAGCGGACGCGGGCGACGGGTCCTGGAGCGATCGCGTCCCGTGCCCGTCGGCGGCGCGGCCGGGACGATCATCGGTGTCCGGAGCGCTGCGGCTGCCGGAGGCGTGGTGGGGGCGGGCGGCGGTGGCCGGTGTCCCGTGCCCGTCGGCGGCGCGGCCGGGACGATCACCGGTGTCCGGAGCGCTGCGGCTGCCGGAGGCGTGACCGGGACCTGCGTCGGTGTCTGGTGTGCCGCGGCTGTCGGAGGCGTCGCCGGCGCCCGGCGCCCCGGGCAAAGGTCCGTTCGGCCGGGGGTCCGGGTGGGGCGGGGGTGGCAGGGGCCCCTGGACCTCCGGGTCCACGGCTGGGCCGGTGTCCGCGTCGGGGTCGAGGTCCGGGAAGGTCTCCGGGGGCTCGGAGGCGGGCCCGGGCGCGGGGTCTAGGGGGCCGGGGGGCATGACAGGGCCTCGGTGTCGTCGTCGGGGGTGAGGAGGTCGGCGATGTCCAGGACGTGGTAGCCGCGCATGGAGGGGAGGCAGCTGCCGCGGACCGGGCCGATCGCGGCTGCCCAGTCCGCGGGGATGGAGCGGGCCCCCGACATGGCGCCCGCGAGGGCTCCGGCCACCGCCGCCGTCGTGTCGGCGTCACGGCCCATGTTGACCGCGGTCAGGACCGACGTACGGAAGTCGCCCCGGGCCGCGGCGAAGGCGCCGAAGGCGAGGCCCACGGCCTCGGGTGCCAGGTCCGTCCAGGGGTAGCCGCCGATGACGACCGCAGAGCGGACCATGCGCTCGCGGGTGAGGGGGTCGGGATCCGCCCGCTCCGCCGCGACGATCGCACGCCGCATGGAGCGCGCGGTCCAGGAGTCCATCGGGACCACCGACAGGGCCGCACCGATGATTCCGGCGGGTCCCTCGCCCGCCACGGCCGCCGCGACCCCTGCCGCCACCGCCTGGCCGCCGTAGATGCCCTCCCCGTCGTGGCTGACGCAGCCGTCGATGGCGACCAGCCGGGCGGCCTCCGCGGGGTCGCCCGCCGCGAAGACGCCGAAGGGCGCCGCCCGTATGGCGAGCCCGTCGCTCCAGGCGTGCCGGTGCTGGGCCGTGATGGGGGCCGCCAGTCCGCGGCGGAGGTTCTCCAGCGTGCCGCGCTCGCTGAAGCCGGCCCCCCGGAAGGGCCCCTCGTCGAGGTCGGCGATCCAGTGGTGCCACGCGTTCTCGACATGTGAGACGGTCAGCGCGGAGCCGTGCCTGGCGAGCAGCAGCCCGGAGAAGATGGCGTACTCCGTGTCGTCCGTGCCCGCGGGGTTGTCCGTGACAAAGCCTTCGATCCGTCCCCACCGGCGCCGGATCTCGGACGGCCGCATGTTCTCCGCGGGCGCTCCGAGCGCATCGCCGACGGCGAGCCCGAGCAGCGCGCCGCGGGCCCGATCGCATGCAATCCACTCCAACGCGTCACCCCTTCGTGCGGCACCGAGCCTGTCCTGGATCTCTGCCACATGGGGTGCGCCGCGCTCTGCCGGGGACCCGCGTGTCACTCGGCTGACCGCAGGTAAGTAAAGCCTGCCTTGCTGGCGCGGTCCTTACATCGCGCGTACTTTCGAGGCATTGAGAGGTGCGGGACGCAGGTACGAACCGCCCTGGGGCAACTGGTCAAGGGGAGAGCTGTGTCCATCATCGAAACCGAGGCAACACTTCACGAGGCGCACCGCGACAATCACACGCACCGCGATGTGAACGGCGGCTGGCTTCGTCCCGCGGTGTTCGGCGCGATGGACGGGCTCGTCTCCAACCTCGCCCTGATGACCGGCGTCGCGGGTGGGGCCGTGTCCCAGCAGACCGTCGTGATCACCGGGCTCGCCGGTCTCGCCGCCGGTGCCTTCTCGATGGCCGCGGGTGAGTACACGTCGGTGGCCTCGCAGCGCGAGCTCGTCCAGGCGGAGCTGGATGTCGAGCGGCGGGAGCTGCGCAAGCACCCGGTCGACGAGATGGAGGAGCTGGCCGCGCTGTACGTGGCCCGTGGTGTCGAGCCCGGGCTCGCCCGCGAGGTGGCCATGCAGTTGTCCAGGGACCCCGAACAGGCGCTGGAGATCCACGCCCGCGAGGAGCTCGGCATCGACCCGGACGACCTTCCGTCGCCCACCCTCGCCGCCGTGTCGTCCTTCGGCTCGTTCGCGCTCGGCGCCCTGCTGCCGGTGCTGCCCTATCTCCTCGGTGCCACCACCCTGTGGCCCGCGGTCCTCCTCGCACTGCTCGGTCTCTTCGCCTGCGGTGCGCTCGTCGCCAGGGTGACCGCCCGCGGCTGGTGGTTCAGCGGTCTCCGGCAGCTGGCGCTGGGTGGCGCCGCTGCCGCCGTGACCTACGGGATCGGATCCGTCGTCGGGGCAGCGGTCTGACCGGGCCGGTCCTTCACCCCGCCGGCCCGGCGGGGTGAAGGACCGGCCTGCGGCTGCTACCGCGCCGTTGCCTGTGCCCGACTGGTCGGCCGGCGCGGGTCGCGTGCGCGGTGCCGGGTCGTGTGCGCGGTGCCGGGCCGGGTGTGCGGGGTCGGCCGGTGCCGTGGCGATGGCCGGGGAGCCTCCGGATCCCCGTTCCGGAGGCTGCGGCCATGTCTTTGTGACGCACGTCCCGGTGCCGGATCGCGTTCCCGATGCGACACTGGCCGTGGTTCCACATGTCAGCCGTTACTCGGCGGTTTCGAATCCTTAACCACCGGGCATGAGCCGTAAGCGCTGCGGGCAATGAGGCCTGCGCTGCACCACGGGTCACGGATGCCGATCTGTCCGTACCCGTCCCCACCTGCGCCGCTACCGAAAACCCCTGAGCGGTGTCCGCATGTTGGAATGGGCTATCCGCTTCTCGAGAATCACTCCATCATGTAACCTGCACGAAATTTCACGGAGGGCCAACGTCGTCCCTCTGGCACTTGCATATGCCACGACGACGACGGGAGAGCCGATGCGTTCCGACGCCTGGTCGCCCATGGACGGTCGCCCTGCCCCGCAGGGGATGTACGACCCCCGTAACGAACACGACGCCTGTGGTGTCGGGTTCGTGGCCACCCTCACCGGTGTTGCCAGCCATGAGCTGGTCGAGCAGGCGTTGACCGTTCTGCGCAACCTCGAGCACCGCGGCGCCACCGGTTCGGAGCCCGACTCCGGTGACGGTGCCGGCATCCTCCTCCAGGTCCCGGACGCCTTCCTGCGCGAGGTCACCGGCTTCGCGCTTCCCGAGGCCGGTTCGTACGCCGTCGGCATCGCCTTCGTCCCCGAGGGCGCCGAGGACGAGTCCGTCTCACGGATCGAGACGATCGCCGCCGAGGAGGGCCTGAACGTCCTCGGCTGGCGCGAGGTCCCCGTCGCCCCCGAACTGCTCGGTGCCACCGCCCGCTCGACGATGCCGGTCTTCCGCCAGCTGTTCGTCTCGGACGGCGTGAACAGCGGCATCGCCCTCGACCGCAAGGCGTTCGTGCTGCGCAAGCGCGCCGAGCGCGAGGCCGGGGTGTACTTCCCCTCGCTCTCCGCCCGCACCATCGTCTACAAGGGCATGCTGACCACCGGCCAGCTGGAGCCCTTCTTCCCGGACCTGTCGGACCGCCGCTTCGCCACCGCCGTCGCGCTCGTCCACTCCCGGTTCTCCACGAACACCTTCCCGAGCTGGCCGCTCGCCCACCCGTACCGCTTCGTCGCGCACAACGGCGAGATCAACACGGTCAAGGGCAACCGCAACTGGATGCAGGCCCGCGAGTCGCAGCTGGTCAGCGACCTCTTCGGTGGCGAAGAAGGCCAGGATCTCGCCCGGATCTTCCCGGTCTGCACGCCGGACGCCTCCGACTCCGCCTCCTTCGACGAGGTCCTGGAGCTGCTCCACCTCGGTGGCCGCTCGCTGCCGCACAGCGTCCTGATGATGGTCCCCGAGGCGTGGGAGAACCACGACTCCATGGACCCGGCGCGGCGGGCCTTCTACCAGTACCACTCCACGATGATGGAGCCCTGGGACGGACCGGCCTGTGTCACCTTCACCGACGGCACCCAGGTCGGCGCCGTGCTGGACCGCAACGGTCTGCGCCCCGGCCGCTACTGGGTCACCGACGACGGTCTGGTCGTCCTCTCCTCCGAGGTCGGCGTGCTGGACATCGACCCCGCCAAGGTCGTCCGCAAGGGCCGCCTCCAGCCCGGCAGGATGTTCCTCGTCGACACGGCCGAGCACCGCATCATCGAGGACGACGAGATCAAGGCGGCCCTGGCGGCGGAGCAGCCGTACCAGGAGTGGCTGGAGACCGGGATCATCGAGCTCGAGGACCTGCCCGAGCGCGAGCACATCGTCCACACCCACGCCTCGGTCACCCGCCGCCAGCAGACCTTCGGCTACACCGAGGAGGAACTGCGCGTCCTCCTCGCGCCGATGGCCCGAGCCGGCGCCGAGCCGATCGGCTCGATGGGTACGGACTCCCCGATCGCGGCACTGTCCGAGCGCCCCCGGCTGCTCTTCGACTACTTCACCCAGCTGTTCGCGCAGGTCACCAACCCGCCGCTGGACGCCATCCGCGAGGAGCTCGTCACCTCGCTGATCTCCTCGCTCGGCCCCGAGGGCAACCTGCTGGAGCCGACCGCGGCCTCCTGCCGCTCGGTCACCCTGCCGTTCCCGGTGATCGACAACGACGAGCTGGCCAAGCTCATCCACATCAACGCCGACGGCGACATGCCCGGGATGAAGGCCGCGACGCTCTCCGGCCTCTACCGGGTCTCCGGCGGCGGCGAGACGCTCGCCGCCCGTATCGAGAAGATCTGCGCCGAGGCCGACGCCGCGATCGAGAGCGGCGTCCGGCTGATCGTGCTCTCCGACCGGCACTCCGACGCCGAGCACGCGCCGATCCCGTCGCTGCTGCTCACCGCCGCCGTCCACCACCACCTCATCCGCACCAAGCAGCGCACCCAGGTGGGCCTGCTGGTCGAGGCCGGTGACGTCCGCGAGGTGCACCACGTTGCGCTGCTGATCGGTTACGGTGCCGCCGCCGTCAACCCGTACCTGGCGATGGAGACCGTCGAGGACCTGGTGCGCGCCGGTACGTTCATCGAAGGCATCGAGCCCGAACAGGCCATCCGCAACCTGATCAAGGCCCTCGGCAAGGGCGTCCTCAAGGTCATGTCCAAGATGGGCATCTCGACCGTCGCCTCCTACCGCGGCGCCCAGGTCTTCGAGGCCGTCGGCCTGGACGAGTCCTTCGTCGACAAGTACTTCAACGGCACGGCGACGAAGATCGGCGGCGCCGGCCTCGACGTCGTCGCCAAGGAGGTCGCCCTCCGGCACGCCAAGGCGTACCCGGCCAGCGGCATCGCACCCGCGCACCGTGCGCTGGACATCGGCGGCGAGTACCAGTGGCGCCGCGAGGGCGAGCCGCACCTCTTCGACCCGGAGACGGTCTTCCGCCTGCAGCACGCCACGCGCAGCAAGCGGTACGACATCTTCAAGCAGTACACGGGCCGGGTGAACGAGCAGTCCGAGCGGCTGATGACGCTGCGCGGCATGTTCGGCTTCAAGCCCGGGGACCGGCAGCCGATCTCCATCGACGAGGTCGAGCCGGCCGCCGAGATCGTCAAGCGCTTCTCCACCGGCGCCATGTCGTACGGCTCCATCTCCAAGGAGGCGCACGAGACCCTCGCCATCGCCATGAACCAGCTGGGCGGCAAGTCCAACACCGGTGAGGGCGGCGAGGACCCGGACCGTCTGTACGACCCGGCGCGGCGGTCCAGCATCAAGCAGGTCGCCTCCGGCCGCTTCGGCGTGACCTCCGAGTACCTGGTCAACGCGGACGACATCCAGATCAAGATGGCCCAGGGCGCCAAGCCCGGTGAGGGCGGCCAGCTGCCCGGCCACAAGGTCTACCCGTGGGTCGCCAAGACCCGGCACTCCACCCCCGGTGTCGGTCTGATCTCCCCGCCGCCGCACCACGACATCTACTCCATCGAGGACCTGGCCCAGCTGATCCACGACCTCAAGAACGCCAACCCCGCGGCACGTATCCACGTGAAGCTGGTGTCGGAGGTCGGTGTCGGCACGGTCGCCGCCGGTGTGTCCAAGGCACACGCGGACGTCGTCCTCATCTCCGGCCACGACGGCGGCACGGGCGCCTCGCCGCTCACGTCCCTGAAGCACGCGGGCGGCCCCTGGGAGCTCGGCCTCGCCGAGACCCAGCAGACGCTGCTGCTCAACGGACTGCGCGACCGTATCGTCGTCCAGACCGACGGCCAGCTGAAGACCGGCCGTGACGTCCTCATCGCCGCGCTGCTGGGCGCCGAGGAGTTCGGTTTCGCGACCGCGCCGCTCGTCGTCTCCGGCTGCGTGATGATGCGGGTCTGCCACCTGGACACCTGTCCGGTCGGTATCGCCACCCAGAACCCGGTGCTGCGCGAGCGCTTCGCAGGCAAGGCCGAATTCGTCGTGAACTTCTTCGAGTTCATCGCCGAGGAGGTCCGTGAGCTGCTCGCCGAGCTCGGCTTCCGCACGCTGGAAGAGGCCGTCGGCCACGCCGAGCTGCTGGACACCACCCGGGCCCTGAACCACTGGAAGGCGCAGGGCCTCGACCTCGAGCCCCTCTTCCACGTTCCCGAGCTGCCCGACGGCGCCGTACGCCACCAGGTGGTCGAGCAGGACCACGGCCTCGCGAAGGCCCTCGACAACGAGCTGATCGAGCTGGCCGCCGACGCTCTGGCCGCCGGCTCCGCGGAGCAGGCCCAGCCGGTCCGCGCCCAGATCGCGATCCGGAACATCAACCGGACCGTCGGCACGATGCTCGGCCACGAGGTGACCAAGAAGTTCGGCGGTGCGGGCCTGCCCGACGACACCATCGACATCACCTTCACCGGCTCGGCCGGCCAGTCCTTCGGCGCGTTCCTGCCGCGCGGCGTCACGCTGCGCCTGGAGGGCGACGCCAACGACTACGTCGGCAAGGGCCTCTCCGGCGGCCGCGTCATCGTCCGCCCGGACCGCGGCGCCGACCACCTGGCCGAGTTCTCGACCATCGCGGGCAACACCATCGCCTACGGCGCGACCGGCGGCGAGCTGTTCCTGCGCGGCCGCACCGGCGAGCGCTTCTGCGTCCGCAACTCCGGTGCGCTGGTGGTCTCCGAGGGCGTGGGCGACCATGGCTGCGAGTACATGACCGGCGGCCACGCCGTCGTGCTCGGCGAGACGGGACGCAACTTCGCGGCCGGTATGTCCGGCGGCATCGCGTACGTCATCGACCTCGACCCGGACAACGTCAACGTCGGCAACGCCGAGGCCGTCGAGGGGCTGGACGACACCGACAAGCAGTGGCTGCACGACGTCGTGCGCCGCCACCACGAGGAGACGGGCTCCACCGTCGCCGAGAAGCTGCTGGTCGACTGGGCCGCGGCCGTCGACCGGTTCAGCAAGATCATCCCGACCACTTACAAGGCAGTGCTCGCCGCCAAGGACGCCGCTGAGCTCGCCGGTCTCTCCGAGCAGGAGACCACCGAGATGATGATGGAGGCGGCGACAAATGGCTGACCCCAAGGGCTTCCTGACCACCGGGCGCGAGGTCGCCAAGACCCGTCCCGTCGGTGAGCGCGTCAAGGACTGGAACGAGGTCTACGTCCCCGGCTCCCTGCTGCCTATCATCAGCAAGCAGGCCGGGCGCTGCATGGACTGCGGTATCCCGTTCTGTCACAACGGCTGTCCGCTCGGGAACCTCATCCCCGAGTGGAACGACTACGCCTACCGCGAGGACTGGCAGGCCGCGAGCGAGCGACTGCACGCCACCAACAACTTCCCGGAGTTCACGGGCCGGCTGTGCCCCGCTCCGTGCGAGGCGGCGTGTGTGCTCGGCATCAACCAGCCTGCCGTCACCATCAAGAACGTCGAAGTGTCGATCATCGACAAGGCGTGGGACGCCAACGACGTCAAGCCGCAGCCGCCCGAGCGGCTGTCCGGCAAGACGGTCGCGGTCATCGGCTCGGGTCCCGCGGGCCTGGCCGCCGCGCAGCAGCTGACCCGGGCGGGCCACACGGTCGCCGTGTACGAGCGCGCAGACCGCATCGGCGGGCTGCTGCGTTACGGCATCCCCGAGTTCAAGATGGAGAAGCGGCACATCAACCGCCGTATCGAGCAGATGCGCGCGGAGGGCACCAAGTTCCGCACGGGCGTGGAGGTCGGCCGGGACATCGACGCGGCGAAGCTGCGCCGCCGGTACGACGCCGTCGTCATCGCGGCCGGTGCCACGACCGCCCGCGATCTGCCGGTGCCCGGTCGCGAGCTGAACGGCATCCACCAGGCGATGGAGTACCTGCCGCTGTCCAACAAGGTCGTCGAGGGCGACTTCGTGGCCCCGCCGATCACCGCCGAGGGCAAGCACGTCGTGGTCATCGGCGGCGGCGACACGGGCGCGGACTGCGTCGGTACGGCCCACCGCCAGGGCGCGGCGTCCGTCACCCAGCTGGAGATCATGCCCCGGCCGGGCGACGACCGGAACGTGGGCCAGCCCTGGCCGACGTTCCCGATGCTCTACAAGGTGACGTCCGCGCACGAGGAGGGTGGCGAGCGGGTCTACTCCGTCTCCACCACCCACTTCGAGGGCGACGAGGACGGCAACGTCCAGTTCCTGCACCTCATCGAGGTCGAGTTCGTGGACGGCAAGCTGACGCAGAAGCCGGGCACGGAGCGCAGGATCCCCGCCCAGCTGGTCACCCTCGCCATGGGCTTCACCGGTACGGACGTCCAGAACGGTCTCGTCTCCCAGTTCGGCGTGGAGCTGGACGAGCGCGGGAACGTGGCGCGTGACGCGGACTTCGCGACGAACGCCGACGGTGTCTTCGTCGCCGGTGATGCGGGCCGCGGCCAGTCCCTGATCGTCTGGGCCATCGCCGAGGGCCGCTCGGCGGCGCGGGGCGTGGACCGGTACCTGACGGGCGTGAGCGAACTGCCCGCGCCGATCCGCCCGACGGACCGTGCGCTGACGGTCTGAGCCCCACCCCCAATACGTCCCGTACAACGGCGTACGGAACTGACCGCGGCGCCTGCCAACTGTCCCCGACCGGACGACCGGCAGGCGCCGCGGTGTGTTCGCGGACGCGGATCCTCGGGTTCGCGCTCACGGCGCGAATGCCGCGCGGCTACGCTCGGTGAGAACGGGTCCACGCCCGCAGTTCCGGGGAGAGCGCGGCGATGCCGAAGCGGTGCGGCGGAGTCGCCCGGGTCATGCCGTACCGGCTGCGAGCGCCGAGGTCTTCAGAACGACCAGGGTGACGAGCAGAGCCAGCATCGCGACGCCCGCGGCCGCCTGGATCAGGGTGCGGCGGTTCTGTGGGGCGTAGGCGAAGGTCAGGGTGACGGCGCCGCCCACGAGGAGGCCGCCCAGGTGGCCCTCCCAGGAGGTGAATCCGGCGGAGATCACCATCCAGAGCAGGAAGCCCGCCATGAACCGGTTGACGGCCTGCATGTCGTGGTTCAACCGGCGGCTGATGACGTAGAAGGAGCCGGCCAGGCCGAAGATCGCGCCAGAGGCGCCCACCGCGAGGTCGCCCGGGGAGATGAGGTAGACGAGGACGGAGCCGCCGAGGGCCGAGAGCAGATAGAGGAAGAGGAAGCGCGCCCGGCCGAGCCGGCTCTCGACGACCGGACCCAGGTTCTTGAGCGCGAACATGTTCAGAACGACATGGATGATGCCGAACGTCGTCTCCGTCGCGTTCAGATGCAAGAACGCGCCCGTGAGCAGGCGGTACCACTCACCGGCCGCGACGCCCACCACGTCGTAGTCTCCGACGACGGGGCCCGGCTCGTAGATGTAGAACTCCCCGGAGGGGCCCGCCAGTCCAGCGCCCAGCATCCCGAACCGGTCGACCAGTTCGGGACGCACCAGCTCGCCCAGATACAGAACGAGGTTGAGTGCGATCAGCGCGTACGTCACCGTCGCGGACGCGCCGGCCTTTCCGCCGAAGGCCGT
This sequence comes from Streptomyces sp. NPDC057445, assembly GCF_042802855.1. Lineage (NCBI taxonomy): Bacteria > Bacillati > Actinomycetota > Actinomycetes > Kitasatosporales > Streptomycetaceae > Streptomyces > Streptomyces sp. NPDC057445. The sequence goes on along the minus strand of NZ_JBHVDH010000015.1, from coordinate 104,088 downwards.
GCGTGCCTGCCGGACGCTCCTGTGTCCCTCCTTCACACACTCCACGCACTGGTGGCCGACAGCCGCCTCACGCATGCAGTCGGGACAGATGTAGCGGTCGCAGCGAGTGCAGCGCACATGGCTCTCCACCTTGGGGTGGCGGTAGCAGGTGGTGGCAGCGGCTTCCACGGCCGGCTCCTCGGGCTTGGGGTGCGGGACAGTCGGCCGGTGGGGTCGGCGGCGAACAAAATAGCGAATGCCGTCCTTTGCCGGGGAGCCGGGGCGCGGTGAGCAGGGCAGCCCGGCGCACGGCTATGCCGTCTGCCCGAGTTCCCGTAGATTCCTCCGCGTTGGCACACCCGGCGAAACGGAGACGCGTCATGGCGGCGATAAGCCTCCGCAAGATGGAGGAGTCCGCTCCGGCCCTCGTCAGCCTCTACAAGAGCGCGGGCATATCGCTTGAGAAGCACGGGCTGAGCGGGCAGCGCGCGGCGGTCTATCTGGTGGTGGACCACTCCGGTTCGATGAAGCCCTACTACAAGGACGGCAGCGTGCAGGCGCTCGCCGACCGGGTACTCGGGCTCTCCGCCAACGTCGACGACGACGGACGGGTGCCGGTCGTCTTCTTCTCCACGGACGTCGACGCGGAGACCGACATCGTGCTCGCCGACCACGAGGGCAGGATCGACCGGATCGTGGCCGGGCTCGGCCACATGGGCAGGACGAACTATCACCTGGCGATGGACGCGGTCATCGACCACTATCTGGACAGCGGGTCCACGGCTCCCGCGCTCGTCGTCTTCCAGACCGACGGCGGGCCCAGCAGCAAGTCGGCCGCGGAGCGCTATGTGTGCAAGGCGGCGAAGCTGCCCATGTTCTGGCAGTTCATCGGCTTCGGTGACCCCGGCAGCAGGCAGTTCGAGTTCCTGCGCAAGCTGGACGAGCTCGCCGTCCCCGCGAAGCGGCCCATCGACAACGCGGGGTTCTTCCACGCGGGCGAGGACCCGCGACGTGTCCCGGACGCGGAGCTGTACGACCGGCTGCTGTCCGAGTTCCCGGTATGGCTGGCGAACGCCCGGGCGATGGGCATCGTCAGGGCGTGACCTGGTGCTCTCACCGGAGAGCTTCGCCGGTTGCCGGGCGTCGGCGGGGGTGCTGAAGGAAGACGACGCGGCGGTCCTGCGCCTCGTCGGTGTGGACTGGGTCGGCTTGGGCGAATCTGGCGGTAGAAGGCCGGGGCCGCCGGCCGAACTCACGTACTCGAGTACCAGGGCGTGGTGCACCGAGCGGGCGCGCGACAGCGGGCGCCGTGCAGCAGAAGCGCCCGAAGGGAGACGGCTTTGCCGAAGTCGTGGGCGACCAACGGCGTTTCCTCCAGGCCCCGGTGCGTCAGGAGCTCGGTGAGTGTTCTCACCGGTTCCGGTTCCGGTTCCGGTTCCGCTCCCGGTCCCGGTGCTGCCGCCGTGGGAGTTCGTCCTGGGGGAGGCCCCGGCCCGCACCGGTCACCGATGCCGTACCAGGCAGAAGGGATGCCCCGCAGGGTCGGCGTAGACGCTCCAGGAGCGGCCGGCGTCCGCGCCGTCCAGGAGCGTCGCGCCCAGCGCGAGCACCTGCCGGCCCGCCTCCTCCAGGTCGGGGACGGCGAAGTCCGGATGGAACTGCTGGGGGTGGGCCGGGTCCGGCCGGCGGGGCGGACGGTAGTCCGACACCCGCTGGAAGGCGAGCACCTGGCCGCCGGGCAGGTGCAGGGTCGCCCAGCCGTCACCGGTGGCCCAGCGGTGGTCCGGGCGGTTGACCTCACCGCCGAGGACCGCGGCGTAGAAGCGGGCAAGGCCCGGTGGGTCGGGGCAGTCCAGAACCAGGCACTGGAGTTCGGCGATCATGCCGCGGACGATACGCCGAACGGCTGCGGGAGCGGCACTCCGGCCAATCACGACAGAGGATGTCGGGTATCCGCGCTTCCATGGGCTTCATGACCTTCAGCTGGGCAGACTTCCAGGCGGCGGAGCCGGACTTCGCCGCGACCGTGCAGCGGCGCTTCGAGAAGTACAAGCACCACGTCCTGGCCACACTCCGCAGGGACGGCGCGCCCCGGGTGAGCGGGCTCGAAGCGAACTTCAGGTTCGGGGAACTGTGGCTCGGGATGATGCCGAACTCGCGCAAGGCCCTGGACCTCCTGCACGACCCCAGGTTCGCCCTCCACGCCAACCCGGGGCCCGACGCGTCCATGGACGACGGTGACGTCCGCGTCGGGGGCCGGGCCGTGGAGGTGACGGACCCGGAGGCGAAAGCACGGTTCCAGGAAGCGGTGGACGAGCCGCAGCCGTTCCATCTGTTCCGGGTCGAGCTGACCGAGGTCGTAGGGACCGGGGTCGACGGCGACGAACTGGTGGTCCGGACCTGGCAGCCGGGCGGAGGGCTGCGGACCATCCGGCGCGGGAACGACGACAGCCCGCCCCGCACGGAGCGCACGGAAACCCCGTAGACCCTGTCCCGTTCGTTCGTGAGCGGGGCGCCGGGAATCGTGTCGTTCGCCCGATCGGATTACCGGGGCCACTCACTCAGGGATCTGTCGGTCCCGTCCTGCCTGTCACCTCGGATCGCCCGGCCGTCACCCGCCGCCTGCTGCGTCCTGTGAGGAAGCGCGGTCAGCGGGTCCCCGGCAAGGTGGACGGGGTGAGCGAGCGCGTTCTCGTAGGCGGCGCGCGGGAAGACGTACGGACCCATGGGCAGCTCGCCCCAGGTGGGGCGGTAGGGCTGCCGGAAGCCGGACCATTCGACGGTCTCGGGGGTGACCGTGATGTGCGTGAGGAGCGGCCAGCACTCCCAGATGCCGCAGCTGCAGCCCAGCACGGCGACGGCGCCGGTGGTGGCGCGGAGCAGACCGGGACCGCCCTCCCCGAGGAAGTGGCGTGCCGGATCGCCGAGTTCGTCCTGTGTCAGCCCGGCGTGCTGGGAGAACAGGAACTCCTCCCGTTCCTCCGGCGTCGTGTCGTCCTGGTTCTCCAGGCGCCACGGCTCGCGGGTTGCGTCCGCCGCATGGACGCGCAGATCCGTCCCGTCGACACGGACGCCCCACTGGAGGGCGGACGCGTAGGTGAAGAACTCGATGCACTGCATGACGGTCATCATGCAGGCACCGGTGATGAGTCCGAACCCAATTGCGGTTGACGCTTTCCGGCACGTACGGCTTTTCTGAGGCGGTGTCGAAACTTCGCATCGAACAGCCCCACGACGACGCCACGTTCAAGGACTGGCAAGACGTCCACAACGAGATCATCCCCACGCACATCCTGTCTCTCGACGACGTGCGTGAGCGCGCGGGGCGCAACCATCTCGAGGTCGCGTACGAGGGCGATGTCCTTGTGGGATGCACGACGGTGCGCCCGCCCGGGGAGGACACCTCCACCGCCACCGTGATCGCCCGGGTGCTCCCCGCGCACCGCGGACGGGGCTTCGGTGAGGAGCTCTATGCGCGAGGGCTGGACCGGGCGCGAACGCTCGGCGCCGAGGTGATCGAGACGGTTGTCCTCGCGTCCAACGAGGACGGACTGCGGTTCGCGCAGAAGCACGGGTTCGTCGAGTTCGACCGCTATCTGCTGCCGGGGGACACCATTCACTGGATCGATCTGCGACTGGCCTGAGCCGGGGCTTTCAGGCCGCCAGCACGGTGGCCCGGCACTGCGCCGGCGTGCCCCACGCGTCGCGCAGCGGCCGCGCCTTGCGCAGCCAGAGGGAGAGATCGAGCTCCTCCGTGTAGCCGACCGCGCCGTGTATCTGGAGAGCGGTGCGGGCCGCGGTGTACGCGGCTTCGCCGGCCGCCACTTTGGCGGCGGCGATGTCGGCCGGGGCCATGGAGAGCGCCGCCCCGAAGAGCAGGGGACGGGCGAACTCGAGGGCGATCATCGTGTCCGCGAGACGGTGCTTGACCGCCTGGAACGACCCGATCGCGGCACCGAACTGGGTGCGCCGCCGGGCGTGGGCGACCGTCCGCTCGAGCAGGGCGCACCCGACGCCGAGGGACTGCGCCGCCGTGGCGAGCCGCGCCCAGTCGCCCGCCCGCCGCGCGGCGGACGCCACGTCCGGCCCGGCGGCCAGCACTTCACCGCCCGGCCGGGGCACGGCCAGCCGCCGCGTCGGATCCGCCGAAGCCCGTACCGGACCGTACCCGGGCGCGATACCCAGCCGGAACGTCCGTCCCTCCGCCTCCGGTCCGGCCACGAGGACGTACGTCGCCGTATCCGCGTCCAGGACGTACGGACCCGAACCCGGCAGCTTGAGTGTCGCCGTCGCCTCGCCGGAGGCGATGTCCGGCAGGAGACGCTTCACCGGTCCTGGATCGCCCAGCTCCGCGAGCAGAACGGCGGCGGCGGCGGTCTCCACCAGCGGCCCCGGCACCGCGTGGCGGCCCAGTTCCACGAAGGCGAGGGCCAGTTCGACGGGCAGCGGGCCCAGGCCCTCGTACGCCTCCGGCACGGCCAGCGCGAAGACGCCTGCCCCGGCGATCCGCGTCCACAGCGCGTCCCCGGGCGCTGGGTCCCCGGCGGCCCAGGACCGTGCCACGGCGGGTGTGTCCGCGGCCGTCAGCATGGCACCCAGCGAGCGGGTGAACGCCTCTTGTTCTTCGGTGAGCAGGAACTTCACGGGGGCGTCTCCTTGTGGGGGCGGGCGGTCGGCCCGGGGAACGGTGCGCTGCGGGTGCCGGCCGGAGGACGGCAGCCGGTCGGTCGGGTCCCGACGGCCTCAGACTTGGCCACGGCCTCAGCCACGACCTCAGCCGCGGCCGTGTCCCAGGCCGCATCGGCGGATCAGCGGCGGCCCTTCGGCAGCCCGAGCAGACGCTCGGCGATGATGTCGCGCTGGATCTCGTTCGTACCGGCGTAGACCGGTCCGGCGAGCGAGAACACGTAGCCGTCCGCCCACCCGTCCGGCCCTTCGGCCAACTCACCGTCCGCGCCCAGCAGGTCGAGCGCCGTCTCGTGGAGGGCGATGTCGTACTCGGACCAGAAGACCTTGTTCAGGCTGGACTCGGCGCCGATGGCCGCTCCCGCGGTGAACCGGGAGGCGCCCGCGTAGGTGAAGAGCTGGTAGGCGCGCGCCCCGATCACCGCGTCCGCGACCCGGTCGCGCAGGGCGGTGTCGGAGGGGTCGGCGGCCGAATGCCACAGCTCCCTCAGCCGGTTCGCGGAGGCCAGGAAACGGCCGGGGGAGCGCAGGGTGAGTCCGCGTTCGTTGCCGGTCGCCGACATGGCGATGCGCCAGCCCTGTCCGGGCTCACCGATCACGTCCCCGTCCGGTACGAACACGTCGTCCAGGAAGAGCTCGGCGAACGCCGGCTTTCCGTCGAGGCGGCCGACGGGACGGACCGTGACACCCGGCGCGCGCAGGTCGAACATCAGGTAGGTGAGGCCCTGGTGGGGTCTGGCGGCACCGGGATCCGTGCGGAAGATGCCGAACGCCCGGTCCGCGAAGGCGGCTCGCGAGGACCACGCCTTCTGCCCCGACAGCAGCCAGCCGCCGTCCGTCCGTACCGCCCGGGACTTCAGGGATGCGAGGTCCGAGCCCGCCTCCGGCTCCGACCAGGCCTGGGCCCAGATCACCTCGCCGCCCGCCATGGGCGGCAGGACACGCGCGCGCTGTTCCTCTGTCCCGAAGTCGAAGAGGGTCGGGGCGAGGAGGCTGATGCCGTTCTGCGAGACCCGGCCCGGTGCGCCCGCCGCGTAGTACTCCTCCTCGAAGACCAGCCAGTGGAAGATGTCGACGCCGCGGCCTCCGTACGGCTCGGGCCAGGTCACCGCGGACCAGCGGCCGGCGCCCAGCTCCGCCTCCCACTCCCGGTGCGCGGCGAAGCCCTCCTCCGTTTCCAGGGACGGCAGCGGCCGGGTGGGCACATGGGCGCTCAGCCATGAGCGGGCCTCGGCGCGGAACGCGTCCTCGTCCCCCGTGTGGGTCAGGTCCATGACGTGCCCGCTCCCCTCCCCGCCCGGAACAGCGGCAGCAGCGCTTCCCTAACAAGTGTTTGGTAGGTTAACGTCCTGGTGTGACGGACAACAAGGCTCAGTACGTTCCGGGGCATGCGCTGCTGGACGGCCGTACCGCCGTCGTCACCGCGGCCGCCGGGACCGGGATCGGCGGAGCCACCGCCCGCCGGTTCCTGGAGGAGGGCGCGCGGGTCCTCATCAGCGACGTCCATGCACGCCGCCTCAAGGAGACCGAGGAGGCGCTCGCGGGCGAGTTCGGTCCGGGGGCCGTGGCCTCACAGGTGTGCGACGTCACCGAAGAGTCCCAGGTGCAGGCCCTGTTCGAGGAGGCCGTACGGCTGCACGGCGGCCTCGACCTCGTCGTGAACAACGCGGGCCTCGGCGGCACGGCCGCGCTCGTCGACATGACCGACGAGCAGTGGTCCCGCGTCCTGGACGTCACCCTGGGCGGCACCTTCCGGTGCACCAGGGCAGCCCTGCGCTTCTTCCGTGACACCTCCCGCGGCTCCGGTCGCGGCGGGGTGATCGTCAACAACGCCTCGGTCGTCGGATGGCGTGCCCAGGCCGGGCAGGCCCACTACGCGGCCGCGAAGGCGGGCGTCATGGCGCTCACCCGGTGTGCGGCGCTCGAGGCGGCTGCGTACGGGGTCCGGGTCAACGCGGTCTCGCCCAGCCTCGCCATGCACCCTCACCTGGTGAAGGTGACCTCCGCGGAGCTGCTCGACGAGCTCACCGCCCGCGAGGCGCTCGGCCGGTACGCGGAGCCGTGGGAGGTGGCCAACGTGATCGTCTTTCTCGTGAGCGCGTATTCCTCGTACATGACGGGCGAGACGGTCTCCGTCAGCTCCCAGCACCCGTAGTCCCGGGCAGGACCAGAATGGACATGTGCCTACCACCAAGAAGAAGACCCAGGTGACCGCCTCGCCCGAGCGGCGCCGCGAACTGCTCGACACCGCCGCCGAGGTGTTCGCCGCCCAGGGGTACAACGCCACAACCGTCCGCAGGATCGCGGACGAGGCGGGGATGCTCGCGGGCAGCCTCTACTACCACTTCGATTCCAAGGAATCGATGCTCGACGAGATCCTGTCCACCTTCCTCGGCGAGCTGTGGGACGGGTACGACGCCGTCCTCGCGGCCGGGCTCGGCCCGAGGGAGACGATCGAGGCACTCATCACCGAGTCCTTCCGGGAGATCGACCGGCACCGGGCCGCCGTCGCGATCTACCAGAAGGAGTCCAGGCACCTCTCCGCACTGCCGCGTTTCCACTATCTCGCCGAGTCCCAGCAGAAGTTCGAGAAGGCATGGCTCGGCACGCTGGAGCGCGGGGTCGCCGCGCGCGTCTTCCGCGAGGACCTGGACGTCAGGCTCACCTACCGGTTCGTCCGGGACACGGTGTGGGTCGCGGCGTCCTGGTACCGGCCGGGCGGCGGCCACAGCCCCGAGGAAATCGCGCGCCAGTACCTGTCGATGGTGCTGGACGGCATCTCCGTACGTGACACCTGACACCTGACACCTGACACCTGACACCTGACACCTGACACCTGCCCCACAGCCGAACGAGGAGTTGTCATGGCAGAGGCCTACATAGTCGAAGCGGTACGCACCCCGGTGGGCCGGCGCAAGGGCGGCCTCGCCGCCGTCCACCCGGCAGACCTGGGCGCGCACGTCCTCACCGCACTGGTCTCGCGCTCCGGCATCGACCCGGCCGCGGTCGAGGACGTCGTCTTCGGCTGCCTGGACACAGTCGGCCCGCAGGCCGGTGACATCGCCCGCACCTGCTGGCTGGCGGCGGGCCTGCCCGAGGAGGTGCCGGGCGTCACCGTCGACCGCCAGTGCGGCTCGTCGCAGCAGGCGGTGCACTTCGCGGCCCAGGGCGTGATGTCCGGAACCCAGGACCTCGTCGTCGCGGGCGGCGTGCAGAACATGACCCAGATCCCGATCGCCTTCGCCTCCCGGCAGGCCGCCGAGCCTCTGGGCCTGACCGACGGCCCCTTCCGCGGCTCGGCCGGCTGGCGCGCGCGATACGGCGACGCGCCCGTCGACCAGTTCCACGGGGCCGAGCTCATCGCCGGGAAATGGGGCATCTCACGCCTCGACATGGAGGAGTTCGCCCTCCGTTCCCACCAGCGGGCGATCCGCGCGATCGACGAGGGCCGCTTCGCGCGCGAGACCGTTGCGTACGGAGAGATGACGGTCGACGAGGGCCCGCGCCGCGACACCACCCTCGAGAAGATGGCGGCCCTCCGGCCGGTCGTGGAGGGCGGCACGATCACCGCGGCCTGCTCCTCCCAGGTCTCGGACGGCGCGGCGGCGATGCTGCTGGCGAGCGAACGGGCGGTACGGGAGCACGGCCTGACCCCGCGCGCCCGCGTCCACCATCTCTCGGTCCGCGGCGAGGACCCCATCCGTATGCTCTCGGCCCCCATCCCGGCGACCGCCCACGCCCTGAAGAAGACCGGCCTGTCCATCGACGAGATCGACCTCGTCGAGATCAACGAGGCCTTCGCCCCGGTCGTCCTCGCCTGGCTGAAGGAGACCGGCGCCGACCCCGCCCGGGTCAACGTCAACGGGGGCGCCATCGCCCTGGGACACCCGCTGGGCGCCACCGGGGTGAAGCTGATGACGACGCTGCTGCACGAACTGGAGCGCACGGGCGGGCGGTTCGGTCTCCAGACGATGTGCGAGGGCGGCGGCCAGGCGAATGTGACGATCATCGAGCGGCTGTGATCCGGAGGCCGCCCGGCCACCGGGACGGGCCGGAACCCCGCCCGTGCGTCGCCGAGACCGCGCGTCAACCCCGCCCGTGCGTCGCCGCGACCGCGTCCGGCGCAGAGGGCCCGCCGGGCCCGGCGCCGGGGCGTGCTAGAGTTCCAGGGTTGCATTTTTGGTACCCATGAACGTTATGTGCGCCTGATGGAAATGTTCCTCAGGCGCATTGCTGTTTTTCCGGCATCTCCGGATGGGGCCCCCGACCTGATCAGGAGAAATGACATGGCCACCGGCACCGTGAAGTGGTTCAACTCGGAAAAGGGCTTCGGCTTCATCGAGCAGGACGGCGGCGGCCCCGACGTCTTCGCCCACTACTCGAACATCGCGAGCTCCGGCTTCCGTGAGCTCCAGGAGGGCCAGAAGGTCTCCTTCGACGTCGCGCAGGGCCAGAAGGGCCTGCAGGCGGAGAACATCCTTCCCGCCTGATCCCCGGAGCGCGTAGCTCGCAGCCGGGACCCGCACCTTCGTGGTGCGGGTCCCGGTTTGTGCTGTTCATGAGGTTCAGGAAGGTAATTCAGCAATGACTCGCTCCGAACGCCCCGCTTCCGGTCCGTCCCGGGGACGCCCGTCGAGATCCCGTGGGGGTGCTGCCGCGAGGACTGCCGGGAGAGGCGCTCCGAAGGCCGCCGCGAAGACCTCGGCCCGCCCGGCCGCGCGCTCGGCCGAATTCGCCGTACCGGAGACCGTCACACCCGCACTCCCCGCGGTCGAGGCGTTCGACGAGCTCGACATGCCCGCGGCGCTGCTGAAGACCCTCGCCGCGCAGGGCGTGACCGAACCCTTCCCGATCCAGGCCGCGACTCTGCCGAACTCCCTCGCCGGCCGCGACCTCCTCGGCCGTGGACGCACGGGGTCCGGCAAGACCCTCTCCTTCGGTCTCGCGCTGCTCGGCCGCACCGCCGGCCGGCGGGCCGAGTCCGGAGCGCCGCTCGCCCTGGTCCTCGTGCCCACCCGTGAGCTCGCACAGCAGGTCAGCGACGCCCTCACGCCGTACGCGACCGCCGTCAATCTGCGCCTGGCGACGGTCGTCGGCGGAATGTCGATCACCAAGCAGGCCGCTGCGCTGCGACGCGGCGCCGAGGTGCTCGTGGCGACGCCCGGCCGTCTGAAGGACCTGATCGAGCGTGGTGACTGCCGGCTGGGACAGGTCGCGATCACGGTCCTCGACGAGGCCGACCAGATGGCGGACATGGGCTTCATGCCGCAGGTCACCGCGTTGCTGAAGCAGGTGGAGCCGGGCGGGCAGCGCATGCTGTTCTCGGCCACGCTGGACCGCAACATCGACCGGCTGGTCCGGCAGTTCCTGAGCGACCCCGTGGTCCACTCGGTCGACCCTTCCGCCGGTGCGGTGACCACGATGGATCACCACGTCCTGTACGTCGCGGACGAGACGGACAAGAAGGCGGTCACGACGCGTATAGCCGCTCGTGACGGCCGGGTCATCCTCTTCCTGGACACCAAGCGGTCCGTCGACCGGCTCGTCAAGCGGCTGCTCGCCAGCGGAGTACGAGCGGCGGGACTGCACGGCGGCCGTTCGCAGCCGCAGCGCAACCGCACCCTCGACCAGTTCAAGAACGGTCAGGTCAGCGCGCTGGTGGCGACCAATGTGGCGGCCCGTGGCATCCACGTCGACGACCTGGACCTCGTGGTGAACGTCGACCCGCCGATGGATCACAAGGACTATCTGCACCGGGGCGGGCGCACCGCCCGGGCCGGCGAGTCGGGCAGCGTCGTGACGCTCGTACTGCCGGAGCAGAAGCGCGAGATGACGAGGCTCATGTCGGACGCGGGCATCAGCCCGCGGACCGCCAGGATCAAGTCCAGCGACGAGGAACTCACCAGGCTGACCGGGGCGCGTGAGCCGTCCGGTGTGGCCGTCACCATCGAGGTGCCGCAGCCGCAGCAGCCGGCCGCCCAGTCGCGGCCGAAGCGCAGGCGTACGCCGAGCGGCACCGGGCGCACCCAGTCCGGCGGCGGCCAGAACGCTCGCGCCCAGTCCGCGGGCGGCCAGACGGGCGGCGGCCAGCCGGGCCGCGGCCAGGCTGCCGGCCGTGGCCGTGCGGGCCGTCCCGAGGGCACCCGTTCCGAAGGTGGCCGCACCCAGCCGGGGCGGGGCCGTGCGTCCGGCGCCGGCCGGGGTACGGGCGGCGGCCGACGGGCGGCTGCCCGGTAGTTCGCGGGGCAGGAAACCGGGCGTCCGCCGTCGATGCGGCAGCCCGGCGAGTACGGCCGGAGTCCGCGTTCCCCTCAGGTCCAGGTCGCCCGGCCGGTGAGCGGAAAGCCGGAGCCGCGCAGCCGCGGCCGAAGCGCAGGCGTACGCCGAGTGCGACCGGGCGTGGCCAGGCGGGGTGCATCGGTCCGGCGGTGGTGAACGCTCGCGCCCAGTGCGCGGGTGCCAGACAGGCGGTGGCCAGGCGGGCCGCGGCCGGGCTGCCGGGCGGTGGCCTGCGCGGGCCGTGTCAAAGGCGCTGGTTCCGGGCGTGGCCGTGCGGGCCGGTGAGCGGAAAGCCGGAGCCGCGCAGTCGCGGTCGAAGCGCATGTGTAAGCCGAGCCCGACCGGGGGTGGCCAGGCGGGGTGCATCGGTCCGGCGGAGGTGAACGCTCGCGCCCAGTGCGCGGGCGGCCAGACAGGCGGTGGCCAGGCGGGCCGCGGCCAGGCTGCCGGGCGTGGCCTGCGCGGGCCGGTCTGCCGGGCGTGGCCGTGTGAGCCGTGCCGAGGGCACCCGTTCCGAGGGTGGCCGACCGGCCGGGGCGGGGCCGTGTGCCCGGCGCCGGACGGGGTGCGGGCGGAGGCCCGCTCGTTCGCCGAGGGTGGCCATGGTCTGCGCGGGCCCGGCTGTCGGGCGTGGCCGTGCGGGCCGTGTCGACGGCAGCTTGTTCCGGGGGTGGCCGACCCGGCCGGGGCGGGCCGTGTCGAGGGCACCCGTTCCGTGGGTGCCGCGCCCGCCGGGGCCGGGCGGCTGCCCGGTCGTCCGACGGGGCGGAACCCGTGGCCCCCGGCGCAGCCGGAGTCCGCAGGTCCGGCTTCCGGCCCCGGACCCGCGGACGCACCAGTACCGCCGCCCGCCGGACCGGAGAGCCCGCTCTCACTCCGGGACCGGCAAGGTGCGGAGCACCTGCTCGGCCTCCGACATCACCCGTGTGACCAGCTGCGCACAGCTGGGGAGGTCGTCGATCAGCCCCGCGACCTGGCCGGATGCCATGACGCCCAGGTCCGTGCGGCCGTCGACCATGGACGCCTTCAGGAGCATCGGGGTGTTCGCTGCGAGCAGGATCTGGCTCCAGGACAGCTCCTTCCCGTGCCGCATCGCGAGTCCGTCGCGGATCATCGCGGCCCAGGACAGCCCGGAGAGCTTTCTGAAGCCGGCGGCCCTGCGCACCGCGTGCAGGAGGGCCCGGCCGCGGCCGGACCGTTCCAGCGTCTCGACGAGTTCCGTGCGGAGCATGCGGTGCGGCAGCCCGTCGACCGCCGTGGTGACGGTGACGTCCTTGACGGACGCCGCGAGATAGCGGGCCTTGACGGCCTCCGGGACGGTCGAGTCGGAGGTGAGCAGGAAGCGGGTACCCATCGCGATGCCCGCGGCCCCGTAGGCGAGAGCCGCCACCAGCCCACGCCCGTCGTGGAAGCCGCCCGCCGCGATCACCGGGATGCCGACCGCGTCCACGACCTGCGGCAGCAGCACGGTCGTCGCGACGTCACCGGTGTGCCCACCGCCCTCGCCGCCCTGCACGACGACCGCGTCCGCTCCCCACGCCGCGACCTTCTCGGCGTGGCGGCGCGCACCCACGGACGGGATGACGACGACGCCCGCGTCCTTGAGCTCGGCGATGAGTTCGCGTGACGGCGCGAGGGCGAAGGAGGCGACGCGTACCCCTTCGTCGATGATGATCCGTACCCGCTCCCGGGCATCCCCGGCGTCGGCGCGCAGATTGACCCCGAAGGGCGCGTCCGTACGTGATGTGACCTCGCGCACGGCCTGCCGCAGCTGTTCGGTGGTCATGGTCGCGGAGGCGAGGATGCCGAGCGCCCCTGCCCTGGCGGACGCGGAGACGAGTCTGGGTCCCGCGACCCACCCCATGCCGGTCTGCACGATGGGGTGCTCGACCCCGACGAGCCTGGTGAGCGCGGTCTCCATCAGGACCTGACCTCGCGGTCACGGGCGCCGGCCGGGTCGATGACCTCACGGATGAGGCGCAGTTCCGTGCCGCTCGGTTCCCGGGTGTACGGGACGTCGTCGCCGACCACCAGATCGAAGCCGGTGGCTTCCACGACCTCCTCGACGGTCACGCCCGGGTGCAGGGACGCCAGCCGCATCGCACGGCCCGGGGTCTCGAAGTCGAAGACCCCGAGATCGCTCACCACACGCGGGATACGGTGGAAGCGGGCCCCTGCCGCGTTGTCGTAGCCGACGCCGCTGACCATGTCGACCTGCTCCACGAAGACCCGGGCCGAGTGCCGGGGCACCCAGTAACTGACGGGATTGTTGAGGGTGTTGACGGGCGCGCCGCGTACTCCGAGGAGCTGGCGCACCGGCCGGGCCCAGTCGCCGATGCAGGAGATGTTCTGGTTGCCGAACCGGTCGATCTGGCTCGCGCCCATCATGACGTGGCGTCTGCCGCCGGTGACCATGGTGAGGTGGCGGCGGTACGGCAGCCAGCCCTCGACCGTGCCGTCGAGGCCGACGAGCAGGGCCTCGCCGTCCGTCAGCAGGAGATCGGGGGAGAAGGTCCGCTTGGCGAGGCGCGCGCCGATGGACGGGACCACTCCCATGGGACTGGCCAGCACCTCGCCGTTGTCGCGCCAGGCCTCCGCGCAGCCGATCACGCAGTACTCGGACCGGGTGGGCGGGGGAATCGGGGCACGTCCGACGCCGGCGCTCATCGCTGCTCCTTGTGCCAGGCCTGCACGGCCGACTGGTAGGCGTGTTCGTCCGGTCCTGACAGGAAGCGCTCGGCGAACTCCCGCCAGGGCGTGGTGGCGTACAGCTTCTGGAAGTCCTCGTCGCGGGCGTGGTCGGGGGCGCAGGAGGTGAAGTGCGCGCCGTTCGGGGCCTCGACGACTCCGGTGACGCTGTGCCGGCTGACGAGAAGGGTCTGCGGGGCGGCGTCCTTGGTCAGTTCGGCCGTCTCGACGAGCCGTTCGCAGGAGATGTACGCCGCGTCCGCCGCCTCGCAGTAGAGGTCGTCGAAGTACGGATCGGGGCCCAGGTACTGGCCGTTGCCGAGCCGGTCGGCGCGGTTCATGTGGACGAGCGCGGCGTCCATGCGCAGGGCGGGTACGGCGACGAACTCCTCGCCGTCCTCGTACGGGGAGACGACCGTCCGCAGCCCGGGGTTGACGCGCATCACGTCCGAGCCGAGACCCGCCCGTACCGGCAGGAACGGCAGCCGGTTGGCGGCGGCGTGCAGACCCCACATGAACATGGCCTCGTCGAGCTCCGTCATCTCGAAGGCGCCACGCTCGCGGGCAGCCCGGAAGTGCGGCTCGAGCGGGATCGAGTCGAGGGTGGCGAAGGGCGCGACGAGCCTGCGGATGCGGCCCGCCGCGGCGAGGAGGCCGACGTCCGGGCCGCCGCAGGAGACGACGGTGAGATCGCTGATCCCGCTCCGGAGCAGTGCTCTGACCAGGGCCATGGGCTTGCGGCGCGAGCCCCAGCCGCCGATGCCTATCGTCATCCCGCTGCTCAGACGGGACACCGCCTCTTCGGCCGTCATCGTCTTGTCGGTCACGGCTGTTGTTCCTTCCCGAACGTGTCACGCACGCGGTCCGCGGTCCCGCTGAGACCGGCCTCGAAGGTGAAGCCCTGCTCGAAGCGGTAGCTGCGGCGTACGTCGACGGGGTCGATGCCGTTGATGGCGGCCTTGGCCAGCCGGATGAGGTGGCCGTCCTTCCGCGCGATCTCGCGGGCCAGCTCCAGGGCCGCGGCACGCAGTTCGTCGCGCGGTACGACCTTCCACACCGAGCCGTGGGCGTGCAGTTCTCCGGCCGTCGCCGTGCGCGAGGTGTAGTACAGGGCCCGCATCAGGTGCTGCGGGACGAGACGGGCGAGATGGGTTGCCGCACCGAGCGCGCCCCGGTCCAGCTCCGGCAGCCCGAAGGTGGCGTCGTCGGAGGCCACGATCGCGTCGGCGTTACCGACGAGGCCGATCCCGCCGCCCAGACAGAATCCTTGCACGGCTGCGACGACGGGGACCTCGCACTCGTACACCGCGGCAAAGGCCTCGTAGCAGCCGCGGTTGGCGCCGATCAGCGCGTGGTGCGAGGTGTCGCGCTGGAGCTCCTTGATGTCGACGCCCGCGTTGAAGCCCCGGCCCGCGGCTGCCAGCACGACGCATCGGATCTCCGGGTCGCGGCCGGCGGCGCGGACGGCGTCGGAGAGGTCGTACCAGCCTTGTACAGGAAGGGCGTTGACGGGCGGGAAGTCGACCGTGACGACGGATATGCCCTTCTCCGGGCTTGCGGTGGAGACACCCATGGGCGGATCAGCTACCTTTCCACCAAACGTTTGTTAGGTGTTGCTCGGTGAGGAAGGTAGCAGCCCATGGAGCTGGACGGGAGGGTCACCGTC
Organism: Streptomyces sp. NPDC057445; assembly: GCF_042802855.1. NCBI lineage: Bacteria > Bacillati > Actinomycetota > Actinomycetes > Kitasatosporales > Streptomycetaceae > Streptomyces > Streptomyces sp. NPDC057445. The sequence goes on along the minus strand of NZ_JBHVDH010000015.1, from coordinate 88,790 downwards.
GTCACCGGCGGCACGCGGGGCGTCGGCGCGGGGATCGCACGGGCGTTCCTCGCCGCCGGGGCGGAAGTCGTCGTCTGCGCCCGCAGACCGCCCGACGCACCGGTCGAAGTGGCGGGGCGGGCCGCGCACTTCGTGCCCGCCGACCTGCGGGACACCGGCGCCGTGGACGCTCTCTTCGCCGGGGTCGTACGGCGCCACGGGAGGCTCGACACCCTGGTCAACAACGCCGGCGGAACGCCCTACCGGCTGCTCGATGAGGCGGAGGCGCAGAGGCACGCCCGGGTGGTGGAGCTGAATCTGCTGGTGCCGATGACCACGTCGCTGGCGGCGTACGAACATCTGCGCGCGGCACGGGGCTCCGTCGTGATGATCGGCAGCGTGAGCGCGACCCGGCCCTCCCCCGGGACCGCGGCGTACGGGGCCGCGAAAGCGGGTCTGGAGAACCTCGCGCGGTCGATGGCGGTGGAGTGGGCGCCGGAGGTCCGGGTGAACACGCTGGTGCTCGGCATGGTCCGTACGGAGCTGTCCTCTCTGCACTACGGCGACGAGGCGGGCGTCGCGGCGGTCGGCCGCACGGTGCCGCTCGGCCGGCTGGCAGAGCCGGACGAGATCGGCGACGCGGCCGTGTTTCTCGCGTCCGGGCGGGCCGGGTATGTGAGCGGGGCGTCGCTGCTCGTGCACGGAGGCGGGGAGCGTCCCGCGTTCCTGGATGCCACAACTGTCAACAAGGAGAGCCGAGATGGCCGCTGAGCCGACTTCCGGGATCTGCGCGGGCCGGGTGGTGGTCGTGACGGGCGCGGGCAGGGGGCTCGGGCGGGCGCATGCGCTCGCCTTCGCGGCGGAGGGGGCGCGCGTCGTGGTGAACGACCTGGGCGTCGGCCTCGACGGGTCCGGTGCTTCGGGTACGCCCGCGGGGCGCGTCGTCGAGGAGATCCGGGCGCGCGGGGGCGAGGCCGTTGCGCACGGCGGCGACATCGCCACCGCGGAGGGCGCGCAGTCGCTGGTGGCGGTCGCGCTCGGATCCTTCGGCCGGCTCGACACCCTGGTCAACAACGCGGGCTTCCTCCGTGACCGGATGCTGGTCAACCTGGACGAGGACGACTGGGACGCGGTGATGCGGGTCCATCTGAAGGGCCACTTCCTGCCGTTGAAGCACGCGGCGGCACACTGGCGCGCCGAGTCGAAGGCGGGCCGTGAGGTGGCGGCCAGGGTCGTCAACACATCCAGCGGCGCGGGCCTGCTGGGCTCGGTCGGCCAGGGCAACTACAGCGCGGCGAAGGCGGGCATCGTCGGCCTGACCCTGGTCGCGGCGGCGGAGATGTCCCGCTACGGCGTCCAGGTCAACGCGATCGCGCCGGCGGCGCGTACCCGTATGACCGAGCAGACCTTCGCCGACACGATGGCGGCGCCGCCGGGGTCCGGCGCCTTCGACGCGATGGCCCCCGGGAACGTCTCGCCACTGGTCGTCTGGCTCGGCTCCGCGGCGTCGGCCGGCGTGACCGGCCGCGTCTTCGAGGCCGAGGCGGGCCGCATCACCGTCATGGAGGGCTGGCGCCCGGGCCCCACGGCGGACAAGGGCGCCCGCTGGACCCCTGCGGAGGCGGGCGACGCGGCCCTGAAGCTGCTGGAGTCCGCGGAGCGGCCTCAGGGGGTGTACGGGGCGCGGTAGCCGGTGCGGAGGTCCTGGCCCGGTCCGCGTTGGTGTCGCGCGCGGGCACGGCCGGGGCGGGCTCGTCGCACACGGTCCCGGGCGCGGCCCCGGCGTGTCAGGGCCAGGGCGCGCACCCAAGGGGCGAGGCGTTCGCCGGGGGCGAGGCCGGTGCGCCAGTAGCGGTAGACCGTGACCCGCTCGACGCGGACATGGTCCGCGGCGATCAGGCAGGCCGCCGGGCAGGTGCCGCCCACGTCGGCGTCGAACGCGACAAGGGCACGGGGCGGCTCGCCCAGGCAGGCCGCGGCCGTCGCCGCCTCGACGGGCGTCGGCGGCCGGAACACCGGGTCCTGGAACGTTGTCGGGCACCTCACCAACGACGTGCCGGTGAAGACGACTTCCAGATGGTGGGCGTAGGTGAGTCGTGCCTGCGGCGAGCCGCAGCGTGGACGACTCGCACGCGACGATGTCCCGGTCCCACCACGGTCCCTCCGGCCGCCGCAGCTCCGTCATGTGTGCAGCCGCTGCGTCGCAGCCCGCTGACGCTCGTTCGACCCCTCGAGGAAGCGGGCCACCACCGCCAGCTCGTCGGTGGTGAACTCCTCGTAGAGCTCGGCGACTTCACGCGCCCAGTCGTCGAAGAGCGGGGCGAGCTCCGCGAGCTTCTCCGGGCGGGACTCGACGAGCACCCGGCGTTTGTCCGTGGGGTGCTTCACGCGGCGGACGTAGCCCTTGGCCTCCAGGCGGTCGACCAGGCCGGTCACCGAGGCCGGGGCCAGGCCCGAGCGTTCCGCGAGGTCCTTGGCGGTCAGGGGGCCGTGGCGCTGGAGGAGGTCGAGGGACTTCGTCTCCGTGGGGCCGAGTCCCTGCTTCGCCGCGACCGCCGTGTGGAAGGCGACGGCCGCCGCGCTGGAGTCCCGCCCCGCGGCGGTCAGAGCCGCGATCACCTCGGCCCGTCGTGAGCTGTCGTCCCTGGTCATGACGGCAGCCTAGCAAATTATTTCGTTCGGGCGAACGAAGTGCTTGCGGACCCGCCCGGCTCCGTGCCAGCCTTTCGTTAGTCCGAACGAAATAAATTGCCGAGGACTCGGGGAGTCAGGATGACCGCGACAACGACCGGCACCGCCGCCGCACCCCCCGCGGCACTCCACCCGCGCCGCTGGGCCGCAGCCGCCGTCATGATGGTCGCCGCGCTGATGGACCTTCTGGACGTGACGATCGTCAATGTGGCGATCCCGTCCATCGGCCGCGACCTGGGCGCATCCGAGAGCGCCCTGCAGTGGACGGTCTCCGCCTATCTGCTCGGCTTCGCCGCCACGCTCATCGTCTCCGGGCACCTGGTCGACCGGTACGGGCGAAAGGCGCTCTTCCTCTGCGGCACCGCGGGTTTCGGCATCGCGGCGGCCTGACGGACGCGCTGTCGACGGCGATGCCCTGGGTGGTCGGGGCGTTCGAGCTCTGCGCCGCACTCTGTCCGGCCCTGCCGCGCACCGCGGCAGCGCAGCACGACTAGTTCGACGTCGAGCAGCGGCTCGACGGGCGGATACCGCCCTGGTTCCACCCCGGTTGTCAGTCGTACCCCCGTCCAAGGAGGCTTTTCATGAACGCGAAGAAGCTGCGTACCGCCGTGCTCGTCGTGGCCACGCTGATGGCCACCGGCCTCGCCGCGCCGGCGGTGAACGCCGCACCCGGGCACGGGGCCCGGACACCCGTCGAGCAGGGCGCCAGGCCGGCGCTCGACGTCACGGCGGGTGGCGGCGACCTGGCCGCGCCGGACACCGCGCGCCCCGGCCCCGCCACGTTCCGGGTGACTGCGACGGACCTGAGGTCGGGTCATGTGGGGCTCGTCCGGCTGCGCGAGGGCGCCACGCTCGACGCGTTCCGCACCGGTCTGCGCAAGGCCTTCTCCGACGATCCGGCCGTCGTCGTCGAGGGCAACAGGGAGGTGACTGCTCAGGCCGAACTGGTAGGCGGTGCGCTGACCTTGCCCGGAAGTCCCGGGTCGTTCAGCCTGGTGCTGCGGCCCGGTACGTACCACCTGCTCGAGTACCGGGACTTCCAGGACGGCACCGTGCCGGCGGGGCGGGAGCGCATCCGTGCGCTCACGGTCTCCGGGACCCCGCACGGCCGGCTGCCTTCGGCCGACGCGACGGTCGTCTCGGAGACCGTTCCCGGAGAGGGGCCCCGCTTCCGGGCGCCGGGCCGACTCCGGGCGGGGGAGCGCGTCCGCTTCGTCAACTTCATGGGCGAACAGGTCAACGAAGCCGTCTTCTACAAGCTGTTCCCGGGCAAGACGGACGCGGACGTCCAGAAGTTCTTCACCGGCCCTGACTGGAACGACCTGCCCTTCGATCCGTCGGCGAACGTCGGCAGCCCGCCGCTCTCGCCCGGCCGCTCCACCGTGCTCGCGATGACGCTCACGCCGGGCCGGTGGGCGCTGGTCACCTGGGTCGGAAGCGCTGTCGACGGCGGCAAGCTGGCCGCCCGGGGCATGCACACCGTCATCACCGTCCAGTAGCGGCGCGGTCGCCGCGAGCCGGGCTTCCCGTCGGCCTTCCGGGCCGGGCGGGAAGCCCGGCTCCCTGCGCGGACGGCGGACGCCGGCCCGGCACGGAAGGCGCGGGCACATCACCGATCCGGCCACCGCGCAAGGGCGTTCGCGCGTCGGGTCGGTGATGGCCGGGTGATGGAGGTGAACTGCACGAGAACTCCCCAGGATTGACATTGACACGTCAATGTCTACGCGCGTCATCATGAGCCCATGCGAATCCCCCCACGGATCACATTGCTCGGCGGCGCTGCCGCCCTCGTCTCGGCGCTGCTCGTCGGCGGCCCCGTGACGGCCACCGCGACCGCAGCCCCCACCGCGGTCGGTGACATCTGCTACTCCGACCTGCCCTCCCAGGCCCATGACACGCTCCAGCTCATCGCGTACGGGGGCCCGTTCCCGTACTCGCAGGACGGAACGGTCTTCGGGAACCGGGAGCGAGTCCTGCCGGACCGGTCGAGCGGCTACTACCACGAGTACACCGTCAAGACGCCCGGCTCCTCCACACGCGGCGCCCGTCGGATCGTCACCGGCGAGTCGGCGCAGGAGGACTACTACACCGCCGATCACTACAGCACGTTCGACCTGGTCGACTACGACTGCTGACCGCCGCACAGCCACCACCCCACCCCGTGCCGCCGGCCCTTCCCGCTTCCTGGCCGGCGGCACGGCCATGTACCTCGTCCGCCTGGCGCGCATGACGCCGCGCGGCGCGGGCGACGCGCGGAGGGGGCCCCGGAGCCCGTCGCGCCCCGCATCAGTGGCGGGTGGACCGGGCGCGCACCGAGCATCCGTGACCTCGGACGCGGCCGGAGCTCGTGGGGTCCGAGCGTCCTGCCCTCGGGCGGACCCTCGGCTGAGCGCGCGGGGTCTGAGTGTCCCTGACCTCAGGCGGCGCCCGCAGCGTCCCTGACCTCGGACGGCGCCCCCGGCCTCCCCCTCGGACGGCGCTCGCAGCGTCCCTGACCTCGGACGGCGCCCCCGGCCTCCCGGCTTCGCGGGGCGCGGGACGGCACCGGCCTCCAGGAGTCCACGCGTCACCTCTCGGGCACCGGCGCGCCTTCGCGCCGTCCATCTCGCCGTAACCCCGGCGTCATTCCCGGCTGCGAGGCTCCCGGCAGTGAAGAAGTTGTCTGTACAACTTGGAGTTCCGCTGATGCCCTCCCTCGCGTCCGCCCCGCCGCTCTGGCTGCGCGACAACTGCCCGTGCCCGGACTGCCGGGACCCCCGCAACGGCCAGAAGCTGTTCCAGATCACCGAACTGCCCGCCGGTCTCGCCGTCGGCACCGTCCAGGACGCGACGACAGAGGACGGCGCCCCCGCCCGCGAAGTCGTCTGGACCCCCGACGGACACCGTTCCGTCTATCCCGAGACCTGGCTCGGCGCCCATCTCCCCGGCGCGCCCGCGGCCCCCGGCGACGGCCGTACCGAGGACGACAAACACCTGTGGGACGCGGCCGGCCTCGCGGACCGGATCCCCGAGGCCGACTGGGCCGCGTACAGCGCCGACCCCGCAGCCAGGGCCGACGCACTCGAGGGCGTGATGCGCCTCGGCTTCGTCCTTCTGCGCGGCGTCCCCGTCCGCGACCGCCAGGTCCTCGACGTGGCACGGACCTTCGGGTTCGTGCGCGAGACGAACTACGGCGAGCTCTTCGAGGTCCGCGTAGAGGCGGACCCCAACAACCTCGCCTTCACCGGTGCCCGCATCACCCCGCACACCGACAACCCGTACCGGGACCCGGTGCCCACCCTCCAGCTGCTGCACTGCCTCACCAACGCGGCCCGCGGCGGCGACTCCGGCCTCGTCGACGGCTTCCACGCCGCCGCCCTGCTGCGGGCCGAGGACCCCGAGGCGTACGACGTCCTCACCCGCGTCCCCGTACCGTTCGCCTTCGCCGACGCACACACCGACCTGCGCGCCCACCGGCCGCTGATAGGCACCGACCCGGCCGGCCGGATCCGGGAGATCCGCTTCAACAACCGTTCCATCGGCACCCTTCGCCGGCCCGCCGCAATCCTGGACGCGTTCTACGCCGCCTACCGCCGCTTCGGCGAGCTGCTGCTCCGCCCCGAGCTGCAGCTCGACTTCCGGCTCACCCCCGGCGACTGTCTGATCTTCGACAACACCCGGCTGCTGCACGCCCGTACGGCCTTCGCCGAGTCCGGTGACCGCCACCTCCAGGGCGCCTACGCCGACATCGACGGCCTCGCCTCCACACTGGCCGTACTCCGCCGCGACCTTCAGGAAGGTGCCGTATGACCGGCCACGCGAATCCTCTCGACACCCTCGCCGAGCTCTTCGAAGGAGAAGGCAGCGCGGAGTACTTCGGTGAGGCCGTCACCCAGGCCGAGCACATGCTCCAGGCCGGCGCGCTGGCCGAGGCGGCAGGGGCTCCGCCGCACCTGATCGCCGCCGCGCTGCTGCACGACGTCGGCCACTTCCAGGGCGCCGTCACGGGCCGTGACCTGATGGAGAACGGCACCGACAACCGGCACAGCCACACCGGGGCCGACTGGCTCGACCGGTGGTTCGGCCCCGAAGTCACCGAGCCCGTACGGCTGCACGTCGCCGCCAAACGCTATCTGTGCGCCGTCGAGCCGGGCTACTTCGCACTGCTCTCCGAGGCGTCCGTGCACACCCTCCGGGTCCAGGGGGGCCCGATGACGGATGAGCAGGTACGGGAGTTCGAGGCGCACCCGGGGGCGCGTGACGCCGTCGCCGTACGCCGCTGGGACGAGCAGGCGAAGGACCCGGAGATGGCGACGCCAGGCTTCGCCCACTTCCGGTCGCTGCTGGAGCGGCTCCTGCGGCCGCAGGTGGGCACCGGCTGAGCCTCACATCACCCGCGACGCCGTGACGACGGCCGAGGCCGGGACCCCCGAGGGGTCCCGGCCTCGGCCGTCGTCACGGTGTGAGGTGTCAGGTGTGAGGTGCGCGGCGGGTGTTGCGCTGCGGGTGGGGCGCGGCGTGCGCTCAGGGGTTGAGCCGCCGCCCCAGCGCACTCGTCGCCGTCGAACTCTGCATCGTGAACGCCACCGTGCCCGGCAGATAGCGGTCCTGCGACCACTCGACCGGCGCCCCCGTGGGGTCGGTGGAGTGCCGGCGTTCCCGCAGCAGCGACTGACCCGCCCGGCAACCGAGCAGCTCGGCGTCGTCCTCGTCCGCCGGCACCAGGTCGATCGTGTGCCGGGCATCCGCGAACAGCACGCCGTGCAGCTCCAGTTGCTCCGAGTACGAAACCGTGTCCAGCGGCATCCCCGCCACCAGCTCCCCGATCCGTTCCGGGTACGTCGTCCGCTCCACCATCACCGGCGAACCCGAGAGCGTACGCAGCCGCCGCACCCGGTACACGAACGCGCCTTCCGGGAGGCGCAGCTTCTCCGCCTCCTCCTCGCTCGCCGTGACCCGGTCGAGCGCCACGACGCGGCCACCCGGCTCCTCGCCCAGTGACCTCGCCCAGCGGGTGAACGATCTCAGTTCACCGAAGCTGTGCAGCCGCGGGCCGCCCAGCACCACCCGGCGCGTCCCGCGCCGTGAGGTGATCAGCCCGTCGGCGCGCAACGAGGCGAGCGCCTGACGGACCGTACCTCTGGACACGCCGTAACGGCGGGCCAGTTCGTCCTCCGCGGGCAGCTTCGCCCCGGAGCCGTACTCGCCCGCCGTGATGGCGGTACGCAGATCGGCGGCGACCTTCAGATACAGCGGCGTCCTCTGCCGTCCTTCACTCACGCGCACACCCTGTCATGTCGTCGTGTCGCCATGCCATCGGACCAGCGAGCTCAGCAGCTCAGGGTCCACCTCGGTCAACGACCCCGCCACCGTCACCCCGTCGGCCTCGGCGAGGGGTTCGGTCGACGGTACGGCCAGCACCCGGCAGCCCGCGGCGACCGCGGACGCCACCCCGGCAGGGCTGTCCTCCACGGCGACGCACTGCCGCGGATCGGCGCCGAGCGCCGCGGCGGCGGCCAGATACGGATCGGGCTCCGGCTTCGTCCTTACGGTGTCCTCGGCCCCGAACAGCGCGTCGAAGCGGTGCCCGTCCAGCGTCCCGGCCACCTGCTCGACGACCGCCCGCGGCGACGCCGACACCAGCGCCGTCGGCACCCGACGGGCGCGCAGCGCGGCGAGCAGCCGCAGCGCGCCGGGGCGGGGCACGGCGGCCGCCGCGAGCCGGGCGGCGAAGTCCGCGCCCAGCTCCGCGGCGAGCTCCCCCTCCGCCGCCCCCAGGTAGGTGTGCAGCATCGCCGCGGTGTCCTCGACCGAGCGGCCGGTCACGGCCTTGCGCCGCTCGGCGTCCAGGGCGCGTCCACGCCGCACCGCCGCCGACTCGACGACATCGAGCCAGACACCCTCGGTGTCGACGAGCGTTCCGTCCATGTCGAACAGCACCGCGCGCAAGCCGGTCACTCCGCCCCGCCCCGCGCCGCGACGAGCACGGGGCGCTCCTGCGGGCGTACGGAGACGGCGGTGCCCGGCGTCAGCGCGGCAGCCGTGTGCGTGGGCACATCCGCCTTCACGGACGTGCCGTCGGCGAGGACGACGCGCACCCGGGTGGTGGGACCGTGGAAGGCGCCACCCGTCACCCGGGCCGTACCGCCCTCGTCCGCCGTCACATCGAGCGCCTCCGGCCGGATCAGCGCGTGGACGTCACCCGGCGCGGGCGCCGAGCCCTCCACCGGCAGCCGGGCGCCGAGCACCTCCACCACGCCGCCGTCCACGGCCAGCGCCGGTATCCGGTTCATCGTGCCGATGAACTCGGCGACGAAATCCGTCGCGGGACGGGCGTACAACTCCGTTGGAGCGGCGCACTGTTCCAGCCGTCCCTGGTTCATCACCGCGACCCGGTCGGCCATCGACAGGGCTTCCTCCTGGTCGTGCGTGACGAACACGGTGGTGATGCCCAGTTCCAGCTGGAGCCGGCGGATCTCCTCCCGCAGGGTCACGCGCACCTGTGCGTCCAGCGCCGACAGCGGCTCGTCGAGCAGCAGCAGCCGGGGGCGCAGCGCCAGCGCGCGGGCCAGCGCGACACGCTGCTGCTGGCCGCCGGACATCTGGTGCGGGAAGCGGTCGCCGTGGCCGGGAAGCCCGACGAGCTCCAGCAACTCGGTGGCACGGGCCCGCCGTTCGGCACCGGAAACCTTGCGCATCCGCAGTCCGAAGGCCACGTTGTCGGCGGCCGTGAGGTGCGGGAAGAGGCTGTACGACTGGAACACCATCGCCGTGTCACGGCGGTTGGCGGGCACCGGCACGATGTCGTCGCCGTCCAGCAGCACCTGTCCTTCGTCCGGCTGCTCGAAGCCGGCCAGCACCCGCAGCGCGGTGGTCTTGCCGCAGCCGGAGGGGCCGAGCAGGGCGAGGAGTTCGCCGGGAGCGACATCCAGGTCGAGGCCGTCGAGCGCGACGGTGGCACCGAACGTGCGGCGCAGTCCGCGCAGTTGCAGGGCCGCGCCGGTGCGTACCGGTGCGTCGGGCGAGGTCATCAGGAGGTCTTTCCTTCGGGGGTACGGGAGGTACGGGGCCTGCGGGAGGCACGAGGCGTACGCCGGCCTCCGCCCAGCGTGGTCAGGGCCAGCAGCAGCACCCAGGTGAGCAGCAGACTGAGCAGCGACACGGCCACCGAGAGCCGCGCGTCGGAGCCGGACGCCTGCACGATCCAGACCGCGAACGGCTGGAACCCGAGCAGCGAGGCGACGGTGAACTCGCCGAGCACCAGGGCGAGGGTGAGGAACGAGGCGTTCAGCAGCGCGGCCCGCAGATTGGGCAACACGGCCGAGAGGAGGGCCCGCGGCCAGGACGCGCCGCAGTCACGCGCGGCCTCCACCAGCGTGCGTACGTCGATCGAGCGCAGCCCCGCGTCCAGTGCCCGGTACACGAAGGGCAGGGCCATCACCGCGTACGCGAGGACGAGTACGAACGGGAAGCCGGGATTCTGCACGGCCACGAACGTCTGGTACAGCGGCGTCGTGGACAGTTTCTCCGGCCCCCAGCGCAGCACCGTCTGGAGCCCGGCGGTCAGCGCCACGGGCGGCACCACCAGCGGCAGCGTGCACACCACTTCGAGCACCGGCCGCAGTCGCGGGGCCGCGAGCCGGGCGGCGACCGCCGCCGGGACGGTGATCAGCAGGACGAGGACGACGGTGGCCACGGCGAGCCCCAGCGACAGCAGCAGGCTGCCGGTGAAGCCGGGCGCGACGACGATCCTCGTGTACGAGGACAGGGTCAGCCCCTGGCCGGGGACGTCCAGGGTGAACACGGCGGACGCCAGCAGCGGCACCAGGAAGTACAGCGCGGCCACGAGCAGGACGGCGGCGCGCCCCGGCCGGACAACACCTATCCGAGCCATCGGGTGCTCCTTCGCTGAAGCGGCAGATGAACGGCCATCACCAGGGCGGCGACCAGCACCATGTCGAGGCTGAGCGCGAGCGCCACGTTCTCCTGACCGACGAGGACGTTGCCGGAGAGCGCGTCGGCTATCTGAAGGGTGACGAGTGGCACCGAACTGCCGACCATCGCCGCGGCGGTGGCGTACGCCGCGAAGGCGCTGCCGAAGAGCAGAACGAACCCGCCGAGCAGCGTCGGCAGCAGTACGGGCAGGCCGACATGGCGCCAGTACTGCCAGGTGGAGGCACCGCAGTCGCGGGCCGCCTCGCGCCACTGGACGCGCAGCCCGTCGAGCGCGGGTGCCACGGTCAGCACCATCAGCGGGACGAGGAAGTACAGATACGTCAGGGCCAGTCCCCAGAAGCCGTAGAGCGACCAGCCGTGCCGGTCGAGGCCGAGCCCCGTGGTGAGGACGCCCGCGTTGCCGAGTGTGGCGACGAAGGCGAAGGCGAGCGGTACGCCACCGAAGTTGGCCAGCACTCCGGAGGCGGTGAGCACGGCCTCGCGCAGCGCCCGGCCGCGGGAGGTGACGACGGCCTGGGCGAGCAGCAGCCCGAAGAGCGTGCCCGCGGCGGCGGTCAGCGCGGAGAGCTTCACGCTGCCGATGAGGGCGGTGCGGTAGGCGCCGTCGACCGAGCGGGTCACATTGCCGAGGCCGTAGCCGTCGGCCGCGCCGGTGGCGGGGTCGGTGACGGTGAAGGCGCCGTCGGCCATGGCCAGGGCGGGCAGCCCGAAGGCGACGGCGACGACGAGGAGCAGCGGTACGGCGGACAGCCAGGCCAGGGACCGCCGACGGGGCCCCCGGCGGGGGCCCGCGCCCGCGCCGTCGGCCGGTGCGTGACCGGACGAGGCGCGGGCGGGGGAGTCGAGCAAGGTCATCGGCGGATCACCCGGAGACGGCCGCGGCCCAGCCCTGCGAGAGGGTCTCCTTGGCCTTGGCGGTCTGCTGCTCGGTCGGGAACTTCGGGGTGCCCTCGACGACCGGGAGTGCGGCCGCGGCCGCCTTGTCGACGGTGCCGTCAGCGGTCATCGCCGGCATCAGCACCGGCCGGGCGTGGCCCTTGAGCCAGAGGTTCTGGCCCTCGGCGCTGTACAGGTACTCCTGCCACAGACGCGCGGCGGCGGGGTGCGGGGCGTCCTTGTTGATCGCCTGCGAGTAGTACTGGGCGTAGACGCCGTCGGACGGGACGACGGTCCTCCAGTCGATGCCCTTGGCCTTGAACTGCTCGGCGTAGCCGGAGTTGAGGTAGTCCCAGTCGATGCTGATCGGGGTCTCGCCCTTCTCGACCGTGGCCGGGGTGGACTCGACGGGGTTGTAGTTGCCGTTCTTCTTCAGCTTGCCGAAGAAGTCGATGCCGGGCTGGATGTCGTCGAACGAGCCGCCGTTGGCGAGGGCCGCCGCGTAGACACCGCCGAACGCGGAACCGGACTTGGTGGGGTTGCCGTTGAGGGCGACCTTGCCCTTGTACTCGGGCTTGAGCAGGTCGGCGAAGGTCTTCGGGCAGGTCTTGACGCGCCCGGCGTCGCAGCCGATGGAGACGTAGCCGCCGTAGTCGTTGAACCAGCGGCCCTGCGCGTCACGCTGGGTCTCGGGGATCTTGTCGAAGGCGGTGACCTTGTACGGGGCGGTCAGCACCTGCGCGGCGGCGGCCTGTGCGAAGGAGGCGCCGAGGTCGAGCACGTCGGGGGCGCGGTCCTGGCCCTTGCGGGACTTCACTGCGTTGATCTCGTCCTGGCTGGAACCGTCGGGGTTCTCGACGTTCACCTTGATGCCGTACTTGGCGGTGAAGCCGTCGATGATCGCGCCGTAGTTCGCCCAGTCGCGCGGGATGGCGATCGCGTTGAGCGTGCCCTCCTTCTTCGCGGCGGCGACCAGTGCGTCCATCCCGCCCGCGTCGGCTGCGGACGCCGCGGTCGCGATGTTCTTTCCGTCGGCGGTGGTCGATGCCTTGGTGGGTGCGGCGCCACAGGCGGTGAGCGTCAGAGTGATACCGAGAGCGCCGACGATAGCGGCGGCGCGGGCAGGGCTGGTCACGCGTACTCCAGGAGGGAATGCGAGGCGGGGCCAAAGCTGTATGGACAACTGTTGTCCATACAACTCCGTCATTACGGGGGGCGGGGATGTCCCGACGGTGAACACGAGGCGTCGCCCGCGATGCGATTACCGGGCGGCTAGGAGTGCGACGCGACACCGGGGGCCGGGCGCCCCTCCGCCGACCGGCGGACCCGTGGGGGGAGCCCCCGCCCCGACCGGTGCGGCCCACCTGCCGCCCCGCCGCGGTTGCTCCGCGGCTTGCTGTCGCCCGCTCGCGGCGTGATGGGTGTCGGTCGCGCGGTCGCGCGGGGTGGCGCTGCTGCTCGTCCGGCCTTGGTCTGTTTGCCGGTTGGGCGTGGGACGTGCCTGGCTGCGTGCGCGTGGGCCGGTTTGCCTGCTGGGTGGTGGAGGGGACTGCTCTCCGGCTTGCTGCCGACCCGCTCGTGGCGTGGTGGGTGTCGGTCGCGCGGTTGCGCGGGGTGGCGCCGTTGCTCGTCCGGCCTTGGTGTGCTTGCGGGTTGGGCGTGGGACGTGCCTGGCTGCGTGCGCGTGGGGTGGTTTGCCTGCTGGGTGGTGGAGGCGGTTGCTCCGCGGCCTGCTGTCGCCCGCTCGCGGCGTGATGGGTGTCGGTCGCGCGGGGTGGCGCTGCTGCTCGTCCGGCCTTGGTCTGTTTGCCGGTTGGGCGTGGGACGTGCCTGGCTGCGTGCGCGTGGGCCGGTTTGCCTGCTGGGTGGTGGAGGGGACTGCTCTCCGGCCTGCTGTCGCCCGCCCGCCTTGTGGTGGGTGTCGGTCGCGCGGTCGCGCGGAATGGCGCCGTTGCTTGTCCGGCCTTGGTGTGCTTGCGGGTTGGGGCGGGACGCCCCGACCCACGGTCCGCTTCACAGAGGTACCTGCGGTCCACCTGCCCCGTTGGGTGGTTGGCGCGCCCTGTCTGCTCGCCGCGGGCCGGCGGTGCGGCCTCCGGCCCGCGGGATGTCCGCCGTCCGGTCGCCGGGTGCTCTGATGCCTGTCTGGACGCTGCCGGGCTGCTCCCCTCCGTCCGCGTCGCCGTCGGCCCGCTCGGCCCCTCCGCCTGGGAAGGTCGCTTCGCGGAGGGCCGTGCACCGCCTGATTGCTGGGTGAAGGTCCCGCCGACCCGCCCGCCGGGATGGGGCACGCGCATGCCCACGCCCGCCGCGCAGGCCAATGTGCGCCCGGATCCCCGTGCTTGGGCGCGGCCTCTGCCGTCGGGTCCGCGGGCCGCCGGCCGGGTGGTGGGAGGCGGCCTCCCGCGCACCCCGTCACGCGCCGCCCCTGGCGCCGGTCAGCGCGTGCGTCGCGGGCTCGTCGTCTCCAGCCGGCGCCTGGCGTGTTCGTCCTCGACGTACTCGACCGCCTGCTCGGCGGTGGAGTAGGCGTATCCCTCCGGGTCCTCGTCCTCCAGAATGCGGGTCAACGCCTCCACGGCCCGGTCGTCGTGACGCATCGCCAGCCCGCGAGCCGCCTCGGCCGCGATGTCCGGCACCTCGTCCGTGAGCCGGGCCGCGAGTGCCTCCCGTACCTCCGGACTGTCCGCCTCCGCGTCCGCCAGCGCCGTCGTCGACCAGTCCCTGACCCCTTCGTCGCCGTCGCGGGTGAGCCCGACCACCACGCCGATGCCGTCGGCGTGATTCCCGGGAACCAGACCGTGCAGCGCGACCGCCACCCCGAAGCGCACCTCGGGGTCCTCGTGCTCGGCGTGCCGCAGGATCTCCTCGACCCCCGCCGGATCACCCTGCTGTCCGAGCGCCGCCACGGCCGCCCGGATGACCTCGGGGTCGGTGGCCTCCCGCGCGAGCTCCCGCAGCAGCGGCACGGCCCGCGCCGACAGTCCGGCACGCCCGCCGGTCCCGGGGCCGATTCCGGCCGCGCCGGACCCGTCGGGCCGATCGGCGGACGGACCGGGTCCGTCTGCGCCGTCCGGGTCGCCCAGCCCCGCCAGGACGTCCGCGGCGAAGGTCTGCCGCAGGGGGTCCTCCGTTCCGCACCATGCCGCCGCGGCCCGGAACGTCTCCTCGTCGCCGCGTCGCTGCAGCACGCCCACCGCCTCGGTCCAGTCGTCCTGGTCCGGGTTCGCGCAGCGCAGCGCCCGCTCGGCGAGCTCCTCGGGAGGTGTCCGCACACCCAGCGCGGCCTCCAGCAGCGTGGCGACCGCCGCGTGCCCGGTCTGCTGCTCGGCCCCGGACACATGATCCCCGTCCCGGATCAGCTCGACGACCACGGTCGTCCCGCCGTCCTCGTCGACCCACCGCGAGACGGTCTCGTGGCCCTCGCCGTACGTCTCTGCGAGTTCCCTCCGCAGCTCCGCCTCGACGTCGCGGCCGAGCCACCGGCGGGCCTCCGCCAGCGCGTCCTCCGTGGGCCGGGCGCCGTGCCGCAGCAGGGCCCGTACGCAGGAAGGCGACCCGCGCCTGGCCGCCGTCACCAGCGGTGGCTCCCCGCCCGGCCCCGGCAGGTCCGGGTCCGCGCCCGACGCGAGCAGCAGGTCCACCACCTCGGTACGGCCGTGGGAGCATGCCCAGGTAAGGGCGCGGAGTCCCGGCGCCTCCTCCAGATCGGGACGCGCGCCCGCCGCGAGCAGGGCGCGCATCACCTCGGTGCGACCCCACACCGCGGCTCCGCACAGCGGCAGCTCGTCGCCTTCGGGACCGCTCGCCCGGTCGGGATCGGCGCCCGCGGCGAGCAGGAGCCGCACCATGCCCGTCCGGTTCTGCGCCGCGGCCGCGTACAGCGCGGTCTGCCCGTCGTCGTCGACCGCCTCCGCCGGGGCTCCCGCCCGCAGCGCCCGTACGACCGCGTCGTCGTCGCCCCCGTAAAGTGCCTCGAACAGCTCCCCGGTCAGGTCCTCGGTGCTCATATCGAAAACCCTACGGAACGCTCCTCAGGTGTCGCATTCGAGAACCGTCCGGCACAGCGCGCAACGGGCCCGCACCCGCCCCCGCACCGGCACTCGGATCCGCTGGTGGCACGTCGGACACGGGAACGACACCCGCAGCCCGCCTCCGGGCACCCGCTCGAACGCGTAGGTGGATCCGGGCCCCGTGCCAGGCCCCGGATGCCCGGGACCGCCAGGGTGGTCCTGTGCGTGGCGCCGGTCCTTCGCATAGCGCCGTCGCCCGTTCCAGCCCGCCGCCGACAGCGGCGGCTGCTGCCCGTCGCGCAGCGCCTGTGCCCTGCCCTTCGTGTAGGCCGTGTAGCCCTGCGGGCTGGTGAACCACACCGAGGGGTCCTCGTCGAAGACCAGGGCGCGCTTCGCGAGGACGTAGCCGAATTCCTCCGGAGTCAGATAGCCCAGCTTCTGGCTGGAGACCTCGTCCTCGCGGAACGCGTCGAGCAGCAGCCACCCCGCCCCGAGATACGTCGTCACCGTGTCCGTGAGGATCTCGTTGTCGCGCGTGCCGGGAAAGGAGAGCCCCAGCCGGTGCAGCAGCACATGTGTGATCTCGTGCGCGAGCGCCGCCCCGATGTCCCTGCGATGTCCTCGGAAGCGGTCGTTCAGCTCGATGAAGTACTCGGGGCCGGCGGTGAGTTCGACACTCGCCGCGTGCGTCATCTCCCGGAAGCTCACGACCATCCGAGCCTCGGGGAGCCTCAGCTGATGCACCAGCGCATGGGCCACCCGCTGCGCCCCGAGATGCAGATCGTCCTGGTCGCAGAAGGCCACGTCGGCGGGGGGAACGCTGCTCGCGTACGCCCGCACCCCGTCGTACGACAGCCGCTTGTGCAGCGCGGTGATGGCGGCCCGCACGGTGTCGAGATGCGGGTAGCCGTGTACCACCTCGCTGCCGTTCGTCACGCCCGTACCCCCTGCAGGTGCCGTACGAAGTCACCCTGAACGACGGTCGACCGCTCTCAACTCTACGGCGCACACCGGGCGTGCCGCGTTCCGGCACAGGTGCCTCACCTGGCCGAAAAGTGCGCCTTGTGGGCCCCCGTGCGCGCTCCTCATAATCCGGTTCACGCGTTGACGGGCCCATGTCACCCACTTGGGCTGTTTCCGCGTACCCAGCAACCCCCCACGAGAGAAGGCATACGTGAACAACAAGTTTGTACGTGCCCTCAAGAGATGCGCGGCCGCCGGTGCGGTCGTGCTCGCCGCGATCAGCCTCCAGCCGTCCTCCGCCTCCGCCGCCCCGCCGCCCGTCGTCGGCGGAACCCGCGCCGCCCAGGGCGAATTCCCCTTCATGGTCCGTCTCTCCATGGGCTGTGGCGGCGCGCTCTACACCAAGCAGATCGTGCTGACCGCCGCCCACTGTGTGAACGGCTCCGGCAACAACACCAGCATCACCGCCACCGCCGGGGTCGTGGACCTCCAGAGCTCCAGCGCCATCAAGGTGAAGTCGACCAAGGTCCTCCGGGCCCCGGGCTACAACGGCACCGGCAAGGACTGGGCACTGATCAAGCTCGCCCAGCCGATCAACCTGCCGACGCTGAAGATCGCGGAGACGACCGCGTACAACAACGGCACGTTCACCGTCGCCGGCTGGGGCGCCCGCTCCGAGGGCGGCGGCCAGCAGCGCTACCTGTACAAGGCCCAGGTGCCGTTCGTCTCCGACGCCTCCTGCTCGTCGTCGTACCCCGACCTCGTCGCGAACGAGGAGATCTGCGCAGGCTTCAACCAGGGCGGTGTCGACACCTGCCAGGGTGACTCCGGCGGCCCGATGTTCCGCAAGGACAACGCCGGCGCCTGGGTCCAGGTCGGCATCGTCAGCTGGGGCATCGGCTGCGCCCGGCCCGGCTACCCCGGCGTCTACACCGAGGTGTCCACCTTCGCCACCGCGATAAAGAACGCGGCAGCGACCCTGTAACGGGCTCCACGCACCAGGCGGGGCGGGGAGGCCACAGCGGACGCACGTCCTCCCCGCCCCGCTCCACTCCAGCACCCACACCTCGTTCGCGCCCCGGCGCAGCACCGGACCAGGGACGAAGAGGAACCGCTGCGGGCCCACGGCCCAGTAGCGGCCAGGACAGAAGCCGTTGACCCGGACGAACCCACGGGTCCGGCCGGGCAGCCCGAGCGCCGCGTCCCGGACGAGAGGGCACCTCCACGGCCGCCCGGTGCAGCCCCCGGATCGCCGCAGCCGTCCACCGCGCGGAACGGCACCCCCGCCCATGTGTCCGCATGGCCGAACGCGTCCAGCCGCAGCCCATGTGTCGCATCGCCGAACGCGTCCAGCCGCAGCCCATGTGTCGCATCGCCGAACGCGTCCAGCCGCAGCCCGCGCCCGGAAGCCGTGCGGCCGGCTCATGAAGACTCCACGGGACGTACGTCTCCACGCAGTTGAGCCCCAGGGCCCGCAGCATCGCCGGCCGGCCCCACTGCGCCTCCCGCACCCGGCAGCAGTGCAGCGCCCCCGACAGCAGCCGCACCGGCCACCCGCCCGGCAGGAAGTGCTCCTGACCGACCGTGAAACCGGCCACCGTACCCGCCCCTTCGCCACGGCACGCGCCCTTAGCCGCCCGGCCGCCCCCGGGCACCCGTACATCCCGGCCGAAACGCATGGCCACGATCGCCCTCTGGCGGCCAGGCCGTCCACGGACAAAGATCGGCACTGTTCGGACGCACGCGCAGCCCGAGCCGGCCGGGAGGGCGGGATGTACCACACCTGGATGCGCTACTTCACACCCAGCGCCGTGCACCACCGCCTCGGTCTGGTCTGCCTCGGCGTCGGACTGCAGCACGGAGCCCTGCCCACCGTCGGCCCCCGCACCCTCGACCACCATGTCGCCGTCCTGATCAGCGCCGGCGGCGGCTGGTACCGCGGCGCCGACGGCCGGCGCCTCACCGTCAGCGCCCCCGCCGTGCTCTGGCTCACCCCCGGCGTCCCGCACCACTACGCCCCCGACCCGGCCACCGGCTGGGACGAAGGCTTCGTCGACTTCTCGGGCCCCGCGACCGCCACCTACACCGAACTCGGCTACATCGAGCCCCAACGCCCCGTCGTCCCCCTCACCGACGCCACCCCCGCCCGCGCAGCCGTCGGCCGCATCGCCCGCGCCGCCCGCCGAGGCAACCCCCTGCTCGAGGTCGAGACCGGCGCCGCCGTCCATGAACTTCTCGTCGCCCTGCGCCGCGCCCGCGCCGACACGAGCCCCGACGGCGACCCCGTACTGCGGCTGCTCGCCCGCGACGCCTTCCAGCCCCTGACCGTCGCCGAACACGCGGCCCGCCACGGCATGACCTCCACCGAGCTGCGCACCGCCGTCCGCCGGGGCGCCGGCTGCGGCCCCAAGGACTACCTCCTCGGCATCCGCCTCGGACGCGCCAAGGAGCTCCTCGCCGCCACCGATCTTCCCGTCGCCGCCGTCGCCCGCCGCGTCGGCTACGACGACCCCGCCTACTTCTCACGGCTCTTCACCCGGCGCGTCGGCACCGCACCGGTCCGCTTCCGCGAACAACAGGGCCGCACCGTACCGGGAGGCTGGAGCAACCGCGTCCCGGATCCCGAACACCCCCCGACCATCGGGCCGGGAGCGACGTAAGCTCCCTCCCCATGACCACCAGCGAGCCCAACGGCATCGACGAGTCCGTACGCGCCGAGCTGACCCGGCTGCGCGAGAGCATCGACAACATCGACGCGGCCGTCGTCCACATGCTCGCGGAACGCTTCAAATGCACCCAACAGGTCGGCCACCTCAAGGCCGAGCACCACCTCCCGGCCGCCGATCCCGCCCGCGAGGCCCGCCAGATCGCCCGCCTGCGCCAGCTCGCGGAGAGCGCCAAACTGGACCCGGCGTTCGCCGAGAAACTGCTGAACTTCATCATCGCCGAGGTCATCCGGCACCACGAGACCATCGCCGACGGCGACCGCCCATGAGCCACGTCGTCGTCTTCACGCTCGGCGGGACGATATCCGCGCGGGGCGGCGAAGCGGCACGGATGACCGGCGCCGAGGTCCTGGCCGGGGCCGGCGTCCCCGTCACCGCCCAGGTCGAGCTGCGCGACTTCCGCAGGCTGCCCAGCTCCTCGCTGTCGTTCGACGACATCGCCGCGCTCGCCGGGGAGATCGAGGCGGTCACCTCGGCCGGATCCGCAGCGGTCGTGGTCCAGGGCACCGACACCCTGGAGGAGACCGCCTTCCTGCTCGACCTGCTCTGTACGGCGCCGGTGCCGGTCGTCGTCACCGGGGCGATGCGCCGCCCCGACCTGCCGGGAGCGGACGGCCCCGCCAACCTGGCCGGGGCGATCGCGGTCGCCGCCGACCCCGGCTGCCGGGGCCTCGGGGTGCTCGTGGTGTCCGCCGACGAGATCCACGCCGCGCGTCATGTGCGGAAGACCCACACCACCTCGATCGCCACCTTCGCGTCGCCGGGCGCGGGGCCGCTGGGCACCGTCGTCGAGGGACGGCCACGGATACTGCTGCGCCCGGCGCGGCCCCCGGCCGAAAAGCCTCTGGCCCTGCGGCGCACGGTCCGGGTGGCCCTGGTCACCCTCACGCTCGGGGACGGCGGCGAACTCCTCGAGGCCGTCGACGACCGATTCGACGGCCTGGTGGTGGCGGCCTTCGGCGCGGGCCACGTCCCCACCTGGCTGGTCGGCCCGCTGGAGCGGCTGGCCGCCCGGATCCCCGTGGTGCTGGCCTCCCGCACCGGCGCGGGCGCCCTGCTCAGCCGGACCTACCGGGGCCCCGGCTCCGAGTACGACGTCCTCTCCCGCGGGCTGCTCTCCGCGGGCCACCTGGACGCCCCCAAGGCGCGGCTGCTGCTGCACGCACTGCTCGCGGACGGCGCCGGCCACGACCGGGTCGCGCGCACGTTCCACACCGTCGCGGAAGGCTGAGACCACGCTCCCGGTGACTGCGGCCACCACGCCCCGGTGACGGCGGCCGAGGCCGTACGGCACCGCCGCCGGGCCCCTCGGCCCCCTGAGCGACCGCCCCCGCCGCCCCGGAAGCCCGCGGAAACCTGTGCACGCTGAGAGCGAATCCCCCGTGCCCCCGGCCCACCCCATCAGGCAGCATGGCCCCCATGTCCGTTCTCATGCGCGACGAAGCGCAGACCCGAGCCCAGCTCCTCGACGTCCACCGGTACACGATCGACCTCGATCTGACGACCGGCGACGAGACCTTCGACTCGCGAACCGTCATCCGGTTCACGGCACGCGTGGCCGGAGACACCTTCGTCGAGCTCAAGCCCGCCACCCTGCGCTCCGTCACCCTCGACGGACAGCCCCTCGACCCCGAGGCGCTCGAAGGGAACCGGCTCCCCCTGAAGGGGCTCACCCCCGGAGAACACGAGCTGCGCATAGACGCCGCGATGCGCTATTCGCGCACCGGCGAGGGCATGCACCGCTTCACCGACCCCACCGACGGCAGGACGTACACCTACACCCAGCTCTTCATGGAGGACGTGCAGCGCGTCTTCGCCGCCTTCGACCAGCCCGACCTCAAGGCCGTCTTCGAGCTCACCGTCACCGCCCCCGACAACTGGACCGTCCTCGCCAACGGCGTCACCACCCACCACGGCGACGGCCGCTGGAGCGCCGCACCCACCCCCCTGATCTCCACCTACCTCGTGGCCGTGGCCGCCGGCCCCTGGTACTCGGTGCGCACCGAGCACGCGGGCCTGCCCTTCGGCATCCACTGCCGTCAGTCCCTCGCCCCGTACATGGACGCCGACGCCGAGGAAATCCTCGACGTGACACGCGCCTGCTACGACCGCTACCACGAGAAGTTCGAGGAGCCCTACCCCTTCGACTCCTACGACCAGGCCTTCGTGCCCGAGTTCAACGCGGGCGCCATGGAGAACCCCGGACTGGTCACCTTCCGCGACGAGTTCATCTACCGCTCCGCCGTCACCGACACCGAGCGGCAGACACGCGCCATGGTCATCGCCCATGAGATGGCCCACATGTGGTTCGGCGACCTCGTCACCCTGCGCTGGTGGGACGACATCTGGCTGAACGAGTCCTTCGCCGAGTACATGGGCTACCAGACCCTCACAGAGGCCACCCGCTTCACGGACACCTGGACCGACTTCGGGATCACCAGGAAGGCCTGGGGCTACGACGCGGACCAGCGCCCCTCCACCCACCCCGTCGCCCCCGACCCCGAAGCCGTCCCCGACACGGCGTCGGCGATGCTCAACTTCGACGGCATCTCCTACGCCAAGGGCGCCTCCGCGCTCCGCCAGCTCGTCACCTGGCTCGGCGAGAAGGACTTCCTCGCCGGCATCAACCTCCACTTCACCCGCCACCGCTTCGGCAACGCCTCCCTCGCCGACTTCATCGACTCCCTCGCCGAGACCACCGACCGCGACGTCCACGCCTGGGCCGACGCCTGGCTGCGCACCACCGGAGTCGACACCCTCACCCCGGCCCTGTCGGACGCCGACGGCGCCTGGCGCCTCGACATCACCCACGACGGCAGCCGCCCGCACCGCATCGCCGTCGGCGCCTACGACCGCGATCCCGTCGACGGCCGAAACCTCGTCCTGCGCGAGCGCTTCGAGACGGACGTGCCGCAGAGCGCCCCCACCACCCTCCCCGGCCGCCGCCCCGCCCTCGTCGTCCTCAACGACGGCGACCTCTCCTACGCCAAGATCCGGTTCGACGCGGCGTCACAGGAGCCGGCGCTGCGCGCCCTCTCCGGCATCCCCGACGCCCTCACCCGCGCCGTCGTGTGGAACAGCCTGCGCGACATGGTCCGCGACGGCGAACTCGAACCCGTCGCCTACCTGGAGACCGCGCGCGCCCACCTCCCGCACGAGGCGGACCTCGCCGTCACGCAGGGCGTCCTCGGCTTCGCCGTCACCCAGATCGCCGACCGCTATCTCGCCCCCGAAGCCAGGCCCGCCGCCCTCGCCCTGATCACCGACCTCACCCGCGATCTGATCCGCCGCACCGAGGACGGCCGCAGCCCCGGCCTGCGGCTCACCGCCGTACGCCACTTCATCGACTCCGCCGCCCACCCCAACGGACTCCACGACTGGCTCGAGGGCGGCAGCGTCCCCGGCGGACCCGAACTCGACCCCGAGCTGCGCTGGCGCATCCTCGCCAGGCTCGCCGTCCTCGGCGCCACCGACGAGGCCGAGATCGCCGCCGAACTCGACCGCGACCCCAGCGCCACCGGCCAGGAAGGCGCAGCCCGCTGCCGCGCCGCCCTCCCCACCCCGGAGGCCAAGGAGGCCGCCTGGTCCCGGCTCTTCGAATCCGACGACCTCTCCAACTACCTGTTCACCGCCACCGCCCAGGGCTTCTGGCAGCCCGAACAGGCCGATCTCGTACGGGACTACGTGCCGCGCTTCTACCCCGCGGCCGTCGCCCTCGCCGCCCGCCGCGGCCCCGCCATCGCCGAAGCGGCCGGCCGCTACGCCTTCCCGTTCCACGCCGTCGACGCCGACTCCCTCCGCCACGGCGAGGACTGCCTCGCCGGCACCGGGATGATCCCGGCCCTGCGCCGCAAGCTCGTCGACCAGCTCGACGATCTGCGGCGCGCGCTGGCCGTACGGGACGCGGCGGCAGGAACCGCCGCGGCGGGCGCGGAACCCGAGCAGCCCGGGAACGCCGGGAAGGTCCCCCTTTCGGGTTGAGATGACCCGACCCCGGCCCACGCGGTCATGCGACGAGTCCACCCTGGTGCAGCTGTTCCCGCACACCAGAAGGACCCGCCCGTATGAGCATCCCGCCCCTTGCCGGAGGGGTCGCAGGGCATGACGCCCTGCGGCCCCTTCTGGCCGTGGTACTCGACGCGTTGAGGGAAGGCGCCGCCGCACGCGGCGGACCGCTGCCGTCCGGCGGACCCGAAGCGGTGGACAGGGCGGTGCGGGACGCCGTCGCCCCCGTCATCCCCCAACACGGCACCGGCGCCCACGAAGCCCTGCGCACCCTCGTACGCACCCTCGCACACGGCGCCGCGGACCCCGCGGACCCGCTGTGCGCCGCCCATCTCCACTCCCCGCCCCTCGCGCTCGCCGCCGCCGCCGACCTCGCCGCGTCCGCACTCAACCCCTCACAGGACTCCTGGGACCAGGCACCCGCCGCATCCGCCCTGGAGGCCCAGGTCACCGGCGCCCTCGCCGCCGAGGTGTACCCGCGGGCCCAGCACCCCGACGCACTCGTCACCACCGGCGGCACCGAGGCCAACCAGCTCGCCCTGCTCCTCGCCCGCGAGCGGCACGGCACCGTCCAGGTCGTCTGCGGCAGCCACACCCACCACTCCGTCCGGCGCGCCGCCTGGCTGCTCGGCCTCCCCGAGCCGGTCACCGTCCCCGCCCCCGGCGGCACCACCGACCTCGCCGCCCTCGACGCCACCCTCACCGGCCTCCACGGCCCGCTGCTCGTCACCGCCACCGCCGGCACCACCGACACCGGCAGCATCGACCCGCTCCCGGACATCGCCGACCTCTGCGACAGACACGGCGCCGAACTCCACATCGACGCCGCCTACGGCGCCATGCTGCTCTTCAGCCCCCGCCACCGCGACCGGCTCCGAGGCCTGGACCGCGCCAGGACCGTCACCCTCGACCTGCACAAACTGGGCTGGCAGCCGATCCCGGCCGGACTCCTCGCCGTCCGCGACAGCACCCTGCTCGCCCCCCTCACCCACACCGCCGACTATCTGAACGCCGACGACGACACCGAAGCCGGAATCCCCGACCTCCTCGGCCGCTCCCTCCGCACGACCCGGCGCCCCGACATCCTCAAGATCGCCGTCACCCTCCGCGCCCTCGGCAGCAGCGGGCTCGCCGCCCTCGTCGACCGCACCCTCACCGCCGCCCAGGACCTCGCCGACCTCATCGAGAAGCACCCGGCCCTGGAACTCCACCACCGGCCCGTCCTGACCACCGTCCTCTTCCGCCCCCGCGGAGCGAGCGACGAAACCGTCGCCGAGATCCGCCGCGCCCTCCTGCACCAGGGCCGGGCCGTACTCGGCCGCGCCCGCGCCGACGACCGCCTCTGGCTCAAGGCCACCCTCCTCAACCCCCACACCGGCCCCGGAGACCTCGCCACCCTGATCGCACTCGTGGAAGGCAGCACCACCCGATGACCGGCACGCCCGCCCCCGGCGCCCACGACCTCGACCGGCCCCACGACCTGGTGGGCATCGGCATCGGACCGTTCAACCTCTCCCTGGCCGCACTCGCCCACGGACTGCGGCACGGAGAGGGCCCGGGCGGCATCGCCGCCGTCTTCTACGAGCAGCGCCCCGCCTTCCACTGGCACCCAGGACTGCTCATCGACGGCGCCACCCTCCAAGTTCCCTTCCTCGCCGACCTGGTGACCCTCGCCGACCCCGCGAACCGCTGGTCGTTCCTGAACTACCTCAAGGCCCGCGACCGGCTCTTCCCCTTCTACTTCTCCGAGAAGTTCCACATCCAGCGCGCCGAGTACGACGCGTACTGCCGCTGGGTCAGCGGCCTGCTCCCCGGACTCCACTTCGGCCACCAGGTCGACGCGGTCCGCTGGAACCCGGAACGGTCCCTGTTCGAGGTCGACTTCACCCGCCTCGACGCCCACGGGGAAGCGGAATCACTCGGTCGCACCTACACCCGCCACATCGCCCTCGGCATCGGCACCGAGCCCTTCGTCCCCGAACCACTGAAACCCCTCGTCGAAGCCCCCGCCGCTCCCGTGCTGCACTCCGCCGACTACCTCGAGCACCGCGAGCGGCTCCTCGCGGCCGGGCACATCACCGTCATCGGCTCCGGCCAGTCGGGCGCCGAGGTCTTCCTCGACCTCCTGCGCGCCCGCCCCGCAGGAGCCGAGAAGATCCACTGGCTGACCCGCACCGAGGCCTTCGCCCCCATGGAGTACTCCAAGCTCGGCCTCGAACACTTCACGCCCGACTACACCCGCTACTTCCACGCCCTGCCCGAAGCCGTACGGGACGGCCTCGTCCCCCAGCAGTGGCAGCTCCACAAAGGCATCGACGCCGACACCATCGGCGCCATCCACGAAGAGCTCTACCGCCGCACCCTGCACGGCGGCTGGCCCGACGCCGTCCTCACCCCCGGCGTCCAGGTCCGCACCGCCGGCCGGGTCGCCACCACCAAGGTGGAACTGCACCTGGAACACCTCCAGCAAGGCACCCGCTCCCGCCTCACCACCGACGCCGTCGTCCTCGCCACCGGCTACCGCGAACGCCCACTCGACCGGATCCTCGCCGGACTGGACCCCTGCATGCGCCGCGACTCCTCCGGACGCCCCCGCATCGACGACCAGTTCCGCCTCGTTCTCGACCCCGCCCTCACCGGCTCGGTGTACGTCCAGAACGCCGAGCGGCACACTCACGGCGTCGGCACCCCCGACCTCGGCCTCGCCTCCTGGCGCAGCGCGACCATCCTCAACTCCCTCACCGGCAAGGAGCTCTATCCCCTGCCACGCCGCACCGCCTTCACCAGCTTCGGCCTGGAACGGCGCGAGGCACCCGGCGTTCCCGGCCAGGCGCCCCACCTCGTTCCCCTCGACGACCGGTGCTGAAAGCTGTCTTCCGGCCGGTCGTGCCGCCGGCCGGCGGTCCACTGCGGAACCGCCGGTGGCGGCGGCCCACCACCTAGAAGACCGCAACTCCGTCCCGGGTCAGCTTCCAGCCCACGGACGCGAACGTGGCCGGATCCACCGTGCCCTTCGCCGTCACCCACTGAATGATCGTGTTGCGGATCTCGTCCGAATTCGCCCACAACTGCTGGGCCTTCGCGACATGCGGGAACGCGCCACCGCCGCTCGCCCGGTAGTTGTTCACCGCCAGCACGAACTGCGCCGCCGGATCGACCGGCTTGCCCTCGAACGACAGACCGACGATCCGCGACCCGGCCGGCTTCGCGATGTCGATCTCGTACGTCAGCCCGGAAACCGCGTCGTAGTTGTAGTCCGGGATGCTGTCGGCGTTCGTCAGCTTCGCCGTGTCCACGGGCGCCCCCGCCGGGGTCTGGACGTAATACCTGGCCGAGTACTCCAGGTAGTCCTTCAGCTGGGCACCGGTCATCAGCCGGGCCTCCAGCGTGTTCTCGAACGGATACAGACCCGCCGCGTCCTTGATCGTCACCTGCCCCGCCGGGATCGCCGCGGTACGGGAGAAGCACGAAGCCTGCGAGAGCACCGGCAGAGCCGCGTACTGGCCGCCCGCCAGCGCCGCCTTCACCGTCTCCGCCTGCACCTGGTTGATCAGATCGATGATCGGCTCGTCCTTCCACGGCGCCTCGGCCGTGGCCATGGCGGCGGTGGACGTGCCGATGACCTGGTTGACGTACGCCACGACCTTCTTGTGCTCGTCCCCGAGCAGCTCGGCGATCGCCGGGTCCTCCGCGACGGTGTTCGAGTTGAGGACCTTCGCGCCCACCTTCTCGACGCTCCAGCGCCCCTTCTCCCACACGAGGCCGAAGTCGAAGAGGGTCAGGCGCTGGCCCCACTTCAGCGGCTCCGACAGCACGACCTGCTTACCGGTCTGCTTGTTGGTGACGAAGTACTCGACGATCTCCGTGTGCGCGTGCCCGACGAGGATCGCGTCGATGCCCGGCACCTGCTCGGCGACAAGAGCCGCCGCGTTCTCGATGTACGGGAGCTGGTCACCGTACGAGGACGTGCCGCTGGAACCGGAATGGGCCGAGACGATGACGACGTCCGCACCCATCGAGCGCAGCTTCGGCACCCACTTCGCGGCCTGCTCCTCAAGACCCGGGAACACCATCTTCCCGCTGACGTTGGCCTTGTCCCAGATCGCGATACCCGGGTTGGTGAGCCCGAGGACCGCGACCTTCACATCCCGGCCGCACGGGGTGCGGAGCCGGTGCATGCTGTACGGCGCGAAGGCGGGCCGCAGGGTCTTCGCGTCGAGCGCGTTGGCGCCGAGCAACGGGAAGTCGCACTGCTCCTCGAACTTCCGCAGCACCGGTATGCCGTAGTTGAACTCGTGGTTGCCGAGCGCTGCGGCGTCGTAGCCGATGGCGTTCATGGCCTGCGCCATGGGGTGGACCGGGCCCCGGCGGGCGGTGATCGGGTCGACCTTCGCGTAGTAGTACGAGAGCTGGGTGCCCTGGATGGTGTCACCGGCGTCGATGAGCAGGGTGTTGCGGCGCCCCTTCTCGAGCCTGACCTGCCGTACCAGGGTGGAGATCTTGGCAAGGCCCACGTCGTTGTGGCTCTTGTCGTCGAACTCCTTGTCCGTGAAGTAGTCCCAGTTGAAGACATTGCCGTGCAGGTCGGTCGTGCCCATGACGGTGAACGAGTACCGCTTCGGCGGCCGTCCGTGGCCGTGGTCGTGTCCATGGGCCTCGGCCGGGACGGCGACCGCCCCCGCGACGGCGACGCCGGCTCCGGCGGCGGCCGAACGGCCCAGGAACGTCCTTCGATTCAGCGGCATGTGATCTCCTCGTTCAGTGGCACAACGCGCGTAGATTCTGGCGCAGCACGCGCCCGTGCGAAAGTGATTCGAGGACAACGGTCAGCGAAGTGAGGGAGTCCACGATGACGAGTGACACCGCCGCACCGGCACCGTACGGAACCCCCGAGACACCACGCGTGGCCGTCCGCGGCGAAGCGCGCCTGGAGGTCGACCCGGAGATCGCCACCATCGGCGTGACGATCGGCGCCCGCGGAACGGACCGCCGCAGCGCCCTGGAAGACCTCACCCACCGCAACGGCCAGGCGCTCGAACTCATCAAGTCGTACGGGGAAGCCGTCGAAAAGCTGGAGACCGGCGCGTTCTCCATCAGCCCCGAACTGACCAGACACGGCCGGGGCGAGCGCGTCCGCGCCTACCACGGCCGCGTCCACATCACCGCGGTCCTCGCCGACTTCACCGCCCTCGGCGAACTCACCACCCGCCTCGCCGACCTGGAGCTCACCCGCGTCGACGGCCCCTGGTGGTCCCTGCGCCCCGACTCCCCGTCCCACGGCGAGGCCCGCCGCACGGCCGTCCGGGAAGCCGTCCAGCGCGCCCGCGAATACGCCGACGCCCTCGGCGCCCGCCTCGCCGCCCTCGTCGAACTCGCCGACCTCGGTGCCGAGGCCCCCGCGTCCTACGGCATGCCTCCCGCCCAGGGCGCGATGCGCTCCGCGGCCTTCGCGGGCGCGGCCGGCGAATCGGCCCCGGCGCTCGACCTCGAACCGCAGCGCCAGACCGTGTACGCCCAGGTGAACGCGCGCTTCACGATGACACCGCCGCAGCTGTGACCCGCGAGCCGAAATGCTCAGAAGAGCGGCCCCGTGCACAATTCAATACTTGTCAACAACCCTTCACGTAAAGGTTGTTGAGTGGCCATGCGCCACCAATTCGCTACCGGCCGGTAAGCCATAGGCTCGAACCATGCGCCGAGCAAAGATCGTCTGCACCCTGGGGCCCGCCACCGACTCGTACGACCAGATCAAGGCGCTGGTCGAGGCCGGAATGGACGTCGCCCGCTTCAATCTCAGCCACGGCACCTACGCCGAGCACGAGGAGCGCTACCACCGCGTCCGCAAGGCCTCCGACGAAATCGGGCACAGCGTCGGAGTCCTCGCCGACCTTCAAGGCCCGAAGATCCGCCTCGGGCGTTTCCGCGAAGGACCGGTACTCCTTGAACGCGGTGACGAGTACACCATCACCGTCGAACCCGTGGAGGGTGACCGCCACACCTGCGGAACAACGTACTCCGGCCTCGCCGACGACGTGACCGCCGGAGAACGCATCCTCGTCGACGACGGACGCGTCGCCCTCGAAGTCACCAAGGTCGACGGCCCCCGCGTCCACACGACCGTCGTCGAAGGCGGCGTGATCTCCGACCACAAGGGCCTCAACCTCCCCGGCGTCGCCGTCTCCGTCCCGGCACTGTCCCGCAAGGACGTCGAAGACCTCCGCTGGGCGATCAGGACCGGCGCCGACATCATCGCCCTCTCCTTCGTCCGTACCGGACGCGACATCGACGACGTCCACCGCATCATGGACGAGGAAGGCCGCCGCCTCCCCGTCATCGCGAAGATCGAGAAACCCCAGGCCGTCGACAACATCGACGGCATCGTCGCCGCATTCGACGGCATCATGGTCGCCCGCGGTGACCTCGGCGTCGAGATGCCCCTCGAGCAGGTCCCCGTCGTCCAGAAGCGCGCGGTCAAACTGGCCAAACGCAACGCCAAGCCGGTCATCGTCGCCACCCAGATGCTCGACTCGATGATCGACAACTCCCGGCCCACCCGCGCCGAGGCCTCCGACGTCGCCAACGCCGTCATCGACGGAACCGACGCAGTGATGCTCTCCGGCGAAACCAGCGTCGGCAAACACCCCGTCGAAACCGTCAGGACCATGTCGCGGATCGTCGAAGCCGCCGAGGAAGACATCCTCGCCAAAGGCCTCCCCCCACTCACCGAACGCAACAAACCCCGCACCCAGGGCGGAGCCGTCGCCCGCGCCGCCGCCGAAATGGGCGACTTCCTCGGAGCCAAGTTCCTCGTCGCCTTCACCCAGTCCGGCGACACCGTCCGGCGCCTCTCCCGCTACCGGTCCCCGATCCCCCTCCTGGCCTTCACCCCCGACCCCGCCACCCGCTCCCAGCTCAACCTCACCTGGGGTGTCGAGACCTTCCTGGTCCCCCAGGCCGAGTCCACGGACGCGATGGTCGCCCAGGTCGACGAAGAACTCCTGCGGATCGGCCGCTGCCGCAAAGGCGATCTCGTCGTGATCACCGCCGGCTCCCCGCCCGGAGTCGCCGGCTCCACCAACCTGGTCCGCGTGCACCACATCGGCGAGGACGACTCCCCGAGCACCTGACGGCGTTTGCCACGGACCTTTTCGGGCAGTCGGGCGACTACAGGAGGCCTACAGGGCTCGCCGACAACGGACGCCAGCGGAGGTCCGGATGTCCACAGGAACTCTCATCGCCATCATCGTCGCTGTCGCAGTCGTTCTGATCCTCATCGCGACAGCGGTATGGATCACCATGCGCCGGCGCCGGCTCCAAGAACGGTTCGGACCCGAGTACGACCGGACCCTCGACACCGAGGACAGCAGGGGGTCCGCCGAACGCGACCTTCGTGCCCGCGAGCAGCGGCACCACGACCTCGACATCAGGGAACTGCCTGCCGAGGCCCGAGACCGCTACGCCGAAGAATGGAAGCGCGCACAAGAAAGCTTCGTCGACCGGCCGAGCCAGAGCGTCGACGACGCCGACCGCCTGGTCACCCGCGTCATGGGCGAACGCGGCTACCCCACGGAAGGCTACGAGCAGCAGCTCCGCGACCTCTCCGTGGAACACGGACGCACCCTCGAGCACTATCGGGTCGCCCACGAGATCAACATCCGCAACAGGGACGGCAGCGCCACCACGGAGGAACTGCGCGGCGCCATGGTCCACTACCGCGCGCTCTTCCAGGAACTGCTCGGCAACAGCGGCCAGAACACCCGAACCCCCCGACACACACGGCACGACGCGGCCTGACCCGCGCCGACGAGGTGACTTGATATGCGAAACCCGGAAACGACCAGGGGCTCATCGCCGGAGAGAGGCCTCACGACCGAGGACCTCGCCCACCCCAAGCAGGACACCACGGCACACGAGGACATGGTCCCCGACAGGCCCGCGCCCGCCTACCCCGGCGAGGCCACGGCAGTGCCCGGGACCACGGAAGTACCCTCCGCGGATGGCCCAGCCGCGGACCTCGGCGAGGAACCGGACGCCGGTCCGGCGGCGGCAGCGGAGCCGGGCCCCGACGACGGCCAGCCACCCCTCATCCCCTCCGGGGACGCCGAGAGCTTCCGCGACCGCTGGCAGCAGATCCAGGGCACCTTCGTCGACGACCCCCGCGAAGCCGTCCGCACCGCGGACGCCCTGGTCGCCGAGGTGATCCAGTCCCTGGCCGCGACCTTCTCCGACCACAAGCAGGACCTCGAGTCCCAGTGGAGCCGAGGCCAGGAGGTCCAGACCGAGGAACTTCGCATGGCACTCCAGCAGTACCGGGCGTTCTTCAACCAGCTGCTCCACGCCTGAGCGAGTGCTGCCCGGGGCGGTGTCCCACACGCGGCCATCGCGCGTGCGGAACACCGCCCGCCCGGGCAGCCGGTCAGTACTTCGGCCCGACGTGCGCGTCCATGAGCTCGACGGAGGCGCGTCGGGCGACGGAGATGTTGTACGGCCTTCCGCCGCGCGTGCACAGCTTCCACTCGACCCCGAGCTTGTCGAGGGTGTCGGTGTAGAGCTGCCGGACGTCGTCCGAGACATTCGTGAACCAGTAGCGCGGGTATTCGTACCGCTTCCGGACGCCGCCCACTATGCGGGTGGTCCAGTTCATGCTCCTGCACCCGTCGGAGTGGACGAGCCCGCGGACGAACTCCCAGGAGTGGGCGTCGACGATCTCCTGCTGCCAGGGTTCGAGGACGATGGGGCGTTCGTGCTTCTTGCCGGGGCCGTGCTGGGGGAAGTAGCAGGGCCAGTGCCGGCTGTAGCTGGTCACGGATACGCAGCCCTGCTTCTGAACGTCGTATGTCCTGGCTCCTGGGAGGGAAGCGACAACTGCCTTTCGGCACTGTTCGATGAGCCCCGGCCACGCGTCGGCGCAGAAGATTCGGAGGACGTAGCCGTCGCGGCGTTGCGGACTGATGCAGCCGTCGCCCAGGTAGAGGCCGAGGAGGTAGGAGTATGCCGCCGGATCTTCCGGAACCGCCTGGTCGGGACCGCATCTTGCGCACGGGGCGACCTGGGTGAGCATACGGGGGAGCGGTTCGATACGAGTGAGCCAGCCACGTATCGCCCAGCGCGAAATGCCGGTCTGTTTACTCACGGAGTTCAGGCTGCGGCCTTGAGCCACGAGTGCCACGGCCTTCTTGCGGGTCTCCAGGTCGTACATATGGCCGAGCTTCGCGCCTCCCTGCGTTGCTCGGTCGATAACCGCGGGTAGCTCACGCGGTCAGGTGAATTCCGGTCGACTTGCAGTGACCTTGGAATCGAAGGAAAAGTGCCCCGGGTCGGACTCGAACCGACACTGTATGGGTTTTGAATCCATTGCCTCATGCCAATTGGGCTACCGGGGCTCGCGGATTCGAAGGTTTTCCCCGACCCGCTGCCCGTCCACCTTACCGCAGCTGGGTAGGCTCATGGGGAGCAGTACCTGCCCCGCACCGAGGAGCCCCAGTGACCGCCCCCGAGTCGCCCCAGCCCGTCGCCGACGACGACAACAAGTCGCACGTCCCGCCGCTGACGACCCGTGTCGTCATCGCCGAGGACGAGGCACTCATCCGCCTCGACCTCAAAGAGATGCTCGAGGAAGAGGGGTACACGGTCGTCGGTGAGGCCGGGGACGGTCAGAAGGCCGTCGAGCTCGCCCGGGAGCACCGCCCGGACCTCGTGATCCTCGACGTGAAGATGCCGGTTCTCGACGGGATCTCCGCGGCGGAGAAGATCGCCGAGGAGTCGATCGCCCCGGTTCTGATGCTGACCGCGTTCTCGCAGCGGGACCTGGTCGAGCGGGCCCGGGACGCGGGGGCCATGGCCTATCTGGTGAAGCCGTTCAGCAAGAGCGATGTGGTGCCTGCCATCGAGATGGCGGTGTCGCGGTTCGCGGAGCTGAAGGCGCTGGAGCAGGAGGTCGCGGACCTCTCGCAGCGGCTGGAGACGCGGAAGCTGGTGGACCGGGCGAAGAGCATTCTGCAGACGCAGTACGGGCTGACGGAGCCGGCGGCGTTCCGGTGGATCCAGAAGACGTCGATGGACCGGCGGCTGTCGATGCAGCAGGTGGCAGAGGCGGTCATCGAGGACGCGGAGGAGAAGAAGGCGGCGAAGGGGCAGTAGCCCCTCGGTGCCCGGCGTCTTCGTCGGAGCGTGTACGTGCGAGAGGCCCGCACCCCGTCGGGGGTGCGGGCCTCTCCCGTGGATCCGTGAGGATCAGTCCTCGCCGAGGTAGGCCTTGCGGACCGACTCGTCGTGGAGGAGGTCCCGTCCGCTGCCGGACAGGACGATCTTGCCGATCTCCATGACATGACCGTGGTCGGCCAGGGAGAGCGCGGCCTGGGCGTTCTGCTCGACGAGCAGAATCGTGGTGCCCTGGGACTTGAGCTCGGCGATGGTCGCCATGATCTTCTGCATCATGATCGGCGAGAGGCCCATCGAGGGCTCGTCCAGCATGAGGAGCTTGGGCTGGGACATCAGAGCCCGGCCCATTGCGAGCATCTGCTGCTCACCGCCGGACAGGGTTCCGGCGGCCTGCTTCCGGCGTTCACCCAGGATGGGGAAGAGGTCGTAGGCGCGCTGGACGTCCCTGGTGATGCCTTCCTTGTCGTTGCGGAGGAAGGCGCCGAGGAGCAGGTTGTCCTCGATCGTCATGCGCGGGAAGATGTGCCGCCCCTCGGGGGAGTGGGCGAGTCCGAGCGAGACGATCTGGTGGGCGGGGACCTTGCGCAGCGACTTGCCGTTGAACTTGATCTGTCCGCCGACGGGCTTGAGCAGGCCGGACAGTGTGCGCAGGGTGGTGGTCTTGCCGGCGCCGTTGGTGCCGATGAGGGTGACGACCTCGCCCGCTTCGACCTTGAACGAGATGCCCTTGACGGCCTCGATCTTTCCGTAGGCGATGCGCAGGTCCTCGACCTCGAGCAGTGCGGTCATCAGTCGTTCTCCTTGCCCGAGCCGGAGGCCTTGGCGGCGTCACTGTCGCTGTCACCGTCGGTCGAGGCTTGGGGCGCGTCGTCCTTTGCCTCGTCCGGCGTTTCGGCCTCGTCCGGGGCCGGGTCGGCGTCGGCCTCGGCGTCGTCGTCACCTTCGGCGTCGGCGTCGGCGTCGGCCTCGGCGTCGGCCGCACCGGCCGCGACAGCGACCCCGGCGGCTGCCTCCGCCTCGGCGACCTCCGCCGCCTCCGCCTCACCGGGCTCACCCTCGAAGGGCTCACCGAGGTACGCGGCGATGACGCGCTCGTCGCTCTGCACGGTCTCGCTGTCGCCCTCGACGAGCTTCTGGCCCTGGACGAGTACGGCGACCCGGTCGCAGAGGTTGAAGATGAAGCGCATGTCGTGCTCGATGACGAGGACGGCGATGCCCATGTCCCGGATCGCGAAGACCAGTTCCTCGGTGGCCCGGGTCTCCTGCGGGTTCATGCCCGCGGTGGGCTCGTCGAGGAGCAGCAGTCCGGGTTCGCTCGCGAGCGCCCGGGCGATCTCCAGCTTGCGCTGCTCGCCGTAGGGCAGGTTGCGGGCGAGGTGCTCGGCCTTGGGGGCGAGTCCGACGAACTCCAGGAGTTCCATGGCCCGCTTGCGCGAGGACGCTTCGGCCTTGTGGAAGCCGGGGCCGCGCAGCAGGGCGGACCAGAGGCCCTCCTTGGTGCGGGTGTGGCGTCCGACGAGCACGTTCTCCAGCACGGTCATGTTGCTGAAGAGCCGGATGTTCTGGAACGTGCGGGCGATGCCGGCGGCCGTGACCTTGAAGGACTTCGGCGGCAGCACCGTGCCCTTGTACCTGACCTCACCCTCGGTGGGGATGTAGAGGCCGGTGAGGCAGTTGAAGAACGTGGTCTTGCCGGCGCCGTTGGGGCCGATGAGACCGACGATCTCGCCGCTGTTGACCGTGAGGTCGACGGAGCGTACGGCGGTGAGGCCGCCGAATCGCATGGTGACGCCGCGCGCGTCGAGGACCGTCTCGCCGGTCGGCGTCGGGGCGGTCGCCTTCGTGGTGGTGTCGGTGGTCATGTTCAGACACCTGCCTTGGTGAGGGTGGCGGGCGCTTCCTCGTTCTCGTGGAACTCGAGCTGGCGACGACGGTTGGGGATCAGGCCCTCGGGGCGGAAGCGCATCAGGAGGATGAGCGCCACACCGAAGGCGAGGAGCTGCTTGTCACCGAGGAACTGCAGCTTGTTCGGGATGAGGTAGAGCAGTGCGCCGCCGACGAGCGGACCGCTGATGGTGCCCATGCCGCCGAGGACGACCGCGGCGAGCAGGAAGGCCGAGTTGGGCGGCACGACGTGGGCGAACTGGTACTGCTCGGGCGTCACGGTGTAGGTGACGTGGGCCTGGACCGCGCCGGCGAGGCCGGCGAGGGCGGCGCCGAGGGCGAAGGCGATGAGCTTGACGCGGAAGCCGTTGATGCCCATGGCTTCTGCGGCGGTCTCGTCCTCGCGGATGGCGACCCAGGCGCGGCCGATGCGGGATTCGGAGCTGCGCCGGAAGACGATGACCACGACGAGCGTGACCAGCAGCATGAGCAGGAAGTAGTTCGCGAACCGGCCGATGGTGAACCCGGCGATGGTGTGTTCGGCACCGAAGTCGAAGCCGAACATGCTGAGGTTCGGGATCGACGAGATGCCGTTGGAGCCGTTGGTGATGTCCGGGCCGGAGGTCCCGTCCATGTTGTTGACGGCGATACGGAAGATCTCACCGAAGCCGAGCGTCACGATGGCGAGGTAGTCACCGCGCAGCCGCAGGGTCGGGGCACCGATGAGGACGCCGAACACCATGGATGCGGCGGCGCCGACAAGGATGGCGGCCCAGAACGGCAGGTGGAGGCCGAACGGTGACGACGGGGAGCCGGAGACCATGGCGGCGGCGTAGGCACCGACGCCGAGGAAGGCGACGTATCCGAGGTCGAGCAGGCCCACGAGGCCGACGACGATGTTCAGTCCCAGTGCGACGGTGGCGAAGATCAGGATGTTGACGCCGATGGTCGCGTACTGGTCGTCCGACTGGGTGAAGGGGAAGGCCGCGGCGGCGGCGAAGGCACCGACCATGGCCACGTTGCGGTGGCGGGCGGCGATCGCCGAGACGCGCTGGGCGAGTCCCGCCTTGCTGAGGGCCGCGAAGCCGAAGCAGGCGGTGATGAAGAAGCCGATGAACAGCTCGTCGTACTCGGTGCCGATGCCGTAGGTGAAGACAGCGAGTCCGAGTGCGAGCACCGCGCTGAGAATGAGGATCTCGACCCAGCCGGGGAGCTTTCGTGCCGGGGTGAGGGTGCCGCTCGCGAAGGCGGCCTTGACCACCGTCCACTTGTTGGCGGCGTTGTGCTTGAACTGGTCCCAGCCGGTGTCCTCGGGGTCGGCGGGCTCGGTCGCCGGCCGCTCGAACGGCAGGGCGAGTGCGCCGACGAGTGCGACGAGCGAGGCAGCGGCGGCCACGAAGCCGCCCGGCTCGAGGTTGACGAGGCCGCCGAGCTGGGTGCTGATCGCGAGGACCGTGTACCAGGCGGTGGCGAAGGTGCCGAGGGCGGCGACCTTGATGGCTGCGTCGGCTCCGGCGGGGGCGAGCCAGCGGGTGCCCTTGACTCCGTACGACGCGAGGCCGAACAGGGCGGTGAGAGCGCCGCCGATGAGGACGAGCCACTGCAGCCCGCCCGGGTAGCCGTAGACCGTGAGGTTGCCGGGGAACGCGGCGGTCCAGGTCCAGGACATGAAGGCGGAGACGACGGCGAGTGCGCCACCGGCCGTGGCGGTGGCCCGGGCGATACGCGGGGGCAGGGCGATGAGGCCGGTGCTCGCCTCGGCCGCGGGGGTGCGCGGGGTGTCCGCGGTGGTGGTCTCAGTAGTCATGTTGATCACGCCCTGTCCGCCACGCGCTCGCCCAGCAGACCCTGAGGCCGGAAGAGCAGCACGAGGATGAGGAGTACGAACGCCCAGACATCGGCCCAGGCCTGGCCGCCGAGCTGCTGCATGCCAGGGACGTCGGCGACGAAGGCGGTGGCCATGGTCTCGGCGATGCCGAGGACGAGGCCGCCGATCATGGCGCCGTAGATGTTGCCGATGCCGCCGAGAACTGCGGCCGTGAAGGCCTTGAGGCCGAGCAGGAAGCCCATCCGGAAGTTGACCTCGCCGTACTTGAGGCCGTACGCGACGGCCCCGATCGCGGCGAAGGCGGCACCCAGGGCGAACGCGACCACGATGATGCGGTCGGTGTTGATGCCCATGAGCTTCGCGGTGTCCGGGTCCTGGGCGGTCGCCTGCATGCCGCGTCCGGTACGGGTCTTCATGACGAAGTAGCCCAGGACGGCCATGGATATGGGGGCCGCGATCAGCAGGAAGACGTCACCGGTCTGGATGGTGACGGAGCCGATGTGGAAGGGGCCGCCGGGGATCTCCGGGAAGGAGAGGGAGGACTTGGCTCCGGGGTACCACGCCCACACCGCCTGCTGCAGGGCGAGGGAGAGGCCGATGGCCGTGATGAGCGGTGCGAGCCGTGGCGCGTTGCGCAGCGGCCTGTAGGCGAAGCGCTCGGCCCCGACCGCGATGGTGGTGGCGACGAGGATTGCCCCGATGAGCATGAGTGGCAGGGCCACCCACATGGTGGTGCCGGCGGGGAGCGCCAGCCAGACCGTGAGGGCACCGAAGCCACCGGTCATGAAGATCTCGCCGTGGGCGAAGTTGATGAGCTGGACGATGCCGTAGACCATCGTGTAGCCAATGGCAACCAACCCGTACATCGATCCGAGTAGCAGGCCGTTGACCAGCTGTTGCGGCAGTTCGTGCACCGCAGGTCCTCCGAAGTCTTTCGCCGGATATGACACCGCGCGGGGCGCTTGGTGCAGCGCCCCGCGCGGCCAGGATGTGATGCGGAGTGGAGATCAGCCGGTGAACGTACCGGACTTGACGGGGGCCCAGGCGGCGCCCTTGTACTGGTAGACGGTGAGCTGCTTGTTGGTGGCGTCGCCGAACTCGTCGAACGAGACCTTGCCGGTCACACCGTCGAAGGAGACGCTCTTCATCGCGTCGAGGACCTTGACGCGGGCGTCCTTGGACTCGGGAAGCTTTCCGTCGTTGTCCTCGACGGCCTTCTTCACGGCCTCGATGATCGCCCAGGCCGAGTCGTAGGAGTAGCCGCCGTAGGCCTCGAAGGCCTCCTTGTAACCGGCCTCCTTGTAGTTCGCGACGAACTCCTTGGCGGACGGCAGGGTCTCGACGGGCGCGCCGACGGAGGTGGCGAGGTCGCCCGCACCCTCCTTGCCGGAGAGCTTGATGAACTCGGCGCTGTAGATGCCGTCACCGCCGACCAGCGGGATCTTGGCGCCGGCCTTCTTGATCTGCTTGCTCAGCGGGCCGGCCGCCGGGTACTCGCCGCCGTAGTAGACGACGTCGGCACCCGAGTTCTTGATCTTGGTGGCGACCGCGGAGAAGTCCTTGGTCTCCGGGTTCACGTGGTCCTCGCCGGCGACCTTGCCGCCCAGCTTGGTGAACTCGGCCTTGAAGGTGGCCGCGAGGCCGGCGCCGTAGGTCTTCTTGTCGTCGACGACGAAGACCTTCTTCTTCTTGGCGTCGTTGAAGAGGTACTGCGCGGCGAAGGGGCCCTGGATGGCGTCCGTGGTGGCCGTACGGAAGTACGAGTTGTACGGGCGCTTCTTGGTGCCGCTGTTCCAGTCCGGACCCTGGGTCAGGGCCGGGTTGGTGTTGGCGGGGGACACCTGGACGAGCTTGGCGTCGTCGAAGACCTTCTGCATCGACTCGGCGACGGAGGAGTTCAGCGGGCCGACGACCCCGAGGACGTCCTTGTTGGCGACAAGCTTGGTGGCGTTCTGCTGACCCGAGGAGGGCTGCGCCTGGTCGTCGAGCGCCTCGACCTTGAAGGTGACGCCCTTGACGTACTTCTTCTCGTTGGCCTGCTTGGCCGCAAGGTCCACGGAGTTCTTGATGCCGAGTCCCAGCGCCGAGAGGTCGCCGGTGAGCGGCGCGTCGACACCGATGACCACGGTGGTGTCGCCACCGGCCGCAGAGTCTCCGCCCTTGTCGTCGCGCGAGCCACAGGCGGTAAGGGTGAGTGCCCCCGCAGCAAGTGCAGCGGTTATGGCTATGAGCGAACGTTGACGCACGAATCTGGTCCTTTCACCTGGCACGGTGTCTCCCTTTGGAGCACCGAGTCGAGCGCTGGAGCCTTACTGGCAAGGATTCCGGTGGCGCGGTGACTGGCCGTGACTCTAAGCGGGTAAATGGGAATTCAGCACTGGTCTGGGCAATGCTGTGACGCTCTTGTTATCCCGAACGGATTTGCGGCATGGAGTGCATGACTGTTCCTGGTTTTTGGTCATGACAGCCGTGGTGGTTGCTCGCAGTAGTCGGTCACGACCCTGGCCAGGTCCCGCGCGTAGCGGTCGCCGAGGATGAAACTCTGGTCCTGTTTTGCGCGGAGATTACGGAGCGTTACATCGAGGAAAGGAAGGGCGGCATTCCGGGGCGCCATTCCGCAATCGCCCACTTTGATCACGATCGACACACTGCGGGCGGACCCGGCCTTCACCGCGAAGGGAGGGCTCGGGGAGGCGGTCAGGCCCAGGGCTCCGGAGGGCTGCCGGATGCTCTCGACCGTGACGGGCGGGCCCTGCCCGGTGGTGACGAGTACGGAGAAGCGCAGGGTCCCGTCCGTGCGGCCGAGGGCCCCGGTGGCGCCCTCGTACGACACGGAGACCACCTGTGCGGGCCAGGGGCCGGGGTCGGGGCGGGGCCGGGTGGCGTACAGCCAGAAGGCACCGGCGCCAACGGCCGACAGCGCGAGAACGGCCGTCAGTGTGCGGCGGTGACGCGCCGTGTGCGGGGCCCACGGTCCGGCCGGTCCACGGCGGTGAGGCGGCGGGGGATTCTCCGCCGCCCAGGTGCCCTCGCCGGGCTCGACGGGACCGACGCCGCTCATTGCCAGGGCCCGTCGCCGGGAACGCCGTCACGGTAGTGCTCCGCACAGCGCTCACGCGCCTGACGGTTGATCAACTTCGCTGCTCCGGCTGTGCCGTTGTGCCTCTTCCTCTCGGCACGGGCGGCGTCCAGGGTGTCGCGCAGGATTTCGTACTGAGCGTCGGAAAGACCCATCGACTGGTAGTCGCCGTAGCCGCTGTCGCCGCCGGCGAGGAGCTGGTGCCCCCACCGGCTGACGATGCGGGTGCACAGGTCCTGGGGTGAGGTCGTACGCGGCGAGGGCGCGGGCCGGGGGGTTTCCCCCGGGTGCGGATCCGCGCAGCCGGCCGACGTGGTCGTCAGTGCGGCGGCCAGCGTGAGCGAGTACAGAAGGGTGCGCCGCATCCGAGGCGGCGCAGCCTTTGTCATGCATCGACGCTAGACCCGGCCGGGCGTCTCCGGCAACGGGCCGGATCCGAGGAGTCGTCCGGACCCCGCCGCCGGGACGGGTGTGGCCGCCGGGGCCGCGTCGGGCCTCCCGGGTGCCGTGTCCGGCGACGAGGAACGAGGGGTCGTCCAGGCCTGGGGGCCGAGCGCGGCGAGCGCCGGGTTTCGGCGGCGGCCTTGTCCGGCCGGGCCCGCACGTCCTGGTCGAGCGAGAGTGAACGGCACAGCGGCAGATGGGGCAAGAGGGCGGGGGGTCACCGGTGTTGCGCTCTGGTGCGGCCGCGGCGCGCGCGGTGGAATGTGTGCGCGCTTCCCGCGTGATCGTCACACATCCCGGCCCTTGGAGGCAGGCACGATGGCGAGACCCTCCCGACTACGCGCGGCCCACGAGGCCTGCACCCGCACGTCGTTCAGATGGGCCACGGCCGCGCTGGCCGTGTCGTTGCTGGCGGCGCTGCCGGTCCCGGCGGCGCATGCGGACACCCCTGCGCTCAGCATCGTGGGCAACGAGACCCAGCCGGTCTTCTCCCGGGCCGACGCGGTGTACCAGCAGGTCGACGTCGAGACCGAGGTGGACAGCGACGGCGACGGCCGGCGTGACACCGTGCGGATGAGGATCCTGCGCCCCGAGGAGACCGACGCCGGTCTCAGGGTCGCCACCATCATCGAGGCGAGTCCTTACTGGGCCGGCGGCAACGACGTGCAGAACCACAACGTCGACGTGGACGAGGACGGGCTCCCGACGGGCAGGCGCCTCGCGCCGGGGGAGCGTGTCCCCGGGCTCGCGGGCACGGACGCACGATCCGGGTCGTCGGCACCGGCCGCCCCGGCCGCCCTGCCGGGATCGACCGCGCCGTCCGGTCCTTCCGTCCCCTGGTCCGGTTACACGGACAACTACTTCCTGCCGCGCGGCTACGCGGTCGCACAGGTCGACAGCCTCGGAACCGGCGGTTCCACCGGCTGCCCGACCTCCGGGGGACGCAACGAGACCCTCGGCGCGAAGGCCGCCGTCGACTGGCTGAACGGCCGCGCCAGAGGCTGGGACCCGGACGGGCGGCCGGTCGGCGCCGCCTGGTCGACCGGCGACACGGCGATGATGGGCATCTCGTACAACGGCACGCTGCCCACGGCCGTCGCGACGACCGGTGTCGAGGGCCTCAAGGCGATCGTGCCGATCTCCGGGATCTCCTCCTGGTACGACTACTACCGCGCCGGCGGCGGTGTGGTGGCACCCGGCGGCTATCAGGGCGAGGACACCGACGTCCTCGCCAAGTACGTCCACACGCGCGCGGACCGCGAGATCTGCAAGCCCGTCATCGACCGGCTGACCGCCGAACAGGACCGGGTGACCGGGGACTTCAGCCGCTACTGGAAGGAACGCGACTACCTCGGTGACGTGCACAGGATCAAGGCCGGTGTCTTCGTCGTGCACGGCGGCAACGACTGGAACGTGAAGACCCGGCACTTCGGCCGGCTGTGGGACGCGTTGAAGAAGTACGACGTGCCGCGCAAGCTGTGGCTGCACCAGGCGGGCCATGTCAATCCCATGCCGCTGCGCATGGAGGAGTGGCTGAGGCAGCTTCACCAGTGGTTCGACCACTGGTTGTACGGACTGGACAACGGCGCCCTCACCGCGCCCCGGGTCGAGGTCGAACAGGCGGACTTCAGCTGGCGGCAGCAGTCGGAGTGGCCCGCCCGCGGCACCCGGGATCTCACCCTGCGGCTGAACGACGACGGCCTGTCGCCGCTGCCCGGGATGCCGGTGCGGCGGACGGTGACGGACACGGGCCGCACGGTGCCCGCGGAACAACTGGTCGCCGCTCCCGATACGTCCCGTCCCGACCGCCTCGCGTATACGACCGGGCCGCTCACGTCCGATCTCCGGGTCAACGGTGTGCCCGAGGTGTCGGTCCTGGCCTCGCTGGCCGGATCGTCACCGTATGTCACCGCGCTGCTGGTCGACTACGGCACCGACACCCGCGCGGTCGCCGGGACGGTCGCCGACACCTCCCAGCAGGTCTGCTACGGCGAGGGCATCCCCGGTGACACCGGATGCGCCTTCAGGACCCGGCACCGGACAGAGACGTCCGACTTCAAGATCGTGTCGCGGGGCTGGCTGGACATCCGCAACCGGCACTCCGTCGAGTGGCAGAGCAAGGTCGTCGAGGGCCGGGAGTACAGCCTGCGGTGGGGGATGCAGCCGCAGGACCACGTGTTCAAGAAGGGGCACCGGCTGGGTGTCGTGCTGATCTCGACCGACCACGACTACACCCTGCGGTACCCGGCCGGGACGGAGCTGTCCGTCCGGGCCGGGGTCAGCAGCATCACACTGCCCGTCAGCAGGTGACGCGCGCCCGTCAGGCCGTGGCCCCCGGGACGTTCTCCGCGTCCTGCGGGCGGACGTCACGCAGCATGCAGGTCAGACGGGCCGTGCAGACCCGCTTGTCCTGCTCGTCGGTGATCACGATCTCGTAGGTGGCGGTGGAACGGCCCCGGTGCACCGGGGTGGCCACTCCGGTGACCTGGCCGGAGCGGACACCCCGGTGGTGGGTGCAGTTGAGATCGACACCCACCGCGATCTTGGAGGTGCCGCCGTGCAGCATCGCGCCGACCGATCCCAGCGTCTCGGCGAGCACCGCGGAAGCCCCGCCGTGCAGGAGTCCGTAGGGCTGCGTGTTGCCCTCGACGGGCATCGTGCCCACCACGCGCTCCGCGGCGGCCTCGGTGATCTGCACGCCCATGCGGGTGCCGAGCGTCCCGGCGGAGAACAGGGCGGGCAGGTCGACGCCGAGCGAGGCGTACTCGTCGATGACCTCCTGCGGGAACTTCACGCTGGTCTGCTCGCCCATGGGCCCGGCTCCGTTCGTGTTCGTACGTCTTCGTACGTCGTCTGGTCGTTCTGTCGTTCCTCAACTGCCTGAGCAAACGCTTAGGCGGACGGTGATTGTTCCAGACGTACGATCACGGACTTGCTGGCGGGGGTGTTACTGGTATCAGCGGTGGCGTCCAGGGGCACCAGGACATTGGTCTCCGGGTAGTAGGCGGCGGCGCAGCCGCGGGCGGTCGGGTAGTGCACCACCCGGAAGCCGGGCGCCCGGCGCTCCACCCCGTCCTTCCACTCGCTCACCAGATCCGTGTACGCGCCGTCCGCGAGGCCCAGCTCGCGGGCG
The DNA here is from genome assembly GCF_042802855.1 of Streptomyces sp. NPDC057445. Lineage (NCBI taxonomy): Bacteria > Bacillati > Actinomycetota > Actinomycetes > Kitasatosporales > Streptomycetaceae > Streptomyces > Streptomyces sp. NPDC057445. The sequence goes on along the minus strand of NZ_JBHVDH010000015.1, from coordinate 45,073 downwards.
TCCTCCGGATGGACGAAGACCACGCGACGGCCGCCCTTGATGCCGCGGTAGCGGTCGTCCAGGCCGTAGATCGTGGTGTTGTACTGATCGTGGGAACGCAGGGTCTGCAGCAGCAGCCGGCCCTGAGGCACCACGGGGTACTCGACGGGGGCCGCCGTGAAGTTGGCCTTGCCGGTGGCGGTCGGGAAGCGGCGCTCGTCGCGCGGGGCGTGCGGCAGCGTGAAGCCGCCCGGCCGCGCGATCCTGGCGTTGAAGTCCTCGAAGCCGGGGACCACGCGCGAGATCCGGTCGCGGATCGTCGCGTAGTCCCTCTCGAACTCCTCCCACGGTGTCCGCGACCCCGCGCCGAGGACCGCGTGCGCCATGCGTGCCACGATCGCCGGCTCGGAGAGCAGATGCGGACTCGCCGGGGGGAGATTGCCGCGCGAGGCGTGCACCATGCCCATCGAGTCCTCGACGGTCACGAACTGCCTGCCGCTCTCCTGCACGTCCCTGTCGGTGCGGCCGAGCGTGGGCAGGATCAGCGCGCGCGTGCCCGTGACCGCGTGCGAGCGGTTGAGCTTCGTCGAGACATGCACGGTGAGCCGGGCCCGGCGCATCGCGGCCTCCGTGACCTCCGTGTCCGGTGTGGCCCCGACGAAGTTGCCGCCCATGGCGAAGAAGACCTTGGCCTCCCCGTCGCGCAGCGCACGGATGGAGCGCACGACGTCGAAGCCGTGGTGGCGCGGCGCCTTGATGCCGAACTCCCTCTCCAGGGCGTCGAGGAAGGCGGGCGCCGGCCGCTCGAAGATGCCCATGGTGCGGTCGCCCTGCACGTTGGAATGGCCGCGGACGGGGCAGACCCCGGCGCCGGGGCGGCCGATGTTGCCGCGCAGCAGCAGGAAGTTGACGACCTCCCTGATGGTCGCGACGGAGTGCTTGTGCTGGGTCAGGCCCATCGCCCAGCAGACGACGGTCCGCTTCGACGCCAGCACCATCCGCAGTGCCTGCTCCATCGAGGCCCGCTCAAGTCCGGTCGCCGCCAGTGTCTCGTCCCAGTCGGCAGCCTTCGCGGCGGCCGCGAACGCGTCGTATCCGTGCGTGTGTTCCCGTACGAACTCCTCGTCGACGGCGCCGTCCGTCTCCAGGATCAGCCTGTTGAGCAGCCGGAACAGGGCCTGGTCGCCGCCGATGCGGATCTGGAGGAAGAGATCGGTGAGGGACGCGCCCTTGAGGAGGCCGAGCGGCGTCTGCGGGTTCTTGAACTTCTCCAGCCCGGCCTCGGGCAGCGGATTCACCGAAATGATCTTCGCGCCGGATCCCTTGGCCTTCTCCAGCGCCGACAGCATCCTCGGATGGTTCGTACCGGGGTTCTGTCCGGCCACGATGATCAGATCGGCCTGGTGGAGATCCTCCAGCGACACACTGCCCTTGCCGACGCCGATCGTCTCCGTGAGTGCAGAGCCCGAGGACTCATGGCACATGTTCGAGCAGTCGGGGAGATTGTTCGTGCCGAACTCGCGGGCGAAGAGCTGCAGCAGGAACGCCGCCTCGTTGCTCGTCCGCCCCGACGTGTAGAAGAGCGCCTCGTCGGGAGAGCCGAGCGCCGTCAGCTCCTCCGCGATGATCGCGAAGGCCCGCTCCCAGGTCACCGCCTCGTACCGGTCGGCGCCCGCCGGGAGATACATGGGCTGGGTGATACGGCCCTGCTGGCCCAGCCAGTATCCGCTGCGGGCGGCGAGGTCGGAGACCGGGTGCGCGGCGAAGAAATCGGGCGTGACCCGGCGCAGGGTCGCCTCCTCGGCGACCGCCTTCGCCCCGTTCTCGCAGAACTCCGCCGCGTGCCGTTCGTCACCCTCCGGCCAGGCGCAGCCCGGGCAGTCGAACCCGTCCTTCTGGTTCACCTTGAGGAGTGTGCGCGCGGTGCGCACCAGCCCCATCTGGTTCTGCGCGATCCTGAGGGTGTGCCCGATGGCGGTGAGGCCGGCCGCGGCCCGCCGGGGCGCCTCGACCTGCGGTGCGTCCTGCACCGGGTCACCTGCGGGCGGCTTGCTGGCCATCTGCTCCCCTTCGAGCGCGGGATCGAGTCGTAGACAGCGAATCCTGTCACGCGCCGCCGACAACGAGCCCCCTTCCTCCACCGCGAGCGGCATTGTCGGTGGTCCGTGGCAGGATCGTGTGCGTGGCAGAGACAGCATCGAAGAAGACCCCAGACGAAACCCGTCCCCGCCTGCTCCTCATGGACGGGCACTCCCTGGCGTACCGGGCGTTCTTCGCGCTGCCCGCGGAGAACTTCACGACCGCGAGCGGTCAGACGACCAACGCCGTCTACGGCTTCGCGTCGATGCTGGCGAACACGCTGCGCGACGAGGCGCCCACACACTTCGCGGTGGCCTTCGACGTCTCCCGCAAGACATGGCGCTCCCAGGACTTCCCCGAGTACAAGGCGAACCGCTCCGCGACCCCGGACGAGTTCAAGGGCCAGGTCGAGCTGATCGGCGAGCTGCTGGACACCATGAACGCGGTGCGCTTCGCGGTGGACGGCTTCGAGGCGGACGACGTCATCGCCACCCTCGCCACACAGGCCGAGGCCGCCGGCTTCGAGGTGCTGATCGTCACCGGTGACCGGGACTCATTCCAACTGGTCTCCGACCACGTGACCGTGCTCTACCCGACCAAGGGCGTCTCCGAGCTGACCCGCTTCACCCCGGAGAAGGTCCAGGAGAAGTACGGGCTGACCCCGCGGCAGTACCCGGACTTCGCCGCCCTGCGCGGCGACCCGTCCGACAACCTGCCGGGCATCCCCGGCGTCGGCGAGAAGACCGCCACGAAGTGGATCAACCAGTTCGGTTCGTTCGCGGAGCTGGTCGGGCGTGCCGACGAGGTCAAGGGCAAGGTCGGGCAGGCGCTGCGCGACCACCTCGAGGCCGTCAAACTCAACCGTCATCTGACCGAGCTCGTGCGGGACGTCGAGCTGCCCAGGTCCGTCGCGGACCTGGAGCGCGCCCCGTACGACAGGACGGCGCTGAAGGGTTTCCTGGAGATCCTGGAGATCCGCAACCCGAGCCTGCGGGAGCGGCTGCTCGCGGTCGACCCGGGCGCGGAGGAGGAAGACGCCCCCGCCCCGGACGCCGGAGTGGAGCTGGACGGTGCCGTCCTGGGCGCGGGTGAACTGACGCCGTGGCTGGAGCAGCACGGCGGGCAGACGCTCGGCGTGGCGACCGTCACCGCATGGGCGCTGGGAGTCGGCAGCGTCAGTGAGATCGCGCTGGCAGCTGCGGGGACCCCCACGGATGCCGATGGCCATGGCGGAGGGAAGGCCGCCTGGTTCGACACGACCCAGCTGGACGAGGCCGACGAGCGGGCCTTCGCCGCCTGGATCGCCGACCCGGCGCGGCCGAAGGTCATGCACAACGCCAAGGACGCGCTGCGGGTCTTCCCCGAGCACGGCTGGGACATCGCGGGCGTCACCATGGACACCGCGCTCGCCGCCTATCTGGTCAAGCCCGGCCGCCGGTCCTTCGCACTGGACACCCTGTCCGTCGAGTATCTGCACCGTGAGCTGGCGCCGGCCGCCGCCGACGGACAGCTGGCCTTCGGCACCGACGAGCAGGCCGAGGCCGACGCCCTGATGGCACAGGCCCGTGCCGTCCTCGACCTGGGCGAGGCGTTCGGCGAGAAGCTGAAGGACGTCGGTGCGACCGAGCTGTTGCACGATGTGGAGCTGCCCACCTCCCTGCTGCTGGCCCGGATGGAGCGGCACGGCATCGCGGCCGACCGCGCGCATCTGGAGGCGATGGAGCAGCAGTTCGCCGGAGCCGTGCAGCAGGCCGTGAAGGAGGCGCACGCCTCGGTCGGCCACGAGTTCAACCTCGGCTCGCCCAAGCAGCTCCAGGAGGTCTTCTTCGGTGAGCTGAACCTGCCGAAGACCAAGAAGACCAAGACCGGTTACACCACGGACGCCGACGCCCTGGCCTGGCTCGCCGCCCAGACCGAGCACGAGCTGCCGGTGATCATGCTGCGCCACCGTGAGCAGGCCCGGCTGCGCTCCACGGTCGAGGGCCTGATCAAGACCATCGCGGCGGACGCCCGGATCCACACGACCTTCAGCCAGACGGTCGCGGCGACCGGACGGCTCTCCTCGACCGACCCGAACCTGCAGAACGTGCCGGTGCGCACGGACGAGGGGCGGGCCATCCGCCGCGGTTTCGTCGTCGGCGAGGGCTACGAGGCGCTGATGACCGCCGACTACAGCCAGATCGAGCTGCGTGTGATGGCTCATCTTTCCGAGGACGAGGGCCTGATCGAGGCGTTCACCTCCGGCGAGGACCTGCACACGACGGTGGCATCCCAGGTGTTCGGCGTGGGCCGGTCGGCGGTCGATGCGGAGATGCGCCGCAAGATCAAGGCGATGTCGTACGGACTGGCCTACGGCCTCTCGGCGTTCGGCCTGTCCCAGCAGCTGAACATCGAGGCGGCAGAGGCGCGGGCGCTGATGGACACGTACTTCGAGCGCTTCGGCGGGGTCCGCGACTATCTGCGCCGTGTCGTGGACGAGGCCAGGGCCACGGGCTATACGGCGACGATGCTGGGCCGCCGCCGTTACCTCCCCGACCTCAACAGCGACAACCGCCAGCGGCGCGAGGCAGCGGAGCGCATGGCGCTCAACGCGCCGATCCAGGGCACCGCGGCGGACATCGTCAAGGTCGCGATGCTCCGCGTCGACGACGCCCTCCGGGCAGCCGGGCTCACCTCCCGCATGCTGCTGCAGGTCCACGACGAAATCGTCCTGGAACTCGCACCTGGCGAGCGCGACCAGGTCGAGCAGATCGTCCGCCACGAGATGTCGGCGGCGGTGGATCTGCGGGCACCGCTGGATGTGTCGGTGGGCGTGGGCCCGGACTGGGAGTCCGCGGCGCACTGAGCCACGCCGGGGGCCGACCCCGGCCGTCGGTGCCGGCCGTCGGCGCCCCGGCCCGCTACCGGGGGGCGTGCCCGGTAGGTCCGTCCTCAACGGGCCTGGCGCGCCCCTCGGGCTCGACGCCTCGGGTCGGCATCCGTCCCGGCCCCTGCGGCCCGGCGCGATGCCACCCCTTGCGGGGCCGACCTCCACGGCCCCCGGCCTCACGGCGGGCCGTGGGCCGGAAATCCGCCCACCGGGGCGAGCCACCTGCGCCAACCGCACCCGGGACGCCTGGGGGTCGTGTCCGGGACAGCAAAGCGTGATGGGTGGCGCCAGGTACCGGTGCACCTCCCGCGACCGTGCACGCGCCGTGATCACGCCGCCCCGAACGCGAGCCCCGGAGCGGCCCGGGGGCGGCGACCGGTCCGGTGCCGGTGAGCCTTGTGCCCTGGGCCTGTCCGGCGTTCGGGGACGGGCACTCGGGCGGTGCCTGCGGTACGGGCGGCCCCGTCACACCACATGCCTCGCACGGGCCGCGTCCGTGTCCGGCTTCGTGTCCGCCTCGAGGACCGCCGTCGCCGACCGTCGCATCCGGACGCGCACCGCCGCGCCGTACAGGAGGATGCCCGCCGCCAGGCCCGCGCCCGCGCCGAAGCAGGCGGTCGGGACGATGTCGAGGGGTGAGTCGATACGGCCCCAGTACAGATACCAGCGCACACACCGGTGCGCAGTGCCGGCGAGCACACACCCGACGATCAACGCCGCCGCGGCCCACCGCTCCCCGCGGCCGAGCACCGGCACCCCCGTAGGCACCGGCAACGGCATCCCCACCGGCACGCCCACCACCTCCGCACGCGCCGGCGCCCCCGTCGGCATCCGCCGCAGCGACGAGGCCATGAACCAGACGACACCGACCAGCGCCAGCGCGGAACCGCCGTACTGCGTGTACGTATAGAGGGGGAAACCGGCCACGACTTCGCTCAGCACCGGCAGCATCCGGACACCCCAGCGGTCGAAATGGGTGAACGCGTCCCAGACCACATGCGTCGTCGCGCCCAGTACCGCCGAGACGTAGAACCAGAGCACCGCGACCGCCGGCGGCCGGTCGCTCCAGGCGCGGCCCCGCACGAACGCGTACACCCGCCCCCGCCATCCCCCCGGCAGCAGTGCCACCAGCGGCTCACGGACGATCAGCCAGAGCCCCACGAGCACGCCGCTGATGACGGCATCGACCGTCAGCACCCCCACGGGTGCGTGTGTCACGCTGCCGAACTCCATCGCCGAGGGGCGGACACTTGCCGCGAAGTACGTCATGTCCGGAGCGAACGAACCCGCGACGAGCGCCGATGCGAACAGCGGACCGCGTGCCGTGCCGTTCCTCCGGATACCCGGCAGCACCGCCGCCGCATGGCTGAGTGTGAACGGCATGTAGTGCCCCCAGTGACCGTCTTCGAACAACGCGGCCCAGTATGCGCGATGCTGACCGTCCGCCACGCGAACGGGACGCCCGGCAGGTCGCGTGCTGCGGCGGGATGACCGGTTGGTGAACAACGCCCCGGAGCGGCCGGGGGGCCGGTGTCACGGCGCCCGTCGTTGCCGTAGTGTCACCTGGGTCATGCGCGGGGAGCGCGAACAGCCGTCCAGGGGGAGGGGACAGACGTATGGCAGCGCAATTCGGCCGTCGGCTGCGCAAGGGGGCGACCACGACAGCGGTGGCTGCGGCAGCGGTGGCAGCGCTCTCCGCATCTCAGGCACCGGGTGTCATGCCCGCAACCGCCGGAGGCGACGGCGACCCCGCGGGTTCGGGGTCCTCCACCACCCCGTCTTCGAACTCGGCCACCGGCGACTCCCCGTACTACACGGATCTGCCCCCGCTCAACACGCCGAACAAGCCGGGCGCTTCGACCGACCTCCCGGTGGTGACAGGTCCGGCGGATGCGGGCATTCCGGCCACGGTTCTTGATGCCTACAAGCGGGCCCACACATCCCTGGCCGCCTCCGACCCCGCCTGCCGGCTTCCCTGGCAGCTGCTTGCCGCGATCGGCAAGGTCGAATCAGGGCAGGCGCGGGGCGGACGTGTCGACGGAAACGGCACGACGACCTCGCCGATCCTCGGCCCGGTCCTCAACGGCGTCGGTTTCGCCGACATCACGGACACCGACAACGGCGCCTACGACGGCGACGCCACCCACGACCGTGCCGTCGGCCCGATGCAGTTCATCCCCTCCACCTGGGAGGGCTGGGGCCAGGACGCCAACGGCGACGGCCGCAAGGACCCGAACAACATCTACGACGCGGCGCTCGCCGCCGGTAAGTACCTGTGCGCCGACGGCCGCGATCTGTCGCAGCAGGCCGACATGGACCGGGCGGTCCTGAGCTACAACCGTTCCCAGGAGTACCTGCGGACGGTGCTGTCGTGGTTCGAGTACTACAGCCGCGGCAGCCACGAAGTCCCGGACGGCGCGGGCGTCCTGCCGGTCGACCGCAGCGACAACCATGTGTCGCCGGACACCGCGCCGACCGCCCCCGTCACTCCCGGTCCCCGCCCCGGACCCTCGAAGCCCGGTGGAAAGCCCAGTCCGACCCCGCCCCCCACGACGACTCCGCCGCCGTCCAAGCCTGCGCCCGGAGGCGACACGGGAGCGCCGACGCCTGCCCCGTCGCCCACCATGGGCGTGGCGCGCGTCAAGGACGCGGGCAGCGGAGCGCTCACCGCCACCGCGGGCGAGGAGTTCGCCGGGCGGGTCAAGGTCCGTGCCGAGAACCGCATCGGCGCCGGTGTCGCCAAGGCCGAGCTCACCTTCGAGATCGTCGGTGACACCGACTCCCGCTTCAGCGGTGGCCGTACCAAGGCCGTCGCCACGACCGGCGCGGGCGGGATCGCTGTCGCGCCTGTCCTGAAGGCGGGCGAGAAGGCCGGGAACTTCACGGTCCGGGTCACCGTGTCCGGCCGCGTTCTGCCCGGCCTCGACTACGACGCGACCGTCACTCCGCACCAGGCCGACGCGCTGGCCAGGACCGGCGACAAGGAGCTGACGGCCGCGCCCGGTACCGCGTTCGCCGACGCGGTAGAGGTCAAGGCCACCCTCAAGGGTGCCGCCGCCGCGGGAGTGGCGGTCACCGCCACCATGATCACCACCGGCGACGACCCGGTCGAGAACACCAAGGGCCCGTACTTCAAGGACGCCGACGGCAAGACGGTCCGCACTCTGACCGAGCTCAAGACCGGCGCCGACGGTGTGCTCGTCCTCCCGAAGATCTACGCGGACGACCGGTCCGGCATCTTCCTGCTCCGTCTGACCACGGCGGGCGGCGCGACGCTCACCGTCGAACTGAAGGTGGCCTCCCCGGCCGTTCCTACCGACCCGGCCGCTCCTACCGACCCGACCGCTCCGACCGACCCGGCCGCCTAGGCACGCATCGCGTCCACGGCTCCACGGCACCGTCCCTTCACCACCCGGTGAACGGACGGTGCCGTGTCGTGGGCGGTGCTCCGTCGCGTGCGGTCCGACGGTTCCCATCTCGCGGTGCAACGTGTTCTCATCTCGCGGTCGCGTTGCTACGGTGCCCCCGCCATGACGTCTGACGCCACATCAGATCCGCGTCCCCGGGAGGCCGACCATGCGCGCCCTCGTCGCCGCCGCCATCGGACTGGCCCCGGTGGTCCTCCTCGTGCTGCTCCTGTCGTGGCTCGACGTGCCACCGGGCGAGACCTCTCCCCGGCCTCTGCTCACCACCGTCCCCGGCCCCAAGAAGTAGCGGGAGGACCAGCCGCCCATGCGCCGCCGAGCGAGCCTTGTGCTCCTGTCCTTCGCCGTCTTCCTCGCCGCACTGGCGCCGGTCCTGCGCTGGTACGCCTTCCCCCGGCTGGCGAAGATCCCGGCCGGCCAGTATCAGGAGATGGTGCTGGAGGCGAAGCCCGCGACCCTGCTGCAGTACGACACGATGCAGGCGAAGCAGGTGGAGAAGGTCACCATCGTGCAGACCCTCAAGGGCAACGTCGAGGAGTCGGAGAGGATCGAGCGGGACGCCGGCCGTGACGTGGTGGTGTGGGACTCCCTTTCCTACGTCCAGGGCCCCGACGGGAAGACGGTCTCCCAGATCCCCGAGCGCTATGTCTTCGACGCCCACACCCAGGCACCGGTGCACGCGACAGGCGAGATGGTCGACGGTGACGCGGTGAGGCGCGAGGGCATCGAGTTCAAGTGGCCCTTCCTGACCGAGAAGCGGGACTACGAGTACTTCGACGCCCAGACCCGTACGTCGGCGCCGATCCACTACAGGGGGACGAGAACGTTCCGGGGCCTGGAGGTCTACTACTTCGAGCAGACCATCCCGTGGACGAAGGTCCCGTACCCGAAGAAGATGCCGATGCCCGGCATCGACGCGACCACGCTGGAGAAGCAGACGGGCACCACGCGCTGGTACACCACCAAGCGGATGTTCTGGGTCGAGCCGGTCACCGGTGCCCCCGTCAACGGCGAGGAGATCCACACCGAAGAGCTCCGCGGCGGCTCACTGCTGGGCGGCCGGGAGAAGGTCACCGCGTTCTCCGGGCATGTGAGGATGCGCGAGGACTACGTCGACCACACCGTCGCCCTCGTCACCTCCAACCGCACGCTCGTGCTGCTGCTCGTCTCGTATCTGCCCTGGGGCTTCGTGACCCTGGGGCTCCTCCTGCTCGCGCTCTCCCTCTTCCTGGAGGCGCGCTCCCGGCGGCCGGACGGCCCTGCCGAGGTGCGCAGCGAGCCGGAGCCGGTCAGCGCCTGACCCCGCGCGTGGGCTCGGCGGACGTCGGGTCCTCGGGCCAGGGGTGCTTCGGATAGCGTCCGCGCAACTCCGCCCGTACGGCCCGGTATCCGTCGCGCCAGAAGGACGCGAGATCCGCCGTGACGGCCGCGGGACGCCCGGCGGGGGACAGCAGATGCACCAGCACCGGCACGCCCGCGACGGCCGGTGTCTTCGACAGCCCGAACAGCTCCTGGAGCCGGACGGCCAGTACCGGCTGCTCGCCCCTGTAATCCACCCGGACACGGGAGCCGCTCGGAACCTCGATGCGTTCCGGCGCGAGTTCGTCGAGGCGGGCCGCATCGCCGCTCGCCCACGGAAGCAGCCGCCGAAGCGCCTGGCCCGCGGCCAGGCGACCCAGGTCGGCGCGGCGCCGGGCACGGGACAGCTCCGGCTCCAGCCATTCGCCTGCCCGGTCCAGCAGGGCTCCGTCCGACACGTCCGGCCAGGGCTCACCCAGGACCCGGTGCAGAAAAGCCAGCCGCTGCCGCAGAGCCTGCGCATCCCGCGACCACGCCAGCAACCCCGGCCCCTCGCGGCGCAGACCTTCCAGGAGAGCGACCCGTACGAGCGCCGGGTCCGGCTCCTTCAGGGGTCGCACGGACAGCTCCACCGCTCCCAGCCGTTCCACGTGCCGGGCGACGACGTCGCCGTCCTCCCAGTGGGTCTCCTCACCCGTGGCGTGCAGAGGGGAGGCGGCGATACGCGCGGTCCCCTCGTCGGTCACGGCAGCCAGACGCACCCGCGCGGACGCGGCATGCGACGGCCGGTCCGCGACGGCCACCGCCAGCCACGGCGCGCTCCGCAGCCGGGACCCTTCGCCGAGCTCGGCCCCGGTTCCGGACGCCATGAGGAACGCCTGCTTCCCACGTGCCCTGGCGACCCGCTCGGGGAAGGCGAGCGCGGTGACGAAACCGGCGACGGTGTCATCGGCCGTACGGCCCCCGGCGCCGGCCGTGACCGGCGCGGACCGCCCCTCGCGGGGGCCGGACACCGTCCCGGCCGGGGCCGTGTCGCTCAGCGCGCGTGCCAGCCGCCCCGCCTCCGCCCGCCAGCGCGCCCCGTAGGCGTCGCCACCGCGACGGGCCGTGCGCCAGGCGGCGGCGAGGTCGTCGCCGTACTCCCGCGGGGGCTCCTCGCTCAGCAGGGCCACGACCTCGGCCGCCCGGCGTGCACCCACCTCCGTGGCGCCGTCCAGCAGCGCGCGGGCAAGGCGGGGATGAACGCCGAGGCGTGACATCCGCACGCCCCGGTCCGTCGCGCGGCCGGAGGCGTCGACGGCGCCGATCGCGGAGAGCACCGAGCGGGCAGCGGCCATCGCGCCGTCCGGAGGAGGGTCCAGCAGAGCGAGTCCGGACGCCGAGGGGTCGCCCCAGCAGGCCGCCTGGAGGGCGAACGCGGTCAGATCCGCGACCCGGATCTCCGGGGCGGGGAAGCGCGGCAGCCGGGTGTCCTCGGCCTGCGTCCAGCAGCGGTAGACGGCACCGGGCGCCTCACGCCCGGCCCGGCCCGCTCGCTGGCGGGCCGCCGCCTGGGAGGCCCGTACCGTCGTGAGCGAGCCGAGGCCCCGGGCGTGGTCGGTACGCGGCTCCCGGGCGAGGCCCGAATCCACGACGACGCGCACGCCCGGAACGGTCAGGGAGGACTCCGCGACCGATGTCGCCAGCACGATCCGGCGGCCCTGCCCCGGCGAGAGCACCGCGTCCTGCACCGACGCCGGAGCCCGCCCGTGCACCTGCAGCACCTCGGCGTCCACGCCCGACAGCAGTCCGGCGACCCGGGCGATCTCCCCGACGCCGGGCAGGAAACACAGGACGTCCCCCGTCCGCTCGGCCAGTGCGCGCCGCACCACCGACGCCACATGCCCGAGCAGCGCCGGGTCCACCTTCATCCCGTGCGGCGGACGCACCGGCCGGGCCGGCGGGGCCCACACGACCTCCACCGGGTGCGCCACGCCCGCGGCTTCGACCACGGGCGCGTCACCGAGCAGCCGTGCCCAGCCCGCCGCGTCGGTCGTCGCCGACGCCGCCACCAGCCTGAGGTCGGGCCGCAGGGCCGCCCTCACGTCCAGCAGGAACGCCGCCACCGTGTCCGCGTCCAGATGACGCTCATGGCACTCGTCGAGGATCACCACGTCGACGCCCGCCAGTTCCTGGTCCCGCTGGAGCCGCTGGAGCAGCACACCGGTGGTGACGACTTCGACGACCGTGTCCCGGCCGGTCACACGCTCCCCGCGCACGGAGTAGCCGACGCGTCCGCCGACCTGCTCACCGAGCAGCCACGCCATCCGCCTCGCCGCGGCCCGGGCCGCGATCCGGCGAGGCTCGGCGACGACGACCCGCCCGCCCCTCGCCCGGCCGCCGCCCCTGGACGAAGCACCTTGCGCTCCCGTCCCCGACAGCCCGGCCAGGGCCAGCGGCACGAGCGTCGTCTTGCCGGTCCCGGGCGGCGCGCACAGCACCGCTGCCCCGTGCTCGTCCAGCGCCCGCTCCAGCGCGGGCAGGGCGGTGCGTACGGGCAGCCGTTCCAGGGCGTCTTCGCGGATCACCCCGCTAGTCCCTCCCCGGGCCTTCGGCCGCGGGGATCCCCGTCCCGCTCCGCTCGCAGACGAAGACCGCCGTCCCCGGGATGAGGTTCCCGCGCAGCGGCGACCAGCCGCCCCACTCCTGGACGTTCCAGGCCGGCCACTCCGGCTCGACCAGGTCCAGCAGCCTGAAGCCCCCGGCCACCACGTCCCGCACCCGGTCGCCGATCGTCCTGTGGTGCTCCACGTAGACGGCACGGCCCTGCTCGTCCTGCTCGACGTACGGCGTGCGGTCGAAGTACGAGGCCGCGACGCTCAGCCCCTCCGGCCCCGGCTCGTCCGGGAACGCCCAGCGGATCGGATGCGTGACCGAGAAGACCCAGCGGCCACCCGGCCGCAGAACCCGCCGGACCTCGCGGAACACCCTGACCGGGTCGGACACGAACGGAACCGCGCCGTACGCCGAGCACGCGAGATCGAAGGAGGCGTCGGCGAACGGCAGCGCCCCGGCGTCCGCCTCCACCAGAGGGAATCCGCCGCCGATGCGCAGGGCGTGCTGCAGCTGCCGGTGGGACAGATCCAGGGCCACCGGCCGCGCCCCCTGCGCCGCCAGCCACCGCGAGCACTGCGCCGCGCCGGCGCCGATCTCGAGGACGTCCAGTCCCGTCAGGGACTCCGCCGGGCCGAGGAGGCGCGCGTCCGCCTCGTCCAGTCCCTCCGGACCCCAGACGAAACGGTCGTCGCCGAGGAACGTTCCGTGCTCGCTCTGGTACTCGTCCGCGTTCCGGTCCCACCAGCCGCGGCTCGCCCGGCTGCTCTCCGCGTCCCCGGTGTCACGCCGGGTGGCCTCCGGCTCCGTCTCCGGTCCGGCGCCCGTTTCGTACTCTTGGATCATCTCGCCCGTCGTTGTACGTTGCTCGAGCCTCGCCCGGACGTGTCGCCGACGTGTCGTGGAAGGGCGAGGCGCGGCCATTGTGGCCTCGGGAAACCTTAGTTGTGCCGGGTATGGGCCATTCCGCCCCGGGTGGGGGCCTTCGCGCATTGACCGTGCCCTGCCGCCCCCTTATGCTAAAGGTTGCGCTGCGGGCTTGCGCGCCTCAGACGGAGCAGGCCGCGCTCGCATCTGTTGTATGTCCCCTCGGTTTTCGAGGCGCCATTCCTTGTCGGTTTGGCGCTTCCTTGGCTGTCCGGCTTCTTCAGCTGCGATATCGGGCTCTCGGCGTAGCAGTACCTACGACTTCAATGTCCGTACCGGAGCCCTTTCCCACATGACGAGCAGCACCGAGACCACCGCCACCACCCCGCAGGTTGCGGTCAACGACATCGGTAACGAGGAAGCCTTCCTCGCCGCGATCGACGAGACGATCAAGTACTTCAACGACGGCGACATCGTCGACGGCGTCATCGTGAAGGTCGACCGGGACGAGGTCCTGCTCGACATCGGTTACAAGACCGAAGGTGTCATCCCGAGCCGCGAGCTCTCGATCAAGCACGACGTCGACCCGAACGAGGTCGTCAAGGTCGGCGACGAGATCGAGGCCCTGGTTCTCCAGAAGGAGGACAAGGAAGGCCGCCTGATCCTCTCGAAGAAGCGCGCTCAGTACGAGCGTGCCTGGGGCACCATCGAGAAGATCAAGGAAGAGGACGGCATCGTCACCGGCACCGTCATCGAGGTTGTCAAGGGTGGTCTCATCCTCGACATCGGCCTCCGTGGCTTCCTGCCGGCATCTCTCGTCGAGATGCGCCGTGTCCGCGACCTCCAGCCCTACGTGGGCAAGGAGCTCGAGGCGAAGATCATCGAGCTGGACAAGAACCGCAACAACGTGGTCCTGTCCCGCCGCGCCTGGCTCGAGCAGACCCAGTCCGAGGTTCGCCAGACGTTCCTCACCACCCTGCAGAAGGGTCAGGTCCGCTCCGGCGTCGTCTCCTCGATCGTCAACTTCGGTGCCTTCGTGGACCTGGGTGGCGTCGACGGTCTGGTCCACGTCTCCGAGCTCTCCTGGAAGCACATCGACCACCCCTCCGAGGTTGTCGAGGTCGGCCAGGAAGTCACCGTCGAGGTTCTCGACGTCGACATGGACCGCGAGCGTGTCTCCCTGTCGCTGAAGGCGACGCAGGAAGACCCGTGGCAGCAGTTCGCCCGCACCCACCAGATCGGCCAGGTCGTCCCGGGCAAGGTCACGAAGCTGGTTCCGTTCGGTGCGTTCGTCCGCGTCGACGAGGGCATCGAGGGTCTGGTCCACATCTCCGAGCTGGCCGAGCGCCACGTGGAGATCCCGGAGCAGGTCGTCCAGGTCAACGACGAGATCTTCGTCAAGGTCATCGACATCGACCTCGAGCGTCGCCGGATCTCGCTGTCCCTGAAGCAGGCCAACGAGTCCTTCGGTGCCGACCCGGCGTCGGTCGAGTTCGACCCGACCCTGTACGGCATGGCCGCGTCCTACGACGACCAGGGCAACTACATCTACCCCGAGGGCTTCGACCCGGAGACCAACGACTGGCTCGAGGGCTTCGAGACCCAGCGCGAGGCTTGGGAGGGCCAGTACGCCGAGGCGCAGCAGCGCTTCGAGCAGCACCAGGCCCAGGTCATCAAGTCCCGCGAGGCCGACGAGGCCGCTGCTGCCGAGGGTGGCGCCGCCGCTCCGGCCGCCGCGCCGACCGGTGGTTCGTACTCCTCGGAGTCGGACGACAACTCGGGCGCCCTGGCCTCGGACGAGGCCCTGGCTGCCCTTCGCGAGAAGCTGGCGGGCGGCCAGAGCTGAGGCTCTGACCCCACGCAAAGCTGACAGCAGCTGAGCGAGGCCCGCTCCCCCTCCGGGGGGAGCGGGCCTCATCCATGTCCGGGACCTCGTCCGCACTCCCGTGCCGGGGCTCGTCCGGAATCGCTGCCCGGGGCCGGCCGGTGAACCGGCGCGGATGACCACCGCGTTCCGGGAATGAGCGTGCCTGCGGTGATGTTGGTATCGATGAATCGGAGGAGGGGCGGTAATGGTGCTTGATCCGCAGGGTCTGTACGAGTGGGAGCCGAAGGGCCTCGCCGTCGTCGACATGGCGCTCGCGCAGGAGTCGGCCGGTCTGGTCATGCTGTACCACTTCGACGGTTACATCGACGCGGGGGAGACGGGCGAGCAGATCGTCGAGGCGCTGCTGGAGTCGCTTCCGCACCAGGTGGTCGCCCGCTTCGACCACGACAGGCTCGTCGACTACCGTGCCCGCCGCCCGCTGCTGACCTTCCGGCGCGACCGCTGGACGGACTACGAGACCCCGGCGCTCGAGGTCCGCATCGTCCAGGACGCCACGGGCGCGCCTTTCCTCCTGCTCTCCGGGCCCGAGCCCGACGTCGAATGGGAGCGGTTCGCGGTGGCCGTCCGGCAGATCGTCGAGCGTCTCGGCGTCCGCCTCTCCGTGAACTTTCACGGCATCCCCATGGGTGTCCCGCACACCCGCCCGGTCGGTATCACCCCTCATGGCAACCGCGTGGACCTCATGCCGGGCCGTCTGAGCCCCTTCGACGAGGCCCAGGTGCCGGGCAGCGCCGAGTCGCTCGTCGAGTACCGGCTGATGCAGTCGGGGCACGACGTCCTCGGCGTCGCCGCGCATGTGCCGCACTATGTCGCCCGCTCCTCCTACCCGGACGCCGCGCTCACCGCCGTCGAAGCGATCACGGCCGCGACGGGACTGGTTCTGCCCGGTGTCGCGCACGCCCTGCGGGCCCAGGCCCAGCGCACCCAGACCGAGATCGACCGGCAGATCGGCGAGGGCGACGAGGAGCTCGTGACCCTGGTGCGGGGCCTTGAGCACCAGTACGACGCGGTGGCCGGCGCCGAGACGCGCGGCAGCCTCGTCGCCGAGCCTGTCGATCTTCCGTCCGCGGACGAGATCGGCCGCGAGTTCGAGCGGTTCCTGGCGGAGCGGGAGGGCGACGCCTAGGCCCCTCGTTCGGATCTGCCGGGTTCGCGTGCCCTGGCGCCGCAGCTCGCTGCGTTGTCGTCGGTCGCGGACGTCCCCCGGCCATCGCCGGGGGGTGCCCCCACCGCGGGCCGCACGCTTAAGCTTCCGCTCATGCTGAAGGTGGGCCTGACCGGCGGAATCGGAGCCGGCAAGAGCGAAGTGTCGCGACTGTTCGTGTCCTACGGGGCGGTCCTCATCGACGCCGACAAGATCGCGCGAGAGGTGGTCGAGCCCGGCACGCCCGGACTGGCCGCAGTCGTCGAGGCCTTCGGCCCCGAGATCCTCACCGCCGACGGCACCCTCGACCGGCCGGGACTCGGCGCCATCGTGTTCGCCGACCCGGACCGCCTGGCCGAACTCAACGCGATCGTGCACCCCTTGGTCGGCGCACGGTCCGCCGAGCTCGAAGCAGCCGCGGGTGAGGACGCCGTCGTGATCCACGACGTACCGCTCCTCACCGAGAACCGGCTCGCCCCGCTGTACGACCTGGTCGTCGTCGTGGACGCGTCCGAGGAGACCCAGCTTGAGCGGCTCGTACGACTCCGCGGAATGACCGAGTCCGACGCCCGGGCTCGTATGGCGGCGCAGGCCACCCGCGAGGAGCGGCGCGCCGTGGCCGATCTCGTCATCGACAACGACGGATCCCTGGAGGCGCTGGAACCCCAGGTCCGCAAGGCATGGGAGGCCCTCACCGATCGCGCGAGCCGTTAGGACGTGTCTCGCGGATCTTGGCCGGGCTCACGTGCGCGCCAGGTACGTGAAGCCGGCCGGGTCGGACGCCGGGGCGGCAACGATCGTCGTGTACTCGAGGGCACCGGCCTCCACCAGCGCGCCGCGCACGGACGCGACGCACTCCCTCAGAGCTTCGCCTGGGGTGCCCCCAGTCGCATCGTCGTCAGTCGCCGATGTCCCTCGTAGCCCTTCGGGCAAGGGGAGTGCCCCCACCGCGGTGGCTCTCTGCTCCTCCCGGCATCTGTACGCGCCGGGCCCCGCTCGCCGATCCGGCCTGATCCGAAAGGCGCACCCCAGGGCCGCGTCAATCGCGTGGCCGACCCGGCCCGCTTGGCGTCGCGCCGCCGGTGTGGATCGGGTGCGGATCGTCCTCGCGGGCTTCCGCGCACCGGCGGGCTCGTCACCCTGCTCGCGGGTGCGTCCGGCATGAGCCGGACCCGCCGGATCGCGGCCACGGGTCACGCCGCCGACGGACGCGTCGAACCGTTGCACTCCGGCGTGCAGGCGCCCCCGCTGCAGTACGAGGCCCGGGGCGGCCGGGTCCCGGAGATCGCCTCCTCCTCGGTCCGACACTCGCTGTCACCGTGGTCCCACGATCGGAATACCTGTACCGCGGGGGATGTTGAATCGCCGGAGCAAGGGGAAGGATGCGAGCGTGCCCGAGATGAACCCGGAGACTCACGTCATTGATTTCCGTGCGGCCGAGCAACTGCTCGCGGCCCGGGACCCGCGCGGTGCCGTGAAGCTGCTCGACTCGGTGATCGCGGCCCATCCGGAGAACACGGCGGCGCGGCTGCTGCGTGCCCGCGCCTTCTTCGCGTCTGCCCAACTTCGTCCCGCGGAGCTCGAGTTCGAGATCGTCCTGGAGCGTGAGCCGGACAACGCCTTCGCGCATTTCGCGCTGGCCCGCACTTTCCAGCGCTCGGGGCGGCCTGAGCAGGCCAAGCGGCACTTCAGGCTGGCGGCCGCGCTCGACCCGAAGCCGGAGTACCTGGAGGCGGCCCGGTTCGAGGCCTGATGCCCGGCGGCAGGGCACGCGAACCCGGCAAGATCCGAACGAGAGGCCTAGCGCCGTGGCCTGTTGTCGCCCCGGTCGGGCTCGTACGGCGGGATGTCGGGCCCCGGCTGGTAGTGCGGTCCCTGGTGGAGCCGGTGCACCACCATCAGCAGGTCCGTCGCGACGATCAGCACCAGGACCGCGCAGGCGATCGCCCAGCCCGGCCGCTCGGTGAGCGCGAAGGCCGCCGTGCCCGCGACCGCCCAGAGCAGGCCCCATACACTCAGCCAGAACCGCATCCGCAGGGGACTGCGTGCGGTTGTCGGTTCACTCCCAGTGCGCATGGCAATCGCCTCTTCCACTCCAGGATGTACCCGATTCCCGCCGGATACGCCGCGTCGAGCGGACGCGTGAGCCGGAGGTCCGACACCGAGGAGCCCGCGCCGTGAACGTACGGCCCGACAGGTCATCGCGGAGCGCCGCCGTACACCTCTCCCGCGTGCGGGGCTGCCTTCTGGGCGGCGCGATCGGGGACGCCCTGGGCAACCCCGTGGAGTTCCTCTCCCTGGCGGCGATCCGCCGGAAGTACGGGGAGCGCGGCGTCACCGGCCTCGTACCGGACGGTGAAGGTGTCGTCGGCCGGATCACCGACGACACCCAGATGACCCTCTTCACGGCGGAGGGGCTCATCCGTGCCCATGCCCGGGCCACGGGCAAGGGGATCGACGGAGCCGGGACCGCCGTACTGCGCCATGCCTATCTCCGCTGGCTGGACACCCAGAACCACCCCGCACCTCCGGCGACCGGTGTCGCCCGGCGAGCGGGGGACACCTGCACGGGCATCCGCACCGGTTGGCTCAGGGAACAGCCCTGGCTGTATGCGCGACGCGCGCCAGGAAACGCCTGTCTGACCGGGCTCACCCATGAGCATGTGCCGGATCCCACAGGGGAATTGGGAGGGCACGGTCCGGTCAACCCGCAATCCAAGGGCTGTGGCACGGTGATGCGCTCGGCGCCGTTCGGCCTGACGGGTGTCCCGGCGCGCCAGGCCTTCGAACTGGCCGCGCGCTGTGCGCAGATCACCCATGGCCATCCGACCGGCTACTACGCCGCCGGAGCGTTCGCGGCGATCGTCGCGAATCTGCTGGAGGGTGACTCACCGGAGGGCGCTGTCCTCCGGGCGATCGCGCTGCTGACCCGCTACCCCGGGCACGAGGAGGCGGCTGCCGCGCTCGGTTCCGCCGTGGAACTGGCCGCCGGCGGCAGGCCGTCCCCGGAGAAGGTGGAGTCCCTGGGCGAGGGGTGGGTCGCGGAGGAGGCCCTGGCCATCGCCGTGTACTGCCTTCTGGCCCCTACGGCGGATGCCGCGCAGGCGCTGCTGCTCTCCGTGAACCACTCAGGTGACAGCGACTCCACGGGCGCCGTGTGCGGAAATCTGCTCGGCGCGGCACTCGGGGACGTCGGGCTGCCGCCGGAATGGCTGGTGCGCACCGAAGGCCGAGGAGTGATCGCGGAGGTCGCCGACGACCTGTGGCTGCAGTTCGAGCACGGGATCGCCGGACATGGCGGTCCGGTCCATCCGGTGGAGCGTTATCCGCACGTCTGACGTGGTGGAACACCCCGGGCCGGCCCGCCCTGGTGCCCTGGACCGCGATGGACGCGATGGACGCGATGGAGCGGGATGCGGTGCGGCTCAGTGCACGAACGTGTAGCTGCGCCACGTGGGGGATTGGGGGGCGATGTTGTCGAACAGCGTCGTCCCGATGTACGCGGACCGGGGCCCCGCACAGTTGGGTGTCGTGTACATGATCATGTCGATCAGGGTGACGTTCTGGACCCTGTGCGCACCGGGGGGCGCAAGCTTGTGGCAGCCGTTCACCCCGGGGTTCGACACCTTGATGACACGCTCGCCCTCCGTCTCGTAGATGACGGTGCCCACCGCGGTCCGGCCCATGCCGGAGCAGCCCGCGACGGCGAAGGTCAGGAGCAGTGTCCCGGCGGCGATGCCGGGACGCCGGAGAGGGGACATGGCCGGTCCTCGTCTGTCGTCGGTCTTCTGTCTCGGTCCTCGGCCGGCCCTGAGCCGGTTCTCCGGCGTCTGCGGCGGCGGCCTCGTGCTCGCCACCCTGCCGGACATCCGGCGGTGCGGCACCCCATGCGCCGCCGCACAGGGGATCGGGACGCTCGACCCGGGGTCGGGACAGGAATACCGTTGAAGCCGGGGACCGAGGCTGACGGCAAGGAGTGCCGTGATGGTCGAAGAACTGGTGGCGGCGGCCCTGGCGGCGGGAGCCGCCGGTGTCGTGTACGTCCTGGCCGCGGCGAAGGTCGTCAAGCAGTACGAACGGGGCGTGGTGTTCCGCCTCGGGCGGCTGCGTGACCGCGTCCGAGGGCCCGGCTTCACCATGATCGTTCCGATGGTGGACCGGCTGCACAAGGTGAACATGCAGATCGTGACCATGCCGGTGCCCGCTCAGGAGGGCATCACCAGGGACAACGTCACGGTCCGCGTGGACGCCGTCGTCTACTTCAGGGTGGTGGACGCGGCCGACGCGCTCGTCACGGTCGAGGACTACCGGTTCGCCGTCTCCCAGATGGCGCAGACGTCCCTGCGCTCGATCATCGGCAAGAGCGAGCTGGACGATCTGCTGTCCAACCGGGAGAAGCTCAATCAGGGCCTCGAGCTGATGATCGACAGCCCGGCCCTCGGCTGGGGAGTGAGCGTCGACCGGGTGGAGATCAAGGATGTGTCGCTGCCGGAGACGATGAAGCGCTCGATGGCACGCCAGGCAGAGGCGGACCGGGAGCGCCGGGCCCGGGTCATCAACGCCGACGCGGAACTCCAGGCGTCGAAGAAGCTGACGGAGGCCGCGCACCAGATGGAGGATGCGCCGGCGGCCCTGCAGCTGCGGCTGCTGCAGACGGTGATGGCGGTGGCCGCCGAGAAGAACTCCACCCTGGTGCTGCCCATCCCGGTGGAGCTGCTGCGCTTCCTGGAGCGTGGTGCCCAGGCCCCGTCCCAGTCCCTCACCTCGTCCGGATCCGCCCCCGCGGGGAAGGCGGTCGCTGTGCCGGAGCCGCCGGAGACCGCCACGTCCGTCCCCGGCGATGAGGCCGAGCTGCCGCCGAAGGCTCTGGAGGGGCTGGACGGACTGCCCGAGCTGGACCTGCCGCTGCCGCAGGCGCAGCCGGTGCCGCCAGAGGCGCCGGGGGAGCGCGGGCTGGACGGCCACGACGTGGAAGGCCAAAGGTCTCCCGACGGGCAGGGGTGATCCCTGTCCGCGCCGGGACGATCGCTGTCCGCGTGCCGACGTGATCCGTATCCGCGCAGGTCGGATACCGGCCGAGGGGCATTGTCGGACCCCACCCGTATGGTCGTGGGTCCAAGGACACGATCAGTGGGAGGGGAGGTGCGCCGCGCATGCTGCACACGAGTGCGGCGGTGTTCCTCCCGGCCTCGCTGCCGAGGGAGGGGCGGGTCGCCTTCTGGAGCCCGGACGGAGCCGTGCCCACGCTCCCGTCGGACACTGCCGGGGAGTCGTGCGAGCTGACGGTCGTCCGGCCGCACGGCAGGGGGGTCCGCAGCCGTAGTGTCCCCGCGGTGCTGCTGCCCGTCGCCGATGCCCTGCCGCTGCTCGTGCGGGCCCGGCGCGACACCGCGGCGCACCCCGCCGCGGCCTGCTGGGGCGCTGCGGCCCTGCACGCCCTGCACCTCGCCGCGCGCGGCAGACTGCTGCCCGGTCTGACCCGCGACGACCATGACGCCTGGCGGGCGGGCCCGCTGGACGCCGACGACATCGCGCATCTGCGTGCCATCGCCGCCGCCATGCCCCACGAGGCACACGCCACGCCACTGCCCGGCGCGCGTCCCCTTCGGCTGCCCGAGCCCGAGTCGTTGATCAGGGCGTTCCTGGACGCGGTCGCGGACACGCTGCCCCGCACGCTGGCGGCCGAGCACGCGGCAGGGAGGCCGTTCGCCGCGACGGCGCCGCAGCGGCTGCCGGGAGCACGGGAATGGGCGGCGGAGGCCGCGGCCGGCATGGACGCGGGCGTACGGATCTCGCTGCGCCTCGACCTGTCCGCGTACGAGCTGTTCGACCTCGCGGAAGAAGGCGGCGGTGAGCGTCAGGCCGGCGCCGCCCTGGTGCAGGTGCACAGCCTCGCCGACCCCTCACTCGTCCTCGACGCCGCCCGCCTCTGGGCGGGCGACGGCGACGAGCACTTCGGGCCGCGGGCGCGCATCGACGCCGTGCTGGCCCTGCGCCGGGCCGCCAGGGTCTGGCCCGCGCTCGGGCGGCTCATGGAGCGCGAGGTCCCCGATGTCCTGCCACTGACCGAGGACGAGCTGTACGAGCTGCTGGGCGTGGCGGCCGCCCGGCTCGGCGCCGCGGGTGTGGCCGTGCACTGGCCCAAGGAGCTGGCCCGGACGCTCAGCGCTGCCGCCGTCGTCCGCGCGCCCGCGCCCGGATCCGCCACCGACGGCACACCGTTCTTCGAGAGCGAGCAGCTTCTCAGGTTCAACTGGCAGCTGGCGCTGGACGGGGATCCACTGACCGAACGCGAGATGGATGTGCTCGCCGAGTCGCACCGCCCGATCGTCCGGCTGCGTGACCAGTGGGTCGTGGTCGACCCCGATCTCGTACGCAAGGCACGCAAACGCGAGTTGGGGCTCCTGGAGCCCGTGGACGCGCTGGCCGTCGCGCTCACCGGCAGTGCGGAGGTGGACGGCGAGACGGTCGAGGCCGTCCCGGAAGGTGCGCTGGCCGCGCTGCGTGACCGGCTCACCGAGGGCCCGGCCGCCCTGGACCAGCCGGCGGGACTCGACGCCACCCTGCGCGACTACCAGCTCCGTGGGCTGGCATGGCTGGACCTGATGACCTCGCTCGGCCTCGGCGGCTGTCTGGCGGACGACATGGGCCTCGGCAAGACGGTCACGCTCATCGCCCTCCATCTGCACCGCGCCGAGCGCGCCGCACGGCACCGCGCCCGCACGGCGCCCACGCTCGTCGTGTGCCCGGCCTCGCTGCTCGGCAACTGGCAGCGGGAGATCACACGTTTCGCGCCCGGTGTGTCCGTGCGCCGCTTCCACGGGGCGGAGCGCACCCTCGACGGACTCGACATGGCCGGTGAGGGCCCGGGCTTCGTGCTCACCACATACGGCACGATGCGCACCAGCGCCGCCGAACTGGCCGCCAGGGAGTGGGGCATCGTCGTCGCCGACGAAGCACAGCACGTCAAGAATCCCTTCTCGGCGACCGCCAGGGCGCTGCGGACCATCCCGGCGCCCGCGCGGGTCGCCCTCACCGGCACACCCGTCGAGAACAACCTGTCCGAGCTCTGGTCCCTCCTCGACTGGACAACGCCCGGACTCCTCGGCCCGTTGAAGACGTTCCGCGCCCGCCACGCCCGCGCCGTCGAGAACAACGAGCACGTCGAGAACGAGCAGGCCGTCGAGCGCCTCGCCCGCCTCGTCCGGCCTTTCCTGCTGCGCCGCAAGAAGTCCGATCCGGGCATCGTGCCCGAGCTGCCGCCAAAAACGGAGTCGGACCATCCTGTCCCGCTCACCCGGGAACAGGCGTCGCTGTACGAGGCGGTCGTGCGCGAGACGATGGCACAGATCGAGAGCGCTCAGGGCATCGCGCGCCGTGGTCTCGTCATGAAGCTGCTGACCTCCCTGAAGCAGATCTGCAACCACCCGGCGCAGTATCTGAAGGAGGACGCGGCCCGTCTCTCCGCCCGCTCGGGGAAGCTCGCGCTCCTCGACGAACTGCTCGACACCATCCTCGCGGAGGACGGATCGGTCCTGGTCTTCACCCAGTACGTTTCGATGGCCCGCCTTATCTCCGGGCACCTCGCGGCCCGGGGAATCGCCTCCCAGCTGCTGCACGGCTCGACGCCCGTGCCGGAGCGGGAGCGGATGGTGGACCGCTTCCAGGACGGCGGGATCCCTGTGCTCATCCTCTCCCTCAAGGCCGCGGGCACGGGGCTGAACCTGACCCGCGCAGGCCATGTCGTCCACTACGACCGCTGGTGGAACCCGGCGGTCGAGGACCAGGCCACCGACCGGGCGTACCGCATCGGCCAGACACAGCCCGTGCAGGTCCACCGGCTCATCGCCGAGGGCACGGTCGAGGACCGCATCGCCGAGATGCTCGTCTCCAAGAGGGCGTTGGCGCAGGCCGTGCTCGGCTCGGGGGAGGCGGCGCTGACCGAACTCACCGACCGGGAACTGGCCGATCTGGTCTCCCTGAGGAGGCCGTCGTGAGGACGCGTCACGAGGGGCGTCGTCATGAGGGAGGCCGTCATGAGGAGCCGTCACGGGACGGCCGCCGCCATGACATGGCCGTGGTGGCGAGGAGACCGTCATGATCGCCCATCGCCCCGGGGCCGAACGCCGGGACGCTCCTCGCAGGCCGGACGACCGGCGGCGTACGTTCCCGCCGCTCGTCCCCCGGCCCGGTGACGAGCCTTTCGCCGCCTCCTGGTGGGGCAACGCGTGGGTGGACGCGCTGGAGGACACCGCGCTCGACGCGGCCCGTCTCGCCCGTGGCCGGGCGTACGCCGGGCGCGGCCACGTCGACGCGATCACCGTCACGCCGGGCCGGGTCACGGCCTACGTCCACGGCTCCCGCCCGCGCCCGTACCGTACGGACATCAGGCTGCGCACCCTCGGCGACGACGACTGGGACCGGCTCCTGGAGACCGCGGCGGCCCGCCCGGACCACATCGCCGCCCTGCTCGACAAGGACGTGCCGCACGCCCTCGTGGCCGCCGCCGACCTGCTGCCCGTCCCCGGCGATCTGATCCCCGACTGCTCCTGCCCCGACGACGGCTTCCCCTGCAAACACGCGGCCGCGCTCTGCTACCAGACGGCCCGGATCCTCGACGAGGACCCGTTCGTGCTGTTCCTCATGCGCGGCCGGGGCGAAGGGGAGATCCTCGCCGAGCTCACCCGCCGCAACGCCACCCTTTCGGCTGCCGAGCGGACGGCCGCCGAACGGACCGCGTCGGAACGGACTACCGCGGGGGACGGCCCCCCGCTCTCCCTCGCGACGGTCCTCGCCCGTGACGCCCTGGTGGCGCGTACCCTCCCTCCGCTCCCGCCTCCGTTGCCCGTTCCGCCGCAGCCGGGCCGCCCGCCCGTGTACCCCCAGGCGCCCGGCGCCCCCGACCCGCTCGCTCTCGACCTCCTCGCCACGGAGGCGGCGGCGCGCGCCCACACCACCCTGGCCACGGGGCGGGATCCTCTCGCGAGGCTCACTCCCTGGCAGGACGCTGTCAGACTTGCCGCGGCCCACCCAGGATCCGGACTTACCGGTTCCACCCGCGCGTTGTACACCGCGCTGGCTCGCGCCACCGATCGCACCCCGACGGAGCTTGCCCGCGCCGTGGCCGCCTGGCGCCAGGGCGGCCTCGCGGGCCTGGCCGTCCTGGAGGAGCCGTGGGACCCGCCGGCCGGCCCCTTCGACCGGGCCCGCCCTGCCCTGATCGCCGCGGATTTCCCGGACTTCCGGCCAAGGCGCAACCGGCTCTCCACCCCCGCGCTGCAACTGCGCCTGGGCCGGGACGGTTTGTGGTACGGCTACGAGTCCGATCCCGGCCGTGACGACTGGTGGCCTCGCGGCACCCCCGACGCGGACCCTGTCGGAGCGCTCGCCGCGCTGCTCGGCCGCTGATCCCACGCCCCGTTCCCCGTCGGCGTGGAAGAGACCGGGACGAACTCGCGAACATGATCCCGAAGTCGACCGACCGCCGCCACGGGCGTCGAATTCCCGGAACAGCAATACGACGCCGGGCGGTGGGCGTGTGGAACACCCGGACGATGCAAGGCAGTTCGACGCACTGCCCACTCGATCGGGTGAAAGGATTGTCGGCCATAACCCGATTGGCTCCATCGCGTTATTTCCGGTGCGGGCGAGTACCCGTGTTCATCCTCCGGAAGGCAGTAACCAATGAGGCAGATTCGCCGAACAGGCCTGGTCACCGTAATGGTCGCGGGCGGTGCCATCGCCGCGGCCGGGGCCGCCCACGCCGACTCGGGCGCACAGGGAGGAGCCGTCGGGTCTCCCGGCGTGCTCTCCGGCAACACTGTGCAGATCCCGGTGCATGTCCCGGTGAATGTGTGCGGCAACACCGTCAATGTGGTCGGTCTGCTGAACCCGGCCGTCGGAAACAGCTGCGAGAACAAATCAAGCGGCAACCGCGGCAATGGCGGCAACGGCGGCTCCGGCGGGCACGCCCACAGCAGCGACAGGAACGGTGGCGGCGCGGTCGCCCATGGCGAAGGAAAGGATTCCCCGGGGCTTCTCTCCGGCAATGGGATCCAGCTTCCCGTCGATGTTCCGGTGAATGTCACCGGCAACTCGGTGAATGTCGTCGGCATCGGCAACCCGTCGGTCGGCAACTCGTCGTCGAACACGCCGGCGAAGCCTCCGGTGGGGCCGAAGCCCGTCACCCCGCCCTCTCCGCCGAGGACGGAGGAGGTGCTGCCGGCTCATCACGAGCCACAGCAGCTCGCCGAGACCGGCGCCTCCGCGGGCCTCGGCCTCACCGTCCCGGCGGGCGCGGCCCTGGTCCTCGGCGGTGCGGTGCTCTACCGCCGCTTCCGCCCCGCCGGCCACGGCGCCCAGATGCATTGACCTGCAGGTTGTTTACACGGCTGATCGGTGGCTGTGCCTGGCTCCTCCCGGGTACAGGGCCTGTCCTCCGGATCCTGCCGAGTCGCGTGCCCTGGCCGCACACCTGCTGCGTGGTCGGTCGCCGACGCCCGTAGCCTCCGGGGCACGGGTGGTGCCCCAGACGTGTCGGCTTCTCCCCCTGCCTTCGGCGGGGGACCTCCACCCCCGCCCTGCGTCTGCACGCCTCGGACACCGTCGGCCGATCCGGCCTGAACCGGCCTGAACCGGCCTGAACCGGCCTGATCCGAACGAAAGACCCTAGACGCGCCACGAGGCGAGGACCGCCTCGATCGTCGGCGCCACGCGTGCGCGAGCCGCATGACGGGGCACGCCCTGCATGAGCAACGAGTCGTACGGCGTGTCCAGATGGCGTACGGAGGCACGCACCGCCGCCGTGACCGCGCCTTCGTCCAGAGCGCGGCCGGCCGCGGTGCGGCCCACGCGTCCGCTGCCGCGCACGGATGTGTGCGAGGCGACGTCCAGCGCACGGTCGAGCGGGCAGGAGGGGAAGAGACGCAGGATCTCGGCGGTCAGCACGGCGGTGAAGCGCACATCCTCGGCCGCCCGCCGCGCCGCGTCGCGCTCCCGGCGTCGGGCCCTTGCGTCCGCGTCGGCCAGACAGGCCGCCTCCGCCCGCGCGAGGGCCGCTTCCTCGACGAGCAGCCCCTGGCGCTCGTAACGCGTGCGGCGCTTGTTGTGCCGTACGACGACCGCCCAGAGGGAACTCGCCTCACGCGCCCGCCGGGTCAGCGCCGCGTTCCCGCGCGGCAGGAACACAAGATGCCCGAGGTCCGCGCAGTCCAGACAGCGCGGTGAGTTGAACTCCAGGACCATGCGGTCCAGCGGGCCCCGCCGGCATTCGGCGCAGCGCCGCTGCTTCAGCGGCTCGACGACCACCAACGGATCCACCCGGCCCCGCCTCTCCCGCACGCCCGCATCACCCGCATCGCCCGTCCAATATTCGTTCGAAGAAGGGACGTTGATGTTGCTAGGTTCTTGGACGTGGCGAAACTCAATCAGATCATCGCAGTCGAGAAGGGCGTCAAGTCCAAGGCGCACCAGGACCTCACGGCGGCTCATCACGGCCTCCAGAAGCCCGCGCTGCTGGCCGGTATCGCCAGGACCTACCAGCCGAAGGACGAGGAGGGCGAACAGCTTCCTCCCGAGTCCACGCTGGTCCAGGTGAAGGCCGAGGACGTACTGCGCGACACCGCGAGGACGCTGACCCGGCTCTTCGATGTGACCGCCACCAAGGACTGGGCGAACTGCGCGGCCCGCGCCGACATCACGGTCGACGGGCAGGTGCTGGTGGCGGGGGTGCCCGTCGCGTATCTCCTCTTCCTGGAGAAGCAGCTGACGGACATCAACACCTTCGTGCGCAAGCTGCCGGTGCTGGATGCCGCCGAGTCCTGGTCGGGGGACCCTTCCACGGACTCCTGGAAGACCGAGCCGGTCAAGACCGTCCGTACGAAGAAGGTGCCCCGCAACCATGTGAAGGCGGAGGCCACCGAGAAGCACCCGGCGCAGGTGGAGGTGTACTACGAGGACATACCGGTCGGTTACTGGACCACCGTGAAGTTCTCCGGAGCGCTGCCCGCCCGCCGTGTCAACGAGCTGCTGGACCGGGTGGAGAAGCTCCAGCAGGCGGTGAAGTTCGCCCGCGAGGAGGCGAACAGTGCGGAGGTCACCGACCAGAGGGTCGGGGACGCCGTGTTCGGCTACCTCTTCGGTCAGTAGACCAGGAGGGGGTGGCCCCACAGACTCCCCGGCCGCGGCAATGCGGCCGGGGTGCGCGAGGAGCGCAAAGCTGAAGCTGAAGCTTGTCGTGAACCACGCGGTACCAGTGGAGGTTCGAGTCCTCCCCCCGGCACTTCCCGTACGGGCGACCGATACGGGACGCGGGCCGGGGTAGCCCAACACGGCAGAGGCAGACCGCGATGAATCTCAGACTCTCGCTCCAGACTCAGCATTCGCCGCTCATCGCCGGATCGACCGGGCCCGGGCCCTGGTGCGTCGAATTGCCGGTTCAAGTCCGGCCCGCGGAGCTCGATCCGCGGTGGTCCAAAGGAAGGGCGCGACGCAATGACGACTGACCCGGGTTCTCAAGCGTGCCGGCGTGTGATTGTGAGTGGCATCAACAGGGCTCGGGGGCCGGCTACGCCCCCGGGCCCGCTCCCGCTCCCGCTCTCCGGACCTGCGACTGTCCGTCGGGGGCCTCGCTGACAAGATCCACGTCATGCCGGCCTTCTCCGCGCCTGACGGAACCCGGCTCTCCTGCCGCGTACACGGAGAGGGCGATCCGGTCGTCCGCACAGCCGCCTTCGAACCTGAAGCCACTCGTGCGACGCTCGCCGCCTCTGAGTCCCCGTCCTGCTGCTCGCCGGAGAGTTCGGCCTGAACAGCCATCCTGAGCCGGCGACCGAGTTCGCCGGGCCGTTTCCCGACGCCACTCCCGTCGTGCAGCCGGGGGCAGGCCGTTACGCGCGGCTCGACGACGCCGAGCGGTTCGTGGCAACCACCGCGGCATTCCTGGGGCAACCGGTCACAGCACCACGGCCTCGACGACGAGGCCCGGACCGGATCCTGCCCGGCCCCGGCCCCGGACCCGGGCCTTGGCCCCGGCCCCGGCCCCGGCCCCGGCCCGAGCCGTGGCCCCGGACTCGGACCTGCTCCTACTGCCGGTATCCGCTCAGGAAGCGGGCGATGCGGCTGATCGCCGCGTCGAGATCGTCGGCGTACGGAAGCGTCAGGATCCGGAAGTGGTCAGGACGCGGCCAGTTGAAGCCCGTGCCCTGGACGACCTGGATCTTCTCGCGCAGCAGCAGATCCAGCACGAACTTCTCGTCGTCATGGATGGGGTGCACCTTGGGATCGAGTCGCGGGAACGCGTACAGCGCACCCTTCGGCTTCACGCACGAGACCCCCGGGATCTCGTTGAGCCGCTCCCATGCGCGGTCTCGCTGCTCGTACAGCCTCCCGCCCGGCGCGGTGAGCTCATGGATCGACTGGCGTCCGCCGAGCGCGGCCTGGACGGCGTACTGAGCGGGTGCGTTGGGGCACAGCCGCATGGAGGCCAGCATCGTGAGCCCCTCCAGATAGTCGCGTGCATGCTGCCTGGGACCCGTGACGACCAGCCAGCCGGAGCGGAAACCGGCCACGCGGTAGGTCTTCGACAGACCGCTGAAGGTGAGGACGACCAGGTCCGGGGCGAGAGCGGCCGCGCTGTGGTGGACGGCGTCGTCGTAGACGATCTGGTCGTAGATCTCGTCGGCGAACACCATCAGATGGTGCCTGCGCGCCAGATCGAGGATGCCCTCGATGATCTCGCGCGGATAGACGGCGCCGGTGGGGTTGTTGGGGTTGATGATCACGACGGCCCTGGTGCGGTCGGTGATCTTCGATGCCATGTCCTCGAGGTCCGGGTACCAGTCGGCGGACTCGTCGCACAGATAGTGCACGGGCTTCCCGCCGGAAAGGGTGGTGACGGCGGTCCAGAGCGGGAAGTCGGGGGCCGGGATGAGGACTTCGTCGCCGTCCTCCAGCAGGGCCTGCACCGCCATGGAGACGAGCTCGGACACGCCGTTGCCGAGAAAGACGTCGTCGACGCCGACCCCGGTGAGCCCGAGCGACTGGTAGCGCTGGGCAACGGCACGCCGCGCGGAGAGTATGCCTCGGGAATCGGTGTATCCGTGGGCCTGCGGGAGCATCCGGATCATGTCCTGCACGATCTCCTCCGGCGCCTCGAAGCCGAAGAGCGCCGGGTTGCCGGTGTTGAGGCGAAGCACGCTGTGGCCTGCTTCCTCCAGTGCGTCGGCGTGCTCGATCACCGGGCCGCGGATCTCGTAGCAGACCTCGCTGAGCTTGCTCGACTGCCGGAACTCCATGCGACGGCCTCCCCAGAAGTGGTGTTGCTTGGTTTTACCAAGTAACACCTTGGAAAGTCCAACAACATGTCTAGACTGCGTCGTATGCCGTCACGTCCGTCACCTCCGCCGCGCGTTCCGCGCCGCCGAAGCTACGACCAGTACTGCGCCGCGGCCCGCGCCCTCGATGCGGTCGGCGACCGCTGGACCCTGCTGGTCGTCAGGGAGTTGATGGCGGGCCCGCGCCGCTACACCGACCTGCATGCCGATCTGCCCGGTGTGAGCACGGACGTCCTTGCCTCCCGCCTCAAGGACATGGAGCGAGACGGACTGGCCGAGAGGCGCCGGCTCCCGGCGCCTGTCTCCGCCTTCGTCTACGAACTCACCGCCCGGGGAAGGGCGTTGCTGCCGGTGCTCATGGCCCTTGCCGAATGGGGCGCACCGGAGCTGGCCGAGCGCCGGGCCACGGACGCGGTCCGGGCGCACTGGTTCGCGATCCCGTTGCTGCGGAGCCTGGAACGACAGGGGCTCGACGGAATCGTCCAAGTCCGCCTGGACGAAGGTGAGTTCCACGTACGAGTCGGCGGTGACGGGTCCGGGCCGGTGTACGGGGACGGGGCCGCGGCGGCCGTCGGGGGACCGGTCGCGCTGCTGGAGCTCGACGCGGAGACCTGCCTCGCGGTCAGTCGCGGCAGCCTCACTCTCGAGGAAGGCGTGCGGGAGGGCCGCATCCGCGTCGCGGGCGACGGACCTGTGGCAACTGCCCTGTGTCATGTGGCGCCTTCGGCTAGCGTGGGCTCGCTTTGACGACGTGTAGGTGACGTGCGTGCGGAGGGGGTCCTCATGGGAGCGACACGGAGCGGCGTGCGGCGGGGGTGGACCGGCAGGACGGCGAGTCCGGCAGGATGCCTGACGGCACTCGGCGCGGTGCCCTCGGCAGCGAACGCCGCACGCGGCAGCGGAGTCACCGGAACCGTGCTCGCGCAGGGCAGCTCCGACAAGCCCCTGCGCATCAAGCCCCCCAAGGGGAGCACCGATGTGATCGTCCGGACGATCACCGTCGCCCCCGGCGGCTCCACCGGCTGGCACCACCACCCGGGTCAGCTCATAGCCGTCGTCAAGTCCGGGACCCTGACGCGGACTCTGGCCGACTGCTCGGTCGAGACCACACCCGCGGGCACGACCTTCATCGAGCCCGCAGGACACGAGCACCGCCACATCGGGCGGAATCTGGGGAGCGAGCCCGTCGTGCTCTATGTGACCTATCTGCTCCCGGCCGGCGCACCCTTGTCGGTCGACGAGGACGCGCCGGCCGGCTGCGGAAACGTGACGGCCGAGTAGGACCCCGTTCCGGCGTTCTCGCAGGACCGGGACCGGCGACGTCCCCCCCCGGAGCCTTGATCCCGGAGCCTTGACCCCGAGGTCTTGCCGAGCGTCCGGACGCGGTCACTCCGCCGCCGGGCCGGCGACCGCGGCGGGCGGTGTCGTGGACCGCCGGCCATGTCCTGCCGTACGGCCGGGGGAAGACATGATGGACCGGTGCGACTCGAACCGATCACCTGGGAGCGGCTGACCGGAGCTGTCGCCGACCGTGCCATGGAGGCCGAGGCCGGCGACGGCAGCCCCTGGCTGCGTATCGCCGTCGACGGCGCACCCGCCGCCGGAACCGGCGCCGCGGCCGGTGCGCTCGCCGAGGCGCTGCGGCTGCGGGGGCGCTCGGTGCTGGTGGTCGGCACGGACGGCTTTCTGCGGCCCGCGTCCCTGAGGTTCGAGTACGGGCGCGAGGATCCCGATACGTACTACGACGGCTGGTTCGACACGGGAGCCCTCTGGCGCGAGGTGTTCGGGCCGCTGGAGCCCGGCGGGTCGGGGCGGGTGCTGCCCGACCTGTGGGACCCCGTCACCGACCGCGCGACCCGCAGCGCGCCCCACGAACTCCCGCCGGGCGGTGTACTGGTGCTGCACGGGCCGCTGCTGCTGGGGCACTGGTTCCCCTTCGACCTGACCGTGCATCTGCGGCTCTCGCCCGGCGCGCTGCGCCGCCGCACCGACGACGCACAGTGGTGGACGCTGCCCGCCTTCGAGCGCTACGAGCGCGAGGTCGCCCCGGACGCGGCCGCTGACGTCGTCGTCCGCACCGACGACCCGCGTCATCCGGCCTGGAACGCCCCTTGGCGGCCGTAGGGCCCTGCCTCCGGGTCATGCCGGGCCCGCGCCCCGGCACGCACATCCCGCGCGCGTCGCCGGTTCACCGGCTCCCGTTGTCCTCCGGGTACGGGTGGTGCCTCCAGAACGTCGGCTTCTCCCTCCCCTCCGGCGGGCAGGGGCACGCCCACCTGCCTTCTTCCGAGCGTGCCTGACCCCTCTCCCTCGTCCGCGGCCCGAGCGTGCCTGACCCCCGCTCCCTCGTCCGCGGCCCGATCTGCCCGACCCCGCTCCCTCGTCCGCGGCCCGATCCCGGCCCGTGCCGTCCCGGTCAGGGGCAGGCACCCTCGGGTCCCGGCGGGCGACCGCCGTGCAGGGTGACCGCGAGCGCACCCGCGCGGCAGGCCCGGCGGGCGGCGGACCCCGGGTCCGCGCCCGCCAGGAGCGCGCCGAGGAACGCGCCGGTGAAGGCGTCGCCCGCGCCGGTCGAGTCGACCGCCCTCGCCGGAACCGGTGGTACCCGGTCCGTCACCGTTCCCGACTCCGCGACCAGTGCCCCGTCGGCGCCGAGTGTGACGACGGCGAGAGGCACCTGACGGCTCAGCTTGGCGGCGGCGTCGGTGACGTCCGGGATGCCGGTGAGGAGCCGTGCCTCTGCGGCGTTGGGCAGGAGCATGTCGCAGCCCGCCACGGAGGCGAGGAAGCGGTCCACGCCGAGGGCGGCGATGAAGCCCGCCGATGCCGGGTCCACGCTGACCGGGATGCCCCGTCGGCGCGCGTCCGCGAGCGCGAGGACGGCCAGTTCCCGGCTGGGGGCCGAGAAGAAGAGATAGCCGGACAGATGCAGGCGGCCGACTCCGTCGAGCAGGGCGGGCGACCAGTCGGCGGGACCGATCCGCAGCGCGGCCCCGCTGTCGGTGAGGAAGGTGCGCTCGGCATGCGCGTCGACGAGCGCGACGACCGTGGCCGTCTCCGCCTCGTCGTCGGCCACCAGCAGCGGGCGCACCCCCGCCCGGCGCAGGCGGGCCTCGTGCCAGGCCGCGCTCCCGCTGCCGACCCGGCCGAGCAGCCGTACGTCCGGACAGCCCGAATGCGCGGCCCAGCACGCCGCGTTGGCGCCGGCGCCGCCGGGCAGCATCCGTATCTCGGCAGCCGTGTCCGTGCCGTGGGCGAGGCCGGAACCGTGGCGGGCCACGACGTCGGTGGCCACGTCCCCGACGACCAGCAGGGCAGCTCCCGGGGCCGGCCCCTGCCCGGTGCCGCCGCGGTCCGAGCCCTTCGCGGCAGGGTCGTGACCGCAATCCCGTACGGCGTCGCCGCGATCCGAACCCTTGCCGGTGCTGCCGCGGTCCGCACCCTTCACAGCGCCCCCGCGATCCGCGCAGCCAGCCGTACATTGCCGCGCACGGCCGCCAGGTTCGCCTCCAGCGAGGCGCCCTTCGTACGCCGCGTCAGATGGTCGAGAAGGAACGGGGTGACCGCCTGGCCCGTGATGCCCCGCTCCTGGCACTCGTCCAGCGCCTCCGCCAGCACCTGGTCGTGCAGCCGCGGGTCGAGCTGCTCGCCCTCCGGGACCGGCTGGGCGACGATCAGCGCCGTGTCCGGGCCGCCGAGTGCGTCCTGGGCGCGCATCACGTCCGCCACCTCCTCCGGAGTGCGGACCGTCCAGTCGACCGGCTCCCCGGAGGACGCCAGATAGAAGCCAGGGAACCGGTCCGTGCCGTATCCGAGGACGCCGACGCCCAGGGTCTCCAGCCGCTGGAGGGTCGCCGGAACATCGAGGATCGACTTCACTCCGGCGCAGACGACGGTGATCCGGGTCCGTGCGAGCAGCCGCAGATCGGCGGACTCGTCCTGGGAGGCGGTCCACTCCCTGTGCACCCCGCCCAGCCCGCCGGTCGCGAACACCCGGATCCCGGCACGGGCGGCGAGGAACGCGGTGGCGGACACGGTCGTCGCCCCGCTCGCGCCGCTCGCGAGGGCGGGCGCGAGATCGCGGTGGCCGAGCTTGCGCACCTCGGGGTCCGTGGCGATCCGCTCCAACTGTCCCTTGTCCAGGCCCGCATGGGCCTGTCCGTCCAGCACGGCGATCGTCGCGGGTACCGCGCCTTCGCTTCTGACCAGCGACTCCAGCTCCTCCGCGACGGCAAGGTTGCGTGGGCGCGGCAGGCCGTGGGCGATGATCGTGGACTCCAGGGCGACGACGGGCCGGCGCGCGTCGAGCGCCTCCCGTACCTCTTCCGACAACAGCAGTGTGGTCTCGGGCATGTCCCATCCCTGGCACGGCGACGCCCTGCGCAAACGTTTCCGCAGTGACGAGGGCCGGATCACGCCGGGCCGTCCTGATCGCGACATGCCCGGCGGCCCCCGCTAAGGTGACCCGCCATGACGACCTTTGATCACACCGCCGCGGCCCCCGGTTCTCCTTCGTTTGTCGTGCACATTCCGGACGTCGAGCTGGAGGCTGAGCCGCTGGACCCCGGCCAGATCGTTTCCGGGGAGCCGGTCGTGACCGGCAAGGTGCTGTGGGAGTCCGAGGACGGCAAGCAGCTGCGGGGCATCTGGCAGATCACGCCCGGCGTGGTCACCGACACCGAGGCCGACGAACTGTTCGTCGTCGTGAGCGGGCGCGCCACCATCGAGGTGGAGGGCGGCGACACCCTTGACGTCGGGCCGGGCGACGCATGCGTGCTGCGTGAGGGCGACCGTACGACCTGGACCGTTCACGAGACGCTGCGCAAGGCCTACCACATCAGTCTGTGAGGCGCTTCTCCCCGGCCGCCGGTCCTGCCCAGGGCCGGGTGGCTGCGGAGGCCGGCGGAACCGCGGCGTCCGCCAGGGCAGGCAGGTCCGCGAGGGGCGGCGCGTCCGCCGGCCCCGGGGAGTCCCCGGTACCCGGACGGGACCGGACCGTGCGGTGGACGGCCAGGGCGGCCAGGGGAAGGAGCAGGCACGCACCGACCGCGTTGAGGACGCCGTAGCTCGTGTTCGCCACGACGAGGCCTGCCGCCACGCCGCCGATGCCGGCCGAGGCATTCGAGGTGAGGTCCGACAGGCCCTGGACCGCGG
Organism: Streptomyces sp. NPDC057445; assembly: GCF_042802855.1. NCBI lineage: Bacteria > Bacillati > Actinomycetota > Actinomycetes > Kitasatosporales > Streptomycetaceae > Streptomyces > Streptomyces sp. NPDC057445. The sequence continues at coordinate 9,444 of NZ_JBHVDH010000015.1, read as the reverse complement.
CGCGGGCCGGTCCGGGCACCGAGTCGGTGAGAAGCGCGGATCCTGACACGAGCCCCGCGGACCAGCCGAGGCCGAGCAGGAACAGGCCTGCCGCGGTACGGCCGTGGCTCGCCCCCGCCGTACCCGCCAGCAGCACCGCACACGAGAGCAGGCCCACGGCCAGGCCGATCACCGTCAGCCGCCCGAGCCGGTCGGACAGCCAGCCCATCACGGGCGAGAACGCGTACATGCCCGCGATGTGGCCGCTGATGACGAGGCCGATCAACTGGATCCCCGCGCCGTGGTGGCTCAGGGCGACCGGGGTCATCGACATGATCGACACCATCGCGGTGTGCGAGACGGCGATGGTGACGAGCGCGAGCCGGGCAGCCGGGGATTCCCGCACCGCTCGCACACCTGCGCGCAGTGAACGCCCTTCCGGAGTGCGCTCCTCCGCCGGGGCCAGCGATCGTGCCGTCAGCAGGGGGTCGGGCCGCAGCAGCACCCAGACGACGAGCGCCGATATCAGGAACACACCGGCCGACCAGAGGAACGGACCGGCCGCCTCCGGAAGTCCGAGCCCGGCCGCGCTCCGTCCCGCCGGCGCCGCGATGTTCGGCCCGAGCACCGCCCCGATGGTGGTGGCCCACACCACGGTGGAGATGGCCCGTGCCCGCCGCTCCGGCTCGGCCAGGTCCGCGGCCGCGAACCGTGCCTGCAGATTCGCCGAAGAGGCGGCGCCGAACCCGGCCATCCCCAGCAGAAGCAGCGGGAAGTTCCCGATCACCGCGGCCAGGACCACCACGCCCGCACCGGCCGCCCCGATCAGATAGGCCAGGACGAGGCCGGGACGTCGCCCGCGCGCGGTCATGAGTGCCGCCAGTGGCACGGACAGCAGCGCCGTTCCGGCGACGGTGGCGGTCGGGGCGAGTCCGGACAGCGCCTCGCTCCCGCTCACCTCCTGCGCGAGGACCGCGGCAAGGGCGACGCCGGTCGCGACGCCGAGCCCGCCGAGGATCTGGCCGGCGATCAAGACGGCTGTGATCCGCCGACGCAGGGCCGGAAGCCCGAGGGAGAGGCTTTCGGCCTCGCCGGCTGTTGGGAGGTCACGAGATGTACTGGCCACCGGCGAAGTGTGCCAGTCGCGTACGACCGTTCGGAACTGTCTTTCCGGCCCCTCCTCTCAGAACAGCGGCTGCGGCAGTACCCCCTCCAGCGCCAGCAGCTTCCGCTTCGTCTCCAGCCCGCCCCCGAAGCCGCCGAGGCCGCCGTCGCTCTCCACCACCCGATGGCAGGGCACCACCACGGGCAGCGGGTTGGACCCCATGGCCGCACCCACCGCCTGGGCGCCGTCGGGCCGGCCCACGCGCGCGGCCAGTTCTCCGTATCCGACGACCGAGCCGTACGGAACCCCCGACGCCAGCTCGCGCAGCACCTGACGGATGAAGCCGGAGGCCAGCGACCAGTCCAGCCGGAGGTCGAAGTCCCGGCGCGTGCCCGCGAAGTACTCCGTGAGCTGCCGTATCGGCTCGGCGAGCAGTACCGGGTCCGGTGCGCCGCGCGAGGTGTCCACCGACGGCGCCCCGTCCGCCCGACCGTCGAGCCGCGCGGCCAGCCGGACGAGTGCCTTCTCCCGCACCGGCGCTTCGGCGTGGAAGACGACGCTCACCAGTCCTTCCTCCGTGGCGGCGAGCAACAGCGGCCCGATGTCCGAGCCCATGACCGCCCACTCGAAGCTGTTCATGCGCACCACCGTACGACCGCCCACCGACAATGACCCTGACCTGGGAAAACGCAGGAGACTTCGTCGCGGAGCAGGCTCTTGGGAGGTGCCACCTCCTCCTTAATCCGGGCCCGATCGGTCTGCGGATGTTTGCTTGCCGCCCAGCTCGCCCTACCCTCGCCCGGTACGGGCTTCCTCCGCGGGGCCCACGGGGGCACGAGCGGCGCGAGGGGCGAAGGGCACAGAAATATGCACGGCACGGTCGACGGTTTCGGTTATGGCGTCGTCACACCTGTGGTCGCCTATCTCATGGCCTGCCTCGGCGGCGCCCTGGGGCTGCGCTGCACCAGCAGATCGGTACGCGCCGGCGGGGCCGTCAGGCCCGGCTGGCTGGCGCTCGGCGCGGCCTCCATCGGCTCCGGGATCTGGACCATGCACTTCGTCGCGATGATGGGCTTCACCGTCGCGGAGGTCCCGCTCGGCTACGACCTGCCGACGACCTTCGCGAGCCTGGGCGTGGCCGTGGTCATGACCGGTATCGGGATCTTCATCGTGGGGTACCGCGGCGCGACGGCGATGGCACTGGTCACCGGCGGCACCATCACCGGCCTCGGCATCGCCTCCATGCACTATCTGGGGATGGCGGGATTGCGCCTTCAGGGGCGCGTGGAATACGACACCCTCACCGTCGCCCTCTCCGTGGTGGTCGCCGTCGTCGTGGCCACCTCCGCCCTCTGGGCTGCCGTGTCCGTTCACGGATTTCTGCCGAGCGTCGGCGCCGGCCTGGTGATGGGCGTCGCCGTGAGCGGAATGCACTACACCGGTATGGCGGCGGTGAGTGTGCATCTGCACGGCACGGCCGGTCCGGCCACCGTCGGCGACTCGCCGGCCGCGGCCATCGCCCCGCTGCTGGTCGGCCCCGCCGTCTTCCTGGTCCTGGCGGGCGTGGTCGTCATGTTCGACCCGCTGCTCGTCAAGGGAGCACCGGACCACGGGCAGCCCGCGGCCTCGGTGCGGAAGGTGACAAGGCGCGGGCCGCGGGGCGAGAGCGTGTCCGCACTGCGGCAGCTGCCCTCGTACGGGGAGCCCGCGAACCGGTCGGCGCCCTCCCGGCCCGCCCGTCGCGCCTCCCTTCGCACCCGCACCCGCACGCGTACCAGGAACGGCTGATCGCTCCCGCGACCGCCGACCGCCACGGACGACCGCCGAGGCGGGCCGCAGCCCGGTCGCCGCCCGCGGCGCGCCCGCCGATCCCGGGCCGGTGTCCGGGCCGAGCCCGGTTGTCAGTGGTGGGTCGTACCGTTGGTGGCATGCGGCCCGTTTCCCATATCGAACGCACGATGGCGCCCTTCGAGGTCGTCAGTCCCTACCAGCCCAGCGGCGACCAGCCCACAGCCATCGTCGAGCTCGAAAAGCGCATCCGCGCAGGTGAGAAGGATGTCGTCCTGCTCGGTGCGACCGGCACGGGCAAGTCGGCGACCACGGCCTGGATGATCGAGAAGCTCCAGCGCCCCACGCTGGTGATGGCGCCGAACAAGACACTGGCCGCCCAGCTGGCCAACGAGTTCCGCGAGCTCCTGCCGAACAACGCGGTCGAGTACTTCGTCTCGTACTACGACTACTACCAGCCGGAGGCGTACGTCCCGCAGTCGGACACCTACATCGAGAAGGACTCCTCGATCAACGAGGAGGTCGAGCGGCTGCGCCACTCCGCGACCAACTCGCTGCTGACCCGCCGGGACGTCGTCGTCGTCGCATCCGTCTCGTGCATCTACGGCCTGGGCACCCCGCAGGAGTACGTGGACCGTATGGTGCCGCTGAAGGTCGGCGGGGAGATCGACCGCGACCAGCTGCTGCGCCGCTTCGTCGACATCCAGTACACGCGCAACGACCTCGCGTTCACCCGCGGCACCTTCCGGGTCCGGGGCGACACCATCGAGATCTTCCCGGTCTACGAGGAGCTGGCCGTCCGCATCGAGATGTTCGGCGACGAGATCGAGGCCCTCTCCACCCTCCATCCGATCACCGGCGAGGTGATCAGTGACGACCAGGAGCTCTACGTCTTCCCCGCGAGCCACTACGTGGCCGGCCCCGAGCGCATGGAGAAGGCGGTCAACGGAATCGAGCGGGAGCTCGAGGTGCGCCTCGCCGAACTGGAGAAGCAGGGCAAGCTGCTGGAGTCGCAGCGGCTGCGCATGCGCACGTCCTACGACATCGAGATGCTGCGCCAGATCGGCTCCTGCTCCGGCGTCGAGAACTATTCGATGCACTTCGACGACCGCGCCCCCGGCACGCCCCCCAACACCCTGCTCGACTACTTCCCCGAGGACTTCCTCCTCGTCATCGACGAGTCGCATGTGACGGTCCCGCAGATCGGCGCGATGTACGAGGGCGACGCCTCCCGCAAGCGCACCCTCGTCGACCACGGGTTCCGGCTGCCGTCGGCGCTCGACAACAGGCCGCTGAAGTGGGAGGAGTTCCAGAAGCGGATCGGCCAGACGGTCTATCTCTCCGCCACCCCCGGCACCTACGAACTCTCCCGCTCCGACGGCTTCGTCGAGCAGATCATCCGCCCCACCGGCCTCGTCGACCCGGAGGTCGTCGTCAAGCCCACCGAGGGCCAGATCGACGACCTGGTGCACGAGATCCGTGAGCGCACCGAGAAGGACGAGCGCGTCCTGGTCACCACCCTCACCAAGAAGATGGCCGAGGACCTCACCGACTACTTTCTTGAGCTGGGCATCCAGGTCCGCTATCTGCACAGCGACGTCGACACGCTCCGCCGGATCGAGCTGCTGCGTGAACTGCGTGCCGGTGAGTACGACGTCCTGGTCGGCATCAACCTGCTCCGTGAGGGCCTCGACCTCCCCGAAGTGTCGCTGGTGGCGATCCTCGACGCCGACAAGCAGGGCTTCCTGCGCTCCGGCACCTCCCTCATCCAGACCATCGGCCGCGCGGCGCGCAACGTCTCCGGCCAGGTCCATATGTACGCCGACAAGATCACCCCGGCGATGGAGAAGGCGATCGACGAGACCAACCGCCGCCGCGAGAAGCAGATCGCGTACAACAAGGCGAACGGCATCGACCCCCAGCCGCTGCGCAAGAAGATCAACGACATCGTGGCCACCATCGCCCGCGAGGAGGTCGACACCGAGCAGCTGCTCGGTACCGGCTACCGCCAGGGGAAGGACGGCAAGGGTGCCAAGGCGCCCGTGCCCTCGCTGACCGCGCACGGGATCAAGGGCGGCAAGGCGTCCGGCGCTGCCGCGAAGGGCGCGGTCACCGGCGACCGCCCCGCCGAGGAACTGGCGGGGATCATCGAGGAGATGACCGACCGGATGCGGGCGGCGGCGGCGGAGCTCCAGTTCGAGGTCGCGGCGCGACTGCGCGACGAGGTCGGCGAGCTGAAGAAGGAGCTCCGGCAGATGAAGGAGGCCGGGCTGGCCTGATGCGTCGGCAGGTGTGTTTCAAGACCGACACAAAAGCAGCCCAAGTGGCGGCGCGGTGGGCGTGACTGCGTAGGGTACGGGGCAACCGCACACACGGACGGTTGCGGGGGACTGTGAGAGGGGACAGCGCGTGAGCGTCAACTTGTCCAAGGGGCAGGGCATCAGCCTGCAGAAGTCCGACGGGGGCACCCTGAGCGCGGTGCGGATGGGCCTTGGCTGGCAGGCGGCGCCCCGGCGCGGGCTGTTCGGCTCGCGCACCCGGGAGATCGACCTGGACGCCTCGGCGGTGCTCTTCGCCGACAAGCAGCCGGTTGACGTCGTCTTCTTCCGGCACCTTGTGAGCGACGACGGCTCCGTCCGGCACACCGGCGACAATCTGGTCGGCGGCGCCGGCCAGGGCGGCGACGACGAGGCGATCCTCGTCGACCTCCAGCGTGTGCCCGTCCACATCGACCAGATCGTCTTCACGGTGAACTCGTTCACCGGCCAGACGTTCCAGGAAGTCCAGAACGCGTTCTGCCGCATCGTCGACGAGAGCAACGGCCAGGAGATGGCGCGCTACACGCTGGACGGCGGCGGTCAGTACACCGCCCAGATCATGGCGAAGGTGCACCGCGTCGGGTCCGGCTGGCAGATGACCGCCCTGGGCAACCCGGCCAACGGCCGCACCTTCCAGGACCTCATGCCGGCGATCCTGCCGCACCTGTAGGCAGCCGCACCTGCGGCCACCTGACAGACCCTGCCGCAACTGCGGGCGTGACAGGCACGGCCCGCCGCCGTGACCGCCGAACCGTGCAGCTCCCGGAGGGCTCCAGGCCACCGGGAGCTGCACCGCCGACCACCGCTCATCATTCTTCGAGGGGACAGAGCCGATGACGGCCGAGCTGGTCCGCGGGCAGAACCATCCGCTGCCCCACACCCGACTGGAGATCCGGGTGTCGGCCGGCAAGCCCGTCGTCGCGGGCGCCGCCCTCGCCGACGAGAACGGCCGGGTGCCCGGCATCGAATGGGTCGCCCATCCCGCGCAGCCGGCGCTTCCCGGTGTGGAGGTCTCCCGCCAGGCCACCGCCGACCACCGGCTGGGCGTCGACCTGAGCGCCGTGCCCCCCGCCGCGCACCGGGTGACCGTGCTGCTCGCGCTGCCCCCGGGCCCCGCGGTCCCGACGCGCTTCGGCGCCGTCGCGGCCCCGTTCGTCGCGGTCGTGGACCCCCAGGGCACGGAGATCGCCAGCTACACCATCACGGGCCTGGACACCGAGTCCGCGGTCGTCGCCATGGAGCTCTACCGCCGGCAGGGCGCCTGGAAGGTCCGTGCCATCGGCCAGGGCTACGCCGGCGGCCTCGTCGACCTCCTCGCCGACCAGGGCCTGGACGACCCCGGCCTGCTGGCCACCACCATCCACGAGACCGTCGCACCCGGCCTCGCGCGTACCGTCGGGACGCCCCCGCCGCGTACCAGCGAGGTGCGCCATGGCGCACCGGCGGCCGCGACCGGTACCGCGGCGGGTGACACCACCCCCGGGACGGCTGCCGGAGCGCCCACTCCGCCGCAGGGGGTCCATGGCACTCCCGTCGGGGGCCCCGTCCCGGCGGACACCCCCGCCGACGGCATCCCAGGGCCCCAGAGCGAGACCCACGCTCAGGACCGGACCCACGAAGGCCCGGTCAACTACACGCATCCGCGCAGGCAGTCCACCGCGCCTCCGCCGCCGCCACCGGCCGCACCGCCGGCCGCGCCGGGCCGGCCGCCGACGCCGGTCGCAGGAGACGCCACCGGCTGGTCCATGGAGGAGCGGCTGTACAACCAGGTCTGGGGAATGTTCGAGGACCTGGCCCGCACCGCCGCCGCCTACCGCAGCGCCGTCGATTTCGCCGAGTCCAGGCTCGACCAGGAGCTCGACCGCGCCCTTTCCGACCCGCGCAGCCGAATCGCCGGATCGGGTGACACCGCCCGCGAGGCCGCCCGCGCCAAGCACGACCGGCTGACCGAACAGGCCCGCGAGGTCCTCGACCGCGACCTGGCCCAGCTCGCCGCCGAGTCCGATGTCGTGGAGCCCGCCCTGCCGCCCGCCTTCGCCCGCTGGGACAACCCCGTCTGGCACGCCTATCGCGTCCCGATGGAGATCCCGATGGCCCTGCGCCTCGGAGATCTGCACCTCCCCGAGAGCCCCGACCTGCGCATCCCCATGCTGATCCGCCTGCCGCTGGAGCGCGGTCTCTGGGTCGACAGCGGGCGCGGCACGTCCGATGCGGCGTCGACGATGGACGAGGGGCAGGTACGCGGGCTCGCCATGGACACCGCGGTCGCGCATGCCGCACGGCTGCTCGCCGTCTATCCGGCCGGTGAGTTCTCCGTCCATGTCATCGACCCGGCAGGGTCCGCGGCGGCCGCACTGGCCCCGCTGGTGCACTCCGGCGTGCTGGACGAGCCGCCCGCCGCAGGTGCCCAGGGCGTCTCCGCGGTCCTCGGGAAGCTCACGCAGCGCGTCGATCTCGTGCAGATGGCGGTGCGGGGCGGCGCCGCCGACGCCCTGCCGCCGGATCTGGACACCGCCGAGCAGTTGCTGATCGTCAACGACTTCCCGCACGGTTTCGACGACCGGGCCGTGACTCAGCTGCGCTATCTCGCCGACGAGGGACCGGCGGTCGGCGTCCATCTGCTGATGGTCGCGGACCGCGAGGACGCCGGCGCGTACGGCCCGGTCCTCGATCCTCTCTGGCGTTCCCTGCTGAGGGTCACACCGGTCCCGGACGACCACCTCGCCGATCCCTGGGTGCAGCATTCCTGGACGTACGAGCCGCCGCGTGTCCCTCCGGGCAGCCAGGTGCTCCAGCAGGTGCTGACCCAGGTGGCCGAGGCGCGCCGCAACTGGCGGCGGTGACGCCGGGGCGACTCCCGGCCGGTACGCGCCAGGACGGAGAAGGATCGAGAAGGACCGACCACGGCTGCGCCGACCTGCGTACTTGACGTTCTCATTACCCTCCCCTTTACCTTCCTTTGGTCTTTCGTGTAATGTTCTTTACGCGGAGGGGAGTACTCCCACGTCGCGGCGTGCCCGTCAGTACGGACGGTCAGACATGGCCCGGTCCCGGGGCGCCGGCCCGTTGCTCGCTATACGCAGCTCGGGTGGAAGAGACCTCCGGCAGCGACGACGCTGATCAGTAGCCGTACGACGCCGGAGGCGCAGTGGACGTTTCATTGACCATGTGGGTGCTGACCATTCTCGGTCTGAGCGCTCTGATCGCGGTCGACTTCCTCATCGGGCGCAAGCCTCATGATGTGTCGATCAAGGAAGCGGGGATCTGGACGGTCGTCTGGATCGTCCTCGCCGGCCTCTTCGGCCTGGGCCTGCTGGTGTTCGGTGAGAGCCAGGCATCGGGCGAGTTCTTCGCAGGCTTCATCACCGAGAAGTCGCTCAGTGTCGACAACCTCTTCGTCTTCGTCCTGATCATGGCGAAGTTCGCGGTGCCGTCCCATCTGCAGCAGCGCGTCCTGCTCGTCGGTGTGCTGATCGCGCTGGTCCTGCGGGCCATCTTCATCGCGGCGGGCGCGGCGATCATCGCCAGCTTCTCCTGGGTCTTCTACATCTTCGGCGCGTTCCTGATCTACACCGCCTGGAAGCTCATCCAGGAGGCGCGCTCCGACGAGGAGGAGGACGACTTCGAGGAGAACCGCCTCCTCAAGTCGGTCGAGAGGAAGTTCGGCGTCGCCGACCGGTACTACGACACCAAGCTCTTCGTCCGTGTCAACGGCAAGCGTGTGCTGACTCCGCTGATGGTCGTCATGCTCGCCATCGGCACCACCGATGTGCTCTTCGCGCTGGACTCCATCCCCGCGATCTTCGGCCTCACCCAGGACCCGTACATCGTCTTCACGGCCAACGCCTTCGCCCTGATGGGGCTGCGCCAGCTCTACTTCCTGATCGGCGGACTCCTGAAGAAGCTGGTCCACCTGAGCTACGGCCTGTCGGTGATCCTCGGCTTCATCGGCGTGAAGCTGGTGCTGCACGCACTGCACGAGTCCGGGGTGAACGTCCCCGAGATCTCCATCCCGTTCTCGCTGGCGGTCATCTGCGGCGTGCTGATCATCACCACGATCACCAGCCTCATCGCGTCCAGGAAGAAGGAGCGGCGCGAGGCGGCGGAGGCCGCCGGTGAGGCCACGGTCGAGGGCGAGCCGGGCGACACGGCGCAGAAGGACAGCATCGACGCCTGAGGACGTCCGAAGCTCCTGAGGCCCCTCTGTCGGGGGCGCATACGGGCGCCGGCCCGGGCTGCTCAGCAGCCCGGGCC
>NZ_JBHVDH010000014.1:73698-186848 GCF_042802855.1 Streptomyces sp. NPDC057445 | reverse complement strand
GGCCCGGCCCGCATCCGGGCCGGGCCGATGGGCGGCTTTCCGTGTAGCTGTTCGGGCTGCGGCCGCTCTCCAGACGCGATGGTGACATCGGTCCGGCGAACACACCCACGTAACTGACGCCGGATCGCCCGGTGTTGCGGGTTCCCGGGGCCTCGGAGGGTTGCTGGGCGGTCAGCCCACGAGGTGGTGCTCTCGTGAGGAGTGCTCCGAGGGCGTCGCGTGGTGGTTCGTCAGCTTGTCGCCCTCGACGTCGATGTTCGGCAGGAGCCGGTCGAGCCACTTCGGCAGCCACCAGGCGGACTTGCCGAGCAGGGCGAACAGGGCGGGCACGACGGCCATGCGGACGACGAACGCGTCGAAGAGGACAGCGGCGGCGAGACCGAAGCCGATCATCTTGACGAAGTCGTTGTCCTCCACGATGAAGCCGGAGAAGACGCTGGTCATGATGATCGCGGCCGCGCTGACGACCCGGCCGCCGTACCGGAACCCGGTGACGACCGCCTCGCCGGGACGGGCGCCGTGGACGTACGCCTCGCGCATCCGGGACACCAGGAAGACCTCGTAGTCCATCGCCAGGCCGAAGACCACGCCGATCATGAAGATCGGCAGGGTGCTCATCACCGGGCCCGGCTGGTCGACGCCGAAGAGGTCGGCCAGCCAGCCCCACTGGAACACGGCGACGACGGCGCCGAGGGCCGCGGCCACCGACAGCAGGAAGCCGAGCGCCGCCTTGAGCGGGACCAGCACGGAGCGGAAGACCACCATGAGCAGCAGGAACGCCAGGCCGACGACCAGGCAGAGGTACGGGAGCAGCGCGTCGTCCAGGGTCTGCGAGAAGTCGATGAACATCGCGGTCTGACCGGCGACCAGGATCTCGGCGGCGCCCGTCCGGGACTCCAGACCGCCCGCCATGCCGCGAAGGGAGCGCACCAGGTCCTCGGTCCTGGTGTCGGTGGGACCGGTGTCGGGGATGACGTTGACGAGGGCGGTGTCGCCCGACGGGTTGGCGGTGACGGGCGAGACGGCGTCGACTCCGCGGACCGTCTCCAGCGCCGTGCGGACCTGCTCCGCCGCCGTATTCGCGTCCTTCGCCTCGACGACGACCGTCAACGGCCCGTTGAAGCCAGGGCCGAAGGAGTCGGACAGCATGTCGTACGCCTTGCGCTGGGTGGTGTGCGGGGCCATCGTGCCCTCGCCCGGCAGACCCAGTTCGAGGCTCGCGGCGGGCACGGCGACGGCGCCCAGACCCAGGACGCCGAGCAGCAGGACGGCGACGGGGTGGCGCAGCACCAGACCGGCCCAGCGGGCGCCGAGGTTGGGCTTGCGGCGGGCCTCGCGCTTGGCGGCCTTGCGCTGCTGACGCTTCGACAGCGGCTTTCCGGTGTACTGCTTGCGGTCCCTGCGGGCGAGGACCCTGACGGGGGCGAACCCGAGGAGCGCCGGTACGAACGTGATCGCGACGAGTACGGCCACGGCGACCGTGCCGGCAGCGGTGAGGCCCATCTTGGTGAGCATCGGGACGTTCACCACCGCGAGCCCCGCCAGGGCGATGACGACAGTGAGCCCTGCGAAGACGACGGCCGAGCCCGCGGTGCCCACGGCACGGGCGGCGGCTTCCGCGCGCTCGCGTCCCTCGGCGATCTCGGAGCGGTAGCGGGAGACGATGAACAGGGCGTAGTCGATGCCGACGGCGAGGCCGATCATCATCGCGAGCATCGAGGTGGTGGACGACAGGCCGAGGGTGCTGCCGAGCGCGGTGATGCCGCTGATCCCGATGCCGACGCCGATCACTGCCGTCAGCAGGGGCATTCCGGCGGCCACCAGGGAGCCGAAGGTGAGGAGCAGGACGACGGCGGAGACGAGGATGCCGATCTTCTCACCCGTACCGCCCATCGCTTGCTCGATCTTGACGGCGTCGCCGCCCGCCTCGACGACGAGACCCGTGTCCCGGGCCCGCTCCATCGCGTCGGTGAGACCGTCGTGCGTCGCGTCGGTCAGCTCGGTGGCCTTCGCCTCGTACGTGACGTAGGCGTACGCGGTCGTACGGTCGCCGCTCACGGCGTTCGCCTTGAACGGGTCGGCCACGCGCTCGACTTGAGGTGCCTTGGCCAGGTCGGCGGCGAACTGCTCGACCTGCTCCTTGCGGGCAGGGGAGGTGATCTTCTCGGTGCCGGGGACGCGGATGACGACGCGGGCGGCGGCACCGTCCGCGCGGGCGTCCGGGAACTTCTCCTGGAGGAGGTCGAACGCCTTCTGCGACTCCGTCCCCGGCATCGAGAAGGTGTCGGCGGGCGGGGCGGTGGCGGTGGAGGCCGCGAAGCCCGCACCGACAAGGGCCAGGAGCCACAGGAGGACGACCAGGCCCCGCCTTCGGAAGGCGAAGCGGCCCAGTTTGGAGAGGAACGTAGCCACGGTGAAGGAGTCCTGTCTGTGAGGCGGTCGCGTCGCCGACGGCACACCGGAGGCGCCGTCGGCGACGGACCAGGTCTTTGCAGGTGAGGAACGGTGCTTCAGCGGGCACCAGGGACACCGCGCGCAGGGGCAGAACCGGTGTCGGTGGGACCCGCGTGGGGCTGTGGTGAGCGGGCGGCATCAGAACGGGCGGGTTTGGTAACCGCCATGACTCAGGGCCGCCGGTGGGGAGTTGCCCGCGCAGGGGCGGTCGCTCGGAGGTGACACTTCCGGAGAGGCCGCCGCGGTTACGAGGCGGGGGAGGATCCCCGCTCCGTGACGGTGATGACCGAGGCCGGGCACACACCGGCGGCGACGCGGACTGCCGCGTGCTGCTCCTGCGGCGGCTGGGCGTTCAGCAGGACGACCAGGCCCTCGTCCTCGTCCTGGTCGAAGACCTGCGGGGCGGTCAGGGCGCACATTCCGGCCCCGAGGCAGCGGTCGCGGTCGACTCGGACGTCCATGGGATCAGTCCTCGTCCCAGGTGACCGGCAGCCGGTGCACGCCGTAGATGTTCATGTTCGTCCGCAGCGGCACCTCCTCTGCCGGCACGTCCAGCCGCAGCGTGGGGAACCGTTCGAGCAGCGCGGGCAGGGCCACCGTCATCTCGACGCGGGCCAGTTGCTGGCCCAGGCACTGGTGGATGCCGTGTCCGAAACCCAGGTGTCCCGTGGCCTTGCGGTGCAGGTCGAGGACGTCGGGGTCGGGGAACCGCTCCGGGTCCCGGTTGGCGGCTTCCAGCGAGATGGTGACGCTCTCGCCCGCCTTGATGAGCCGGCCCTCCAGCTCGACGTCCTCCAGCGCGGACTTCACGCTGGTGTGGGCGATGGTCAGGTAGCGCATCAGCTCTTCGACGGCCTGGGGGGCGAGGTCCGGGTCCGTACGCAGGGCATCGGCCTGGGCCGGGTTGGTGAGGAGCGCGAACGTCCCGTGGGCGATCATGTTGGCGGTGGTGTCGAGCCCGGCGGCGAGCAGGAAGCCCCCGATGCCGATCAGCTCCTCGTCGGTGAGGTCGGAGTCCTGGGCCAGGTCGCCGAGCAGGTCGTCGGAGCGTGCGGCGCGCTTGGCGGCGACCAACTCGCCCATGTACTCCTGGAGTCCGACGAAGGCGGCGTACTTGTCCTCGGGCGTCGCATCCATGGACATGATCGTGTGGGCGTGCTCCTGGAATCGCTCACGGTCGGCGTAGGGCACGCCGAGCAGCTCGCAGATCATCAGCGCGGGGAGGGGGCGGGCGAAAGCCTCGACCAGGTCGGTGCCCGGGCCGCGGCGCTCCATCGCGTCCAGGTGCTCGGCGGTGATCTCCGCGACCCGGTCGGAGAGTTGCCGCATCCGGCGGACGGTGAACTTGCCCGTCAGGATCCGCCGGAAGCGGGTGTGCCCGGGCGCGTCCATCCCGGTCATGTCGCCGACCGGGGCGGGCGGCAACGGGCCCTCGGGCCCCCCGGGGAAGGGGTAGTGCATCAGCTCGTACCGCGAGCTGAAACGGCTGTCGCCCATGATCGAGCGGACCGTGGAGTAGCCGGTGGCCAGCCAGCCGACGTGCCCGTCGGGGTACGACATCCGGGCCAGCGGCCGCTCCTCGCGCAGCTCCGCCAGTCCGGCTGCCGGGTCGAAGGGGCATCCCGCCACGCGCTGCGTGGGTAACGTGACGGGCTCGGTGGTGGCCGTGGTGTCGGTGGTGTCGGTGGTGTCGGTGGTTCCGGGGCGGGGCGACGGTTTGTGCTGCACGAGGTCCTCCGAGGAGAGAGTTGTGTGCGTGGACGGTGGGGTGGGCGGTACTTATCGCTTCGCGGTACGGCCGAAGGCGGATCGCGCCCAGACATAGCCGACGAGGGTGAGACCGACGCACCAGGCGAGCGCGAGATATCCGCTGTTGCCGATGCCGGTTCCCATCAGGAGGCCGCGCAGGGTCTCGATGACGGGGGTGAAGGGCTGGTACTCGGCGAACCAGCGCAGCCCGGTCGGCATCGAGTCGGTCGGAACGATGGCGCTGCCGAGGAAGGGCAGGAAGGTGAGCGGCATGGGCGTGTTGCTCGCCGACTCGGGGGTCTTGGCGACCAGGCCGATGCCGGCCGACAGCCAGGTCAGCGCCAGGGTGAGCATCGTGAGGAGGCCGATCGCCGCGATCCACTCGACGGCGGTGGCGTCGGGGCGGAAGCCGATCGCGAGCGCGACGCCGATCACCAGCGCGATGGCGACCATGGTTTGGATGACGCTGCCGACGACGTGTCCGGTGAGGAAAGCGGCGCGGGAGATCGACATCGTACGGAAGCGGTTGACGATGCCCTCGGTCATGTCGACGCAGACGCCGACCGCCGTCGCCACCGCCCCGGCTGTCGCGGCCATGAGGATGATGCCGGGAGCGACGTAGTCGATGTACTCGGCGCCGCCGGTGGGCCCACCGGAGATTCCGGCGCCCAGGGCGCCACCGAAGGCGTAGTTGAACAGCAGCAGCATCATCACCGGCATGGCGACGACGGAGACGGTCATCGCGGGATAGCGCAGGGCGTGCTTGAGGTTGCGCCGCAGCATGGTCATCGAGTCGCTGACGGCATACGTGAGGGTGCTCATCGGGCCATCTCCGTAGCGGTGTTGGGGGTGCTGTGACCGGTGAGGGTGAGGAAGACGTCGTCGAGGTCGGGCGTGTGCACGGTCAGCGACTCGGCCTGCACGGGCGCGCCGTCCAGCACGTCGAGTACGGCGCGCAGGGCGGGGATGCTGCCGTCGCTGGGGATGCGGAGCGTGAGCTCCTCGTGGTCGCGGGCCGCAGCGCCGAAGTGGCGTGCGGCGGCGTCGAGTTCGACGGCGTCCGCGAACCGCAGACGGATGTGCCCGCCGGGAATGAGGCGCTTGAGCTCGTCCGAGGTGCCCTCGGCGACCAGTCGGCCGTTGTCGAGGACGGCGATGCGGTCGGCGAGCTGGTCCGCCTCCTCCAGATACTGCGTGGTGAGGAAGACCGTCACGCCGTCGGCGACCAGGGCGCGGATGATCTCCCACATGGTGCGGCGGCTGCGGGGATCGAGTCCCGTGGTCGGTTCGTCGAGGAAGATGATCTGCGGGTCGCCGACCAGGGTCATCGCCAGATCGAGCTTGCGGCGCATGCCGCCGGAGAAGGTGACGACGGGTTTGCGGGCGGCCTCGGTCAGCTCGAACCGGTGCAGGAGCTCGGTGGCGCGCCGCCTGCCCTCGCGACGGGGCAGGTGCTGGAGGTCGGCCATGAGGAGCAGGTTCTCCTCGGCGGTGAGGAGGTTGTCGACGGCGGCGAACTGGCCGGTGACCCCGATCGCGGAGCGCACGCCTTCTGGACGCTGGGCGAGGTCGTGGCCGGCGACCTGGGCCTGGCCGGCGTCGGGGGCGACGAGTGTCGACAGGATCTCGACGGTGGTGGTCTTGCCGGCACCGTTCGGGCCCAGCAGGGCGAAGATCGTGCCCTCGGGGATGGCCAGGTCGATGCCGTCCAGGACGACCTTGTCGCCGTACGCCTTGCGCAACCCCAGGGCGGAGATCGCCGGTGAGGCCGTGGTGGTGGACGTCATGGTCATGGAGTCCGCTTTCCGATGGTCGTGGGCAATGTGACATTTCACGTGTGAAATCGGCAGCCCGCTTCGCGCCGTCGCCGTCGCGAGGACGGCGACACGCTCCGGGGGTGTCGGGGTGTGGGGTGTCGGGGTGTGTGGGGCGCCTCAGGGCGCCTCGTTGGTGGAGAGAGCTCAGGCGCGACGGATCACGATGTCGCCGACTCCGGTACGGGCGTGGATCTCGACGGTCTCGTCGGACGTGCCGGGGCCCTCGGCGGTACCGAGCGAGTTGCGGACGGTGCCGATCCGGGAGTTGACGTCCAGCCAGGCCGCGGTGGACTCGCGGATGCCGATCTCCACGTCGCCGGCGGCGGTCTGGAGCTGGATCACGCCCCGGGTCACGTCGTTGAGGTGGATGGCGCCGTTGGCGGACTTGGCCTCCACGGAGGCGTGTGCGACGCCGACCGTGATGCGGCCGTTGGAGGAGTTGGCCTTCAGGCCACCGGTGATCTCGCCGATCGCGGTCTCACCGTTGCCGTTCTTGACCGTCGCCGAGCCCGCGATCTCGCCGATCTCGATCCGGCCGGCCCCGTGGATCTCGGCGTCGCCCACGGCACGGTCGACGCGGATGTCCCCGTGGTCCGTACGCAGGTGCGTGACACCCGCCTCGGCGAGCAGGATGTCGCCGAGCGAGGTCTTGACGCGGCATTCCCCGAGCGGTCCCTCGCAGGTGTAGTCCCCCATGGGGGAGGTGCCCCGGAGGTGCGAGCCGTTGGGCAGTTCGACGGTCACGTCGATCGATCCGCTCTTGCCGAACAGGGAGCGCTTCCTGGGCCCCTTGATGGTCAGGACGCCGTTGGCGTAGGTGACCTTGGTCTGCTGCACCGCCCGTACATCGGCGTCGTCAGCGCCGTTGCTCGGCAGCACCTCGACGACCGTGTCCGTGCGCTTGCTCGCGGTGATCCGCACATTGCCGATGTCGAACTCGAGGGTCACGGTGATGGGTTCGGCGGTTTCGTAAGAAGGCATGGCTGTCCCGTCCTCTTGGCTCTGGAGTGTGTTCGCGCAGGTGGGGCGGTGGTGGAGTGGTGCTGCGGCAGTGGGGAGATCCGGCTAGCGGACCCAGCCCCGGATGCTCTGGCCGTGGCGCGGGGCGCGCGCCGGCTGGGCCGGTGCGCCCGGCTCCAGGGCGAGGGCAACCGCACGTACGAGCCAGGCGTTGACGGACAAGCCCTCCTGGCCGGCCGCGTCCTCCACCCGGGCCTTGAGGGGCGCCGGGAGTCGGAAGTTGATGCGGGCCATACCGCCCTCGTCGCCGTCCGCCGCGAGTGGTGCCACCGGTGCCACCGATGGCGCCATCGGTGCGGTCGCCTCGGGCGCGCCCTCGCCGGGCGCCTCGGGCGCGGGCGGCGCCGTCACCACGAACTCGGGGTCGAGTCCCCGCAGTCGTACGTCCACAGAGCCCGGCGCCAGCTCACGGGTGATCTCGTCCGACGCGGCGGACAACGCGTTCAGAAGGGTCAGTCGGGCGGCCGACTCCAGCGGCGCGGTCAGCCGCTCGGCCAGGGCGCGGGCTTCGTCCCCGCCGGCGTTCGCGGCGACCGCGAGCTCACGGCGGAGGTGATCGACGTAGGGGGTCAGGTCCATGGAGAGATAGTGGCACCAGAATGGCGCCATTGCAAGTCATTGTGGCGCCAGATGGCGCCGGATGGCGCCCTGTGGTGTCACGTGGTGGCACATGGTGCGCCTCGTGGCGCCATCGCCCGAAGTCCGGGGGCGTGGCGTCAAGGGCGCGCATGGACTGTGCCCTATGGCCTCAAGACGGCGAGAGGGCGCTCGGCAAGGCCCCGAGGCGCCGCGCAACACCCCGCCGCGCAACACCCCGCCGCGCAACACCCCGCCGCGCAACACCCCGCCGGTCACGGTCGCGACAGCGGGCCTGTCGGCGGTACCGGTGGCCTCGTACCGGCAGGTCGTCGCGGGAGAAGGTCAAGACGCACGTGTCACGGATCCTGGCGAAACTCGGCCTGCGGGACCGTGTCCAGGCGGTCGTCCTCGCCTACCGGGTGGGGCCGGGTGTCCGGCGCGGCCTGAAGCGGTGCGCTCGTGGACCCGCGCGGCGGGGCGGCAGGCGAGCGCTCCGTCCGTCAGGCGTCGAAGCTGCGGCGGGAGGCCTCGATGTGACCGAGGTACCGGTGGGTCCAGTCGCACAGTCCGTCGATCGTCACCCGCAGTGCCTGGCCCGGCTCGGTGAGGGTGTACTCGACCCGGGGCGGCACGACGGGGTGCACCGTCCGCTCGATCAGACCGTAGCGCTCCAGCATGCGCAGGTTCTGGGTGAGCATCTTGTGACTGACGCCCTCGATCTCGTTCCGCAGCTCGCTGAAACGCAGGGTGTGTTCGCCGAGGGCCTCGATGACCAGGAGCGCCCACTTGTTGGCGACGTTCGAGAAGATCTCCCGCGCCAGCGAGTCCGCGCGCCTCAGGTCCGCATCCTCGGGTGAGCCGCTGAACTGCTTGGTCACCATCAGGTTCCCCTGTCACCGAAAAGTGCGTTCTTCCATGTCAGCGGCCACTCTCCTACGGTTTCCCAGTAACCGCAAGAGAGCGGTTCTCGTAGCAATGGAGGCAGGCAGCATGGCCATCACCCTGGTGAACCCCAACGGATTGCCGGAAATCGACGCCTACCGGCAGGTGTCGATCGCGACCGGGTCGAAGCTGGTCTTCATCGCCGGGCAGGTCGCCTGGGACGTCGACGGTGTCACGGTCGGCGAAGGCGACCTCGCCGCGCAGGTCGAGCAGTGCTACGTCAACATCGGTACCGCCCTGGCCGAGGTCGGCGCTTCCTTCGACGACGTGGCGAAACTGACCGTCTACGTCGTCGACTGGACCCCCGACAAGATGCCCCTGCTCATGGAGGGGCTCGGTCGGGCGGCCGCGAAGCTGGGGGCCACCGCGACACCCCCTGCCTCGCTGCTGGGCGTTGCGGCACTGGACGTACCCGAGCACCTGGTGGAGATCGAAGCCACCGCCGTCCTCGACTGAACAGGCGTTCTCGCTGCCGTCCCAGGGGATGCGGTCCAGCGAGGCATGCGCGCAGCCGTGGAGGCCGGCGCACGGACCCGCGAAGGCGAACTCGACCACCGCGTCCTGCTGATCGACACGGCATCCGTCGCATGACCGGCCCGCGCCCGCATCGCCGTTGGGCGGTCACGGTCCGACCGGCCTGGTTCGTCAGGCGGTTCGGCGCCGGCGGCCAAAGGCCGCACGTGCTTCAGCAAGGGCGGGCCACCTCACGCACATGCCTGGGCAAGGCCCCAGGGGCTTGCCCAGGCATGCGGGCGTGGTGTGCTGGTCGTGGTCCGGGCCGCTCAGGCGGTGCCGAGAGCGGTGCGCAGGGTGCTGATGGCCTGGCTGATGGCGGCCTGGGCGGCGTGGGTCTCGCGCAGGGCGTTGAGCATGACGAAGTCATGGATGATGCCCTGGTGGCGGACGGCGGTTACGGGGACGCCGGCGGCGCGGAGCTTGCCGGCGTAGGCCTCGCCCTCGTCGCGCAGGACGTCCGCCTCGGCGGTCACGACCAGGGCGGGCGGGAGGCCGGTGAGCTGCTCGGTGGTGGCGCGCAGCGGCGAGGCGGTGATCTGCGCGCGTTCCGTCTCGTCGGTCGTGTACTGGTCCCAGAACCACTGCATGCCGTCGCGGCGCAGGAAGTAGCCCTCGGCGAACTGGTGGTAGGAGCCGGTGTCGAAGGCGGCATCGGTGACCGGGTAGAACAGGACCTGCTGGCGCAGGTCGAGGCCACCGCGTTCCTTGGCCATCAGGGTCAGGCGGTCCGGGGGCTTTCCGAAGGGCGGCCGACCGAGCTGCTCGCCGTCGCGAACGCCGTGCATGTCCTTCTGTCCCGGACCGCCACCGAGAGCAGTCCTGTTGCTCTGATCATCGATGACGTGGCGTGGCTGGACCGGCCCAGCGCCGTGGTTCTGGGAACCGTCGCCTGCTACATACGCACCGGTTCCATCGCCTTGCTCGCGGCGTCCCGGACCGGCGACGAGTGGGCTCTGGTCGAGCGGCACAAGGACAAGACGTTCTCCCTCGACCTGCCCGGCGGTGCACGGGTGAGCGCGGACGGCAGGTCGGCGGAGGAAGTCGAGCGACTGCTGAAAGCCTCCGAGGAGATGCTTCGCCGGCAGCTCGCCGCTCAGCGATTGACGACGGAGGCGCCGGAACTCCCCGAGGATCCGCAGCACGAGCTCGTCGAGCAGGCCGCACGGGGGCTGCTGGAGCAGCGCGCCGATATCGCCGGGGCCGGCGAGTGGGAGCGGCACTTCCCGGTCGGCGCCTACCTGGACGGGATGGCGGAACTGGTCGGGAACTGCCGTACGGCTCGGGACCGTACGACGCTTGCCGCGTTCCTCGCGCAGGTGGTGAACAACCTGCGCTTCCTGGAACGCATCGGCAGCAGCCCGGCCGCCGCGACCGAGGTGGCACGGCAGGCTCTCGACCGGGCTGCCGAGGCGCTCGCTGATCGCCCGCGCGGTCAGTAGGGCCGCCGGCGCCGCAGCCTCGGAACGGATCTGCCGCGCCGGGTGTGCGAGCGCGTCCGTGACGGCAGCGAGTTCCTCGTCTGTGGGCCAGCCGCGGTTGGGGTGGAGGACGTCGGCCTCGTCGGTCGCACCGCTCGCGAGCCGCGCACCGGCTCACAGTCGTACGACGACCAGGGCGGTGTCGTCGTCGGGCCCGTCGCTCCGGGGCGGGTGGAGATCGGTGAGCAGCGCGTCGGCCAGGTCCTCGGGGGAGAAGCCGCAGTGGTCGGCGAGGCTGTGGGTGAGGCGCTCGAGTCCGGTGTCGATGTCTTCGCCGCGGCGCTCGATCAGTCCGTCGGTGTACAGCACGAGCGTGGCGCCCGGCTCGTACGACAGCATGGCCTGGTTCCTGGGCGTGTCGAGGTCCCAGGCGCCGAGGGGCGGGTCCGCGACCTCCTCCAGGACTTCGACCGCGCAGCCGTCGGGGTGGAGCAGCAGGGGCGGAGGATGGCCCGCGCGGCTGTAGGTGATGGTGCGGGCGGTCAGGTCGATGACGGTCTGGACGGCCGTGGTGGCCAGCGCGCCCTCGACGGTGAGGGCGTGCAGGGCGAGCGCCTTGAGGGCGCCGGCCGGTTCGCCCGTTGCCCGGATGGCGGCGCTCAGGGCGCCGCGGAGCTGCCCCATGACCCCGGCGGCCTCCAGGCCGTGGCCCACCACATCGCCGACCGCGACCGCGCGCCGGTCCTGGCCGAGGTCGAGGAAGTCGTACCAGTCGCCGCAGACGTTGAGGGCGCTGGTGGCAGGGCGGTAGCGCACCGCGACCTCGCCGTATCCCGGCGGGACGGTCGGGAGCATGGCGCGTTGCAGGCCGACGGCGATCTCGCGTTCACGTGCGTGCGCGCGGCGCAGCCGCTCGTTGAGCTCCTGCAGTTCCTGGGAACGGGCGAGCAGGGTGGCCGTCATGGTCTCCTCGGCGCTGAGGACCCCGCCGGACTCCTGCAGGAGGGCGCGGGCGCGGACCAGCGCGGTGACCTCCTCGACCCGGGAGATGATCCACGCCACCTGCCCGTCCGGCCCGAAGACCGGAGCGTTGACCGGACTCCAGTACCGCTTCTCGAAGACCCCCGGCTGCCCGGGCACCTCCATGTCGTAGCGCTGCAGCACCATGCTGTCCTGCTGCCCCGTGTCCAGCACCCGTGCCACAGAGGCGCGCAGCCGGCTGCCCGCCGCCTCGGGGTCGGCGGGGTTCACGGGGAACACCTCGAAGACCGAACGGCCCACCAGTTCCTCACGGCTGCGACCGGACCGGCCGAGGAAGGCCTGGTTGACGTTCACGATGACCAGGTCGGGGGTGAGGAGCAGCGCCGGACCCGGGAACGCGCGGAAGACCGCCGCGTAGTCGATTTCGGAGGGCGGGACCTGACCAGGGGTGTCGGGATCGTTCACCCTCAGACGTCTACCTCGTGAGGGGCGGCACTCCGCGTCCGACACTCCTTGAGAGGCCGGACGGGGCCGAGCTCCGAGCCCCGCCCCGGAGGAAGACAGGCGGACCCCGGAAGCCGGCCAGCGTTCGGGGGTCGGCACCCGTCCGATGCTCTCGCCGCTGGTCCGGACCCTGGCGAAAGCGGTGGGACGGGTTGCCGCCTGCGCCCATGGTTGTGCACGCGATATACCAAGTCAATCCTATGATTTTTCGTTCAACTCCAAGTGATAGCTTGGGTGTTGTGACTCTCGATGACTTGCGTGTCTTTGTCGCCGTGTGCCGGGCGGGCAGCCTCAGCGCCGTCGCGCGAGACCTCGGTTGCACACAGTCGGCGGTGAGCCAGCATGTGAAACGGCTGGAACGGGAGACGGGCGTCAGCCTCCTGGAACGGCAGCCGCGGGGAGCCGTGCCCACCGAGGCGGGGCGGGTTCTGCAGGACGCGGCGGCCGACGGCATCGCCGGCCTGGACCTCGCCCTGCGCCGCCTCAAGGACCTCGTCAACGGAGACAGGGGCTCCGTACGTGTCACCACCGGTGCGACAACCGTGCGGCACTTCATGTCCGAGGCAGTCGTCTCCTTCCGGCAGCGCTACCCCAAGGTGAGCCTGGAGTTCCAGACCGAGTACTCCAGCCGAAGCTGCTTCGACGCCCTGACCGCCAACAACCTCGACCTCGCGTGGATCACGATCGGCGGCCCGGTGCGAGGCATCGAGCAGCGTCCGGTCGCCGACCTGCCCTGGGTCCTGGCCGTCCGCGCCGACGATCCGCTCGCGGACCGGCTCCATGTGGAGGCGGACGACCTCCGTGACGTCCGGCTCATCCGGCCGCCGGAGAGCTCCACGTCCGGGACCCGTCTGGACGCGGCGTTCAACGAGCTGGGCGTGCGGATCAGGTCCGACACCAGCGTCGCCGACTGGGATGCCGCTCTCCTGCTGACCGAACTCGGCCTGGGACATGCCGTCGTCCCCGCCGTGCCCGGCCGACGGGTCCCCGGCAGCCATGGCCCCCTCCGTCTCGTCCCCATTCCCGTGCTGCCGCCGCTCTCCGTCGGCTGGGCGGTCCGGCGCTGGGACGCCCTGACCCCGATCGCCCGGGAATTCGCCGACACCGTCGCCCGGAGTTGCGCGGAGAGAGCCGCGGACGCCACGGCGTCATGACGGCAAGTGCCGACGCGCCGCCCGCAGGCGGCGGCCGGCACCGCCGCCCCGGGTACTGCCGCGGAGCAGGTCGTCGAACGACGCGATGACCTCGGTGACGGCCCGCTCGTAAGCGCTGCCGAAGTCCTGGACCGACTGCACCCGTGTCGTCGTCCATGACGAGCGCACATGCTCATTCCCCACAGGCCGACGGACCGGGACCGTGCCGCGGAGACTAGGCCCCTCGCCGACCGACCGACCGACCGGCTCGGACGGGCGACCCCGTGGAAGCCTGCCGCGAGATCCGTCACTCCGACGTCGGATCGTGTTCGGCCGGCGGACACCAACGCGGCGCACCGCGCCGCGCAGGTGGTTCGCATCCGGCGCAGGTGGCGCTCGATCTTCACCGTCGGCTTGGTGAGCGCGGGCGGCCACGACAGCCCCTGATGCGCAGCGCGGGCGCCGGGCGCCCGCGACGACAGCGGGCGCCCTTGCCCACCCGGATGGCCCGCCGCCCACCACCCGCGGCCGGTCGCCTGCCGCCCACCGCCGGTTGCCCGTCGCCCGTCGCGCCGTACCGGAACCGACCGGCGTCGGACGAGATCACGCCCGGGCCGTGGTACGTGGTACCCGCCGGTGAACATGAGCCCCCGGTGTCCGGACCCAACCGGTGGGCCGCCCTTCGGCCCTGATTAGCGCGGCATTCACCCGGCGCGCCGATACTCCGAATCCCAGGAGACGAAGAAGGAAACGCCATGCCCGAGACCGGCATCACCGCTCAGTCCCGCACCCCCGAGGCAACCGCCACGGCCCCCGCCTCCCGCACGGCTGTCCCGCGCCGGCTGCTGATGTGCTCACCCAGCCACTTCGACGTCACCTACTCCATCAATCCCTGGATGGAGCCGGAGAAGCCGGTCGACGGCGGTCTCGCTCTCACGCAGTGGGAGCAGCTGCGCGACCTGTACCGGGACCTGGGCCACACCGTGGAGGTCGTCGAGCCGGTCGGCGGGCTGCCCGACATGGTGTTCGCGGCCAACGGTGCCACCGTCGTGGACGGCCGTGTGCTCGGTGCCCGCTTCCGGCACGAGGAGCGTACGGCCGAGGGGCCGCTGTATCTGTCCTGGCTGCGCGAGAACGGCTTCACCGAGACGCACTGGCCCGAGTACATCAACGAGGGCGAAGGCGACTACCTCCTCGTCGGCCGCCGTCTCCTGGCCGGAACGGGCTTTCGCACCGACCCCCGCTCGCACGCCGAGGCCCAGGAGTTCTTCGGTGTGCCCGTCACGGGACTGACGCTGATCGACCCGCGCTTCTACCACCTGGACACCGCGCTCGCCGTGCTCGGCGACGACGAAGTCATGTACTACCCCGAGGCGTTCTCGCCCGGCAGCCGGGCCGTGCTGCGGGAGATGTTCCCCGACGCGCTCCTCGCGACGGCCGAGGACGCCGACGTCTTCGGGCTCAACGCCTTCAGCGACGGCCGCCATGTGCTGCTGCCGGAGTCCGCGACAGGGCTGACGGCGGGCCTGCGGGAGCGTGGGTTCGAACCCGTCGGCGTCGATCTGACCGAACTTCTGAAGGCGGGCGGCAGCGTCAAGTGCTGCACGCTCGAGCTGCGTGAGGGGTGACGCAGGAGGCCCCAGCGCCGAGGAAGGTCAGGTGCCGGGGCGTGCGTTGTCCCACTGCTCCGTACCCGGGCCGCTCCCACGGCCTCAGCAGGCGTCAACGCCCCTTCCGTACAAGCGAATCAGACGGCCGATCAGGCCGGCGCAGTACGCCCACCGAACGGAGAACGCAACCATGCTCTCGACACCCACGGCAACGGTCACCAGCAACTACGTCACCTCCATCGCAGGCACCCAGGAGCAGATACGGGCCGCCCAGCGGCTGCGCTACCAGGTCTTCGGCGAGGAGATGGGCGCCACCCTCGACACGCCGCTGCCCGGCCACGACATCGACGAGTACGACGACCTGGTCGATCACCTGATCGTCACCGACACCACCACGGGCGAAGTCGTCGGCACCTACCGGCTCCTGCCGCCGGGACGCACCGAACGGTCCTACTCGGACGGCGAGTTCGACCTGCGCAACCTGTCCGCTGTGCGCTCCTCGATGATCGAGGTCGGTCGCTCCTGCGTCCACCCCGACCACCGCAGTGGCGCGGTCATCAACCTGATGTGGGCGGGCATGGCCCGCTATGTACTGCTCTCCGGCCACCGCTATCTGGCCGGCTGCGCCTCCGTTCCGCTGGGTGACGGCGGCCAGTCCGCTTCCCACGCATGGCTCCTCGGCACCACCAAGCACGCCGCTCCCGCCGAGTACCGGGTCCACCCGCGGCGGCCGTGGACGCCCCAGGGCCTGAGCGAGAGCAAGCCGAGCTATGCGCTGTTGCCGCCGCTGCTCCGCGGCTACCTGCGCCTCGGCGCGTGGATGTGCGGGGCACCCGCGCACGACCCCGAGTTCGACGTCGCCGACTTCTTCGTCGTGCTGGACATGGACCGGCTGAGCGACCGCTACCGCCGGTACTTCCTCGGCGAGACCTGATGGGCCCCGACGCGGCGGCGGAGGTCCACCGGGCACCGGCCTGCACGGAGAAACCCGCGTGCAGGGTGTCACCTGTGGCCGAGGCCGGGCGCCGCCACGCATCGTCCGCCGGCACGCTCGTCCGCGGCGTGTTGCCGGGGGAGAGGCCGGCAGATCCCCTGACCCCGCACCGGGCCGCCGGTGCCACGGAGCCTTCCGCGACGGTCGTCACGCGTCTCACGCGTCGTCCGCTGCCCCGTGGCGGCCGGCCCTCGTCGGCTGCCGGGTCCCGAAGAAGCCTGCCGGGCTCGGAGTTGCCGGCCCATGCCTGAGTCGTTCGGCCAGCTCGTAGGGCTGCTGCAGGCCCGGCTGGATTCGCCTTGGCTGTGGCTGGCCGTCTTCCTGGTGGCCGGCCTCGACGCCCTGCTGCCGTTCATGCCGAGTGAGGCCACCGTCGTCACGGTGGCGGTGCTGTTCGGGGGAGACGTACCGCGGTTGGCCGTCCTCGCCGCGGTCGCGGCGACCGGTGCGCTGTGCGGCGACTGCCTCGGTCACTGGACAGGGCGCCGGTTCGGACCACGTGCCGTGGAGCGCCTCATGCGTGGCGAGAAGGGCCGGCAGCGCTACGAATGGGGCCGGACGATGGTCCACAGGCACGCGTCGGCCCTGGTGATCGCCGGTCGCTTCCTGCCGGGCGGTCGGGTCGCGTCCAGTATGTCGACGGGGTGCCTGCGCTTCCCCTTCCGCCGTTTTCTCCTGCTGGACGCTTCAGGCGCCGGCCTCTGGGCGGTCACCAGCACCGCCATCGGATACATCGGCGGGGCCCGCTTCGGCCACGAACCCGTCAAGGGGCTGCTGCTGGCCTTCGCCCTGGCCCTGGTCGTCGTCGGATGCGTCGAACTGGCGCGCAGGCTGCGGGCACGGCGCGCGCCCGCCGATGCGCCTGTGCCCGCGACTCCACCCGTCGGACCGGCCTGCTCCTGAGCCGGCGGGCGCACCCCGGCAGTCCGGGGCACCCGACTGCTCCGGCGCGCCCGGCTGGTCCCGCGCGGCGCGCCGGATCACCATGGAGAGCGGTACGGATTCGCGACGCCCGCGCAGGAAGGGGGCGTCATGGCCGGGACAGCGAGCACGTACGCGCACCGATGTGGTGGTGGGAGCGGAGCAGGACCGGCCGGACCGTGCGCCATCGATCACGGTGGGCCGGGGCCTCGGCAGGGTCCGCGCGTGACGGCGGCAGCCCTGTCCCGAGTGCCGGCGCGTTCGTCGAGGGCCGGCGGCAGCACGCGAGCGCCCGCGGCGCTGGTGAGAGGAGCGGACCGTGCGTGAGATCCTCCCGGCGCTGAACCGCTGGTACGAGGCGGGCGAACCCTTCGGCCTGGCCACGATCATCGCCGTCAGCCGGAGCGCGCCGCGCGGTCCCGGTGCGGCCATGGCGGTGGGGCCCGACGACGAAGTCGTGGGCAGTGTGTCCGGCGGATGCGTGGAAGGAGCGGTCTTCGAACTCGCCAAGGAGGTCGTGGACGACGGAGAGGCACGGCTCCACACCTTCGGCTACAGCGATGAGGACGCGTTCGCGGTCGGGCTGACCTGCGGCGGCGCGATCACCCTGCTCGTACGTCGGGTGTCGCGGGACTCCGACCCGTCCTTCGGCGCCGTCGCCGATTCCGTCGCAGGACACCGGCCCGTCACGGTCGCGACCGTGACGGACGGTCCGGCGCCGCGCGGCGCCGCGCTCGCCGTCTGGCCCGACGCCGTCGAAGGCACGCTCGGCGCGCCCGGACTGGACGCGGCCGTTACCGCCGACGCACGGGGCGAACTCGCCCAGGGCCTGACCGGGCTCCGCCACTACGGTCCGCAGGGCCAGCGCCGCGAGGACACCGTCACCGTGTTCCTGCACTCGTTCGCCCCACCGCCACGCATGCTCGTGTTCGGCGCGATCGACTACGCCGCTGCCGTCGCGCGCATCGGCGACTTCCTCGGCTACCGGGTGACCGTGTGCGACGCCCGGCAGGTCTTCGCCACGCCCAAGCGGTTCCCCGAGGGGGTCGAGGTCGTGGTCGAGTGGCCGCACCGCTATCTGGGCGCCACCGGGACCGACTCCCGCACGGTGATCTGTGTGCTGACGCACGACACGAAATTCGATGTGCCGCTGCTGGAGGAGGCGCTGCGCCGCCCCGCCGCGTACATCGGCGCGATGGGCAGCCGCCGCACCCACGACGAGCGGATGAAGCGGCTGCGCGAGGCAGGCCTGGGTGACGAGGAACTGGCGCGGTTGCGCTCGCCCGTCGGGCTGGACCTCGGGGCCCGCACACCGGAGGAGGTGGCCGTCTCCGTCGCCGCCGAGATCGTGGCCCTGCGCTGGGGAGGCAGTGGTGCCCCACTGACCGCGACAGCGGGGGCGATTCACCCTCCGGCTGCCGGACCAGCACCGGGCCGGTGAAGCGAAGAAGAGGCCCACCCGAGGACGTACGCGTCGGGGCACAGCAGTGCGGAGATCGAGGCAGGCCGTGTCCGGCCCGTCGCTCGCCTGCGGGACGCGCTCCACCGTCGCCAGCCGCGTCGCGTTCGCGGCGGCACTGGTGGCGGCCCTCGCAGCCGTGGTCACCGTCCTTCGCCGACGGGGCCGCTGATCGCAGGGCCGCGGTCGCCGGGGCGCCGGCCCTCCCCGGCGAGGGATCGCAGTCTCCGCCGCGGGCAACAGTCCTCGTCGCACCCATGCCGATGTCAGGCGGGGACGACCTCCGGGTGGCGACGGGCGAGCACGGCGAGTGCGCCGGCCCCGGCCAGGGCCAGTACGGCCGCCGCGCGCAGGACCGCCTCGATGGCGGGCCCGTCGGAGGCCGCCCCCGCGGCGGAACCGCTCATCGCCTCGAGAACCGTCGCGGCCACGGCGACGGCCACCGCGCCGAGCAGGACGAGCGACGTGAGAACCAGCCCGGAGGCCGCGGCGAGGCGGGAGGCCGGGACGTAGGCCTGCGTCGCCACATTGGTCAGCGCCCACCCCAGGCCCAGACCCACGCCCACCACAGCGAAGATCGCCGTGTACAGAGGGAGGGGGGTCGCCCAGGTGAGGGCGTACAGGCTGAGCCCGCTCAGCAGCATGCCCCCGGCCATCAGCGATTCGGGGCGCCATTGCCGGGCCAGCCGGCCGGACCAGTAGCTCGCCGCCCCGGCACCGACGGACAGCGCGAGGAAGACCAGGCCGGACTCCAGCGGCGAGAGCCCGCGCGCCTGCTGCAGGTACAGCGCGGACAGCACCGCGACAAGGCAGTACACGACGTTGGACACCGAGCCCGCCGCGGTGACGGTGACGAACGGGGCGTTGCGCAGCAGCGCGAGGTCCAGCAGCGGCTCCGCCGTGCGCCGCTCGATCCGTACGAACACGACCAGCAGGGCCACGCCGCCGAGGAGACACCCGAGGGTGGCCGGGGACGCCCATCCCCACCTGGCACCCTGGTCCACGGCCAGCATGATCCCGGTGAGCCCGGCCCCGATGGTGAGTACGCCGGGAATGTCGAGGCCACCGCTCGCCTGTTCGTCACGGGTCTCGGCCACGAAACGGAGCATGAGCACCGCGGCGACGACACAGAAGGGCACATTCAGCAGAAAGACCGCCCGCCAGCTCACGTGCTCCGCGAACGCTCCGCCGACGAACGGCCCGAGCGCGGTACCGATGGCGCTGAAGGCCAGCACCGTCGCCACGGCTCTCCCCTGGCGGTCGTCACGGAAGTACGCGGTGACCACCGCGACGGCCACGGGGAAGATCAGCGCGGCGGTCACGCCCTGGACGACCCTGCCGGCGATCAGCCACGGCACGTTCTGCGCGGCACTGCAGACGACGGACACGATCGCGAAGCCGACGAGGCCCGACACGAGGATCCGGCGTCTTCCGTGTACGTCCGCGAGACGCCCACCGGTGATCATCATTGCGCCGAGAGTCAGCATGTACCCACTCACGAGCCACTGCAGATCGGTGGCCGGAGTACCGAAGTCGCGGGCTATCACCGGCAGCATCAGATTGAGCGCGAACCAGTCCATCTGGACGAGCAGCATCGAGATGGCAGCCGCGGCGATCACCGCGCGATCACGCGCCGGGAAGAGGCCCGGCGCCTTCGTCCGCCTGTCGGCTGAGGTCATGGCGCCCACTCTCCGCGTCTCTGCTCATCGTGGCACCGGGCGCACGGGGCCGCGACCGCTCGAGGCAGGGCCGAGGACCGCGGGTGGGATACGAGTTCGGATGTGATGCGAACTCGGACGGGATGCGAACTCGGACGGGAAGCGCAAGGCATGGAGTCGACGCGCATGGGACTCAGCACCCGGGGTACCCGCCGTTGACGTCAATCGACCTGTTCTGGGGGCGGCGATGTCACGGCGGACGGCCGATGCCAAAGCAGCAGCAAGCGACGACGCCGGGGCAACGACCCGCAGGCCACCGATGACACCCCTGCTCCGCGCGGCGGCCATGCTGCTCGCGTTCGCCGGGACGGTGGCCTTCAGCGTGGTGCTGGCCCGGCTCACCCTCGAGCCGTCCATCGCCTCCGAACAGCTGACGCACAGCAACGTCCGGCCGGGCGCGTCCATCCGCGCCTATCTGGCAGGGAGCGACCCGCTGGACGCGGCCAAGCAGCTGGGCGGGAACGTGGTCCTGGGTGTTCCCTTCGGTGTGCTGCTGCCTGTACTGGTGCCGCGGGCCCGCGGTCTGCTGCGGGTGGCGGTGACCACGGCCGCGGTCATGGTGCTGGTCGAGCTGGTTCAGGGGGCGCTGGTGACGGGCCGTGCCTTCGACATCGATGACGTCATTCTGAACACGACGGGCGCCGTCCTCGGATACGTGCTGCTGGGCCTTCGTCTCGGCCGCGCCGTCCACCCCCGCCGCCGCCACTGGTGGCACCGCTGGTTCGGCCCGGGCACACCCCGCCGGGCCACGGGCCGGGGCTGAGCCGTCGCCGGTGCGGCACGGCGCGTGTGCAGTGCACGCACAGGTGCAGGTCCACGTGCGCAGATGTGCGCGCAGGGTGGGCGTACAAGGAGGCGCATCGGGCCGGTACGCCCGGCAGTTACCGCGCCCCGGCTTCAAGTCGGCCGAAGTGCGGGCCGCTTGAGCGCCGCCGGGCGGCCGGAGTGTGGCGCCCGGTGCGGGAGGGTGCGGTCCCTCACGGACAGGACCCGGCATCTGCCGGGTCCGGCGGGTGCCGGGCGGCTCCTGCCCCGATCAGGACTTCGGGCGCCGTCCGCCACGGCGTGGCACCGGCGGGCCTCCGTCCAGGAGCCGGCGCCGCCGCTCCTCGCCGTACGTCTCGATCTGCATCACCACACGTCGCAGCGCGTCCGCCGCCTGTCGGCACTCCTCGTCGCTGAGCTGCCCGGCCACGAAGGCCTCCTCGGCGTTGAACTCCGGGAGCAGGTTCCGCATCACCGCCTCGCCCTCGTCCGTGAGGGCCAGCAGGACCCGTCTGCCGTCGGTGGGGTGCTCGGTACGCCTGACCAGTCGCCGCGATTCCAGGGTGCGGGCGACCCCCGTGAGGGTCCCTTTCGAGATGCCCGCCTCCTCGGCGACCAGTCGGGTCTCCATCTCGCCCCCGATCCATACCACCCACAACACGACGAAGCCGGTCCAGGTGAGATCGGAGCCGCGCAGAACGGAGTTCTCGACATGCTGGCGCACCGCGGCGGCCGCACGGTGGATATTGCCGACCATGGCCATCTGCTCATGGCGGATCGGAGTGTCGCCCAGCTTCGTCCGGATCAGCCTCTCGGTCTCGCTGACGGACCGCTGACCCCGCTCATCCGGCTGAGCTGGCACGGACCCTCCTCCGGAGTTCGAACTCCTCCGGGTTCGAGTTTTGCGTAGGTACCGGCGCCCCGCTACTCGCGGTCGGGCCGGTCGGGCCGGTCGGGCCGGTCGGGCCGGTGGACCCCGGCTCCGACCTGTGAGCGACCACCGGCCACCCGACGATGCGACCGGGACATATCGCAACTGATGCCTGCCTGATGCCCGCTCCGCCGTGTCGGTGTTGGGCCGAATGGGTGAGGCGCGCCAGGATGGGTCCCATGAGCAGGTACGAGAGGTACGACGTCACCGACGAGCAGTGGGAGGGCCTGGCCCAGGTCGTCCCGCTGCGAGGTCGCAACGAGTGGCCGTCGCGAGTCGACCACCACACGATCCCGCGGGACTACGACGGTATCGCTGCCGGCGCCCCGGGCGCGGACGCCGAGCAGCGCCGCATGGTCGTGCTGCGGGTGCAGGTCTTCGCCGACGCGCGCGAGGTGGCCGAGTACCTCATCGCGCAGATCCCGGTCCTGCTGGACCTCACGGGCGCGGACACCGACGTGGCCAAGCGCATCCTGGACTTCAGCAGCGGCGTGGTCTTCGGGCTCGGGAGCGGGATGCACAGGGTGGACCGCAATGTGTTCCTGCTCGCACCGACCGGCACGGAGGTCGAGGGCGTCGCCGCGGCGGCCGTCCCTCACGCGTAGCCAGTGGCCACCGTCCCTGCCCTCGTGCCCCTCTGCACCTTCGCTCTGCATTCCACGGTCCCTCGATCGTAGGAAACCCCTGGCGGCGGAACGGTTCGGCGGTCGTCGCGGTGCATAGCGTCCCCGTATGGACTTGCTCAGCACCCGCCCGGCGGTCACCGAACTGCGGCTCTCCGCCTTCGCGTCGCATCGTGGAGGCACCTTCTCCCTCGGCCCCGTGACGCTGTTCGCGGGGCCGAGCGGCAGCGGCAAGTCGAGCGCGCTGCGGGCGTACGAGTCGCTGGCCGGGCTCGCCGCGGGCGCCGAACTCGGCCAGGTCTTCCCGGATCCTGCGGGCTGTGTGCCCGACCACGCGGAGAAGGACGCTCAGGGCCGCCGGGGGTTCAGGATCGGCTGCACCGTCGAAGGCCCGGCCGGCCCCGTGCAACTCGACCTCGCCGTCCAGGCCGAGCCCGAACTGCGCATCGTCGGCGAGCGGTTGACCGCAGAGGACGGACGGATCCTGCTGAGCACGGCGCTGCGGGACCCCGGGCGCTCCTGTGTGCAGGCCGCCTGGCACACCGCGGGCGCCGCCGCGGTCACCCGCGCGCCGTTCCCCGACGACCGGCTCGGCACGGCGCTGTTGCCGCTGCGCGTCGCGGGCAGGACGGACGGACAACGACAGGTGCTGGCCGCCGCCGAGCAGGTGGTCGTGGCGCTGCGGTCGGTCTTCACGTGCGACCCACAGCCTCAGCGGATGCGCGCGCCGGTCCCGCCGGGGGACGGCAGGCTGCTCCGGGGCTGCGACAATCTCGCGGCGGTGCTGCACCGCACCCGCCACGAATGCGCGCGCCGTCATGCGCGGCTGACGACGGTGGCCGGGGCAGGCTGCCGGGGCCAGGTCTCGGAGGTCGGTGTCGACGCGCTGGCGGACGGGACGGTCATGGCGGTCCTCGGCCGGGCGGCCGGGGTCCCCGCCACCCCGCTCGGGCGGCTGGGCGACGGTGAACTGCGCTATCTGGCACTGGCCCTGGTCCTGCTCACGGGGCCGGGTGTGCTGGCGGTCGACCAGGTCGCCGAGGTACCCGGCGCACTGCAGTCCCTCACCGTCCTCGCCGACGGCTTCGACCGCTGCCTCGACCGGCGCCAGACGGCCGAACTTGCTTCGCTGGCCGCGTCGATCTGCGCCGACGGGCATCTGCGGCTGGTGGGCGCGGTGAGCACGGACGCCGCGTTCGCGGATGAGCTGGAAGGGGTGACGGTGGTAGACCTGTGCCGTGACAGAACCGGACGTGAAAGCACTGCAGCGCAGGCTGGCCGAGTTCGCGGCCGCCCGTGACTGGGAGCCGTACCACACCCCGAAGAACCTCGCCGTTGCGCTCACGGTCGAGGCGGCCGAACTGGTGGAGATCTTCCAGTGGTTGACGCCGGAGGAGTCCGCGAGGGTGATGGACGACCCCCGGAAGGCGCACCGGGTGGCGGACGAAGTCGCCGACGTCCTCGCGTATCTGCTGCAGTTCTGCGAGGTGCTCGGGGTCGACGCGCTGGCAGCGCTCTCCGAGAAGATCGACCGGAACGAACTGCGTTTCCCGGCCGCCGAACGCCCGTCGGAAGACCCGTCATCACCCGATCGTCACTCTGTGGAGTGACTGATCTTTCCTCAATCGGCTTCCTGTCCACAGATTTCCGAAATCCCCTGGCTGTTCGTCTGGACCGCCTTCACTCTGGGTAGTGACTCATTGAGCGGAAATTCGTACGAACGGGGGCGGCGTACATGGAAGCGGAACGGCTCATCGCGGCCTGTCGGCACGCACTGGCGGAGTGCGGGGACGCGCTGGATGTGGTGGCGGAGGCCTGGCAGGCGCAGGCCCTCGCCCAGGCGGTCGGCACACGGCTTGCCCAGTGCGGCCCCCAGGAGCTGCGGGGCGAGGCGCGGGGCCTCGGCGAGGGGGGCGGACGGGGCGGCGGGCAGGTTGATCCTCAGCTGCTCCGCATCGGCAGCCTCCGAGCGGCACAGCTCACCGAAGTCCTCGATCCCCGTCGTGCACTCACCCTGCTGAGCACCCTCCTCGGCGAGGTCGGCATAGCGCTCGTCGGCGTCGCCTGCGCCACCGACGAGGAGGGTCTGTACTGGCAGTGCATCGAGGCCATCGACGCCGCGGACGAGTCGAGCGACCGTGTGGGTGCGATGCTCCGAAGACTCTCCCTGCGCGAGCGCGAGCGCGACCGCGTTGATCCGGACTCGGCCACGAGTCCGCCGTGACGACGAGCCGGCCATGAGCACGCCCTCGCCGTGACGACGAGCCCGCCGTCATGCGCTCGCCCATGACCACGGGCGACGTGACGGGTCTGCCTTGCCTGCCGCGGGGGCGTACACGCCCGGGCGGGCCGCTTCCGGCTCGGACCTCCACCGACGATCAGGGCGCAGGAGTGGCGGTGCACCGGTACCCGCCGCCCGGGGCGGACAGGCGTCCGTCCGGCTTCGCGGGAGCCGGCGATCACCCCTTGCGCCGGTCATGGCATCCACCCGCCGGAGTGGCATCGGTGCGACCGGACGGAAAAGGTCGACATCGCCACGACGGTGCAGGATGGAAGCATGGATCTTCGAATTTTCACCGAGCCCCAGCAAGGGGCCTCCTACGACACCCTGCTGACAGTCGCCAAAGCGGCCGAGGACCTCGGCTTCGACGCGTTCTTCCGATCGGACCACTATCTGTCCATGGGCTCGGCCGACGGTCTCCCGGGTCCCACCGACGCCTGGATCACCCTGGCCGGGCTGGCCCGGGAGACCAAGCGGATCAGGCTCGGCACACTGATGACCGCCGGTACGTTCCGTCTGCCAGGTGTGCTCGCCATCCAGGTAGCTCAGGTCGACCAGATGTCGGGCGGCCGGGTCGAGCTCGGACTCGGAGCGGGCTGGTTCGAGGAGGAGCACAGGGCGTACGGCATCCCCTTCCCGAAGGAGAAGTTCGCCCGGCTGGAGGAGCAGCTCGCGATCGTCACGGGGCTGTGGGCCACCGAGACCGGCAAGACGTTCACATATCAGGGCAGGCACTATCAGCTGCAGGATTCACCCGCGTTGCCCAAGCCCGCCCAGAGCAGGGTCCCGGTGCTCATCGGCGGCCACGGCGCCACCCGCACCCCGCGGCTGGCCGCCCGGTACGCCGACGAGTTCAACATTCCGTTCGCATCGGTGGAGGACACCGAGCGGCAGTTCGGCCGGGTCCGGGCCGCGGCAGAGGAGACCGGCCGCAAGGCCGACGACCTGCTCTACTCCAACGCCCTCGTCGTCTGCGCCGGCAAGGACGACGCGGAAGTGGCACGCCGCGCCGCAGCCATCGGACGTGAGGTCGACGAGCTCAGGGCCAACGGCCTCGCGGGCTCGCCCGCCGAGATCGTCGACAAGCTCGGGCGGTACGCCGCGGTCGGCTCCTCCCGGGTCTATCTGCAGGTCCTCGACCTCGACGATCTCGACCACCTGGAGCTCATCTCCACCCAGATCCAGTCCCAGCTGAGCTGAGCCAACGCCTGGTCGGCCATGCGGGTCCGTCCGCCGGGCCGGTCCCTCGGGCCGGTCCTTCGGGCCCGTCGGCCGAACCGGCCTTCCGACCCACCTCCCGGAGCCAGCCTTCCGACCCACCTCCCGGAGTCATCCGTGCAGCCCGTCCGCAGCCTCGCCGCCGCCCTCGCCGAAGGGCCGCTCGTCCTGGACGGCGGTCTCTCCAACCAGCTGGAGGCACAGGGCTGCGACCTGTCCGACGATCTCTGGTCGGCACGGCTGCTCGCGGACGCCCCCGAGCAGATCGGTGCGGCCCACACGGCATATGTGCGGGCGGGGGCACAGGTGCTCATCACCTCCAGCTACCAGGCGACCTTCGAGGGCTTCGCCCGGCGTGGGAAAGGCCCGGCAGAGGCCGCCGCCCTCCTGGCCCGCAGCGTGGACCTGGCTCGCGCCGCGGCGGGGCAGCCGGACCGGGAGGTGTGGGTCGCGGCCTCCGCGGGCCCGTACGGGGCGATGCTGGCGGACGGCAGCGAGTACCGCGGCCGGTACGGCCTCACGGTCCGGGAGCTGGAGACCTTCCACCGCCCCCGTATCGAGGCACTCGCCGCCGCCCGCCCCGACGCTCTCGCCCTGGAAACGGTGCCGGACACCGACGAGGCCATGGCCATGCTCCGCGCCGCACGGGGCTGCGGGCTGCCGCTCTGGCTCTCGTACACGATCGCGGGGCGGCGCACCCGGGCCGGACAGGACCTGGCGGCGGCCTTCGCACTCGCCGCCGACAACGACCAGGTGATCGCCGTGGGAGTCAACTGCTGCGAACCGGCCGACGTCGACCGTGCCGTTGAGGTCGCCGCCCGGGAGGCGGGCAAGCCGGTCGTCGTCTACCCGAACAGCGGTGAGCGGTGGGACGAAGCCGCGCGAACGTGGCGCGGCGGCGTCACCTTCGACCCGGCACGGGTGCGTGACTGGCAGGCTGCCGGGGCGCGGCTCGTCGGCGGATGCTGCCGCGTCGGCCCGGACCGTATCGCCGCGCTGGCAGCCCTCACCGGGCGACGGCCGTAGCGGCGGCCCACGCCACAGGAGGAATCGGCACGCTGTGCGGTCGCTGGACGAGGCCGCCCTTGCGCACGCTGCCGGGTGACCGCAGAAAACGCCTGGTCACAAGGAGCCGACCGGACAATACTCGGACGCGTGTTCCTGACGATCAGTACGACCGGTACTCCCGAGCGACCCGCCACCGATCTGGGCTTTCTGCTGCACAAGCATCCGGACAGGGCGCAGACGTTCTCCACCTCCCACGGCACGGCGCATGTCCTCTACCCGGAGGCGACCGCCGAGCGTTGCACAGCCGCGCTGCTGCTGGAGGTGGATCCCGTGGCGCTGGTGCGGCGGGGCAAGGGCAAGGGACGCGGCGGGGCGCCGGATTCCGCACTGGCGCAGTACGTCAACGACCGGCCCTACGCGGCGTCCTCACTGCTCTCCGTCGCCATGAGCACCGTCTTCAAGAGCGCGCTGCGCGGCGTCTGCCAGGCGATGCCGGAACGGGCCGAGAGCGCGCTTCCGCTGCGGATCGAGGTGCCCGCGCTGCCCGCGCGCGGCGGGGCGGAGCTGGTGCGGAAGCTGTTCGGTCCGCTCGGCTGGGCCACGGTCGACGCACAGCCGGTGGCGCTGGACCAGCGGTTCCCGGAGTGGGGCGACTCGCGGTACGTACGGCTCGTGCTGGAGGGAGAGCTGCGGCTCGCCGACGCACTGCGGCAGCTGTACGTCCTGCTGCCGGTGCTCGACGACGCCAAGCACTACTGGGTGGCGCCCGACGAGGTCGACAAGCTGCTGCGGGCGGGCGAGGGCTGGCTGGCCGAGCACCCCGAGCAGAAGCTGATCACCAGCCGCTATCTGTCGCGCCGCTGGGGGCTGACCCGGCAGGCGATGGAACGCCTCGAACTCGTCCGGCTGGCCGAGAGCGACGACCTCGAGATCGAGGACGTCGACAACGCCGTGGACGAGACGACGGACACCGACGAACGCCCGGTACCGCTCGCAGAGCAGCGCCGTACGGCCGTTCTGGCGGCCCTCCGGGCGGCGGGAGCGGCCTCCGTGCTCGACCTGGGCTGCGGGCAGGGCCAGTTGGTGCAGGCCCTGCTCAAGGACGTCCGCTTCACCGACATCGTGGGCGTCGACGTGTCCGTACGCGCCCTGACCATCGCCGCCCGCCGGCTGAAGCTGGACCGTATGGGGGAGCGCCAGGCCGGCCGTGTCACCCTGCTCCAGGGCTCGTTGACGTACACCGACAAGCGGCTGGGTGGTTATGACGCCGCTGTGCTCAGCGAGGTCATCGAGCATCTCGACCTGCCACGGCTGCCTGCCCTGGAATACGCCGTCTTCGGCTCGGCGCGCCCCCGCACGGTCATCGTGACCACGCCGAACTCCGAGTACAACGTCCGCTGGGAGACGCTGCCCGCCGGGCATGTCCGACACAGCGACCACCGCTTCGAGTGGACCCGCGCGGAGTTCCGGGACTGGGCGGAGCGGGTGGCCGGCCGCCACGGATACGGCGTCGAGTACGTGGGCGTCGGCGACGACGACCCCGAAGTGGGCCCCCCGACCCAGATGGCCGTATTCACCGTGACCACGAAGGAGGTGGAGGCGGCATGACCACCACCACCCGCACCCTGCCCGTCCCCGACCTCTCCCTCGTGGTGCTCGTCGGCGCCACCGGCTCCGGCAAGTCCACCTTCGCCCGAAGGCACTTCAGGCCCACCGAGGTGATCTCCTCGGACTTCTGCCGGGGACTGGTCGCCGACGACGAGAACGACCAGAGCGCGAGCGGCGACGCCTTCGACGTCCTGCACTACATCGTCGGCAAGCGCCTCGCCGCCGGCCGGCTCACCGTCGTGGACGCCACCAGCGTCCAGCAGGAGAGCCGCCGCCAGCTCGTCCGGATCGCCCGCGAGCACGACGTCCTGCCCGTCGCGATCGTCCTCGACCTGCCAGAGGAGGTGTGCGCCGAGCGCAACGCGGCACGCCCCGACCGGGCGGACATGCCACGCCATGTCATCCAGCGGCACCGCCGCGAGCTGCGCCGTTCGCTGCGCGGGCTGGAGCGCGAGGGCTTTCGCAAGGTGCACATCCTGCGCAGTCCCGAGGAGGTCGAAGCCGCCCAGGTCGTCATGGAGAAGCGCTACAACGACCTGCGGCATCTGACCGGCCCGTTCGACATCATCGGTGACATCCACGGCTGCAGCTCCGAGCTGGACAGCCTGCTCGCCACCCTGGGCTATATGGACGGGGCACATCCCGAAGGCCGTACCGCGGTGTTCGTCGGAGACCTCGTCGACCGCGGACCGGACAGCCCCGGTGTGCTGCGCCGGGTGATGAGCATGGTGGCCTCCGGCAACGCCCTGTGCGTGCCCGGAAACCACGAGAACAAGCTGGGCCGCTGGCTCAAGGGCAGGAACGTGCAGCTCACTCATGGGCTCCCCGAGACCGTCGAGCAGCTGGAGCGCGAGGACGAGCGGGACCCGCGGTTCCGCGAGCAGGTGCGGGAGTTCATCGAGGGCCTCGTCAGCCACTACGTACTCGACGAGGGGAAGCTCGTCGTCTGCCACGCCGGTCTGCCCGAGAAGTACCACGGCCGCACCTCCGGGCGCGTCCGCTCGCACGCGCTGTACGGCGAAACCACGGGCGAGACCGACGAGTTCGGACTGCCTGTGCGCTACCCCTGGGCAGAGGACTACCGAGGTCGCGCCGCAGTGGTCTACGGCCACACGCCGGTGCCCACCGCCTCATGGGTCAACAACACCATCTGCCTCGACACCGGCGCCGTCTTCGGCGGAAAGCTGACCGCGCTGCGCTGGCCGGAGCGCGAGCTCGTCGATGTGCCCGCGGAAAAGGTGTGGTACGAGCCCACCAAGCCGCTCGTCACCGAGGCGCCCGGCGGACACCAGGGCCGGCCCCTGGACCTCGCCGACGTCCACGGCCGGCGCATCGTGGAGACACGCCACATGGGCCGCATCGCGGTCCGTGAGGAGAACGCGGCCGCGGCTCTTGAAGTCATGAGCCGCTTCGCGGTCGACCCGCAGCTGCTCGCCTACCTCCCGCCGACGATGGCCCCGACCGCGACCTCGCGGGAGGAGGGCTATCTGGAGCACCCGGCCGAAACCTTCGAGCAGTACCGGGCGGACGGCGTCGCTCAGGTCGTGTGCGAGGAGAAGCACATGGGCTCGAGGGCGGTAGCGCTGGTCTGCCGCGACGCCGGCGTGGCGCGCACACGCTTCGGCGCCCACGAGGCGTCCGGCTCCCTGCACACCCGCACCGGGCGCCCCTTCTTCGACGACCCCCGGGTCACCGAGGAGGTTCTGGAGCGGCTGCGCGGAGCCGTCACCGCCGCGGGGCTGTGGGACGAACTGCGGACGGACTGGCTGCTGCTGGACGGCGAGCTGATGCCCTGGTCGCTCAAGGCGTCCGGCCTGCTGCGCAAGCAGTACGCGGCCGTCGGCGCCGCATCCGGAGCCGTGTTCCCCGGTGCGACGGCGGCCCTCGAAGCGGCGGCGGCACGCGGTGTCGACGTGGAAGGACTGCTGGAGCGCCAGCGCGAACGGGCAGCGGACGCGGCCGCGTTCACCGAGGCGTACCGGCGGTACTGCTGGACGACCGACGGTCTGGAGGGGGTGCGCTTCGCACCGTTCCAGATCCTCGCCACCGAGGGACGCTCCCTGGCTTCCGAACCGCACGACACCCAACTGGCCTGGCTGGACCGGCTGGTGGAGGCCGACGCCGGCGCCGGGTCCGGACTGCTCCAGCGCACCCGGCGGCTTGTCGTCGACACGGGGGACGAGGACTCGGTGCGCGCGGGTGTCGAATGGTGGCTGGAGATGACCGGCGCGGGTGGCGAGGGCATGGTCGTCAAGCCGCTGCAGGCGTTCGTACGGGACGACAAGGGCAGGCTCGTCCAGCCCGGGATCAAGGTGCGCGGGCGCGAGTATCTGCGGATCATCTACGGCCCCGAGTACACGCGCCCGGACAATCTGACCCGGCTGCGCAGCCGCTTCCTCGGCCACAAGCGGTCGTTGGCGCTGCGCGAGTACGGGCTGGGCCTGGAGGCCCTGGACCGGCTGGCCGACGGAGAACCGCTGTGGCGTGTGCACGAGGCGGTCTTCGCCGTACTCGCCCTGGAGTCGGAGCCGGTCGACCCCCGGCTCTGACGCCGGCCGTGCCCGCCCCGGCGAGAGGGGCGGCGCGGCCGCGTACCTCTGGCGCGCAGCTGCGGCGGCGGTGGTGGTGGCGGCGGAACCCTGCCACCGCCACCGCCGTGTCATGGGGTCCGGGAACGCGGCGTACGAGCGCGGCAGGCCCCGGCCCCGCAAAGGCCCCGACAGGTGGCGCCGTCGCGCCCGTCGGCGGTCGTGGACGCCGTCGTGCCCGTGGGCCGTCGCGCACGTCGTCCCGGGCGCGTCCGACATGCCCGGACCGTCCGGAAGTGGCAGTTTCCCGGACGGCACCGCCCGTCCCGCTTTACGCGCCGTGGTGGGCGGGGGCAGGGTCGGTCTGGGAACGTTCCCCCATGGGATTCCATGTCGACTCCGAGACCGGGCTGCTGCGCCGGGTCATACTGCACCGCCCCGATCTGGAGCTGAAGCGGCTCACGCCCACCAACAAGGACGCACTGCTCTTCGACGACCTCCTGTGGGTCCGGCGCGCCCGCCAGGAGCACGACGGCTTCGCGGACGTGCTCCGCGACCGCGGCGTCGAGGTGCATCTCTTCGGCGATCTGCTGCGCGAGTCGCTGGAGATCCCGGTCGCCAGAAAGCTGGTGCTGGACCGGGTCTTCGACGAGAAGGAGTACGGTCCACTGGCCACGGACCATCTCCGCGCCGCGTTCGACGTGATGGACACGGCCGATCTGACCGAGGCACTGATCGGCGGGATGACGAAACGTGAGTTCCTGGCCGGTCACTCCGAGCCCGCGTCCGTCCGCTTCCATGTCATGGACCTGGACGACTTCCTGCTCGATCCGCTGCCCAACCACATCTTCACCCGTGACACCTCCGCCTGGATCTACGACGGCGTCTCCATCAACGCGATGCGCTGGCCCGCCCGTCAGCGCGAAACCGTGCACTTCGAGGCGATCTACAAGCACCATCCCCTGTTCACCGGCCCGGAGGCAGGCGCGTTCCACCACTGGTCGGAAGGACAGCACGACTATCCGTCCACCATCGAGGGCGGGGACGTCCTGGTCATCGGCAACGGCGCGGTGCTGATCGGGATGAGCGAGCGCACCACCCCGCAGGCCGTGGAAATGCTGGCGCGCGGGCTCTTCGCGGCCGGCTCCGCACGGACGATCGTGGCGCTGGACATGCCGAAGGGGCGGGCGTTCATGCACCTCGACACGGTGATGACGATGGTGGACCACGACACCTTCACCCAGTACGCGGGCCTCGGCATGCTGCGCTCGTACACGATCGAACCGGCGGAGAGCGAGCGGGGCGTGGGGCTGCGCGTCACCGACCATCCGCCCGAGCACATGCACAGCGCCATCGCCGCCGCCCTCGGGCTCCAGGACATCAGGGTCCTCACGGCGAAGCAGGACGTGCACGCGGCCGAGCGCGAGCAGTGGGACGACGGCTGCAACGTCCTCGCCGTCGAGCCGGGGGTGGTGGTCGCATACGACCGCAATGTCACGACCAACACCCATCTGCGGAAGCAGGGCATCGAGGTCATCGAGATCCCGGGCAGTGAGCTGGGCAGAGGGCGCGGCGGCCCGCGCTGCATGAGCTGCCCCATCGAACGGGACGCCGTCGACCCGACCGTATAGCAATACGGATGTTCGTATATACTTCCATGGTCCCCGCATTTGCGACCCAGGAGCAGCCCCATGGCGACACAACTCGAAGGCCGCCACTTCCTCAAGGAGCTCGACTTCACCGCCGAGGAGTTCCTCGGCCTCGTCGGGCTGGCCGCCGAGCTCAAGGCCGCCAAGCGTGCGGGCGCCGAGGTCCAGCGGCTGCGCGGGAAGAACATCGCGCTGATCTTCGAGAAGACCTCGACCCGCACGCGCTGTGCCTTCGAGGTCGCCGCCGCCGACCAGGGCGCGTCGACGACTTATCTCGACCCCTCCGGTTCGCAGATGGGCCACAAGGAGTCGGTCAAGGACACGGCCCGGGTGCTCGGGCGGATGTTCG
The DNA here is from genome assembly GCF_042802855.1 of Streptomyces sp. NPDC057445. Lineage (NCBI taxonomy): Bacteria > Bacillati > Actinomycetota > Actinomycetes > Kitasatosporales > Streptomycetaceae > Streptomyces > Streptomyces sp. NPDC057445. Next base: position 154,073 of record NZ_JBHVDH010000014.1, on the reverse strand, counting down.
ACGGTATCGAGTACCGCGGGGACAGTCAGGGGACCGTCGAGGAGCTCGCCGCGCACGCCGGGGTCCCCGTCTTCAACGGCCTGACCGACGACTGGCATCCCACGCAGATGCTCGCCGACGTGCTCACCATGACCGAGCACTGCGCCAAGCGCATCGAGAGCGACGGGATCGTCCTCGCCTACCTCGGCGACGCCCGCTTCAACATGGGCAACTCCTACCTCGTCACCGGAGCGCTGCTCGGCATGGACGTGCGGATCGTGGCCCCCAGGGCGTACTGGCCCGCGCAGGACGTCGTCACCCGGGCGAAGGGGCTGGCCGAGTCCAGCGGTGCCACGATCACCCTCACCGAGGACATCGCCGCGGGTGTCCGGGGGGCCGACTTCGTCGCCACCGACGTGTGGGTGTCGATGGGTGAGCCCAAGGAAGTGTGGGACGAGCGCATCAAGGCCCTCGCCCCGTACGCGGTGACCATGGACGTCCTGCGCGCCACCGGCAATGCGGACGTCAAGTTCCTGCACTGTCTGCCGGCGTTCCACGACCTCGGCACCAGGATCGGGCGCGAGATCCACGAGAGCCACGGTCTGACCGAGCTCGAGGTCACGGACGAGGTCTTCGAGTCCGCGCACTCGGTCGTGTTCGACGAGGCGGAGAACCGGATGCACACGATCAAGGCCGTACTGGTCGCCACGCTGGCGGCGAGTGAATAGCTATACGGGAATTTGCGGAGCCATGCGGCTTTTGGGTTACCATCTCTCCAGATGATCGCCACACAGGTGGGGTCCGGGCGCACCAGGCCCGGACCCCACTCTGCTGCGACTCCCGCTCCCGCCGCACCACCCCCCGCGGCGCCCCCGCACCACCCCGAAAGCGAACCACCCATGCGCATCAAAAGCCCTGCCCAGCTTGTCGCCGAATCCGGCGCCGACCGCGAGGGGCACGGCCTCCGACGGACCATGGGGCTCTTCCAGCTCGTCTGCTTCGGCGTCGGCGCGATCGTCGGCACCGGAATCTTCGTCGGCCTTTCCGACAGCGTGGCCGAAGCCGGCCCGGCGGTGGTCGTCTCGTTCGCCCTCGCGGCCATCACCTGCATCTTCACCGCGTTCTCGTTCGCCGAGCTGGGCAGCGCGATCCCGGTCTCCGGATCCTCGTACTCCTTCGCCTACGCCACCCTCGGCGAGCGCGTCGCCTTCCTCACCGGCTGGTGCCTGCTGCTGGAGTACGGCGTGTCCGTCTCCGCGGTCTCCGTGGGCTGGGGCCAGTACCTCAACGAACTGCTCGGCAGCCTCACCGGGCACGAACTGCCCGCCGCGCTGTCCAGTCCTCCCGGCGACGGCGGCATCGTCAACATCCCGGCCGTCGTCGTGATGCTGCTCGCCGCGACGCTGCTGGTCCGCGGTATGAGGGAGTCCGCACGCGCCACCGCCGCGATGGCCGTGATCAAGCTCGCCGTCCTGGTCCTCTTCTGCGCGGTCGCGTTCACGGCGTACCGCTCGAACAACCTGTCGCCGTTCGCCCCGCAGGAGCTCATGGGCATCACCTCGGGGGCGTCGCTCGCCTTCTTCTCGTACATCGGCTTCGACGCCATCACCACGGCCGGCGAGGAGGTCAGGAACCCGCGCCGCAACATCCCCCTCGCGATCATGATCTGCATCGGTGTCGTCACGCTGCTGTACTGCACCGTCGCGCTGGCCGCCATCGGTGCGATGTCCGCGGACGACGTCGCCGACAAGCCGGCCGCCCTCTCGCTGATCGTCGACAAGGTCACCGGCTCGGCCGTCGGCGGCGGCGTCATCGCCTTCGGCGCCGTGGTCGCGATCGCGTCCGTCGTCCTCGCGGTGATGTACGGACAGACCCGGATCCTGATGTCGATGTCCCGCGACGGACTCGTCCCGCGGGTCTTCCAGCGGGTCTCCCCGCGGACCTCCACCCCGGTCGCCAACACCTGGATCGTGGCCGCCGTCTTCGCCGTCCCCGCCGCCGTCGTACCGCTCGACGTCGTGATGAACCTGACGACCATCGGCACCCTCGCCGTCATGGCCGTGGTCAATGTCGCGGTGATCGCCCTGCGCCGCCGCCACCCGGACATCGAGAAGTCGTTCCGGGTGCCGCTCTTCCCCGTCAGCCCGGTCCTCGGAGTGGTCTTCTGCCTCTATCTGATGTGGGGGACCGGCTGGACGACCTGGGTCCAGTTCGCGGTGTTCCTCGCGATCGGCGCCCTGGTGTACGCGCTGTACGGGCGACGGAACTCGCGGCTCGCTACGACTCCGCCCCGGGCGAACGGGGAGACGGCACCCCAGGGGCCGCAGCCGGAGCGGGATCCGGAGCTCCAGGAAGCGTGAACCAGACCGCCTTGCCGTAAGCGGTGGGGCGGTGCCCGCAGGCCGAGCTCAGGGCGCGGATGAGCAGCAGACCGCGGCCGTGCTCCTGCCATGGATCGGGCACGACGCCGTCCGGCCGGCCTGACAGGCCGCCGGGCGGCGCAGGGTCATGATCGTGCACCTCGATCTGGCAGCCCGTCGGCAGGAGCTCCACGACCAGCTGGATCGGGGTGCCGCCCGGGGTGTGCTCGACCGCGTTCGCGACGAGCTCCGCCGTGAGGAGCTCCGCCGTGTCGCTTTCTGCCGCCGCGTCGAGCTCGGCGAAGGCAGCCCGGACCAGGGCGCGCGCCATCGGCACGGCGGCCGTGGTGTGGGGCAGCGCGAGCCGCCACGCGGCGGTGGTCGCGGCCGGCTCGGGGGCGGTGGCGTTGAACAAGGGAGTGATCCGTTCGCGGTGCTCCGTGCTTCCGGTGCCCGGCGACGACCGGGACCGGGGGCAACCATACGAAACGGATATACGCGATCAAGAGCCCCCGGGGCGTCGGAACCGGGACCTGTGCCCCACCTGATACGGGACCTTTGCCGGTCCGCGACCGTGTGACGGTCCGTCGGCAGCGGGCAGCTCCCCGTCCGACCGGTTTGGGTACTTTTGTGCCCGCCCGCGTCCGCCCGCGTCCGCCCGCGTCCGCCCGCGTCCGCCCGCGTCCGCCCGCGTCCGCCTGTGCCCGCAGGTTGCGCATCCGTATCCGGTGCGCATCCGCGTGCGCACCGGCACACGGTCCCGTCGTATAGCGCACTCGTGACGGGAGTCACGTAGAAGTGATAACTTCGTAGAGCAGGCATAAGTCGCAGGCACCAGCCGGCAGCCCGAGGGAGGCCGCGTCCATGAGCCCCTTTCCCAGCTCCGCGCCCCGTACCGACGAATGGCGCCATCTTCGGCTGACCAGGCAGGACGGCGTCGCCACCGTCACTCTCGACCGGCCGGAGAAACTCAACGCGCTCACCTTCGGCGCCTACGCCGATCTGCGCGATCTGCTCGCCGAACTGTCCCGGGAGCGATCCGTACGAGCCCTCGTCCTCGGCGGCGAAGGGCGCGGCTTCTGCTCCGGCGGCGACGTCGACGAGATCATCGGCGCCACGCTCGCCATGGACACCGCCCAGCTCCTCGACTTCAACCGGATGACCGGCCAGGTCGTACGAGCCCTGCGCGAATGCCCCTTCCCCGTGATCGCGGCCCTGCACGGCGTGGCCGCGGGCGCCGGTGCCGTCCTCGCACTCGCCGCGGACTTCCGCGTCGCCGACCCGACGGCCCGCTTCTCCTTCCTCTTCACCAAGGTCGGACTCTCCGGCGGCGACATGGGCGCCGCCTATCTGCTGCCCCGCGTCGTCGGGCTCGGGCACGCGACACGGCTGCTGATGCTCGGCGAGCCGGTCAGAGCCGTCGAGGCCGAGCGGATCGGACTGATCAGCGAGCTCACCGGCGAAGGTGAGGCGGACAAGGCGGCGGCTGCTCTCGCCCGCCGCCTCGCCGACGGCCCCGCCCTCGCGTACGCCCAGACCAAGGCGCTCCTCACCGCCGAACTCGACATGCCGCTCGCCGCCGCCGTCGAACTGGACGCCGCGACCCAGGCACTCCTGATGAACGGCGAGGACTACGCAGAGTTCCACGCCGCCTTCACGGAGAAACGCGCCCCGAAATGGCAGGGGCGCTGATCATGGGCGCCCCCGCCAGGCCCCCACTGCGCGTCGCCGTCATCGGCGGCGGGCCCGGCGGGCTGTACGCCGCAGCACTCCTCAAGCGACTCGACCCGGCCCGGGACATCACCGTCTGGGAGCGCAACGCCCCCGACGACACCTTCGGCTTCGGTGTCGTCCTGTCCGACGAGACCCTCGGCGGCATCGAGCACGCCGACCCCACCGTCTACCGGGCGCTCCAGGAGGAGTTCGTACGCTGGGACAACATCGACATCGTCCATCGCGGCCACACCCTCACCTCCGGCGGACACGGGTTCGCCGCGCTCGGCCGCCGCCGGCTGCTGGAGATCCTGCACGAACGGTGCGCGTCGCTCGGCGTACGACTGCGACTGCGCACCGAGGCCCCGCCCGCGGCCGAACTCGCCGCCGGCCACGACCTCGTCATCGCCGCCGACGGCGTGCACAGCCTCACCCGCGCGGCACACGCCGACGCCTTCGCCCCCGATGTCACCACCCACCGCTGCCGCTACATCTGGCTCGCCGCCGACTTCGCCTTCGACGCCTTCCGCTTCGAGATCGCAGAGACCGAGCACGGCGTGATGCAGCTTCACGGCTACCCCTACTCACCCGGTGCGTCCACCGTCATCGTCGAGATGCGCGAGGAGGTCTGGAGGGCCGCCGGACTCGACGAATGCGACGAGCAGCAGTCCGCAGAACGGTGCGCGAAGATCTTCGCCGACGCGCTCGGAGGCCGCCCCCTGCGCGGCAACAACTCCGCCTGGACCGCCTTCCGTACCGTCGTCAACGAGCGCTGGTCGCACGGCAACACCGTGCTGCTCGGTGACGCCGCCCACACCGCCCACTTCTCCATCGGCTCCGGCACCAAGCTGGCCGTCGAGGACGCGCTCGCCCTCGCCGCCTGCATCGAGGAACAGCCCACCCTCCCCGACGCGCTCGCGGCCTACGAGACCGAACGCAGGCCCGTCGTCGAATCGACACAGCGTGCGGCAGCCGCCAGCCTCCGCTGGTTCGAGGAACTCGGAACGTATCTCGGCCAGCCACCACGCCAGTTCGCGTTCAACCTCCTCACCCGCAGCCGCCGCGTCACCCACGACAACCTGAGGCTGCGCGACCCGGCCTTCACCGCGGCCGTAGAAGGCGACTTCGGCTGCCCGCCCGGCACGCCACCGATGTTCACCCCCTTCAGGCTGCGCGGGCTGACCCTGCGCAACCGGGTCGTCGTCTCGCCCATGGACATGTACTCCGCCGAAAACGGCGTCCCCGGGGACTTCCACCTCGTCCACCTCGGTGCCCGGGCACTCGGCGGAGCCGGACTCGTCATGACCGAGATGGTCTGCGTGAGCGCCGAAGGCCGTATCACCCCCGGCTGCACGGGCCTCTACACCGACGAACAGGCCGCCTCCTGGCGCCACGTCACCGACTTCGTCCACACGGGCTCACCCGGCACCGCCATCGGCGTCCAACTCGGGCACTCCGGGCGCAAGGGCTCTACCAGGCTCATGTGGGACGACATGGACGCCCCGCTCCCCGACGGCAACTGGCCCCTCGTCGCCGCCTCGCCCCTCCCGTACCGGCCCGGCGTCAACCAGGTCCCCCACCAGCTCGACCGGGCCGGACTCACCACGATCCGCGAACAGTTCACCGCCGCGGCGGACCGCGCCGCACGCTGCGGATTCGACCTGCTCGAACTCCACTGCGCCCACGGCTATCTGCTCTCCGGCTTCCTGTCCCCCCTCACCAACCGGCGCACCGACGCCTACGGGGGTTCCCTCGCGGCACGGATGCGCTACCCGCTCGAAGTCTTCGACGCGGTCCGCGCCGTCTGGCCCGACGACCGGCCGATGACCGTCCGGATCTCCGCCACCGACTGGGCACCCGGCGGCACGACCGCCGACGACGCGGTGGAGATCGCCCGTGCCTTCGCCGCGCACGGCGCCGACGCCATCGACGTCTCCACCGGCCAGGTCGTCCCCGGGGAACGCCCCGAGTACGGCCGCTCGTACCAGACCCCCTACGCCGACCGGATCCGCAACACCCTTCGCGTCCCTGTCATCGCCGTCGGCGCCATCTCCTCCTGGGACGACGTCAACTCCCTGCTCCTCGCGGGGCGCGCCGACCTCTGCGCCTTGGGCCGACCCCACCTCTACGACCCTCACTGGACCCTGCACGCCGCAGCCGACCAGACGTACACGGGCCCCGCCGCCCCCTGGCCGCTGCCCTACCGCGCCGGCAGCCGCAAACCCCCCACCGGCCGCACCGACGCACCCAAACCACGCCTCACACTCTGACCCGTCCCTGAGGCGCCCGCGGCAGCACGCACGGCCCGGAACCGTGGACGGCCCTGGCCCCTGCTCAGGCCCCGCCGCCGTGCACGAACTCCGCCCCCGCATCCCGCAGCCGCTTGTGCAGTCCCGCGAAAACGGCCGCCGAGCGGCCTCCCGGCCAGCCGTCGGGCAGCAGCTCCTCCGGCAGCCCCGGGTCCGCGTACGGCAGACGGCGCCATGAGTCCAGCGCCAGGAGGTAGTCCCGGTACGCCTCCTCCGGCGGGGTGTCGGTGCGGGACTCCCACATCCGCAGCACCGCGCCGTGCGCATCGAGGAACTCCTCGTGCTGCTTCGCGACCGCCGCCAGGTCCCACCAGCGCGCCGCCGCATCCGCCGTCGGGGCGAAGCCCAGATGCTCCCCGCGGAAGAGATCCACGTACGGGTCGAGCTGCAGACGGCGCAGCGTGTGGCGCGTCTCGTCGTAGAAGCGGGCGGGGGCGATCCAGACACCCGGGGCCGCCGTGCCGAACCCCAGCCTGGCCAGCCGGGAGCGCAGCAGATGCCGCTTGTGGCGCTCGGCCTCGGGAACGGAGAAGATCGCGAGGACCCAGCCGTCGGACAGCTTCGGGGCCGCATGGCCGTAGATGCGCTCGTCGCCGTCGTCGAGGAGCTGCCGGGCATCAGCCGAGAGCGTGTAACCGGCAGCTCCGGCAGCCGTGCGCTGCGGCACGAGCAGCCCCCGCCGCTTGAGCCGCGAGACCGACGAGCGAACCGACGGCGCGTCCACGCCGACCGCACCCAGCAGGCGGATCAGTTCCGCCACCGCGAGGGAGCCCGCGGTCTCGCGTCCGAACGCGCCGTACAGGGTGACGATCAGGGAACGGGGGGTGTGCTGCTCTGCCACGTGGTCACTCTATGGCCCGCAGCCGGAAGCGCTGCAGCTTGCCCGTGGGAGTACGGGGCAACGCGTCCAGGAAGACGATCTCGCGCGGGCACTTGTACGGCACCAGACGGGCCTTCACGAAGTCGCGCAGCGCTGCGGCCGTACGGTCGTCACGCTCCACTCCCTCACGCGGCACGACGTACGCCACCACGATCCGGCCCCGCAGCTCGTCAGGACGCCCGACCACTGCCGCCTCCACCACATCCGGGTGGTCCAGCAGTGCGTCCTCGACCTCCGGGCCCGCGATGTTGTACCCGGCGGAGATGATCATGTCATCCGCGCGGGCGACATAGCGGAACCACCCGTCCGGCTCGCGCACATACGTGTCACCCGTCAGGTTCCAGCCGTCGCGCACGTACTCCCGCTGCCGCGGATCCGACAGATAGCGGCAGCCGACCGGCCCGCGCACCGCCAGCAGTCCCGGCTCGCCGTCCGCCACCGGCGCCCCGGTCGCGCCGTCCACGACCCGCGCCTCCCACCCCGGCACCGGCACCCCGGTCGTACCGGGACGGATGTCCCCGTCCGCCGCCGAGATGAAGATGTGCAGCAGCTCCGTGGCACCGATGCCGTTGATGAGGCGCAGCCCCGTCCGCTCGTGCCACGCCCGCCAGGTCGCCGCCGGAAGGTTCTCCCCGGCCGATACACAGCGCCGCAGCGACGTCACGTCGTACGCGGCGAGCTCGTCGAGCATGACGCGGTACGCCGTCGGCGCCGTGAACAGCACCGAGACCCGGTGCCTCGCGATCGCCGGAAGCAACTGCCGCGGACCGGCCTGCTCCAGCAGCAGCGCCGACGCGCCCGCCCGCATCGGAAAGATCACCAGCCCGCCCAGCCCGAACGTGAATCCGAGCGGCGGGCTGCCCGCGAAGACGTCCTCGGGCGTGGGACGCAGGACCTGCGCCGAGAAGGTGTCGGCGACGGCCAGCACATCCCGGTGGAAGTGCATGCACCCCTTCGGCCGCCCCGTCGTCCCGCTCGTGAAGGCGATCAGCGCCACATCGTCCGCCGCGGTCCGCACGGCGCCGTACGAGTCCGGCTTGCCCGCCGCCAGCCGCAGCAGGTCGTCCGGGGCGTCCCCGCCGTACACCGTGACCCGCAGCCCCGGCACCTCAGCCTTCACCAGCGCGTCGACCGCCCGGACGTCACAGAGGGCATGGTCCACCCGGGCGATCTCGCACATCGTGGCGAGCTCCTGGGACCGCTGCTGGGCGAGCACCGTGACGGCGACCCCACCCGCCTTCATCACCGCGAGCCAGCAGGCCGCCAGCCAGGGTGTCGTCGGCCCGCGCAGCATCACCCGGTTGCCGGGCACCACGCCGAGCTCATCCGTCAGGACGTGCGCGATCCGGTCGACGTGGCCACGCAGCTCGCCGTAGGTCCACACGGCGCCGGTCGTCCCGTCATGGAAAACGGGCCGGTCGGCCCCGTACCGGGCGATCGTCGCGTCCAGCAGCTCCGCACCGCAGTTGAGCCGCTCCGGGTAGTGCCCCTCCGGACCGTACAGGCCGGGCATGTCGAGAAGAAGTCGCGGCCATTGCTCACCGGGCGGGAGATGGTCGCGCGCAAAGGTGTCGAGGTGGGCCGAGGGTGTCAGCTCCATGTTCGCCCCCTTGTCGTGGTGGGGTCGCGCATCGAGCGTATCGTGATGGTGACGACAGTCAACGGTCCGCGATAATCTGGCTTTCCGAGGGCCACCCCCGGACCCCCGGCCACAGGAGAGTGAGGGGGCACGGATGTCAGCATTCTCGCTCGACCCGGCACAAACCGCTTGGTGCGCGGAGCTGCGCACGCTGGCCGCCGACCGGCTGCGCCCCCTCGCGGAGAACGGCGAACCGGGCCGGGTCAACCGACCGCTCGTCGCCGCCCTCGGCGAACTCGGTCTGCTGAAGCGGCTGTTCACCGACGCGAGCGCACTCGACCTGTGCCTGCTGCGGGAATCCCTCGCCTACGGCTGCACCGAGGCGGAGACCGCCCTGGCCCTCCAGGGTCTGGGAACGTATCCGCTCGTCCAGTCGGGTACAGGACCGCAACGTGACCGCTGGCTCCCCGAAGTCGTCGCGGGCCGCGCCGTCGCCGCCTTCGCGCTCAGCGAGCCGGACGCCGGTTCCGACGCCGCGGCGCTCGCCCTCGACGCCGCACCGCACGGCGACGGCTGGCGGCTCACCGGGCACAAACGCTGGATCTCCAACGCACCCGAAGCGGACTTCTACACCGTCTTCGCCCGAACGGGTGAGGCGCCCGGTGCCCGCGGCATCACCGCCTTCCTCGTCCCCGCCGACCGCCCCGGCCTGGCCGGCAGCGCGCTGGAGATGCTCTCCCCGCACCCGATCGGCGCCCTCGCCTTCGACGGCGTTCCCGTCACCCGCGACGACGTCATCGGCGAGCCCGGCAACGGCTTCCGCGTCGCCATGAACACCCTCAACCTCTTCCGCCCCAGCGTCGGCGCCTTCGCCACGGGTATGGCCCAGGCCGCGCTCGACGCGACGCTCGCCCACACCGCGGGCCGGATCGCGTTCGGAGGGCCGCTCAAGGACCTTCAGGCCGTCTCCCACCGGGCCGCCGAGATGGCGACCCGGACGGAGGCGGCGCGGCTCCTGGTGTACGCGGCGGCCTGCGCGTACGACTCCGGCGCGCCGGACGTGCCGCAGCGCTCCGCCATGGCGAAACTGTTCGCCACCGAGACCGCGCAGTACGTCGTGGACGCCGCGGTACAGCTGCACGGCGCCCAGGCTCTCCAGCGGGGGCATCTGCTGGAGCACCTCTACCGGGAGGTCCGCGCACCACGGATCTACGAAGGGGCCAGCGAGGTCCAGCGCGGCATCATCGCGAAGGAGCTGTACGCGCGGTCCGGAGCGCGGCACGACACCCGGGCCGGCGCGGAGATCCCCGCCCGGAAGGACGCCCGATGACCCTTGAACGCATCAACCCGCCCGAGCTCTCCCCGCCCACCGGCTTCTCGCACGCCGTGGCCGCCACGGGCTCCCGGCTGGTGCTGCTGGCCGGTCAGACCTCCCTCGACAGGGACGGCAAGGTCATCGGGAGCGGGCTCGTCGAGCAGTTCGAGAACGCTCTCTCCAATCTCCTCGCCGCCCTCACCGCGGCCGGCGGCACCTCCCACGACCTGGCCCGCGTCACCGTCTACGCGACCGATGTCGCCGACTACCGCGCGCACGCTCACGAACTGGGCCGTGTCTGGCACCGGCTGGCAGGGCGCGACTATCCCGCGATGGCGGTCATCGGCGCAGTACGTCTCTGGGACGAACAGGCGCTGGTCGAGCTGGACGGGATCGCCGTACTGCCGTAGCGACCGTCGTGATGCCGTGGTTGTGATGCCGTGGTCGTGATGCCGTGGTCGTGATGCCGTAGGAGTGCCGGCCGGCCGGTCGTGCGTGGGGGCCGGTGGGACAGGTCAGGGCCGGTCGGTCAGGAGCGCGTCCATCCACTCCTCGACGGCGTCGGGCGTACGCGGCAACGCGCCCGACATCAGGCGTGCGCCGTCGGCCGTGATGACCAGGTCGTCCTCGATCCGCACACCGATCCCACGCAGCCGCGCCGGCAGGGTCTCGTCGTCGGGCTGGAGGTAGAGTCCCGGCTCGACGGTGAGGACCTGGCCCTCCTCCAGCACCCCGTCGAGATACGCCTCCACGCGGGCCTTGGCGCAGTCGTGCACATCGAGGCCGAGCATGTGGCCGCTGCTGCAGAGGGTGTAACGACGGTGCAGGTCGCCGTCGCCGTTCTTGAGGACGCCCCACTCGGCGAGCCCGTCCGCGATCACCCGCATACAGGCACGGTGGAAATCCCGGAAGCTCGCACCCGGCCTGAGCGCCGCCATGCCCGCCTCCTGGGCGGCCAGCACGAGCTCGTACACCTGACGCTGCACCGGGGAGAAGCGGCCGGACAGCGGGAGGGTGCGGGTGATGTCGGCGGTGTAGAGCGTGTCGGTCTCCCCGCCCGCGTCGAGCAGCAGCAGTTCGGAGGGGTCGAGGCGGCCGTCGTTGCGTATCCAGTGCAGTACGCAGGCATGGGCGCCGGAAGCGGCGATCGTCTCGTAGCCGGTTCCGTTGCCCTCCAGCCTGGCACGCAGTCCGAAGACGCCCTCGATCCAGCGCTCACCGCGTTCGTGGGTGAGCGCGCGCGGCAGGGCGCGGACGACGTCCTCGAAGCCGGCGGTGGTCTGATCGACGGCCAGCTGGAGCTGCCCGACCTCCCAGTGATCCTTCACCAGACGCAGCTCCGAGAGGGCGCCGGCGAGTGCGGGATCGGTCGTGGCGCTCCGGCCGGGCGGCAGCCGGTCGATCCCGTCCAGGTGCGCGCAGCGGATGCCGGTCAGCCGCTCGGCCTCGGCCAGGTCGGGGCGGCGGCCCACCCAGAACTCCCCGTAGCGGCGGTCCCGGTAGAACTCCTCGTCACCGCCCGTGCCACGGGACGACCTCGGTCGCAGATACAGCACCGGCTCGTGGCCGGCCGGGCCCGAAGGCTCCATGACGAGCACATGACCGGCCTGGTCCTCGCCGGTCAGCCCGGTCAGCCACGCGTATGCGCTGTGGGGGCGGAAGCGATGGTCGCAGTCGTTGGAGCGGACCTTCAACTCACCTGCGGGGACCAGCAGTCGCTCACCGGGGAAGCGGGCGGAGAGGCGGGCGCGGCGGGCCGGGGTCATGGCGTGGGCCGGGACCCGGACGTCGGAGGGGAGGGGGGTGGCCGCCCATCCGGTGCGCATGAACTTGGCCAGTTCCGGTGAAACCGGCAGGTCATGGCTGCCGGTGCCGGGCGACTGGGACGAGGGTCGGGCGGCGGACTGCGGTGCGGGGGTCTCGGTCATCCGGGCTCCCTGGTAACGGACTTGGTCTGAGGCCTTGTCAGTGCAATTTCACATTACTATGTTACGGGTCACATCGCGCCGCTCGGTTCGGCCAATCCCCTTGTGCACCACGGCGCTTCGCGATGACCGCACTGCTGTCACACCTCCCACCCCACCTCCCACACAGGAGCCATCGGTGTCCCAGCCCAGATCCGTGCTGCCCGGATCCATACGCAAGCCCCTGCTCGCAGGAGCCGTCGCCGTCACCCTGCTGGCCACGCTCGGGCAGACCACCCGGGCGACCGGGGCGGAACAGGCCCCGACCGCCGCCCCCACCACCCCGACCGCCGCCTTCGCCGCCAGACCCGGTCCGGCCGCCCCGCCGGCCGCCGGCCACGGCGAGAACCCCTTCGACGAGGTCGAGCGCCTCGCCAGGGCCCCCAGGCGGGTCGCCGTGCCTGCCGCCGCGCCCGGAGAACTGACGGAGGGCCGCACACCCGGCAGGCAGGGCCCCAAGAAGAGCGACGCCTCACGCAATGCCGCTCTGCGGGCCTCCGGTGTCCCGTGCACCCTGGACGGCGTCACCCGCCTCGGCCCCGAACAGCTCGCCGACTTCCTCGCCGACCCGGCCGTCACCGCCGACGGCTGCCTGAGCGGCCTCATCTGGACCTGGGACGCCCGGCTCACGCCCATCATGTCGGACGCCCATGTCCAGGCCGTCGGCCGCCGGATCTCCTCGCTCGCGGCACGCCACGACGGCCGCAACGGCACGCATCTGCTGGAGATGTTCACGTATCTCCACGCCGTCGCCTACCACGACTTCTCGCGCCCCGAGATAGACATCACCGACGTCCCCACGACCGAGATACTGCGGCGGGCCGTCAACGACTTCGGCACCGCGGCCCGCACCTTCCAGGTCACGAAAACCAACGCCGAGACCCTGCGCGAGGCGCTCTACACCGCCAGCGCGCCAGGGCTCCGGCACAGCCAGCTCGGGCTGATCAAGAAGGTCCTGGCGACGATGGACAGGTACCACACGGGCCAGTACGACAACGCGTCCTGGGGCGGCGCGGCTCTGGCCGCGCTCTCCGTGAACTACCTGGGCATCTACCCCGGCAACCGGGACACCGCGTTCCACAACGTGGTCACCCAGAATCCCTCCTACCGGGCGGCCTTCAGGGCCTTCGCAAGCCACACCCACCTCAAGGGCACCCCCAACGAGTGGGTCGTACGCGACGCACTCGGCGAATACGGCCGTTTCGGCCAAGTGGCCGCCCTCAAGGCGCAGATCGTGCCCGACCTCGGCACCCTGCTGTCCGTCACCCGCACCAACTTCGGTTACGGCAGCCGCCCCTGGGCCTCACTCGCCACCTGGCTCGGCTTCTACGAGGCCTGCAAGCCGTACGGGGTCTGCAAGGACGACATCGAACGACAGATCTTCCCGCAGACGTACACCTACGACAACGGTGCCATCAAGGTCCGCACGGCCCTCGACCGCGCCACCGTCGACCAGCTCTACTACGCGAGCAAGCAGGTCAAGGCGCAGTTCCACCGGGTCCTCGGCGCCGAGCAGCCGCTGGCCGGCGACACCAACACCTCGCTCACCATCGTGCTGTACGCCTCCCGCGCCGACTACGAGGTCTACCACCCCCTCCTCACCGGCATGGGCACCGAGAACGGCGGGATCTACATCGAGCGGGGCGCCACCTTCTACACCTATCAGCGCCGGGTCCCCCAGGACTCCTCGCTCACCCTCGAGGAGCTCTTCCGCCACGAGTACGTGCACTACCTCAACGGCCGCTGGGCCGTGCCCGGATACTTCGGCGAGGGACCTTGGTACAGCGGCGACCGTACGACCGCGATGGACGAGGGAACGGCGGAGTTCTTCGACGGGGCGACACGCGACAACGGCATCGCGGTCCGCAAGTCCCTCGTCCGCGGGATCATCAGGGACACCGCCGGCGGCGGTCCCCGGATGACCGTCGACCAACTGCTGCACGCCACCTACGACGGGGACGGCTTCCGCTTCTACAACTACGCGGGCACCTTCTTCGAGTTCCTGTGGACCGAGCGGCCATCACTGCTCCGCGAGATGTACGGCCATCTCCGGGCCGACGACCCCAGGGCCTTCGACGCCTGGCGCAGCCGTCTCGGCGGGGACCCGGCGTTGCAGCGCGCCTACGACACCTTCCTGGACGCCCAGATCGCCAAGGTCGACGAGCTGTTCGTGCCCAACACGACGTACACGCCCAACGGGCAGCTCAGGGACGCCTCGCTGGAGGCGGTCCGCTCGTCCTTCGCCGCCGCGACGTACGCCGACCCGGCATGCGCGGAGAGCGGCGAGCCTGGCAAGCGGCGCTTCACCTGCACCGGAAGGATCACCGCCAACCTCGCGGACGCCGCCAGTCCCGACCTCGTCTTCAAGGACATGTCCGAGACCGTCGACTACTTCATCCTCGACCGGGCAGGAGCCGCGTCCAACAACCTCGCCGACATGAACTGCTCCTTCGGGGCGGTCGAGATCTGGGTCAACGGCCGGGCGGGCAGCTCCACTTATCGCTGCGAGGGCCCGCTCCGCAGCTGAAGCCGGGTCGCGTGTGCTCCCTTCCCCGGGACATGGCAATGTGACATATTACTGCTGTGCCCACCAGACACCCCCGTGGTCCCCTGGACGCCGTCATCGTCGGCGCCGGCGTCGTCGGAGCGGCTTGCGCCTACTACGCGAGCCGGGCCGGCCTGGCCGTCGCCGTCGTCGACCGCGGATCCGTCGCGGGCGGCACCACCGGTGCCGGGGAAGGGAACCTTCTCGTCTCCGACAAGGAGCCGGGACCCGAGCTCGATCTCGCGCTGCTGTCCACCCGACTCTGGCGCGAACTCACCGAAGTCCTCCCACCGGAGACGGAGTACGAGCCCAAAGGCGGTCTCGTCGTGGCGCCCGACGAGACCGCCCTCACCGCTCTGCGCGCCTTCGCCGACGGACAGCGCAAAGCGGGCGCGGAGACGTACGAAGTTCCCCCCGACCGCCTCCAGGAACTCGAACCCCACCTCGCGGACGGCCTCGCCGGCGGATTCCACTACCCGCAGGACGCGCAGGTCCAGCCCGCCCGCGCCGCAGCCCAACTGCTCCACGCCGCAAGGGAGTCCGGAGCCGTCGTCCGGCTCCGCGAGGAGGTCACCGGTATCCTCGCCGCACCCGGGGACGGCAGGATCAGGGGCGTGCGCACTCGGCACGGCGAACTCCTCGCCCCCGCCGTCGTCAACGCCGCCGGCACCTGGGGCGCTGCCCTCGCGCGTCTCGCGGGTACCGAACTGCCCGTCCTCCCGCGTCGCGGCTTCGTCCTCGTCACCGAGCCACTGCCGCGCGTCGTCCGGCACAAGGTCTACGCCGCCGACTACATCGCCGACGTCGCCAGCGGCTCCGCCGCCCTCCAGTCCTCCGCCGTCGTCGAAGGCACACCGTCAGGACCGGTGCTGATCGGGGCCACCCGTGAACGCGTCGGCTTCGACCGGGCGTTGTCGCCGGAGGCACTGCGACGCCTCGCGGTCCAGGCCGCCACACTCTTCCCCGTACTCGCCGACGTGCGCGTGCTGCGGACGTACCACGGCTTCAGGCCCTATCTCCCCGACCATCTCCCCGCCATCGGGCCCGACCCGCGAGTCCCCGGGCTGTTCCACGCCTGCGGCCACGAGGGCGCGGGCATCGGACTGGCACCCGCGACCGGACACCTGATCGCCGCGGCACTGAGCGGCGCACAACCCGCCCTGGACCTGCGCCCGTTCGGTCCGGAACGTTTCGAGTCAGGAGCAGCGCAGTGACCAGAACACCGGCGTCCCTGGCGAGAGCGGAACCCGGGTCCCCGTACGAGATCACCTTCGACGGGCTGCCGGTCAGCGCGCTGCCCGGCCAGAGTGTCGCCGCCGCCCTCTGGTCGGCGGGCATCCTCGCCTGGCGCACCACCCGCGACAGGGGCGCGCCCCGCGGCGCCTTCTGCGGCATCGGATCCTGCTACGACTGCCTCGCCACCGTCAACGGCCGCCCGAACCAGCGTGCCTGCATGGTCCCGGCCCGCCCGGGCGACACCATCACCACCCAGGAGGGCACCGGCCATGAAGACCTCGCCGTCTGAACCCGGCGCCCCCTGCGAACCGGCCGGCGTCGAAGTGGCCGTCGTCGGAGCCGGTCCCGCCGGACTCGCCGCCGCCGTCACCGCGGCGGGACTGGGCCTGCGGGTGGCACTGCTCGACGCGTCGGAGCAACCCGGCGGACAGTTCTACCGGCACCCCGCACCCGGCCTTCGCGCGGGCCGGCCCGAAGCGCTGCACCACCACTGGGAGGCATTCGCCCGCAGGGAACGCGCCCTGCGCACCAACATGGCATCGGGCCGCATCATCCATCTGCCCGCACATCACGTCTGGACGGTCCTCCCCGAACAAGCGGCGGGTGCGGGCGAGCCGAGCGGAATCCCGCACTGGCGGCTGCACGCCGTCGCAGGACACCACGGCGCCGACGAGCGCGCTGTCACCGTACGGGCCCGCACCGTACTGCTGGCCACCGGAGCGTACGAGCGCCAACTCCCTTTCCCCGGCTGGACACTGCCCGGCGTCGTCGGCGCAGGCGGCGCGCAGGCGATGCTCAAGTCCGGCCTCGTGCTTCCCGGCCGCCGTGTCGTCGTCGCGGGCAGCGGGCCTCTGCTGCTCGCCGTCGCCCGGTCGCTCGCAGCCGCCGGTGCCACCGTGCCGGCCGTCGTCGAGGCCGCCTCCTACACGGCGTACGCACATCGACTGCCCGCCCTCGTACGCAACCCCGGCAAGCTCGCCGAGGGCGCCGCACACGGCGGCGCGCTGCTCAGGCACGGAGTACGACTGCTCGCCAGACACGCTGTCGTCGCTGCCCACGGCAGGGAACGCGTCGAGGCCGTCACCGTCGCGCGGCTCGACCATGACTGGCGGCCCGTTCCCGGCAGCCGACGGCGCATCCCGTGCGACGCGCTGGCCGTCGGCCATGGCCTCGTCCCCCAGCTGGAGCTCGCCACCGGCGTCGGCTGCGCAACTCGCCGAACTCCCGACGGCGCGGTCGCCCTCGAACTTGACCGCGAGCAGCGCACCTCCGTCCCAGGCGTCTGGTCGGCGGGGGAGACCGGCGGAATCGGCGGAGCGGAACTCGCGCTGGCGGAAGGCGAGCTGGCCGCCTACTCCATCGCGCACACCCTGCACGGAACGCCGTCGCCCCGGCGGAGGACGGCGGCCCTGGCTGCACGCCGCGACCGGCTACGGGCCTTCGCCGACACGATGACCGCGGCCCACCGCCCGCGGCCGGGGTGGACCGGGTGGCTCGACGACGCCACCGATGTGTGCCGCTGCGAAGAGGTACCGGCCGGGATGATCAGGGAGGCGGCCGGTGAACTCGGCGCGCACGACGTCCGAACGGTCAAGCTGCTGACCCGGGCCGGAATGGGCTGGTGCCAGGGGCGTGTGTGCGGGCCGGCCGTGGCGCTGCTGGCCGGAGAGGAGCCCGCGCCGGACCGGCGGCCACTGTCCTGTCCGGTGCCGTTGAACCACCTGGCGGACCTGCCGCGTTCTGCCGCAGGACCGCGTCCCGCGGAGCCGGGGGATCCGGCGCCGAACGATTCGACGGAATCATCCTCGCCGTCCGGTCCGCCCGCGCCGTCCGGTCCGCCCGCGTCGCCCGGTCCGTGCGGCCCCTCCGACCGGGCCGACCCGGCCGACCGCCTCGGCCCGCCGGGCATCCCGCGCTGAGATTTCGTCAGGAAACCGCGTCCTCGACGCTGCCTTGGTCTTGTGGCTGCATCCGGCCCATTAGTAAAATGTCACACCGTACTCTAGGAGTTGATATGGCATTCGCACCCCGCACGCGCCCCTGGCACGGTGTCATGGTCGCCACCGCCCTGCCCCTGCGTGACGATCTGTCCATCGACTACGACGGTTACGCCGACCATGTCGCCTGGCTCATCAGGAACGGCTGCGACGGCGTCGTTCCCAACGGCTCTCTCGGCGAGTATCAGACCCTGACCGACGACGAGCGCGCCCGCGTGGTGCGTACCGCCGTGGAGGCGGCGGGCGACGGGCGCCGGGTGATGCCGGGCGTCGCGGCCTACGGCAGTGCCGAGTCGCGCCGTTGGGCCGACCAGGCCGCCGAGGCCGGAGCCGGATCCGTACTCCTGCTCCCGCCCAACGCCTATCGCGCGGACGAGGAGGCTGTCGTCGCCCACTATGCCGAAGTCGCGCGCTCCGGCGTCCCCGTCGTCGCCTACAACAACCCGTACGACACCAGGACGGATCTCACCCCCGCCCTGCTCGCCCGCCTCCACGGCGAGAACAGCATCGTCGCCGTCAAGGAGTTCAGCGGCGATGTCCGCCGCGCCTATGAGATCGCCGAACTCGCCCCCGGGCTCGACCTGCTGATCGGCGCCGACGACGTACTGCTCGAACTCGCCCTCGCGGGCGCGGTCGGCTGGATCGCCGGCTACCCCAATGCTTTGCCCGATTCCTGCGTCACCCTCTATCGGGCCGCCGTCGCAGGGGACCTGGAGACAGCGCTGCCGCTCTACAAATCCCTGCATCCGCTGCTGCGCTGGGATTCGAGGACGGAGTTCGTCCAGGCCATCAAGCTCTCCATGGACCTGGCCGGGCGCCCGGGCGGCCCCACCCGTCCGCCGCGCTCACCGCTCAGCACGGACCAGGAGACAGCCGTGCGTGCCGCCACCGAGAAGGCGCTCGCCGAGGGACACGGATAGGGACCGGCCGGCGGCAGCCGAGCCCCGACCCGACCCGACCCGACCCGACCCGTCAGGACCGGACCGACAACACAGCGAGACGAGGACTTCATGCGCACCCGCCACGTCTTCCACGCCGTCGACTCGCACACCGAGGGCATGCCGACCCGCGTCGTCACCGGTGGCGTCGGTGTCATCCCCGGCGCCACGATGGCCGAGCGCCGACGGCACTTCATCGACCATCTCGACCACGTCCGCACGCTGCTCATGTGCGAGCCGCGCGGCCACTCCGCGATGAGCGGTGCGATCCTGCAGCCGCCGACCCGGCCGGACGCCGACTACGGCGTGCTGTTCATCGAGGTGTCCGGACTGCTGCCGATGTGCGGCCACGGCACCATCGGGGTCGCCACCGTTCTCGTCGAGACCGGCATGGTGCCCGTCACCGAACCGGTCACCACGGTCCGGCTCGACACCCCGGCCGGGCTGGTGCGCGTGGACGTACACGTCGAGGACGGGGCGGCCAGGTCCGTCACACTGACCAATGTCCCGGCCTTCTGCCTCGCACTGGACCGCAAGGTCGAAGTACCCGGACACGGCACGGTCACGTATGACATAGCATACGGCGGAAACTTCTACGCGGTCGTCTCCCTGGACGCCCTCGGTCTCCCCTTCGACCGTGCCCGCAAGGACGATCTGCTCGCCGCCGGACTCGCCGTCATGGACGCCATCAACGGGACCGAACGGCCCGTCCACCCCGACAACCCGGGCATCGCCGGCGTCAAGCATGTCTACCTCGCCGCCCCGGGCTCCGACGCCGTGCGCTCCCGGCACGCCATGGCCATCCATCCGGGCTGGTTCGACCGTTCCCCGTGCGGTACGGGTACCAGCGCCCGGATGGCTCAGCTGCACGCCCGCGGTGAACTCCCTCTCGGCAGGGACTTCGTCAACGAGTCATACATCGGTACGGAGTTCACCGGCCGTCTGGTCGAGGAGACCACGGTCGGCGGGCTGCCCGCTGTCGTCCCCACCGTCACCGGCCGTGCCTGGATCACCGGCACCGCGCAGTACTTCCTGGACCCGACCGACCCGTTCCCCGGAGGCTTCCTCCTGTGACCGCCCGGACTCCACGCATTCCACCGACTTCACCGACACCGCCGACCTCAACGGCCGCGGCCCCGGCTGCGCCTTCGACGCCGACGCCGCCGGCCGAGACCGTCGTCCGCGCCACCGACTACCACACCGCCGGTGAGCCCTTCCGGATCGTCAGCGACGGGCTTCCCCCGGCCCCCGGTGACACGGTCGCCGAACGCTGCGCCAACGCCATCGGTGCCGGGGGCTCCGCGACCGCACCCCGCCCCGGCCCCCTGGACGACGTCCGGCGGCTCCTCGTCCAGGAACCGCGCGGCCATGCGGGCATGTACGGCGGCTTCGTCGTACCTCCCGACGACGAAGGCGCCCACTTCGGGGTGCTGTTCTGGCACAAGGACGGCTACTCCACGGCCTGCGGCCACGGCACCCTCGCACTCGGCGCATGGGCGGTGGACAGCGGCCGCGTCCAGGCGCCGGTGGACGGCTCCGTGCAGATCCGTATCGACGTCCCGTCCGGACGGGTCACGGCGACGGTCCACCGCGAACACGGCCGGACCACCGCGGTCGGCTTCCGCAATGTCCCCGCCCGCGTGACCGCCCGGAAGATCCCGGTCGCCACCAGCTTCGGCACCGCCGATGTCGATGTGGCGCACGCCGGCGCCTGCTACGCGTCGGTGCCCGCAGCGCAGCTGGGGCTCGACGCGGACCGGGCCGCGCTGCCCCAACTCGTACGCGCGGGGCGCGAGATCCGCGCCGCGCTGGCCGGCCACCCCGCCACCTGGCATCCCGACAGTCCGCTGCTCTCCGGCGTCTACGGTGTGATCCTCTACGAGGAGCTGCCCGACACCGAGGCCGGGCCCGCCCAGGCCAATGTGACGGTCTTCGCCGACGGCCAGATCGACCGCTCGCCGTGCGGCTCCGGCACCTCCGCGCGCCTCGCCCTGCTCGCGGAGGACGGCAGGCTCGGCCCGGGCGACACTCTGCACCACGAGTCGGTCGTCGGTACGGTCTTCACCGGCCGCGTGATCTCCCGCACGGACGAGGGGATCATCACGGAGGTGACCGGGACCGCGTACCGCACCGGCGAGCACGTATTCGTGCACGACCCGTACGACACGCTGGCGACGGGTTTCCTGCTGTGAAGGCGTCCGATCCGGGCCTGCTCCACCTGGACGCGCACGACATCGCCAGGCTGCTGACACCCGCGGAGGCGGCGGACGCCGTGGAGCAGGTGCTCAGGGACGGCCTCGACCCCGAGCACTGCCCGCCCCGCACCCATGTCGCCGTCCCGGCAGGCCAACTGCTGCTGATGCCCGCCGCGGCGGGGCCGTACGCCGGAGTCAAGATCGCCGGCGTGGTCCCCGCCAACCCGGGGCGGGGGCTTCCCCGGATCACCGGGAGCTATCTGCTGCTGGACGGAGTGACGTTGGTCCCGCTGGCACTGCTGGACGGGGCGGCGCTGACCGCCCTGCGCACGCCGGCCGTCTCCGCGGTCGCCCTGAGGCGGCTGGCGGCGCCCGACGCCGGACATGCCGTGCTCTTCGGGGCGGGACCGCAGGCGTACGGACATCTGGAAGCGGCCCTCGCCGAGCTGCCGTTGAGCCGGGTGACCGTGGTCGCCCGCAGGCCGGAGCGGGCACAGGCACTGGTCGACCACGCTCGTGGGCGCGGTCTCGACGCGCGCATCGGCGGCCCCGGCGACGTGTCGGAGTCGGACCTCGTCATCTGCTGCACCACCGCACGTGAGCCGCTCTTCGACGGGGACCTGGTCCCGGACCGTGCCACCGTGATCGCGGTCGGCTCACATGAACCGGACGCGCGTGAGACCGGTACCGAACTCGTCCGGCGCGCGGACGTCTACGTCGAATCGCGGGCGGCCGCACTGCGCGAGGCGGGAGATCTGATCATCCCGGAGGCGGAAGGCGCCGTCGCGCCGGGATACTTCGCGGGTACGCTCGCAGAGCTGGTCGGCGGATCCGTCACGGTGACCGGCGGGCGCCCCCGGCTGTTCAAGAGCGTGGGGATGGCCTGGGAGGACCTCGCCGTGGCCGCGGCTGTCCACAGGCGAGCGACGGCGGGCCCCAGTGGCGCAACGTGACATTGTACGCTGGCTCCTCGCGGATTCACGGAGGCATGCCATGGGTGACCTGAAGCAGTTCAGCCTGATCACGGCCCAGGAGCGGCTGCGCGACCAGGTCGCTCACGCACTGCGCGCCGCCCTCGTGGCGGGCGAACTCCGCCCGGGCCATGTCTACTCGGCGCCCGGACTCGCCGCCGACTTCGGGATCTCCGCCACCCCGGTGCGCGAGGCCATGCTGGACCTCGCCCGCGAGGGTCTGGTGGAGCCCGTGCGCAACAAGGGATTCCGGATCACCGAGGTCAGCGAGCGCGATCTCGACCAGTACACCGAACTCCGCGCGCTGATCGAGGTGCCGACCATCGGCCTGGTCACCCAGATCGCCACGGAAGAGCAGCTGGAGGAACTCCGGCCGGTCGCCGAGGAGATCGTGGCTCACGCCAGGGACCACGATCTGATCGGCTATCTGGACGCGGACCGTCGCTTCCACCTCGGCCTGCTCGCGCTCGGCGGCAACGACCGGCTCGTCGAGACGGTCGGTGATCTGCGCAAGCGCTCCCGGCTCTACGGTCTCACCCGGCTCGATGAGCTCGGGCAGCTCGTCGCCTCGGCGGAAGAGCACCATGAGCTGCTCGATCTGATGGTGGCCGGTGACGAAGCCGCCGCGGAGGAGTGCATGGCCCGCCATCTCGGCCATGTCCGCTCCCTGTGGGCGCAGGCCAGGGACGAGCCGGTGGAGCCGCGAGGGAAGCGCGGTCTGAGCACCCGCTGAAAGCCGGACGGCACGGCAACCGGCCGAACTCCTGTCGCGTGAACGGCTCGTGGAGTTCGAGAACAGCTGCACCCTGATCGCCGAGGACCAGCCGGAGCGGCCCACGGCAACGCTGCGCGCCTTCATCGCGGAGGCGTGACGGTAGACGTGACCGGAGACGTGACCGGAGACCTGGCCGGAGGCGCAAGGTAGCACCGCGTACGGCGTGCCAAGCCGCCACAACGTGTACAGGGTGTCCAGCGGCACGATGCACGGCGTCACCGGCATCACCGGCATCATCAAAGGCAGGGTGCGGGACCGAATCGGCTGTGCCACGCACGCCGTGATCCACTCGCGGTGCCTGCGACCGCGCCCTACGGTCGGAAAGTGGACACAACTGTCCACCACCCTCCCGCCGAGGGCACCCAGCCATGACCAGCCCGCAGCCGACCCCAGCACCGCGGACCACCGCCCCGGAGCGGGGCGACGGGGCGATCGCGCTACTCGTCATAGCCTCCTGCCAGCTGATGGTGGTTCTCGACATCACCATCGTGAACATCGCGCTGCCGCACATCCAGACGTCCCTCGGCTTCACCACGGCGAATCTTTCGTGGGTCGTCAGCGCCTACACACTCACCTTCGGCGGTCTGCTGCTGCTCGGAGGAAGGTCCGGTGACATCCTCGGCCGCCGACGGGTCTTCATCTGCGGGGTGCTGCTCTTCATCGTCGCCTCACTGCTCGGCGGGCTGGCCCAGAACTCCGGGCAACTCCTCGCCGCCCGCGCGCTCCAGGGCGTCGGCGCCGCCATAGCCTCCCCGACCGCGCTCGCCCTGATCAGCACGACCTTCAGGGAGGGCCCGGAACGAAGCAGGGCCTTCGGTGTCTTCGCCGCCGTCTCCGCCGGCGGCGGTGCGATCGGTCTGCTCGCGGGCGGCGTGCTCGTCGAATGGCTCGGCTGGCGCTGGGTGTTCTTCGTCAACGTGCCGATCGGCGTGCTCATCGTCCTCGCGACGCCGCGCTGGATCAGGGAGTCCGAGCGTTACCCCGGCAGATTCGACCTCGCCGGTGCGCTGACCGCCACCGCCGGCATGGTCCTGCTCGTCTACGGCTTCATCCGGGCGGCGCAGGACGGCTGGCGGGACGGGCTCACCATCGCGTCGTTCGTCGCCGCGGTGCTGATCCTCTCGGTGTTCGTCGTCGTCGAACGCCGCTCCGCACAGCCCATCACCCCGCTCGACATGTTCGCCGACCGTAACCGGACGGGGACGTACGCGATGATGCTGAATCTCGCCGCCGCGATGTTCGGCATGTTCTTCTTCCTGACGCTCTTCGTCCAGAACGTCCTCGACTTCACCCCGCTGGAGGCAGGCCTGGCCTTCCTGCCGGTCAGCGCGACCATCGCGCTCAGCGCGGGCACGACCTCGCAACTCCTCCCCGTGTACGGCCCGAAGCCCTTCATGGTGACCGGTGCCTTGCTGACCACGGGGGGCCTGGCATGGCTCGCCCAGATCGATGTTCACTCCACCTACCTGGGCAGCATTCTCGGACCCATGCTGGTCTTCAGCGCGGGAATGGGCATGGAGTTCATCTCGCTCACGCTGACGGCGCTCTCCCACGTCCCCGACCATGAGTCGGGAGCGGCCTCCGGGCTCCTGAGCACCCATCAGCAGGTCGGGGGTTCGCTCGGACTGTCCATCCTGGTCACCGTGTTCGGTACGGCCTCCACTGCCGAGGCGCGGCAGCAGGTGCCGCGGTTCCTCGCCGGGGCCGACCCGGGCGAACGGCGGCTCTTCGAACGTACCGGCCGCCTGCCACCACCGCTCGCCGACGCGATTCTCACCGCGGGGGTCTCGGCCGCCTTCGCCGTGGCTGCGGTCTTCACCGCGATCGCCGCTGTCATTGCCCTCCTGGTCATCCAGGCCCGTCCCTCGGACCTCGCCCGCCTCAAGGGCGGGACGGAACCGTCTCAGTCGCCCTGAGACCTTCCGTGCCGGGGGAGGAGGTGCCCGGGCCGGAAGCCGTCGGCCACCGGCCCATGGGCGGCGCGGTCGCCGCGGGCCGGGCCGTACGCGGCGAGTCCCGTGCCGTACGCGTTTGATCCCGAGCTGTACGCGGCGAATCCCGGGGTCCACCAGAGACGGCCGCCGGACGTCACGGCGAATGCCTCGACTCCTTCGAGCGACCGGACCCATGCACCGGCGGCGTCCCCCATCGCGAAGGCGGCTGTGGCCAGGACATCGACCTGGGTGAGATGGCGGCCGACCAGTGTGATCGAGGCCAGGCCCGTCGCGGGTCCGCCGGTGACGGGGTCGATGATGTGGCAGCCGCGTTCCGCCGTGCCGGAGGTCGCGACGGCGAGGTCCTGGCCGACGACAACGGTGGTGAGATCGTCGCGGTGGAAGGGGTGCGCGATCCCGATCCGCCATGACCGCCCCGGGGCAGGCCGGCCCCGGCACTGGATGTCGCCGCCGCCGTTGACGGTGTGATGACGGGCGCCCGCGTCGTACAGCATGCGCGAAGCGCGTTCGACCGCCCAGCCCTTGACCATCGCAGAGGGGTCGAGACGGCCGCCGGGGTGAGCGGTGAACCGGCCACCGCTGAGACGGGAGGTGTCCTGGCACAGCCCGAGGACTTCCCCGACCTCCGGATCGCACTCGGCGAGCGTCGTCGCACCGCGGCCCAGACGGCTGATCTGGCTGTCCGGGCGGTACGTCGAGAAGACCGCGTCCACGTGGTGCAGCCAGGCCACCGCGTCGGCGAGCGCCCGGACGATGCCGGGCGTCGCGTCCGCCCGGATGTCGAACGAGAACACCGTGCCCATGACGTGCTCGACGTGGCGCAGGCAGTCCGGCTCAGGCACGGGCCCGGTCCAGCGCGCTCTGCAGCGAGGAGATGTAGCCCTGGCTGGTGTACGTGGCGCCGGAGACCGCGTCGATCTGAGCGTTCTGCGCGGCCAGGGCCCGCTGGGTGAGCCGGGGCACGGCGTCGGCGCTCGGCCCCTGGTCATGGACGCCCTGGAGGACCTGCACGCCGGTGAGCCGGCCATCGGTCAGCGTGGCCCGCACCTGGACGGGACCCTGCCGGGTCTCGACGGTGTCTCCGACGAAGGCTCCCGACACCCGGTCCTTGCGCTCCGGGGCGGATGCGCCGCCGCTCGGTGCGGCCGAGGCCTCGAAGGAGGGAGCGGGCGCCTGAGGGGCGGCGGTGGCGGCCGCCGAGGGGTCGTCCTGGGGCTTGAGGGACAGCAGCAGGACGATGCCCGCTGCGGTGGCGGCGGTGGCTGCGGCGGCTCGGATCATGGAACTCACTCCTCGTGGTTGTGGAAGCTCGCGGTCGTGGGTCAGCACGCGGTCGTGGTTCAGAAGGCGAAGGACTCGTGATGGATGCGGTGCCGTGGGACACCGGCCCTGCCCAGTGCCGTCTTCGCGGCTGCGGTCATCCCCGGCGGGCCGCACAGATAGACGTCGTGTGCCGGCAGCCCGGGGACGAGTCCGGCGATGGCGTCCCCCGTCAGCGGAACCGACGGCCCTTCCGGCCCGTCGACGACGTAGTGCACGCTTGCGCCGCGCGCCGCGGCTATCTCGTCGAGCTCGTCCCGAAGCGCCAGGTCCAGTGGGCTCCGGGCGTAGTAGACGAGCGTCACTTCTCCCGGCAACGTCTCGAAGAGCGCGCGCAGCGGGGTGATGCCCACGCCACCGCCGAGCAGCAGCACCTTGTTGCTGCCCTGGCGGGCGGGGGTGAAGGCTCCGTACGGCCCTTCCGCCCACACCCGGGTGCCGGGCCTGATGTGGGCCAGCGCGGCGCTGTGACCGCCGGACGCCTTGACGGTGATCCGCAGATGGCGCTCGTCGGCGGGCGCGGAGAGCGAGTAGGGGTTGGCCGTCCACCACATCCCCGGAGCGAGGAAGCGCCACCGGAAGAACTGGCCCGGGCGCGCGCCCAGGGCATGCAGATGCTTGCCGGTGACATAGACGGACACCACTCCGGGCGCTTCCTGGTGTACCTCGGCGACATGGAGGCGGTGACGCAGAGCGTGCCTTGCCGGAGTGAGGAAGCGGTACCACAGCAGCAGCCACGCCACCCCGAGATACAGCCCGTACCAGGCCGTTCGCGCTGCCGGATCGTCCATGAAGTCCGCGCCGTTCGACAGCTGGTGGAAGAAGGCGAGGAAGACCGCGAGGTATGTGAGGAAGTGCAGGTAGTACCAGGTCTCGTACGACAGCCTGCGCCGGGCCGCCCTGGCGGAGACGACTCCCACCACGACGAGCAGCAGCATGCCCACGGTGCCCATGAGCATGTCCTCGTATTCGAACACCAGCGTCGTCGTCTGGTCGATGACGCTCGTCTCCGAAGTCACCGAGTACCCCCAGATGATCAGCAGGGTGTGCGCGACCGAGAGCGAGACCGTGTATCGCCCGCCCATGGCGTGCCAGCGTGCCAGCCGGTCGCTCCCCACACTCCGGTCCAGAGCCGGCACCCGGGCCATCAGGGCGAGCAGGACGGCGCACGCGTAGCCGGCGAGCAGCCCGGTGATCCGGCCCGCCCCCGTCAGCCATCCGTCCAGCCCCGTGACCGTTTCGGTGTTGCTCCACCACAGCCCGAGCACAGCGGCGGCGCCGGCGTGGATGACGAGCACGAGGCCCGTGGCGGGGGAACGCCAGGGCCGCCACGACCTGGGCGGCGCATGCTGTGACAGGTGCCTGTTGCCGCGGTTGCTGCCGCGGGTGTGCTGGACGGTGGCCATGGGGCTCCCCTCGGTGGATGTCCTGGGTCCCGGGGGCCGTGCGCTGCGACGGCTCGCGGTGCGGCACACCGTGGCAGCGGAATCTCTGTGTTTCTTCTGAGACGCCGCGGAAGAGGTGTCCGGTGAGCGGACTCATAGGAAATTCAGAGGGAGCGCGGTGATACTGCCGGGGCCATGAGAAATCCGGACACCACCTCGTCCTCACCGGCCGGTCTGCACCGCTCCGACGGCTCAGCCGTGCGGGTGCTCGTCGTGGACGACGAGCCCGACCTGGCCGAAATCCTCTCCGACGCCCTCCGCTACGAAGGCTGGGAGGTGAGCACCGCCGGAACCGGTGAGGACGCGGTCGCCGTCGCACGCGACTTCAGCCCGGACGCGGTGGTGCTGGACATGATGCTGCCCGACATCAACGGGCTCGACGTGCTCCGCCGGCTGCGAGCCCAGGCGCCCGGCGTGTGCGTGCTCTTCCTCACCGCCCGTGATGCGGTGGAGGACCGCATCGCCGGTATCACCGCCGGCGGCGACGACTATGTCACCAAACCCTTCAGCCTCGAGGAGGTGCTCGCACGGCTGCGTGGGCTGCTGCGCCGGGCCGGGATGACCCGCGCGACGGACGAGGCCACGCTGCTGGCCGTCGGCGACCTGGTGATGGACGAGGACGTCCGTGAAGTCTCACGCGGCGGCCGGCTGGTGGATCTGACACCGACCGAATTCGAGCTCCTGCGCTTCCTGATGCGCAATCCACGGCGGGTCCTGAGCAAGGCCCAGATCCTTGACCGTGTGTGGAGCTATGACTTCGGAGGGCAGGCCCATGTGGTCGAGCTCTACATCAGCTATCTCCGGAAGAAGATCGACGCCGGGCGAAGTCCCCTGATCCACACCGTGCGCGGGGTCGGCTACGTCCTCAAGCCGGACCCGTCATGAAGCCCGCACCGCTCCTCGGGGCCCTGGCGGTCCGCAGCCTGCGGGCCCGGCTGACGATCGGACTGGTCGTGCTCCTGGCGCTCTGCTGCGCCGCCGTAGGGCTGGCGACCACCACCGCACTCGAGGGCTTCCTCGTACGACGGCTGGACCAGCAGCTCATGGCCGTCGGCAACCACTTCCCCGCGAGCCTCGACCCCGCGAGCAAACTGCGCGGTGACGGTGGCCCCGACACCCGGGGGCAGGCCACCGGCACCTTCGGAGCCTGTGTCCTGCGCGGCGCGGTGACCCAGGCCGCCGTCGTAGGCGACCGCACAGAGACCCCGGTGCCGCTCACCGCCGCCGACCGCCGCGAACTGGTGGCCGTACCGGGCGACGGCCGCGGGCGCACCGTCCGGCTGTCCACGCTCCATGACTACCGGGTGATCGGTCTGCGGGGGCCTGCGGGAGACGTCCTGATCACCGGCCTGCCGCTCGAGCCCGTCGAGGACACCGTGCAGAGGCTGCGGCTGGTCGAGGCGGTCGTGTTCGGTGCGGCACTGCTGGCCGCCGGGATCGCCGGGGCGGCCTGGGTGAGGCTTTCGCTGCGTCCCTTGCGCAGGGTGGCGGTCACGGCATCACGGGTGGCCCAACTGCCGCTCTCCGGAGGAGAGGTGGCCATGCCGCCGCGGGTACCGCACACCGACCCCCGTACCGAGGTGGGCCAGGTCGGGGACGCGTTCAACAGGATGCTCCGGCATGTCGAGGACTCCCTCGCGCGACGGCACGCGAGCGAGGAACGGCTGCGGCGGTTCGCCGCCGATGCCAGCCATGAACTGCGCACGCCCGTCGCCTCGATCCGCGGCCACGCCGAGCTGGCCCTGCGCCACCCCGGGCCCGTGCCGGACAAGGTGCGCCACTCACTCGACCGGGTCCGGTGCGAATCGCTCCGGATGGGCGAACTCGTGGACGACCTCCTGCTGCTCGCCCGCCTGGACGCGGGCCGTCCGCTCGCGGACGAGCCCGTGGACCTGACCCGGCTGGTGCTCGACGCGGTGAGCGATGCACGGGCGGCCGGCCGGGAACACCGCTGGGTGCTGCAACTGCCCGAGGAGCCCGTGATCGTGCACGGCGACGAGCGGGGACTGCAGCAGGTGCTGACCAATCTGCTCGCCAACGCCCGTACCCACACGCCGCCGGGCACCACCGTGAGCGTCGCGCTCGGCGAACCGGACGGCGAGGTGCAGATCCTGGTGGAGGACGACGGTCCCGGGGTCCCGAAGGAGCTGCAGTCGGAGATCTTCGAGCGCTTCGTACGGTCCGACAACGGGCGGTCGAGAAGTGCGGGCGGCACCGGCCTCGGCCTTGCCATCACCCACGCGGTGACGTCGGCGCACGGAGGCCGCGTCGAACTTCGCAGCCGACCGGGCCGCACGCTGTTCCGGGTGGCGCTGCCGCAGCGGCCCGGGCGATAGGGAGTCAGTCCGCGCCCCGCGCGCCCCGCGCCCCGCGCGCCCCGCGCCCCCGCGCCCCCCGCACCGCCCGGCCGCCGCCGCGGAACCGCAGATCCGCCCTGCGCGTGGGCCGTTGGGATGATCCATCCGTACCGGCTGAAACGACTCGGATAACCGCGATTGTGGATCATTCCTCCCTATGGTGTGTTTTGCCCAGCCAATTGATCCTGTGATCACTCCTGGGAGCCCCGGATGTCCGTATTCAGACCCCCTGGGGTCCCGACCGTGTGCCCGGGAAGCAGGGCCCAGCCTCCTGGTCACGACGCTGCTGGTCCGGTCTTCTCGGTGCTCTGCTGGTTCTGGGCCCGGTTCCGGCGGTGCCCCTGCTGAGCGCGCGGAGCGCGCAGGCGGCAGAGTCGGAGGTGCCGCAGTGGCGCGAACCGGCGGCAACGGCGTCCCCGGCGAGCAGGGCGGCAGGCAGCAAGGCCGCAGGCGCTCCCGCAACGGGCAGCAGAAAAGCAGGCGCTCCCGCAACGGGCAGCAGAAAAGCAGGCGGCAAGGGAGCCAAGGCGGCCGCGGCCCCTCTCGACTGCACGGGCGACACGATCTACGCCCTCCAGAACGGCGCCGGCGCCACGGACTTCGGTACCCTGCTGGCCCTGGACGCGAGCACCCTCCAGGGACCGACGCCGAGCGTGACCGCCACCGTCGTCAGCAAGATCCCCCAGGGAGGTATGACCAACGACCTCGGCGTCCTCCCCGGCGGCACCGGCGCCTACCTGGTCAACCGGACGGGTACGGCGTCGTCCATCGTCGTGCACGGCTACGACGCGGCCTCCGGCAGCTGGACCCGGTACACCGGAACCACCCCCGGCAACAACGTCGTCGTCGTCGCGGGCGCCATCGATCCGGCGACCCGTATCTACTACTACGCCGCTCTCGGCACCGGCACGAACACCACTCCCGGCAAGGTCACGGTCTTCGGGTTCGACACCACGACCAACACCGCGATCCCGGGGGTGATCGCCACCTTCAATCTCCCCATCACCAGCCGGTTCAGTGCCAACGGCGACATCGCCTTCGACGCGGTCGGCAATCTCTACATCGTCACCTCGGCCAACAGCTCCAACAACGCGGCGATCGGGGTCGTCCCCGGCCCCCTCCCCACGACGGGCTCGGCGACCGGCGTCTCGCTGCCCATCGAGGCGCTCACCCGTATCGACAATCCTCTGCAGCACCAGTACAACGGGATCGCCTTCGACAACGACGGGAAGCTGTTCATCGAGTTCAGCGCCCCCGCGCCGTCCACCAGCACCTTCCTGCAGGCGATCAACCCGAACAACGGGGCGGCCATCGGCCAGCCGAAGGAGCTGTCGGACACCACGTTCGTCTCGGTGGACCTCGGGGCCTGCTCGACCAACCCGACGCTGACCCTGCGGAAGAACATCGCCGGACGGTTCCAGACGTCGACCTCGTCGAACGACCAGTTCGAGCTGTCGATCACCGGCGGAGGTATCTCCCAGGGCAACACCGCCACCACGACGGGAAGCACCACCGGCGTCCAGTCCGCCGATGTAGGGCCGTTCGTCGGAGTGGCCAACACGACGTACACGCTCTCCGAGACGGCGGCATCGGGCGGCAGCCTCGACAACTACACGACGGCCTATCAATGCGTCGACACCGCCAACGGCAACAGACCGGTGGCTTCGGGCAACACCGTCGACTTCGCGCTGCACTTCCCGGCCATCGAGCCGGGGGAGAACAGCCCCCGAATCGTCTGCACGTTCACGAACACCCCCAAGCCGGCGGCCCCGGCCCTGACCATGGTCAAGTCGGCCGACCCCGTCTCCGTGACCGGTGCGGGCCAGCTCGTCACCTACAGCCATGTGGTCACCAACACCGGCAATGTGACGCTGACCGGAGTGAACGTCACCGAGACCGTGTTCTCGGGATCCGGTCCGGATCCGCAGGTGTCGTGCCCGGGCGACTCTCTCGCCCCGGAGCAGTCGATGACGTGCACGGCGACGTACACCGTGACGCAGACCGACGTGAACGCGGGCGAGATCGAGAACACGGCTGTCGCTCGGGGCACCCCGCCCTCCGGCCCCGATGTGACGGCGACAGCGAGCGAAACCGTGACGGCAAGTCAGGACCCGTCCCTGTCACTCGTGAAGACGGTGGCGGGTGACGGCGGCCCGTTCCGCTCCGGCGAGATCCTGACCTACTCGTACCTGGTGACCAACACGGGGAACGTGACGGTGTCGGACGTGAACGCGAGCGACATCACGTTCTCCGGGACCGGGCCGCAGCCGGACATCTCGTGTCCTGTCGGTCCCCTCGCGCCGGGTGGGTCGATGACCTGCACCGGGACGTACACGGTGACGCAGGAGGACGTGGACGCGGGTCGGATCACGAACACCGCCGTCGCCACGGGAACTCCGCCGAGTGGTTCCGCGGTGCAGTCGAACGAGTCGACGGCGCTTTTCACCCCACAGCGCAACCCCGCCCTGACTCTGGTGAAGACCGCCTCGCCCTCCACCGTCACCGCCGCCGACCAGCACGTCGGCTACACGTTCCTGGTCACGAACACGGGCAATGTGACATTGTCCGCGGTGAGTGTGAGTGAGACGGCGTTCTCGGGTTCGGGTACGGATCCGGAGGTGTCGTGCCCGGGGAATTCGCTTGCTCCGGGGCAGTCGATGACGTGTACGGCGACGTACACGGTGACGCAGGCCGATGTGAACGCCGGTGAGATCGGGAACACGGCCGTTGCGAGGGGTACGCCGCCGGGCGGTCCCGCGGTGACGGCGACGGCGAGCGAGACGGTGACCGCCGATCAGAACCCGGCCGTCTCTCTCGTGAAGACGGCCGCACCCGAGTCGGTGACCGCGGCCGACCAACTCGTGACCTACCACTTCGAGGTCACGAACACGGGCAATGTGACGTTGTCCGCGGTGAGTGTGAGTGAGACGGCGTTCTCGGGTTCGGGTACGGATCCGGAGGTGTCGTGCCCGGGGAATTCGCTGGCCCCGGGGCAGTCGATGACGTGCACGGCGACGTACACGGTGACGCAGGCCGATGTGAACGCCGGTGAAATCGGGAACACGGCCGTTGCGAGGGGTACGCCGCCGAGTGGTCCCGCGGTGACGGCGACGGCGAGCGAGACGGTGACCGCCGATCAGAACCCGGCCGTCTCGCTGGCGAAGACCGTCGTCGGTGACGGCGGCGTGTTCCGTTCCGGCGAGGTGCTGACGTACTCGTTCCTGGTGACGAACACCGGGAATGTGACCCTCTCCGGCATCGACGTGAGCGATATCGCGTTCTCGGGAACGGGACAGGCGCCGGCGGCATCGTGCCCGGGCAGCTCGCTCGCCCCAGGCGGGTCGATGACGTGCACCGCCACCTACACGGTGACCCAGGAAGACGTTGATGCGGGTTCGGTGACGAACACGGCCCGCGCGACGGGCACTCCACCCAGTGGCCCGGCTGTGTCGAGCCAGTCGTCGGCACTCTTCACCCCCCGGGTCAATCCGGATCTGACGCTGGCGAAGACCGCCGCACCGGAGACCGTGACAGCGGTGGGCCAGACCGTCACCTACGGCTTCGTGGTCACGAACACCGGCAATGTGACCCTCGCCGATGTGGAGGTGACAGAGGCCGCGTTCTCGGGTTCGGGTCCGGATCCGCAGGTGTCGTGTCCGGCGGGCTCCCTCGCCCCCGGCCGGTCGAAGACCTGCACGGCGGTCTACACCGTCACCCAGGCCGACTTCAACGCGGGTTCGGTGACCAACACGGCCCGCGCCACCGGAACTCCGCCCAGTGGCCCGGCTGTGACGACGCCGCCGTCGACGTCGACGGTGACCATGGAGCAGGGCCCGGCGCTGACGCTGGTGAAGACGGCTTCGCCGTCCGCGGTGAGCGCCGCGGGCCAGACCGTCGCCTACACCTTCCTGGTCACCAACACCGGCAATGTGACGCTGTCGGACGTGGACGTGAACGAGACCACGTTCTCGGGTTCGGGTCCGGATCCGCAGGTGTCGTGCCCGGCCGGCTCCCTCGCCCCCGGCGGGTCGAAGACGTGCACGGCGGCCTACACCGTCACCCAGGCCGATGTGAACGCCGGTGCGGTGACCAACGGAGCCACCGCCACCGGAACTCCGCCCACCGGCCCCGCGGTGACGGCGACCGGGACCGCGACGGTGACCGCGGAACAGGCTCAGGAGCTGTCGCTGGTGAAGACGGTGGCCGGGGACGGTGGGGCGTTCCGCAGCGGTGAGGTGCTGACGTACACGTTCCTGGTGACGAACACCGGCAATGTGACGGTGTCGGGCGTGGACGTGAGCGACATCGCGTTCTCGGGTTCGGGTCCGGATCCGGAGGTGTCGTGCCCGGCGGGTGCCCTTGCCCCGGGTCAGTCGAAGACCTGCACGGGGACCTACACCGTCACCCAGGCAGATGTGGAGGCGGGCGAGATCAGGAACACGACCGTTGCCACGGCCACTGCGCCCGGCGGCTTCGTGGTGGAGTCGAACGAGTCGTCGGCGGTGTTCACCCCCCGGGTCAGTCCCGCTCTGACGCTGGTGAAGTCGGCCTCGCCACCCGTGGTGACGGCAGCCGGCCAGAGTGTCGCCTACACCTTCGTGGTGACGAACACCGGCAACGTGAGGCTCACCGATGTGGAGGTGAACGAGACCGCGTTCTCGGGATCGGGTCCGGCGCCGAACGCGTCGTGCCCGGAGGGTTCGCTCGAGCCCGGGCAGTCCAAGACGTGCACGGGGACGTACACCGTGACGCAGTCGGATCTGAACGTCGGCGTGGTGACGAACACCGCCGTCGCCACGGGTACTCCGCCCACCGGACCGGCGGTCACGACGACCGCGACCGAGACGGTGACGGCGGAGCAGGACCCCGCGCTGACGCTGGTGAAGACGCCTTCGCCGACCTCGGTCACCGCTGCCGGCCAGAGCGTCGCCTACACGTTCCTGGTGACGAACACCGGCAATGTGACGCTTGCGGACGTGGACGTGACCGAGCCCTCGTTCACCGGGTCGGGTCCGGATCCGCAGGTGTCGTGCCCGGCGGGTGGCCTTGCCCCAGGGCAGTCGAAGACGTGCACGGCGGCCTACACCGTCACCCAGGCCGATGTGAGCGCCGGCGCGGTGACGAACGGCGCCACGGCCACGGGTACACCGCCGAGCGGCCCCGCGGTCACGGCAACGGACAGCGCGACGGTGACGGCGACCTCGGTTCTCTCCGTGGGACTGACGCTGGCGAAGACGGCTGCACCCGCCAAGGTGACCCGCCCCGGCGAGCGCGTGGAGTACCGCTTCGTAGTGACGAACACCGGCTCCACGCCCCTGTCGGACGTGGGGGTGCGCGAGACGGCATTCACGGGAGTGGGCCCGGAGCCCGAGGTGTCGTGCCCGGGCAGTTCGCTTGATCCTGGTCAGGCGATGACGTGTACCGCGAACTACACGGTCGAGAGGGCGGACTTCCGGGCCGGTTCGGTGAAGAACACGGCCGTCGCGACCGGGGCACCGCCCACCGGCCCGGCCGTGACGGCCACGGCGAGCGCGACCGTGACCACGTCCGGGCACCAGGACCCGGGGCTGACGCTGAAGAAGAAGGCATGGCCCGCCAAGGTGACCCGCGCCGGCAAGCGGATCTCGTACGAGTTCGTCGTCAGGAACACCGGCACGGTGCCCCTGTCGGACGTGAAGGTGAGCGAGGACCGGTTCACGGGCAAGGGACCGAAACCGAAGGTGTCGTGCCCGGCCGGTTCGCTCGGTCCCGGTGAGTCGATGACGTGTACGGCGAGCTACACGGTCAAGAAGGGCGATCTCCGGGCCGGTTCGGTGAAGAACACGGCCACCGCCACGGGCACCCCGCCCACCGGTCCCGGGGTGACCTCTGCGCCGTCGAGTGCGAAGGTCACCACATCGCATCGCAACAACCACGGCCACGACCACCACGACAACCACCACGACAACCACCACGACAACCACCACGGCCATCGGCCGTAACAGGAGAGCAGGGACGCGCGTGGGCCGGTCCCCGGACTTCGGTTCGGGGACCGGCCCACGCCTTTGCGTCCACCCGGTCGTTGCGGCCGGCCGGCCGGAGGGTCGTGCTAGAAGACGCTCACTCCGTACGCGCTCAGCGCCTCGGTGACCGGCTGGAAGAACGTGGTTCCGCCGCTGGTGCAGTCGCCGCTGCCGCCGGAGGTCAGTCCGAGCGCGGTGGAGCCGGAGAACATCGAGCCGCCGCTGTCGCCGGGCTCGGCGCAGACGTTGGTCTGGATCAGGCCGTAGACGATGTCGCCGCCACCGTAGTTGACGGTCGCGTTGAGGCCGGTGACGGTCCCGCCGTGCAGACCCGTGGTGCTGCCGCTGCGCTGGACGGACTGGCCGACGTAGGCGTTGCCCGCGGAGGTGATGTCACGGTACGTGCCGTTGTACAGGTACACACGGCCGTCCGCCGCCGAGGCGTTGGAGTGCCGGATGATGCCGTAGTCGTTGCCCGGGAAGCTGGTACCCACGCGGGTACCGAGCAGGGACGTACCGGCCGAGTTGGTGTACCAGGTGCTGCCGATGTTGGTGCAGTGACCGGCCGTCAGAGCGTAGTAGGTGCTGCCGCTACGGACGTTGAAGCCCAGCGAGCAGCGTCCGCCGCCGGCGTAGATCGCCTGTCCGCCGGCGATGAGCTTGTTGAACGTGCCAGGGGTGCGCTTGACCTCGAGGGCCCCGGCGCGGCTGCCGGCGGCCTTCTTGATCTTCGCCAGCTCGGCGGCCGAGACGCTGGAGTCCGCGGTGAGGACGAGCTTGCCGGACTTCGTGTCGGTGTACCAGGCGGTGCCGGGCACATCGGCGCCGAGGACCGCGTCGCTCGCCTGGGCGAGTTCGGCGGCCACCGGCCGCGGGGCGGCGGTGGAGTCGGCCACCGCGCTCGGGGCGGCGAGCGCGAAAGCGGTCAGCAGGGCGGAGGCAACGGCGGTCAGCCGTGCACCTCTTGCGATGCCGCGGTGGGGAGTGAGGCGCTTGATGTTCACTACATCCTCCGGTGGGGGATCCGAGGGCCCGTTGGGTGGACGGGTCCGAGGGGGCGCCGATCGCGGGCAGTTGGCGGCCTGCAGAGGTGACCGTCATGTGCCTGTCAATCGATCGATACGGATCCTGTACGTGCGCCGATTCCGCGACAAGATCGCCTTTCGGTCGCTCTACGCGCGTCCACTCGGTAGCTTGTGCGATCCGTGCGGTGGCGTGGTGCTGTGACGATGAGGTTCCGCTTGTCACTGCGGCCGGTTCCGGCGCATCGCGCGCCATCGACGGGGTGCGTCGGCGCGTTTGCTGCCGGAGAAGATGCCTGGCCGTCTCGTGGCGCGGGCGGCGCTGTGGTGAGGGTGGCGCGAAGCATCCAAGCGGAAGGCTGTCTGCCATTTAGGCAGTTCAGAGTTCAACAGGTCGCCTGCGCGGGGTGCGGAGCGGTCCCGGCGAGGCGGACGGCCGTCCCGCTCGCGGCATCCGGCGGTGCCGGCGTTGCAGTGGCTCCCGCAATCACGGCGACCGGGATCGGGAGCCCGGCCCCCCGGCCGGATGTGGATCATGGCCTGATCCATGCGGCCCCGAGGGGGTGAGGCGGTGTTGTCGACGGGTTCCGGCCGGCCTGCGTGCCACTCCTATATGCGTCAATCACTCCCGTTCGCCCGCGCGATCGAGGTGGCCGGATCTCACCCGTCCGGATCGTGGGACGGTCAGTCGGCCGGGCAGGGAGGGGCAAAATGTCGCGCACCTCCCGCACGGGCCTTACAGAAGCCGCCGCCAGAAGCGCCGAGCCCGTCGCAGCCAGGATGAACGACGGGGCCAGGATGAACGACGGGGCCACAGCACGTGCAGCTGCGACCCCGTTGCCTCGAACGCAACGGCCGCACTAGACCGCGCGGAGGGCGAACGCTTTCGCCTTCGAGCGTCGCTTCGGGTCGAACGCGTCGACCGCACCCGCGCCCTCGCCCGGGCTGTCGTTCCAGCCGCGGATCTTTCGCGCGACACCCTTCACCTTCGGGTGACCGGACTTGAGTGCGATCTGGAAGTGCGACTCCTTCGGCGTGCGCATGTCCCCACCCCACGCCACCGAGCCGTCCAGCTCCGCCAGGATGTCCCGGACGATCACCAGCTCATGCGAGTACAGACCGCCCTTGACGCCCACGGGGTAGGCCTCCGGACGAATCGCTATCGCCGTGCCCGACAGGTGGTTCGACTCGTACCGCTCGTGCGCACGGCGCGACCGGGTGTGGCCGTGCACATCCCCTGCGCGGAGCTGGTCGATCTCGTAGTGGAAGCGGCGCGCCACATGAAGCAGGATCACGGCCGCATCGCCGTCAGCCAGACGCACCGTGTGACCGCTGCCCTCGATGCCGAACTCCTCGGCCTCCTCCAGGATCGGCCAGCCGTTCGCCGACCGAGCGCCCTGCCACACCCCGGCGGGCGCCGGGCCGGCGGCAGCCGCGGGACCGGCCGTGCCGAGCGACCCGAGCACCACCGCACCGGCGACACCGCCCGTCGCGCCGACGAACCGGCGCCGCGACAACTCATGAACAATCACGACTTCCCCCTCTTCGCTCTCCGACGGGACACCGCCGACCACACGGCTCCTCCCACACACAGCACGATCAGCAGCCACAGGGTGACGATGGCCGGGTTCACCCAGGCGGGAACAAGGTCGTAGTGGGCGTTGCACTTGTTGTGCATCGGGAACCACTGCGACGGCTCCTGCCAGTGCTCGGCCCTGTAGTTGTCGTCAAGGGGCTGGCCGACGGCGTTGCACGTCTCGTCGATCTCATGACCACCGGAGAACATGCCTACGAAGTAGGTGACCCCCAGCAGGAACGAGAGGGCGACAGCCAGGGCCAGCCATGCCACTGGGCCGAACCGGCGCATCGGCTACTCCTTCTGTGCACGCGCCGCGGCACGCGACTTGGCGGCGCGCAGGTAGGTTTCATGATTCTTCCGGTACGTGGCCGCCATCCGCGACTCCGTGCCGGTGCGGGCGAGGAGCGTGTCGACGAAGCCCCTCTCGAACGGCTCCAGCTCGTCGTAGCCCAGCATGGCGGGAAGCGTCTTGATACCGCCCCGGACCGTGACCAGACCGATCTGTGCCGCGACGACTTCCTTGTCGTCCGCCGCGGTGAGGATGTTGTGCGCCAGGAACTTGGCGTCCTCCGTGTTCCCGCTGAACCGGCCCTGCCAGTACCGCTGGAAGCGCTTGAGCCCCCCGCCGCCGTTGTAGAGGTCCCGGACAGCGGTGACGATGTCCTTGTTGTTGTTGCGTACCGCGTCGGCCATCAGCCAGGCGTCCGCGTCCTCGATCAGGTCGTTGAAGCCGAAGGTGGAGGCCACGCCGACCTTTGCCAGCTTCTCCATGCAGAACGTGTGCCCCGACGGGTAGGTGTCCGTGGCGTGACGCCAGTCGGCGTAGAACGTCAGAAGGTCACCGCCCCATCCGGCGATGTCGCCCTCGTTGACCGAGCGGGGGTTGCCCGGCTTCCACGCCACGAAGTGGCCGTTCGCCGACGCCATCAGGTGCTCCGCGCCCAGCTCGTGGCCGGTGAAGGGGTCCTTGAACTCCTTCATCACCGACATGCCCCGTCCGTTCGCGAAGTTCACGAACGCGCCGTCGTACGGCCCGATCAGGAAGTCCCAGTCGCCGCCGCCGTACTTCTGGTGACGCGCGTACTCCATGACGAGCTGGTTCGGATTGCCCTTGCCGTACTCCACGGCGAGCTGGTGGAGACGTGCGATGTAGTTGATGAAGTCGTCCGCCGGACCCGCCGGCCTGTTGACGGAGTTCTGGCCCGGGTCCGCACCCGAGACGACATCGCGGTCCAGGTCGAAGGTGTCCGACCCGTTGGTGACCTTGAACTCCTTGATCTGGTTGTAGGCCCAGTTCGCCGGGAGCGGGAAGCCCAGGTTCCCGGAGAAGCCCCAGGACATGCCCGACACGAACGAGTAGCGGGCACCGGTCTGCTTCGTCACGTTCGCGCACACGTTCCGTGACCCGTAGACGCCGTGGATGTAGCGCTTGCCGTTGTAGGCCAGGCCCGCGGCGACGCCGTGGAAGTAGGGCACGATCGCCGAGTCGACCTCTTCCTGGGTGGCGTCGTAGTCCACCGCGAAGTACAGCGTCGTGCCCCGGTTGAAGCCGTACTCGGCGGCCAGCTTGTGCGCGTTCAGGGCGTGCATATAGCCCGTCGAGTAGGTGAAGTCGGCGAGCTGGCGCGCGTTGTCCTGGTAGATGGGGAAGACCTTCAGGCCCGCATCGAAGATCGTCTTGAGCTCTCCGGGCTTGATCTCCTTGTCCAGGGTCGAGCCCGGCGGGTCGTACAGGTAGCGGCCCACCACCTGGTAGCCGTTGTCGCGCAGATACTTCGCCCGCGAGGCGGTGATCTCGAACCGGGTGTCGCTGCCGGTCGCGGGACGGTCCGCGTCGCCCATCGAGACCAGGAGCTGCGCCCAGGTCTGGTAGTCCGCGCGGCCCGAGACCGACAGCTTGGAGAACGACTGGAAGGCCCGCACGAAGTCGGCGAGCCTGGCGTCGTAGTTGCTGCGCCACGTCGTGGGCGTGCCCGCGTCACTGTTGCCGGACGGAACCGGCGAGTTGAACACGCACGCGGCCGAGAACATCTCGACGAAGACGCCCGAGTCGCCCTCGCCCAGATTCTTCGATTTCAGCCCGGCCTGTGTGGCCGGACCGAAGCTTCCGTTGGGGGAGGCGATACCGAGCTCGTACTGGAGACCGGTCATGAGCGCCTTCTGCACGTCACGGGAGTAGATCCCGTCGCACGGGCCGATGCTGTAGGCACTCTTCTGCCAGTAGCGGCCGTTGAGCCACCGCTGGATCGACCTGATGTCGTCCGTGCCGCCGGCCACCTTGATGTAGGCATCCATGTTGAGGATGCACTTGAAGATGTTCGGCGTGGTCTGGCCGCCCGCGGTCCCCGTCCCGCCGTCGGGCAGGCCCATGTCGAGACGCATCTGCTTGACCGCCTCGGTGGTGACCGCGCCGTACTCGCCGAAGCCGTTGGCGCCCCAGTAGCCCTTGCAGAACAGGCCGTGCTGGATGATGCGGACGATGTTGCTGTTCTTGTTCCAGCCGAACCCGATGTCGCCGAGGGCCTGGAGCTTGGCCATCGTGGTGGGCCCGAAGCTGGCGACGACCGGGCTGATGCCCAGCTCGTGCTGGAGCCCCATGGTCAGCGAGTTCATGGTGGACCAGCCGGTGCGGCCGTCCTCCGGGCAGCGCCGGTAGCCCGAAACGTTCCCGTAGGTTGCGTTCACCCACTTCTGTGCGTCAAGGACTTTCGCGTCCAAGATCGACCTCTCTTCTCATGCGCACGCAGCCAGGCAGCTGCAGTCGTCGTTCGCGGGGACTCGACGACCGCATACGAGCTGGTGCTGCGGGTGCGAACCTGCTGTCCGGAAGCCTTCGTTCCTCTTGACGGCTCCTGGCAGGGGAAGTTGTGGGCCGGGGGCCCAGCGGGAATGTCCAGGTCCCAGCGCCCGGGGGTGCCTCAGTGAAGCAGCGTGCGTGAAACCGTGTGCTTGATCAAGCGCCTGTCGGAGGGAAGGACGCCTGTGGCTTGAACCGGCCCGCCATGCGGAATCCCATGGCCCGAGCGTGTGTCCTCTGCTGCTTGCCGAAAGTCGCCGAGACGGGTCTTAGCGGATGAGGAACGAGGCGTTCGGCGACGAAGGAAAACGACCGGAAGCCGTCGACCGGTGCACCACCGGGCGTTGAAGGGGAATGCCCTCGCCGGCGCTTCGGCCTTCGGGCGGCTCGATTCAGCGTTCTCGGGGCGTTCGTCGCGGCTTCAACTCAGGTAAGTGCAGGGGCCTTGCTCGAGCATGTCGCCGTCATTGTCGAAATGCTCCTTTGCCGGATCGCAGGTGTCGCCGTGAAAGCCGTCCGCTGTCGGGGGCCGGCCGACGATCCGAGCGCCGGCTGTGAAGTGGTGCCGTTGTTCATGGTGACGCTGCCGGTCGCCGAGAAGATCCAGTACAGGACCCCGAGGACCAGAAACAGGACGACCAAGGCCTTGCCCGCGCCGGAGAGCAGCAGCGGGCGGGAGGCCGAGCGCGGTGGCTCGGTGGGGTGGGTCTCGTCGCCGAACAAGTGCTTGGGGTACGCCGCGGTCAGCATCATCAGGTAGGCGCTCACACGCATCGCATAGCGGACGGTGGCAGCGGTTGCCTCGAACAGCGGGCGCGGCATCCGGCCGAGGATCAGCACCAGGAGCCAGAAGATGAAGGAGATCACGTACCAGCCGGCCGTGACCAGGTAGTCCACGACGGCGGCGGGGATGACCAGGATGATGCGGAACAGGACAGCCAGACGGTTGAGCTCGCCGGGGTGTACCTCGACCTGGACGGGGTGGCCGGGCGCGTGGAAGGCGAACGGCGGGTAGGCGTCGACCAGCAGCATGGCGTAGGCGTTGACGCGGGTCGCGTAGACGAGATAGCCGGACAGGAACGAGGCGATCGATTCGGGCAGCCGTCCGCTGAACAGGGCGGCGAACCAGCCGACGATCGTGACGAAGAATGCGGCGATCCCCAGGAAGAGCACGGCGATGTACTGGGGGACCAGCAGGAGCCAGCGCAGCAGCACGGTCCAGCGGCGCTGTCGACCGGGCTCGGGAAGGTCCAGCTCCGGAAGCAGCTCAGCGGTCGCGGGATAGGGGCGCGCCGCCCACGTCGGGTCTGCCATGGCCGGCTCCTGTCAGGTCCGCGACTGTCACTCTGTCAGGATCACGCCGCCCGGCCCGGTACACGCGCCCGCGAGGACCGAACGGATGAAGACACCGCGCCCGCGTTGAGCGGGCGAATGCCGGTGCCGACCGGGACCTCACCGTCCCGGTCGGCACCGGCCGTCGACCGGTTCTTGCGCGGTGGCGGCGAAACGACCGACGGCCCGGGGACGGCCGGAGAGGGCCCCCGGCAGCAGGAAAGCCTCCTGACCCGCGAATGCGTCAGATGTCGCGGAAGATCTCGATCTGTGCGCCCACCGAATTGAGTCGCTCCGCCAGATCCTCGTAACCGCGGTTGATGACGTACACGTTCCGCAGGACGGACGTGCCTTCGGCCGCCATCATCGCCAGCAGGACGACCACGGCGGGCCGCAGCGCGGGCGGGCACATCATCTCGGCGGCGCGCCAGCGGGTGGGGCCCTCGACGAGGACGCGGTGGGGGTCGAGGAGCTGGAGGCGGCCGCCGAGGCGGTTGAGGTCGGTCAGATAGATCGCGCGGTTGTCGTAGACCCAGTCGTGGATGAGGGTCTGGCCCTGGGCGGCAGCCGCGATCGCGGCGAAGAAGGGCACGTTGTCGATGTTGAGGCCGGGGAACGGCATCGGGTGGATCTTGTCGATCGGCGCTTCCAGCTTGGAGGGGCGCACGGTCAGGTCCACCAGGCGGGTGCGGCCGTTGTCGGCGTTGTACTCGGCGGTGCGGTCGTGGTCGAGACCCATCTCCTCGAGCACGGCGAGTTCTATCTCCAGGAACTCGATCGGCACCCGGCGGATCGTCAGCTGGGACTCGGTGACGACCGCGGCGGCCAGCAGGCTCATGGCCTCCACCGGGTCCTCGGAGGGGGAGTAGTCGACGTCGACGTCGATGGTGGCCAGGCCGTGCACGGTGAGGGTGGTCGTGCCGATGCCCTCGACGCGTACGCCGAGTGCCTCCAGGAAGAAGCACAGGTCCTGGACCATGTAGTTGGAGGAGGCGTTGCGGATGACGGTGACGCCGTCGTGCCGGGCCGCGGCGAGCAGGGCGTTCTCGGTCACGGTGTCGCCGCGCTCGGTCAGAACGATGGGGCGGCTGGGTGTGGTCGACCGCTCGACTATCGCGTGGTACAGGCCCTCGGTCGCGGTGATGTCCAGTCCGAAGCGGCGCAGCGCGATCATATGGGGTTCGATCGTGCGTGTGCCGAGGTCGCAGCCACCGGCGTACGGGAGCCGGAAGCGGTCCATCCGGTGCAGCAGCGGTCCCAGGAACATGATGATCGACCGGGTCCGGCGGGCCGCATCGGCGTCGATGGCGTCCATGTCGAGCGTGGCGGGCGGAACGATCTCGAGGTCGGTGCCGTCGTTGATCCAGCGGCTACGGACACCGATGGAGTTGAGGACCTCGAGCAACCGGTAGACCTCTTCGATGCGCGCGACGCGGCGGAGCACGGTGCGGCCCTTGTTGAGCAGCGAGGCGCAGAGCAGAGCCACGCAGGCGTTCTTGCTCGTCTTGACGTCGATGGCCCCGGAGAGCCGTCGCCCGCCGACGACTCGCAGATGCATGGGTCCGGCGTAGCCGAGCGACACGATTTCGCTGTCGAGCGCCTCACCGATGCGGGCGATCATCTCAAGGCTGATGTTCTGATTCCCGCGTTCGATGCGATTGACGGCGCTCTGGCTGGTGCGAAGTGCCTCGGCGAGCTGCGCCTGTGTCCAGCCCCGGTGCTGTCGGGCGTCACGGATGAGCTTGCCGATGCGTACGAGGTAGTCGTCTGCCATGGATGCAGGCTATCTCGTATATGAGATGAGCCGTCCAATGGGGTGGACCATACGGGTGATGCCTGGTTTTGATGCTTCATCACCGGACAAAGTCGGGCAAATAGTGCGCTCCATTCGGGTGATGCGGCACCGCTGCCCCGGGGTGCCGAGTGTGAAGGTCCGCCTCTCGCCCGTGCCGTCCGTCAGGGCGTCGCCGTCTGCATCCTGCGGCGGGCCACCCCGCGCGCGTACAGGAGGTGGACGATCGCCTCGGCCGTAAGGACGAGTACGACCGCCCAGGGCGGGAGGAGATCCGTGAAGCCGATGACGATCAACGGGATGCCGACCCC
Source organism: Streptomyces sp. NPDC057445 (assembly GCF_042802855.1). Taxonomy (NCBI): domain Bacteria; kingdom Bacillati; phylum Actinomycetota; class Actinomycetes; order Kitasatosporales; family Streptomycetaceae; genus Streptomyces; species Streptomyces sp. NPDC057445. The sequence goes on along the minus strand of NZ_JBHVDH010000014.1, from coordinate 109,405 downwards.
GGGAACGGCCCAGAGTGCGACACTCCCCACCGGCCTGCGAAACCGCAGGGCGATGCAGGCGTGGCTGAAGTGGTAGAAGGCGAGCCCGCCGGCGAGGGCGATGACGGCTCCCCTGGCGAGGTGGGCGTGCCCGGACTCCTCGACGGCCGTGGCGAGACCGCCCGCGATGCAGATCACCGAGGCGGTCACGAAGAAGTGCAGGAATCCCGCGACGTCCCGGGCGAGGAGGTATGCCTCACGGCCTCTGGCCGCTCCCAGCATCATCTCGGCCGCGACCGACCCGAAATCGAAGTACGACCACCAGAGCGCGGCGAGCAGGGCGAAGCCGAGGAGCGCGGTGACGCCTGCTTCGGCCGTCCAGACGTGATCGGTCGACGTGATCAGGGCCAGGACCGACTCGCCCAGCACGATGATGACGAAGAGCCCTACGCGCTCCACCAGATGCCCGGTGTGCAGTTGCCCGGGCATCCCGCGGCCGCGTGCACTCAGGAGCACCGCCATCTCGGCGACGATCAGCAGCACCCACATGGCGTACCGGCCCGGTGGCGGCACGAACGCGGAGGCTGCCCACAGCACTCCGGACGCCAGGCAGTAGCTGAGCGGCCGCCACTTCGGTACCCGGAGCGGTGGGGGGAACCGGGTTGCGGGCCACCACAGCCCCAGCAGCACCAGTCGGGTGCCCGCGTACCCCAGTGCGTACGCGGAGCTGCGCTCCCCTGTGGCCGCGGGTACGGCCGCGGCCATCAGGGCCAGGCAGGCCATCGCCGAAAGCATCAGCAGCCGGCGGCGGGCGCTGTCGTCCACGAAGAGATTCGCCGAGACGGTGAAGTTGATCCACATCCACCACGGGGGGAAGTAGAGCGCCAGGAAGACCGCGAAGTCCAGAAGGCCGGGGTCCCCGTGCAGGCTGTGGGACAGCTGAGCGGCGAGGGCGACGAACACGAGGTCGAAGAAGAGCTCGAGCCAGTCGGCGTGCCGCTGCTCGGGTGAGGCGCTCTCGGACGCTTCGGCGGTGGTGGTCATCGCCCCATCCTGAGGTCTCGCCCCGCCGGAGGTTCGGCAGCGGTCCCATCATTCCATCGGAAGCGCCCGTTTTGAGGTGATACACATGCGCATGCACTGCCGGAGGGGCTGTCCTGTCTCAGTGAAGTTAGTCGCCGGGATCGCGTGGACCTGCGTGGACTGGATTGGGTGAGACCGCTTAGTGAGGCACCGATGCGGCCGTGGACCGCCGGCTGGCGGGTTCGATGCCGAGCGTTGGCGCCCAGGAAGACGTTCGACTTGCCGCTTAACCTCTTCTCTGGTGAGGGGTGGAATCATGGAAAAGTCGATCTTGGTCGAGTCCGTCAGGTACTCCGCTGTGTGCCAGGGGTGCGGTGTCGAGGCAGAGTGGTGCGGTGTCCAGGCGCTGGTGGGCGAGACGCTGCGGTGGGATGTTGAGTCGACGTGTTCGACCTGCGGGCTCGCCCTGGCTGTTTGCGGCGGTGACCTGCCGGATGAAATGCGTAGCCGACTGCTCTCCGAGCGGGGCCGCGCGAGGTTGCGGGTAAGCGCGCCAGCGAGCAACGCCACCATCATGCGGGTGCTGCGGGCGGAACTCGGCATCGGCCTCGACGGCATCAAGGCCGTGCTGGAGCAGGTCCTCAGCGGGCAGTACTCAGGGACGCTGCCCGAGATGGAGCTCCTGGCCCGCAAGCTGCGGGCATCAGGGATTGACGCGGTCGCCTCAGGGACTGTGGATTGAGTGAGACTGCTGCGCCGATCTGTTCTCGACGTCGAGCGGAGCCTGTTTGCGCAGGCGGAGTGCTTTCTGGCGGGCAGGTCGTGGAACACGTCCGGCGTTGAGGTCCGCTGCCCTTGTGCTTGAGGGGAGTCGAGCAGACTGTGCAGTTCGCCGGCTGCTTCAGCCTCGGTGGAGGGGTCGAAGGGGATGATCCTTCGGGACGCTTGCGCTGGGTGTATGCCCAGTTCCTGCAGCTTCTTGAGCACCAACGACGAGTCGGATTCCGCTGTTGAGCTTTGGTGAACAGGGCGCCGCAGGCGGCGCATGCGGATTTTTGAGCGACTTCCGTTTCGCTCTGCCTGCGTGTCCGGCGAGCTGCCTGGCAGCAGCTCCACGTCCTTCGGCTCGATCCGGTCGTCCGCGCGGACATCGATCACCACCACCGAGCCGTCCAAGCGGCGTACGAAGTAGTCCGGAGCGTGCCGACGCTCCCGCTGGCCGTCGTGCCAGTGCAGCCAGAAGGGCTGCGAGGCGATCCCCGTCACCTTCGGGTCGAAGTCCATGAGCAGAAGCCGGTCCCGTTCCAGCCAGGACTCGAAGCCGACATGCTGCCCGGTCGTCGCCGCCCAGTACCAGCCCGAGAAGTGACGCTCACCACGCGACCACGGAAACGGCCGCACGGGGCCTACGTCCTCGAAACGCCGTCGCACAGTCCAGCAGCGGACGCCGCTGTCGCTCTCGTACCGCGTCCACGTACGACAGCTCGACGTACAGACCTGCAAGATCCTCCCCAGCAGGTACAGCCACCCAGCACTCCCGGTGCGATCACCCGCACGACTAGGTTCACTGAGACGGAAGCCGAACGACTGGGTTCGCTGAGTAAACGCCTCGATTGGATGAGAGCGGTCAAGGGGCCTCCGGGCATGACCGCTCAGCGCTCATGTACTAGAGTTATCTCGACATCGAGATATCTGCAGAAGGCGTACCGCAGCCCCTTCCGTCGGCCCCATCCAGTAAGGCTCACCTAACTAAGCCTTACCTTAGCGGATCGGTGAGAAACCGCAGGCGGCAGGATGCGGTCCGTACGCGCACATTGATGAAGGAGACTGTCGTGTCGGCGAACAGCTTCGACGCCCGCAGCACGCTGCGCGTGGGCGACGAGTCGTACGAGATCTTCCGGCTGGACAAGGTCGAGGGCTCCGCGCGCCTCCCTTACAGCCTCAAGGTCCTGCTGGAGAACCTGCTCCGCACCGAGGACGGCGCGAACATCACCGCCGACCACATCCGGGCGCTCGGCGGCTGGGACTCGCAGGCGCAGCCGAGCCAGGAGATCCAGTTCACGCCGGCCCGCGTGATCATGCAGGACTTCACCGGCGTTCCTTGCGTCGTGGACCTCGCCACCATGCGTGAGGCCGTGAAGGAGCTCGGCGGCGATCCGGCGAAGATCAACCCGCTGGCCCCGGCCGAGCTGGTCATCGACCACTCCGTCATCGCCGACAAGTTCGGCACCAACGACGCCTTCAAGCAGAACGTGGAGCTGGAGTACGGCCGCAACAAGGAGCGCTACCAGTTCCTGCGCTGGGGCCAGACCGCCTTCGACGAGTTCAAGGTCGTCCCGCCCGGCACCGGCATCGTCCACCAGGTCAACATCGAGCACCTGGCCCGCACCGTCATGGTCCGGGGCGGCCAGGCCTACCCCGACACCCTCGTCGGCACCGACTCGCACACCACGATGGTCAACGGCCTCGGCGTGCTGGGCTGGGGCGTCGGCGGTATCGAGGCCGAGGCCGCCATGCTCGGCCAGCCGGTCTCGATGCTCATCCCGCGCGTCGTCGGCTTCAAGCTCACCGGTGAGCTGAAGCCCGGCACCACCGCCACGGACCTCGTGCTCACGATCACCGAGATGCTGCGCAAGCACGGCGTCGTCGGCAAGTTCGTCGAGTTCTACGGTGAGGGCGTCGCCGCCACCTCGCTCGCGAACCGCGCCACCATCGGCAACATGTCGCCGGAGTTCGGCTCCACCGCCGCGATCTTCCCGATCGACGGCGAGACCCTGAACTACCTGAAGCTGACCGGCCGCAGCGAGCAGCAGGTCGCCCTCGTCGAGGCGTACGCCAAGGAGCAGGGCCTCTGGCTGGACCCGGCCGCCGAGCCCGACTTCTCCGAGAAGCTGGAGCTCGACCTCTCCACGGTCGTCCCGTCGATCGCCGGCCCGAAGCGCCCGCAGGACCGTATCGTCCTCGCCAACGCCGCCGAGCAGTTCGCGCAGGACGTGCGCAACTACATCGAGGACGACGACGAGGCGGGCAAGGAGTCCTTCCCGGCCTCCGACGCCCCGGCCACGTCCAACGGTGTGCCGACCCGCCCGACCACGGTCACCGCCCCCGACGGGACGACGTACGAGATCGACCACGGCGCCGTCACCGTCGCCGCGATCACCTCCTGCACCAACACCTCGAACCCGTACGTCATGGTCGCCGCCGCGCTGGTGGCCAAGAAGGCGGTCGAGAAGGGCCTGACCCGCAAGCCGTGGGTGAAGACGACTCTGGCGCCGGGTTCCAAGGTCGTCACCGACTACTTCGACAAGGCGGGCCTGACCCCGTACCTCGACAAGGTCGGCTTCAACCTCGTCGGCTACGGCTGCACCACCTGCATCGGCAACTCCGGCCCGCTGCCGGAGGAGGTCTCCAAGGCCGTCAACGAGCACGACCTGGCGGTCACGTCGGTCCTCTCCGGCAACCGGAACTTCGAGGGCCGCATCAACCCCGACGTCAAGATGAACTACCTGGCCTCCCCGCCGCTGGTCGTCGCGTACGCCCTCGCGGGCTCCATGAAGGTGGACATCACCCGCGACGCGCTCGGCACCGACACCGAGGGCAACCCGGTCTACCTCACGGACATCTGGCCGACCGAGGCCGAGGTCAACGACGTCGTGGCCAACGCCATCGGCGAGGACATGTTCAACAAGTCCTACCAGGACGTCTTCGCGGGCGACGCCCAGTGGCAGGCCCTGCCGATCCCGACCGGCAACACCTTCGAGTGGGACCCGCAGTCCACCTACGTCCGCAAGCCCCCGTACTTCGAGGGCATGACGATGGAGACCACCCCGGTCACCGACATCGCCGGTGCCCGCGTGCTCGCCAAGCTCGGCGACTCGGTCACCACCGACCACATCTCCCCGGCCGGCGCCATCAAGGCCGACACCCCGGCCGGCAAGTACCTCACCGAGCACGGTGTGGAGCGTCGTGACTTCAACTCCTACGGCTCGCGCCGAGGCAACCACGAGGTCATGATCCGCGGTACGTTCGCCAACATCCGCCTGCGCAACCAGATCGCGCCGGGCACCGAGGGCGGCTACACCCGCGACTTCACGAAGGACGGCGCTCCGGTCTCCTTCATCTACGACGCCTCGCGCAACTACATCGACCAGGGCATCCCGCTGGTCGTCCTGGCCGGCAAGGAGTACGGCTCGGGCTCGTCCCGCGACTGGGCTGCCAAGGGCACCGCGCTCCTCGGCGTCAAGGCCGCCATCGCCGAGTCGTACGAGCGCATCCACCGCTCGAACCTCATCGGCATGGGTGTGCTCCCGCTGCAGTTCCCCGAGGGCGCCACGGCCGAGACCCTCGGTCTGACGGGTGAGGAGACCTTCTCCATCACCGGTGTCACCGAGCTCAACGACGGCATCACGCCGCGCACGGTCAAGGTCAGCACCGACACCGGTGTGGAGTTCGACGCGGTCGTCCGTATCGACACCCCTGGTGAGGCGGACTACTACCGCAACGGCGGCATCATGCAGTACGTGCTGCGCAGCCTGATCCGCAAGTAGGGTCCGGTACGCCGAAGGGGCCGCACTCCCGACCGGGAGTGCGGCCCCGACGCGTTCGCGGGCGCAGTGGAATCAGAACAGCTGGCGGTAGGTGTTCCAGCCGCTGGTGCCGATCTTGACGCGCGGCTTGAACGGGGCGGCGGCGCTGCCGCTGCCCTTGTAGAGCCACAGGGCCCCTGCGCTGTCACGGCCGATCAGGTCGGTCTTGCCGTCGATGTCGACGTCACCGACGGAGACCAGGCTGTTGAACATGTTCCAGCCGGTGCCGACCTTGGTGCGCGCGGCGAACGGCGTGCTGCGGTTGCCGGTGCCCTTGTAGAGCCACAGCACACCGGAACCGTCACGCGCGACGATGTCGGTCTTGCCGTCGCCGGTCAGGTCGCCCTTGCCCGCGATCTGGGTGTAGATGTTCCAGCCGGTGCCGACCTTGCTACGGGTCGTCAGCTTGCCGTTGCCGTAGCCCAGGTAGATCCACAGGACACCGGAGGTGTCACGGGCGATCAGGTCGTCGGCAGAGGCGCCCGCGAGATTGCCCGGGGAGAGCAGCTTGTTGTAGACGCCCCAGCCGCTGCCGACGGAGACCGGGTTCTCGTCGAACGGCGCGTAGAACATGTAGCCGCCGTTGTTGACCTCCCAGATGCCGTCGGAGCTGCCGTCGGCGTCGTGGTCGACCTGGGTGGCGTGCTTGATGATGTCCCACCCGGAGCCGACCTGCTCGCGACCGGCGAGGCCGCCCGTGCCGTTCGGGGGGTAGGCGTAGAGCTTGCCGGTCCTGTCGATGCCGTGCAGGGCGTTGACCGGGGCGGCGGCGGGGGCCTGCGCGGCGAACCCGCGCTGCTTGGCAGCGGGCTGAGGCAGGTCGCCCCGGGCGCTCACGGAAGGCGCCGGAACCGGCTGGTCGGTCGCTGACGCCACACCGGCGCCGGTGCCGACAAGGGCGGCGGCGATCGCCGCCGCGGCGACGCGGGTCAGTGCCCGGCCGCGCTTACGGCCAGAGAGTTTGGCCACGTAGCTCTCCAAAGAGAAGGGGATCGAAAGACGTGGCCCGCCTCATGAGACGAGGCAGGTCACATGTACCACAAGATTGTTTCACAGTATCTCCATGCATCAACTTGTTTGCGATGCATTGGAGTTGAACACTCAGGAATGCTCCTGACCGGAATCGATCAGTTCGGACCGTCAGTGGGGCGACGAGTCGACGGACCCGTTCACCAGCCGATGGGCCAGATAGCGCTGGAACTGCCACAGCGGGCGCTCGAGATGGGAGAACCGGCCACCCGAGGGCCCGGGGTCGGTCGCCAGCCCCCGTTGCACACCCCGGACGGCGACCAGGTCCTCGCCCTGGACGACCTCCAGCTGTTCCCGCGACATCCGCAGGAAGTCCTCGAAGCCGGCCGACTCCTTCGCCGTGGCCGGGACGAACACGGTCGCCAGCGCGTCATGGGTGTCCGGGCCGGTCGGGAGCCAGCGGAAACAGGTGACTCCGGTCGGCAGGAACGCCATCACCAGTTGCGGGAAGACGCCCGCGACCAGCATTCCGGACAACTCCGCCTCGCCGAGGCCCGGGATCAGCGACGCGGACAGCGCCTGCATCTGTTCCTCGCCCATGCCCTCCAGGGCCTCGGGCGCGAACGGCATGAACGCGGTGAACCAGCGCCCGTCGCACTCGTCGATCACCGTGTCCTTGCCGGGCAGGACCGGCTCCAGTGTGCCCGCGTGCGTGCCCATGTGGTGGTAGCTCTCCGCGCCGTTCTCCACGGCCACCTTCCAGTTCGCGGGCACACCCTCCCACCTGGCCGTGTACCCCACGACCAGATCCCCGAGCCCGTACGGCGCGAGCTTCTCGTCAAGACCGGTGAGCTGCGGGGCGAGCGGCTCCGCGTCCTGGTCGGCGTTGACCATGATGAGTCCGTGCCACACCTCGAGCCGGTGGCGCGGCAGCCGGCACGCGGCCCGGTCGAACTCCACCTTGTTCATCAGCGGCGCCCCGTGCAGCTGACCCGCGTACTCGCCGTCCAGCTTGTACGTCCACGTGTGGTACGGGCAGGTCAGTCGCTTGAGACTGCCGCGCTCAGGGGTGGTCTCCGCCGGGAGGACGTCCATGAAGCGGTGCCGGCACACGCGGGAGAGGGCGTGCAGCTCACCGTCCTCGTCGCGGGTGATGACCAGGGGCTCGCCGAGCAGATCGACGCGCAGATAGTCGCCGGGCGCGGCGACCTGGTTCACGTGTCCGGCGCAGAGCCATTCGCCGCGGAAGATCCGTTCCCGCTCCAGCAGGTGGAACGCGGGGGAGGTGTAGGACCCGGCGGGCAGGGTCTCGCCGCGTTCCAGCGGCAGCTTCGCGACCCGGGCCAGTTCGCCGAGGAGTTGGGCGATGCCGGTGTCCGAGATGGCTGACATGGTGCGACCGCCTTCCGTCGTGAGGGATGGGGTGGTGCCCGAAGCACTCGCAGTGCGCACTCGCGGTGCGCGCCGTGCCCGAGCTGCTCACCGACGACGCTAGGTCGCATGCCCTGCCCGGCGGATCGACGTCAGGACCGATCCTGCGGGCGGTTACCGGTACATCCTTCGTATGACCGGGGGCCGGGACCGCCCCCGGACACACGGCGGGGCCGCAGCCCTCCGGCTGCGGCCCCGCCTCTGTGCGTACCGTCCCGAGGGACGTCCTGCTACGAGATCAGTTCGACCTCTGCGAGCGCCGCCGGTCCGGCCGGCACCAGCCGGTAGTGCTCGTACGTCCCCGGCCGTGCGACCGTGAAGACGCGGGTCTGCTTGTCCCAGGCGAAGGACTCGCCGGAGCGCCTGTCCACATCGGTCCACGTCGTACCGGAGTGCGACCCCTGCAGAACCCAGCCCGCCGGAGCCTTGTCCTTCGCCGACGAGGTGAGCGTGTACTGGACCGCACGGGTCCCGGACGGGACCGGCAGTTCCACCGGGACCGCCGTCTCCAGGGCCGCCTCGGTCGCCGAGGTGTTGTCGAAGAGCGCGCCCGGGCCGGTGATCGCGTCGTGCCGGGGCGCCGGTACCTTGTCGTCCTTCGTCACGGACACCGGAGCGGCGTTCCTGCCGGTGCCCCACTTCGACGGCTTCGCACCCATGTCGAACTCCAGCGTCCCGCCACGCGCCAGCATTGAGTGCGGCAGTGCCGTGGAGTTCCAGGACCTGCCGTTGACCCTCAGGCCCTGGACGTAGATGTTGCGTGCGCTGTTCTCCGGGGCCCTGACGACCAGTTCGCGGCCGTTCTCCAGATGCACGGTGGCCTTGGTGAAGAGCGGCGATCCGATCGCGTACTCACCGCTGCCCATCACCAGCGGATAGAAGCCGAGCGCAGAGAAGAGGTACCAGGCGGACTGCTCGCCGTTGTCCTCGTCGCCGTGGTAGCCCTGCCCGATCTCGCTGCCGGTGTAGAGGCGGGACAGTACCTCGCGCACCTTCTCCTGCGTCTTCCAGGGCTGCGAGGCCGCGTTGTACATATAGGTCACATGGTGGGCGACCTGGTTGGAGTGCCCGTACATCCCCATGCGCACGTCCCGGGCCTCCGTCATCTCGTGGATGACGCTGCCGTAGGAGCCGGCGAAATCGGGGGACGCGGTTTCCGGCGTGGAGAAATAGGTGTCCAGCTTCTTCCCGAGTGCCGAGCGGCCGCCGTACAGATTGGCCAGGCCCCGTGAATCCTGGGGTGCCGTGAAGGCATAGCCCCAGCCGTTGGTCTCGGTGTAGTCGTAGCCCCAGATCCTGGGGTCGTACTGTCCCGAGGGGACCCGCCGGTCGCCCTTCAGGTTCCGGCCCTGGAAGAAACCGGCCCCGGAGTCGAAGAGCGTGACGTAATTGCGGGCGCGGTTGAGGAAATACGCCGACTCCTCTTTGTACCGGGCCTTCTTCGTCTTGGCGTAAAGAGCGTCGGCCATCCGGGACAGGCCGTAGTCGTTGAGGTAGCCCTCCAGCGACCAGGACAGACCCTCGTGGGTCTCGGTCGAGGCATAGCCGAGGAAGGGCGAGGTCTCCATGCCCTTGCGGCCGACGCCCCGGCTCGGGGGCGCCACGGTAGCGTTCTTCAGCGCCGCCTCGTACGCCGCCTCCGCGTCGAAGCCCCGGACTCCCTTGACGTACGCATCGGCGAAGGCGACGTCGGACGACGTGCCGGTCATCAGGTCCGCGTAACCGGGGGACGACCAGCGGGAGATCCAGCCGCCGTCCCTGTACTGCTGGACGAACCCGTCGACCAGCTCGCCCGCCTTCTTCGGGGTGAGGAAGGAGTACGCGGGCCAGGTCGTCCGGTAGGTGTCCCAGAACCCGTTGTTGACGTACACCTTGCCGTCGACGATCTTCGCGCCGGTGTGCGTCGGGGTGTCGGGACCGGTCTGCGCGGAGAAGGGACTGGCGTACCTGAACTTCCCGTCGGCCTTCTCGAAACCGGAGTTCGGGTACAGATACAGCCGGTAGAGCGAGGAGTACAGGCTCACCAGCTGGTCGTGCGTGGCGCCCTCGACCTCGACCCGGCCCAGGATGTCGTCCCAGGCGTCCTGCGCCCGGTCCTTGATCCGGCCGAAGGTCGCGGACGCCGGGATCTCGTCGGCCAGGTTCTTCTTCGCCTGGTCGACACCGATGAGCGAGGTCGCCATGCGCAGATTGATGGTCCTGTCCTTGCCCGCGTCGAAGCGCAGATGGCCCTTGACCCCCTGCGCGGCGGACGAGGTGACGGGCGCGTCGAAGACGCCGTACACGAACAGCCGTGTGGCGCCGGTGGACAGACCGCTCTTGACGTCGGAGTAGCCGGTGAAGGAACTGGTCGCCGGATCGAGCGTGAGCCCGGCCTGTTCGGTGACATTGTCGAAGAGCACCGCCGCGTTCTCACCGGGATAGGTGAAGCGCATCATCGCGGCATGGTCCGTGGGGGTGATCTCCGCCTTGAGGCCGTTCTCGAACGTCACGCCGTAGTAGTGCGGACGCGCCGTCTCCTTCTCATGGCGGAAGGGCAGCGCGCGGGCGGTGCGCGACGCGTCCGGGGCGCCCTCGGCGATGGACGGCATCAGCTGGAACGTCTGCCGGTCGCCCATCCAGGGGCTCGGCTCATGGCTGGCGCTGAACGCCTGCACGGTGGGCAGGTTGTCCGCGTTGTTGGCGCGCGCGTACTCGTACAGCCAGCTGAGGGAACCCGCGTTGGTGACGGGGGTCCAGAAGTTGAAGCCGTGCGGGACGGCGGTCGCGGGGAAGGTGTTGCCCCGTGAGAACGAGCCGCTGGAGTTCGTCCCGCGAACGGTGGAGGCGTAGTCCGAAAGGTGGGCGAGTCTCTTCTCGGGTGCCTTGGGGACGATCCGGATGTCGTCGACCCAGCCCTGGAACTTCGCGGGGCCCTTGGGGGAGTCGTACGCCACCAGGATCCGGTCCACCGTCTTGCCGGCCGCGACCGAGCCGATCCGGGACGCGACCTGGTTCCACTGGTTGACGTAGAGCCGCTTGGCGGCGCCCTGCCCCTGCGGCGACAACACGCCCCCGTGCGAGTCCGTCGCACGGAGGTCGCTCAGATAGGTGCCGTCGGTGAACGCGAGATCGACGGCCACATTCGTGGCCGGATAGTTGAGGTCGGTCTCGGGCAGCGAGGGGAAGACCCGGTACGAGAGCTCCGTGTCACGCCGTACGGCCGTGTTCACGTCGAAGATCTTGTTGTACGAGTAGGCGCGGCCGTCCGGCTTGTGCGTACCCGCGTATTTCAGGGCGCGCCTGCCGGTGAAGCCGGCGTTCGCCTTGGCCGTGGGCGAGCCGCCCGGCCCCCGGTCGACCAGGCTGCGCATGTCGTCCGGTGCCGGGGTGCCGGTGCTGCCGTCGGAGAACTGGACATCGGCCAACTGGGTGGCGTCGGAGGCCCCGTTGTTCCTGGTGATCTCGAGCCGGAAGTGCGCGTACGCGGCGGCGTTCGCCGCGTCGATGTCGTAGGTCTTCGTCTGGAAGCGCTTCTCGAAGGCCTGGCCCTCACGGGTGTCGAGGACCTTCCAGTCCTTGCCGTCGGCCGAGCCCTTGAGGGTCCAGTCCCTGGGGTCACGTGCCTCGAAGTCGTTCGCCGACGTCAAGGCATAGGTGACGACCTTGACCGGGGCGTCCGTGTCGAATTCGATCCAGGCGGACGGCTTGAACCCCAGCCATTTGGTGGACGGCTGGAGATCGACGAGATTCTCCTTCACCTCACCTGCGCCGGCGTGCTCGTCGCTGGCCCGCAGTTCGATGACCTTGTCCGTCACATTGCCCGGTATTCCGGTGGCGAAGCCACCGTCGACACCCGCTGACCGCTTCCTGCCGTCAAACCCCGTCTCCACGGTGTTGCGCCAGTCGGGCTGGGCTTCGTCCGCTTCGAACGAGGTGGTGAATTCCTGTTCCGCGGCGGCGGGTCGGGAGGGAAGAGCGACGGCGGCCGACTGTCCCGTCACCGCCAGCAGGGAAGCGGCCGCCACCAGGGCGACCGCGCGGACTTGACTGTTTCGAGGGCTGGGTCTGGGCTGCATACCGAGCCTTTCCTCCCACCGAGGCGATTCTCGACAACGTTGTCATGTGCAGGGCACAGGCTCCAGTAGGGAGGTAAGTGCCGCATGGTGTCAAGGGTGTTGACGGTGTGGCGCGTTCGGAACCGGTCAATTCGATGAGATTCTTCGATGCGAATACGTCGCCGCGGTCCTGGGTCCGCGAAGTCCCAGGAGGTCTCAACTCGGGAAAGACTGGCGTCCAACCTTGCTCTCGATCTTGCTCACCTGGCGGGAAGTGGACTATACCTGTCGGCGTCCGCCTCGCCGGAAAGCGCGGTGGCGGGCCAGGGGGACCGGGGGACGGCAGGCGGCCGAGCGCATCGGACCGCCCGGCCCGATCTCCGTTCCCGCTGCATCGCACTGCACCCCTGCACAACCCAGCTTCAGCAATTGACCGCGGTGGCGGGGCCCTTCGCCTCAGGCGAGAAGGACGGGCGACCGGTTCACCGCCTGAGTCCTGGAGAAGGCGAGGACTTGAGCATGGGATCCACCTCCGCCCACACGAACACCGGTCTCGGCCGTCGTGATCTGATCAAGCGATCCGCGGCGCTCGGCCTGATCACCGTTCCTGCGATGAGCTTCCTTTCGGCCTGTGCCAGCGGAAGCAGCGGCGCGGACGAGAAGGTCGAGAAGGGCAAGGTCACCAAGCAGAACCCGCTCGGTGTCAACGAGACGGCCGCCCTCGAGGTCGTGATCTTCGACGGGGGCTTCGGGCAGCAGTACGCGATCGACGCCGAGAAGAAGTTCAACGCGGCCTTCCCGAAGGCCCCGAAGGTCAAGCACAAGGCCACCCAGAAGATCCAGTCCGAGCTTCAGCCGCGCTTCAACGGCGGCACCCCACCGGACCTCATCGACAACTCCGGCGCCGAGCAGATGGACATGGGCGTCCTCGTCGGCAAGAAGCAGCTCGCCGATCTGACTCCGCTCCTCGACGCGCCCTCCGTCGACGACCCGAACAAGAAGATCCGCGACACGCTCCGCCCGGGCATCGTCGAGATGGGCCAGTTCGACGGCGACCCGGTGTGGATCTTCTACTACGCCTACACGGTCTACGGCGTCTGGTACTCGCAGACCGCACTCGACAAGCTCGACGCCCAGTACCCCGAGACCTGGGACGAGATGCTCGCCCTGTGCGAGAAGGCGAAGAAGAAGGGCATCGCCGGCTGGACGTACGCCGGTAAGCACCCGTACTACATCCCCTTCTCGCTCTACCCGTTCATCGCCAAGATCGGCGGTGTCGAGGTCCTCGACGCCATCGACAATCTGGAGCCGAACGCCTGGAAGCACCCCGCGGTCAAGGCCGCCTTCGAGGCGTACTACGAGCTCTACAAGAAGGGGTACATCCTGAAGGGCACCCCGGGCCTCGACCACATCCAGTCCCAGACCGCCTGGACCAAGGGAAAGGCGCTGTTCATCCCCAACGGCTCGTGGGTGGAGAACGAGGCGGCGAACACCATGCCAGCGGACTTCAATCTGGCGGTCTCCGCCCCGTCAGGGCTCGACAAGTCCGACAAGATGCCTTTCGGTACGATCTGGGCCTCCGGAGGTGAGCCGTTCATCGTCCCGGCGAAGGCGAAGAACCCCGAGGGCGGCATGGAGCAGCTGCGCATCATGCTCAGCGAGGACTCCTCGAAGAACTTCACCAAGCAGGTCAAGTCGCTGACCGCGTTCAACGGCGGAACCGACGGCATCGAGCTCACTCCCGGCCTGAAGTCCGGTGTGGCCGCGCTGGAGAAGGCCGGGACGAGCGTCGTCAACCCGCGGCTCCAGGACTGGTACGTCAAGCTCCAGAAGGAGCAGATCGGTGTCGCCGGTCTGGGCGAGATGATGGCCGGACGGCTCACCCCCGTCGAGGCCATCAACAAGATCCAGGGCTTCGCCGACAAGGCCGCCCAGGACTCGTCCGTCAAGCACTACAGGCATCAGTGATCAGCCCTGGGGGTTCCCCCGCCCCGGGCGCGGGGAGGAGCCGGCGGCGGCCCGTCCCCCGGCCCCCGGCGGGGGAATCCCCGGGTACGGCACAGCTCCAGCGGCGGCACACTCCGGAAGATCGGGGTCGGTAACCATGCAACACGGCAAGTACCGCTTCATCGTGGGGTTCCTCTCGGCCCCCCTGGCGTTGTACGCGGTCTTCGTCATCTGGCCGTTCGTCCAGTCCATCTACTACTCGTTCACGGACTGGACCGGCCTGAGCCCGGACTTCAGGATGGTCGGCTTCGACAACTACGCGAGGCTTCTGGAGGACGACATCTTCTGGAAGTCGCTCCAGCACAGCCTGCTGTTCGCACTGCTGCTGCCGCTGGTGACGATCGGTTTCGCGCTGTTCCTCGCGTTCATGATCAATGTCGGCGGACGGCACCGGAAGGGCGCCGCGGTCTCCGGGGTGCGCGGCTCCTCCTTCTACAAGATCGCGTACTTCTTCCCACAGGTGCTCTCGATCGCGATCGTCGCCCTGCTCTTCCAGTTCGCCTACAACCCCGAGAGCGGAGCCATCAACTCCGCGCTCAAGGCCATCGGCCTCGAGGGCATCCAGCCGCTCTGGCTCGGCGACCCCGACCTCGCCCTGTGGTGCGTGATGGCGGTCCTCGTCTGGTCGACCGTCGGCTTCTTCGTCGTCCTGTTCTCCGCGGGCATGGCCTCCATCCCGAAGGACTTCTACGAGGCGGCGATGCTGGACGGCGCGAGCCGGATCACCACCTTCTTCCGGATCACGCTGCCACTGCTGTGGGACACCATCCAGTCCGGGTGGGTCTACATGGGAATCCTGGCGCTCGGGGCCGAGTCCTTCGCGGTGGTGCAGATCATGACCACCGGACCCGGCGGGCCCGACTACTCGACGACCGTGATGGTGCTGTACGTCTACCAGTCGGCGTTCCGTGACGGCGCCGCGGCCTACGCGACGACCATCGGTGTCGCCCTGCTCGTCGTCACGCTGGCCTTCGCGGCCGTCGTGATGAAGCTGGGCCGGCGTGAGCGGCTGGAGTACTGATGCGGCGTCTTCCCGTGGGACAGCTTCCGGACCCCCGGCACAACGGCAGGCCGGTCGTGGTGGCCGGCATGACAGCACGAGGTGAATCCCGGTGAAGGTCACAGACACCCCGCTCGCCCGGAGTTCCGAGGAACTGCCGCGGGTCACGAAGACCGATGTGCCGCCCAGGAAGAAAAGGCGCAAGCAGGGCGTCGTACTCAACGTCTTCTCGCACGGCATGCTGGTCCTCTGGGCCTTCATGGTCGTCATGCCGCTGCTCTGGGCGGTGATGACGTCCTTCAAGGACGACAACGCGATCTTCAGCTCGCCCTGGTCACTGCCGGACACGCTGCATTTCGACAACTGGTCGCGGGCCTGGAACCAGGCGCACATGAGCGACTACTTCCTCAACACCGTGCTCGTGGTGGCCGGGTCGCTCGCCGGAACGCTGCTGCTCGGCTCCATGGCGGCCTACGTCCTCGCCCGCTTCGACTTCCCCGGGAACCGCTTCATCTACTTCCTCTTCATCGGGGGAATGAGCTTCCCGATCATGCTCGCGCTGGTCCCGCTGTTCTATGTGATGAACAACATCCAGCTCCTGAACACGATCCACGGGCTGATCCTCGTCTACATCGCCTACTCGCTGCCGTTCACCGTCTTCTTCCTGACCGCTTTCTTCCGGACGCTGCCGACCTCGGTGGCCGAGGCGGCGCTGATCGACGGCGCCTCGCACACCAGGACCTTCTTCCAGGTCATGCTGCCGATGGCGAAGCCCGGACTGATCAGCGTCGGGATCTTCAACTTCCTGGGGCAGTGGAACCAGTACATGCTGCCGACGGTGCTCAACACCGAGCAGGAGAACAAGGTGCTCTCGCAGGGACTGGTGCAGCTGGCGGTGAGCCAGGGGTACAAGGGCGACTGGTCGGGGCTGTTCGCCGGGCTGGTGATGGCCATGCTGCCGGTGCTGGCCGCGTACATCGTCTTCCAGCGTCAGGTCGTCGCCGGTCTAACGGCAGGAGCTCTGAAATAGCCCCCGTCCCCTCCGTGTGACCGGGTGAACACCGCCCGTCGGCTCCGTCGGCGGGCGGTTGGCGTTTTGTCCAGATCCTGATGTCCGGTAAGGCCCGTCGCGCGGCGCTCCAGCAGTCCGGCAGCCGGTCGGACCGGCGTCGGACTCGATGTGCAGCAGTTGCTTGGATCTTGGAAGGACTCGCTCCGTCCCGCCCTCGCGCCACGCCGTGGACCCGGACACCGCGAGACGGCTCACCCAGGCTCATCTACGAGAGCCGAAGAATTGGGACGGCGATGTCGAGAACCCGTGCCTGGCTCCGTCCCTGCAATGAACGCGACCAGAATGGGTCGCACAGCACAGAGGAGAAACACGATGGCCAAGTACTTGCTGCTCAAGCACTACCGCGGCGCCCCGGCGTCGGTCAACGACGTGCCCATGGACCGATGGACGCCGGAGGAGATCTCGGACCACGTGCAGTACATGAACGACTTCGCGGCCCGGCTGGAGAAGACCGGCGAGTTCGTCGACGGTCAGGCGCTCGCTCCCGAGGGGACGTGGGTCCGGTACGACGGCGAGGGCCGCCCGCCGGTCACCGACGGCCCGTTCGCCGAGACCAAGGACCTCATCGCCGGCTGGATGGTGATCGACGTCGACACCTACGAGCGCGCCGTCGAGCTGGCCGGGGAACTGTCGGCCGCCCCCGGAGCGGGCGGGAAGGCGATCCACGAATGGCTCGAGCTGCGCCCGTTCCTGACCGCGTCGCCCACCATCACGGAGTGCCACTGAGGTGGACGAGGTCCTGCTGAGGAGCCTCACGCCCAGCGTCCTCGCGATCCTCGTCCGCCGCGGAGCCGACTTCGCGGCGGCCGAGGACGCCGTGCAGGACGCGCTGGTCGAGGCGGTCCGCGTCTGGCCGGACGACCCCCCGCGGGACCCGAAGGGCTGGCTGGTCACCGTGGCCTGGCGCCGGTTCCTCGACGCGACCCGTGCGGACGCCGCCCGCCGCCGGCGTGAGGACCTCGTCGACGAGGAGCCGGCGGCCGGGCCTGCGCCCACGGTGGACGACACGCTCCAGCTCTATTTCCTGTGCGCCCACCCGTCGCTGACGCCGTCATCCGCGGTCGCGCTCACGCTGCGTGCCGTCGGGGGGCTGACCACCCGGCAGATCGCCCAGGCCTACCTGGTGCCCGAGGCGACCATGGCGCAGCGCATCAGCCGGGCCAAGCGCACCGTCTCCGGCGTGCGGTTCGACCAGCCCGGCGACGTCGCCACCGTGCTGCGCGTCCTCTATCTGGTCTTCAACGAGGGCTACTCCGGCGACGTCGACCTCGCCGTCGAGGCCATCCGGCTCACCCGGCAGCTCGCGGCCGCGATCGACCACCCCGAGGTGGCGGGGCTGCTCGCCCTCATGCTGCTCCACCACGCCCGGCGCGCGGCCCGAACCGCGCCCGACGGCGGCCTGGTGCCGCTCGCCGAGCAGGACCGCGGCCGGTGGGACACCGGGTCGATCGCCGAGGGCGTCGAGATCCTGCAGGCGGCCCTCGCCCGCGACCGGCTGGGCGAGTTCCAGGCCCAGGCCGCCGTCGCGGCACTCCACGCTGACGCACCCACCGCCGAGGAGACCGACTGGGTGCAGATCGTCGAGTGGTACGACGAGCTCGCGCGCCTGACCGACAGCCCGGTCGTCCGGCTCAACCGCGCGGTGGCCGTCGGCGAGGCCGACGGACCGCGCGCCGGCCTGGCGGCGCTCGCGGCGCTGGACGACTCAGTGCCCCGCCACGCCGCGGTGGCGGCGTACCTCCACGAGCGCGACGGCGACGTGGCGACGGCGGCACGGCTGTACGCCGAGGCTGCCGGAAAGGCACCCAACCTCGCAGAGCGCGACCACCTGACGCGCCAGGCCGCCCGGCTCAACGCCCGCCGTTGTCGCTGACGGGTCGCGCCCGGACTTTCCCGCAGCACTTGGCAGAGGGGTCGTCTCAGAAGCCGGCCACGCTGCCGGAGGGTCGGTCCTCAGGCGCGGAAACGTGCGCAGGCGGCCACCTGCGAAGGGCGGCACTTCACGTCGTGAACACCGTCCACCACCCCGATCCCCATCCCTGCCGTGTTCGACTGCCGGGCGCATCGTGATAGCCATGTTTCCGGTGCCGGCCGCGTACATCGCCCTCCAGCGTCAGGTCGTCGCCGCTCTGACGGCAGGAGCCCGGAAACAGCCCCCGTCCCCTCCGTGTGACCGAGCGAACACCGCCCGTCGGCTCCGTCGGCGGGCGTTCCGTGGTCCCTCAGGTCTTGACGGGGAGCGGCCCTAAAGGCTCCCCTTAGAGTTCACATGTTGGAGTAATGAGCGGGAGTGTGTGAGTCGATGGAGACTCCGGGGTCGCAGACATCTCTGCATCGGGCCAATCTTGAGCGGGTCGTACGTGCGGTGCGCATGGCCGGCTCGCTCACGCAGGCCGAGATCGCGAGGTCGACCGGCCTCTCCGCCGCCACGGTGTCCAACATCGTTCGTGAACTGAAGGACGGCGGGACCGTCGAGGTCACCCCGACCTCGGCGGGCGGCCGACGGGCCCGCAGCGTCTCCCTCAGCGGGGACGCCGGCATCGTCATAGGCGTTGATTTCGGGCACACCCATCTGCGGGTCGCCATCGGCAATCTCGCCCATCAGGTGCTCGCGGAGGAGTCAGAGCCGCTCGATGTCGACGCATCGTCCGCCGAGGGCTTCGACCGGGCGGAAGTGCTGGTCAATCGGCTGATCGAGACCACCGGGATCGGGCCGGACAAGGTCATCGGCGTCGGTCTGGGCGTACCGGGGCCCATCGACGTGGAGTCCGGGACGCTCGGCTCCACCTCGATCCTGCCGGGCTGGACCGGGATCAACCCCAGCGAGGAGCTCTCCCGCCGTCTCGGTGTGCCCGTGTACGTCGACAACGACGCCAATCTGGGCGCCCTGGGCGAGCTGGTCTGGGGGAGCGGGCGCGGGGTCAGGGACCTCGCGTACATCAAGGTCGCCGGCGGTGTCGGTGCCGGTCTGGTCATAGAGGGCCAGATCTACCGTGGCCCGGGCGGCACGGCCGGCGAGATCGGGCACATCACGCTGGACGAGTCGGGGCCCGTCTGCCGCTGCGGCAACCGCGGCTGTCTGGAGACGTTCGCGGCCGCCAGGTACGTCCTGCCGCTGCTGCAGCCGAGCCATGGACCGGACCTGACCATGGAGCGCGTCGTCCAGCTCGCACGCGAGGGGGACCCCGGCTGCCGGCGGGTGATCGCCGATGTGGGGCGGCACGTGGGCAGCGGTGTGGCCAACCTGTGCAACCTGCTCAATCCCAGTCGCGTGGTACTGGGCGGGAACCTGGCCGAAGCGGGAGAATTGGTCCTTGCACCGATCCGTGAGTCGGTCTCCCGGTACGCGATTCCCAGCGCGGCCCGCCAGCTGACCGTTCTGCCGGGAGCGCTGGGCGGACGGGCCGAGGTGCTCGGAGCGCTGGCGCTCGTGCTCAGCGAAATGGGCGATTCGACACTTCTGGACAGCTCGGTACCGGCCGGGGCGCCTGCCTTCACTTAGATAACGAATGGCACCGTTGTCATCTCGTTAAGGATTTACTCCTTGACGCTGGCCTGGCGGCCGAGTTGACTTCCAGCCACCTCGGCCGCAACGACGCGGCCTCGTCAGGGAGGTTTCTGAATGAACACGCAGATGCGTCGTGCCGCCGTGGCTGTGGCCGCCACCGCGATGGCCGTGTCCCTCGCCGCCTGTGGCAGCGCCAAGGAGTCCGGGGACAACGGGACCAAGACCGGTGCCGCGAAGGGTGACGACCTCACCATCGGTCTCCTTCTCCCCGAGAACCAGACCGCGCGCTACGAGAAGTTCGACAAGCCGCTCATCGAGAAGAAGATCAGCGAGCTCACGGGCGGCAAGGCCAAGGTCGTCTACGCGAACGCCAAGCAGGATGCGACGCTGCAGACCCAGCAGGTCGACACCATGATCACCAACAAGGTCGACGCCCTCATCGTGGACGCCGTCGACTCCAAGGCGATCGCGGGCGGCGTGAAGAAGGCCAAGGAGGCCGGCATCCCGGTCGTCGCCTTCGACCGCCTCGCCGAGGGCCCGATCGACGCCTACACCTCCTTCGACAACGAAGAGGTCGGCCACGTCCAGGGCAAGGCACTCCTGGAGGCGCTGGGCGCCAAGGCCAAGGACGGCCAGATCGTGATGATGAACGGCGCGATCACCGACCCGAACGCCGCCCTCTTCAAGAAGGGCGCGCTCGAGGAGCTCAAGGGCAAGGTGAACATCGGCAAGGAGTACGACACCAAGGAGTGGAAGCCGGAGAACGCCAACGCCAACATGGAGGCCGCGATCTCGGCCCTCGGCAAGGACAAGATCATCGGCGTCTACTCCGCGAACGACGGCATGGCGGGCGGCATCATCACCGCCCTGAAGGCCGGCGGCTTCGCCAAGCTCCCGCCGGTCACCGGTCAGGACGCCGAGATCGCCGGTGTGCAGCGCATCGTCGCGGGTGAGCAGTTCATGAGCGTCTACAAGCCGTACGCGCCGGAGGCCGCTGCCGCCGCCGAGATGGCCGTGTCGCTCGCCAAGGGCAAGAAGCTCGGCAGCATCGAGACGGCCCGGGTCGACAGCCCCACGCAGAAGGGCATCCCGTCGGTGCTCGTCCCGGTCGTCTCGCTGACCAAGGACAACATCAAGGACACGGTCATCAAGGACGGCGTCTACACGGTCGCCGAGATCTGCACCCCGAAGTACAAGGCCGCCTGCGACGCGCTCGGCCTGAAGTAGGTCTCCTGATCCGCACAGGGATCGCCTGATCCCTGGGATCCAGGAACCTCCCGAAGCCTGCCGGTGCCCCTGCCCCCTTCCAGCCCCCGCTATCGGGGCGGGGCACCGGACAGAAACGCTTCTCCCTTGCTTCTGCTCAACCACCGCGCCACCTCCCCGGCGCGGGATCCCCGCCGGTCAGGCGGCGAAGGAGATGGTTCACGTGTCCGCTACGCCCGTGCTGGCGTTGCGCGGGGTCTCCAAGCGGTTCGGTGCCGTTCAGGCGCTCACCGACGTAGAGCTTGAGGTCCATGGCGGCGAGGTGGTCGCCCTCGTAGGCGACAACGGCGCCGGAAAGTCCACGCTGGTCAAGACGATCGCAGGCGTGCACCCCATCGATGAGGGCGTCATCGAGTGGGAGGGCAGGGCGGTGTCGATCAACAAGCCGCACGACGCCCAGAACCTGGGCATCGCGACCGTCTACCAGGACCTCGCGCTGTGCGACAACATCGACGTCGTCGGCAACCTCTACCTCGGCCGTGAGCTCCGCAGGCGCGGAGTCCTCAACGAGGTGGAGATGGAGCGCCGCTCCCGCGAGCTCCTCAACACGCTCTCGATCCGCATCCCGAGCGTCCGTATCCCGATCGCCTCGCTCTCCGGCGGCCAGCGGCAGACCGTGGCCATCGCCCGTTCGATGCTCGGCGAGCCCAAGCTCGTCATCCTCGACGAGCCCACCGCCGCCCTCGGCGTCGAGCAGACCGCACAGGTGCTCGACCTCGTGGAGCGGCTGCGCGAGCGGGGTCACGCGGTCATCCTCATCAGCCACAACATGGCCGATGTGAAGGCCGTCGCCGACAAGGTGGCGGTGCTCCGGCTCGGCCGGAACAACGGCGTCTTCGACGTCAAGTCCACCTCGCAGGAAGAGATCATCTCCGCCATCACCGGTGCCACGGACAACGCGGTGACCCGGCGCGCGGCGCGCACCTCGGAGGTCCAGAAGTGAGCACCGAAAAGACCTCCTCCCCGGTCTACGGCGGACACGAGGTAGTGAACCCGGACGCCGCGCACGACGCGGTCACCGCGGTCGACCCCCGGCTGCTGGTGCGCGAGCAGGGCTTCGCCGGCTACATCTCGGAGTTCAAGCGCAAGCTCCACGCCGGTGATCTGGGCTCGATCCCGGTCGTCATCGGTCTGATCCTGATCTGCGTGATCTTCCAGAGCCTGAACTCACAGTTCCTCTCGGCGCAGAACCTCAGCAACATCGCCGTCACGATGGTCGCCACCGGCATGATGGCCGTCGGCATCATCTTCGTGCTGCTGCTCGGTGAGATCGACCTGTCCGTCGGCTCCGTCAGCGGGGTGTCCGGGGCGATCGTCGCCGTACTCACGGTCACCCACGGGATGAACGAGTGGCTCGCCGTGCTCGTCGCGCTCGCGAGCGGCGCGGCCATCGGTGCCCTCCACGGTTTCTTCTTCGCGAGGATCGGCGCACCCGCCTTCGCCGTCACCCTGGCCGGCCTGCTCTTCTGGCTCGGCTTCATGCTCCAGCTGCTCGGCGACCAGGGCACCATCAACCTGGACAGCGATGGTGTCGTCGGCAAGCTGACCACGTACTACTTCTCGGACGTGGCGGCCGCCTACGGCCTCGCCGCGGTCGCCGTGGCGGGCTTCTTCCTCTCGTCCTACTTCGACAGCCGTCGCCGTGAGGCCGCCGGAATCCCCTCCCGGCCGGTCGGGGACATCGTGTTCCGCACGATTCTGCTGGCCATCGTGTCCTTCGCAGCGGCGTTCATGTTCAACCAGTACAAGGGCCTGCCCCTGGCGCTGGTGCTGTTCCTGGCCGTGCTGGTGATCACGGACTTCGTGCTCCGGCGCACCGCCTACGGCCGTAAGATCTTCGCCCTCGGCGGCAGCGTCGAGGCGTCCCGCCGTGCCGGTATCAACGTCACGGCGGTCCGGGTCTCGGTCTTCGCCATCGCGGGCACCTTCGCGGCCATCGGCGGTCTGTTCTGGGCCTCCAAGATCGCGGCGGCCAACCAGAGCGCCGGCGCGGGTGACCTTCTGATGAACGTCATCGCGGCGGCCGTCATCGGCGGCACCAGCCTCTTCGGTGGCCGCGGCCGTACGTGGAACGCGCTGCTCGGTGTGATGGTGATCGTCTCGATCCAGTACGGTCTCGCGCTCGAGGGCATCGCCACACCGATCCAGTACATGATCACCGGCGGTGTGCTGCTCGCCACCGTCGTGATCGACTCGGTCACGCGCAAGACGCAGAAGACCGCAGGCCGCGCATAGCGGACAAACCCCAGTGCCCGGCGCCGGATTGCGGCGCCGGGCACTGCTGTGTGCCCGTCAGGTCGCAGGTCGCAGGTCGCAGGTCGCAGGTCGCATGTCGCAGGTCCGTGTCCGGCGACTGCGCGACACACAACCCACCCGCCCGATGACAGCCGCCGAGAGCGGAACATTAGACTCGACAGATCGGCAAGCTCGACCAGCTCATACGCAAGGAGGCACGGGTGGCGTTGCTTACCCGTATCAGGGGACCGCGCGATCTGGACCGGCTCGGCCCGGAGCAGCTCGATCAGCTGGCAGCAGAGATCCGGACCTTTCTCGTGGATGCGGTGTCCAAGACCGGCGGACACCTCGGGCCCAACCTCGGCGTGGTCGAGCTGACCATCGCCCTCCACCGGGTCTTCGACTCGCCGCGGGACAAGGTGCTCTTCGACACCGGGCACCAGAGCTATGTGCACAAGCTGCTCACGGGCCGTCAGGACTTCGCGAGACTGCGGGCCAGGGGCGGGCTCTCCGGCTACCCCTCACGTGCCGAGTCCGAGCACGACGTCATCGAGAACTCCCACGCCTCCACGGTCCTCGGCTGGGCGGACGGCCTCGCCAAGGCCAACCAGGTGCTGAAGAAGGACGACCATGTCGTCGCGGTCATCGGCGACGGCGCGCTCACCGGCGGTATGGCCTGGGAGGCGCTGAACAACATCGCCGACGCCAAGGACCGCCCGCTCGTCATCGTCGTCAACGACAACGAGCGTTCGTACGGGCCGACCATCGGCGGACTCGCGAACCATCTCGCCACGCTCCGCACGACCGACGGCTACGAGCGTTTCCTCGCCCGCGGCAAGGACATCCTGGAGCGCACCCCCGTCGTCGGGAAGCCGCTCTACGAGACCCTGCACGGCGCCAAGAAGGGCCTGAAGGACTTCATCACGCCCCAGGGCATGTTCGAGGACCTCGGCCTGAAGTACGTCGGCCCCATCGACGGCCACGACATCGCCGCCCTGGAGTCCGCGCTCACGCGTGCGAAGCGCTTCGGCGGCCCCGTCATCGTGCACTGCCTCACCGAGAAGGGCCGCGGCTACGACCCGGCCCTGGAGGACGAGGCGGACCGTTTCCACGCCGTCGGCGTCATCCACCCGGACACCGGTCTGCCGATCAAGACCGCCGCCGCGAGCTGGACCTCCGTCTTCGCCGACGAGATGGTCAAGATCGGCAAGGAGCGCGAGGACGTCGTCGCGATCACCGCGGCCATGCTGCACCCCGTCGGTCTGAAGAAGTTCGCGGACGCCTTCCCCGACCGGATCTACGACGTCGGTATCGCCGAGCAGCATGCGGCCGTCTCGGCGGCCGGTCTCGCCACCGGCGGGCTCCACCCGGTCTTCGCCGTCTACGCGACCTTCCTCAACCGCGCCTTCGACCAGGTCCTGATGGACGTGGCCCTGCACAAGTGCGGTGTCACCTTCGTGCTCGACCGTGCCGGGGTCACCGGTGACGACGGCGCGTCCCACAACGGCATGTGGGACATGTCGATCCTCCAGGTCGTCCCGACGCTGCGGATGGCAGCGCCGCGCGACGCCGAGCAGCTGCGCAGCCAGCTGCGCGAGGCCGTGGAGGTCAAGGACGCCCCGACCGTCGTGCGCTACTCCAAGGGCGTCGTCGGCCCCGCGGTCCCGGCCGTCGGCCGTGTCGGAGGCATGGACGTCCTGCGCGAGCCGGGCACCGTCCCCCGGGGAGGTGCCCCGATGGCCGACGTCCTTCTCGTCTCCGTCGGTGCGCTCGCCCCGATGTGCCTCGAGATCGCGGACCTGCTCGACAAGCAGGGCATCTCCACGACCGTGGTCGACCCCCGCTGGGTCAAGCCGGTCGACGAGGCGCTCGCCCCGCTCGCCGAGCGGCACCGCGTTGTCGTCACCGTCGAGGACAACAGCCGGGTCGGTGGCGTCGGCTCGGCCGTCGCCCAGGCGCTGCGCGACGCGGGAGTCGACGTACCGCTGCGTGACTTCGGCATCCCGCCGCGCTTCCTCGACCACGCCTCCCGCAAGGAGGTCATGGCGGAGATCGGCCTGACCGCCCCGGACATCGCCCGCCAGGTCACCGGGCTGGTGTCGAAGCTCGACGGCCGTCTCGACGACGACCCCGCAGAGGCTCCCGAGCCCGCGCGCGACTGAAGTCCGGGCCACCGGGCGCAACCGTCACCCACGCATTGGGCCGGTCGGACCACCCGAAAGGGGTCCGGCCGGTCCATTCGTGTGAAATGTCCCGGCTGGACGGGCGAGGTCCCGCACCCCTCCCGATCATGGGCTTACGGCCATGTGTACGGAGGTACGCCGGTGAGCACGGAGCAGAAATCGCCTGATTCCGGGATGTTCAGGACCAAATCGGTCGAAGGATCGATTCTGGACACCGAGGAACCCGAGCACGCGCTCAAGAAATCCCTCTCCGCCTGGGACCTGACGGTCTTCGGTGTCGGCGTCATCATCGGCACGGGCATCTTCGTGCTCACCGGAAAGGTCGCCAAGGAGAACGCGGGCCCCGCCACGGCGCTGGCCTTCGTCGCCGCGGGCATCGTCTGTGCGCTGGCCGCTCTCTGCTACGCCGAGTTCGCCTCCACCGTGCCGGTGGCCGGCTCGGCCTACACCTTCGCGTACGCCTCGCTCGGTGAGCTTCCGGCCTGGATCATCGGCTGGGACCTGGTCCTCGAGTTCGCGCTCGGCACGGCCGTCGTCGCCGTCGGCTGGTCCGGCTATGTGCGCTCGCTGATCGACAACGCGGGCTGGCATCTACCAGCCACGCTCGAAGGACCGGACGTGCCGGGAGGCACCTTCGACATCCTGGCCTTCCTGCTGGTCCTGGTGCTGACCGCGATCCTGGTCGTCGGCATGAAGCTGTCCGCGCGCATCACGGCCATCGTCGTGGCCATCAAGGTGACGGTGGTCATGATCGTGATCATCGCGGGTCTGTTCTTCATCAAGGCGGACAACTACAAGCCGTTCATCCCGCCGGCACAGAGCCCGCCCGGCGGCGTATCCGGCTGGGACGTCCCGCTGGTCCAGGTGATGTTCGGCTACGAACCCACGAACTTCGGTGTCATGGGCATCTTCACCGCCGCGTCCGTCGTCTTCTTCGCCTTCATCGGCTTCGACGTCGTGGCCACCGCCGCAGAGGAGACCAAGCTTCCGCAGCGCGACATGCCTCGCGGCATCCTCGGCTCGCTCCTCATCTGCACCGTGCTCTATGTGGCCGTCGCGCTCGTGGTGACCGGTATGCAGCACTACAGCGAGCTCTCCGTCAGTGCCCCGCTCGCCGATGCCTTCAAGGCCGTCGGGCATCCGTTCTTCGCCGGTGTGATCAGCTTCGGCGCCGCCGTCGGCCTCACCACCGTCTGTCTGATCCTGCTCCTCGGCCAGACCCGGGTGTTCTTCGCGATGAGCCGCGACGGGCTGCTGCCGCGGGTCTTCTCCATCACGCACCCGCGGTTTCGCACCCCCTACCGCCCCACCATCCTGCTCGGCGTGATCATCGCCATCGTGGCCGGCTTCACCAGCATCAACGAACTCGCCACCCTGGTGAACATCGGCACCCTCTTCGCGTTCGTCGTCGTCGCCCTGGGTGTGATCATCCTGCGCCGCACCCGGCCCGATCTGCACCGTGCCTTCCGCACCCCATGGGTTCCGTTCGTCCCGATCCTGTCGGTCGCGGCGACGGTGTGGCTGATGCTCAACCTGCCGGTGGAGACGTGGTTCCGCTTCGCCGTCTGGATGGCGATCGGCGTCGTCGTGTACTTCCTGTACGGACGGCCCCACAGCCGCCTCGGCATGGCCCGTGACAAGCAGCTGAAGTAGGCGGCCCTGTGCCCCGGTGCCCTACGTGCGCGGGCCGGAGGGACGTACCGTTCGCGGTCCGACGCATTCGGCTCCGAGTGCCGTGACCCGCTCGCACAGCCCGCGGTCCGCCGTCACCGCGACGCGGGTACGGTCCGGGGCCGCCCTGACCAGTTCCACGATGTGGTCGTCACCGCTGCCGGGCGCCGACTCGACGCGTACCTCCGGCAGCGACTCCACGCCCCGTGCCTGGCCCTCCACCACCAGCACGACGTCGACCGGACCCGGATGTCCCGGAATGCCCTTCCGGGCGATCGGTACGAGTGCGTCGCGCAGTCGCTCTGCGGCGCCGAAACGGTCCCGCCACCAGCCGTCCGGGACAGATCCGACCACGTTCGCGCCATCGACGATCAAGAGAGTCCGCATGCCGGAACGGTGGCACAGAGCCGTCTCCCGCCACGCGGATCGAAGGGTTCGCCAGGTGTTATCGTCACGTGAATCACGCGCTTGGAGGCGCTGAGGGAAGGTGGCAACGGGCAATGGCACTGCGGTCTGCGCGGAGGTCGAAGCGGCGGGCGGAAGAGTCCCCGGAGTCCGGGATGCAGCCGCGTCGTACGGTCGAGGAGACGCCGTCGCTCCCCGCGGACCCGTCCCTGCCCCCGACCACCGGCTGGCTGCGCAGGGGCAAGGACGGCCGGCTCTCCGCCTACACCCCGGGCGCCGACGGCGTCCTGCGCTGGACGGAGACCCGGCCGGGCGGTCCGGAATGGGAGGGCCCTCAGCTCTTCCCCTCGCCCGGAGTGACGCCTTCGCTGGGCGTCGCCCAGGGAAGCGACGGCTACGTACAGCTCGTCGGGCTGCGGCAGACCCGCGCCGCGGACGGTGAGCTCGTCACGGATCTGGCGCAGACCCTTCAGTACCAGTCAGGCCGCCCCATCCGGGACTGGAGCGGGTTCGGGACGCCGTACCCGAAGGACAAGGAGCTGGCCGACCGCATCGGAAGGCCGGCGGCGGCCGTGGACACCAACGGCCTGCTCCATGTGTTCATAGCCAACGCCTGCGGCGGGGTGTGCGGACGCACTCAGCACGCGAACGGCCGCTGGGGCAAGTGGGCCGACCTCAAGGGCAGCAACGTCCAGGGCGTGCCGGCCGTGACCCTCACGGACGCGGGCGTCATGGAGGTCGTTGCCGTGTCACCGGACCGTGTGCTGCGGTGGGTGCAGCAGGAGCCGGGAGCGGCGTTCTTCGACCGGGCCGACGACATCGAGGTCTCGGCCGTCCCCGGTTCGGTGAGCGCCGAGCGCACCGGCCGCGGACGTCTGACCCACTTCTGGCGCGACGCCGCCACCGGCGCCGTCCAGGCCTGGCGGGAGGGGATGGACCAGCCGGCCGCACTGGGCGGCAGCGGGGGCACCGGACCCGTCGCGCTGCTCCGTACGCCGGTCGACGGGCACGACTGCACGATCATCGCGCAGCTCGGCCGCGACGGACGCCCGGAACTCGCCGCGTACCCGACCGAGGACGAGTCGGCGGGCACGGTCTGGACCGCGACGGGGGAGCCGTGCGTCGGCGCACCGGCCCTCGCGATCGACGGGAACGGGCGAGTGGTGCTGGCCGCCTTCGGATCGGACGGCGCGCTCCGGGTGACGCGACAGAAGGCCGAGACGGGCCTGGCGATGGAAGCCTGGACGGTCGTCTGACTCAGCTCGCGGGGCGGCGGGCCGGGTCCGGGGACCAGGCCGCCGTGACCGTCCGGACCGCCTCCGCCGCGCGCCCGGCCCGGCTCCCGGACATCCGGACCGTGTTGCTGAACTCGATGTGCAGGAACGGGACACCTTCCCGCTCCGCCTTGTGGCCCTGGACATTGCTCCGGCCTTCGAGCGGGCAGTCGTGGACCCAGGCGCGGCACACGTCGAAATCGCGTGCGCGAAGGGCGTCGGCGAGGGCACGGCCCTCCGGGCGGGACACTTCGCCCTCGCCGGCGGAGGCGATGACGTCGTAGTCCGGCGCCGACTCGTCCGCGTATCCGTGCAGCTGGATGCCCGGCAGCCTCCGCTCGGTGAGCTCGTCGCAGACGGCGTCGAAGACGCTGTCGGTGCGATGCGCCACATCCGCCTCGTCGCCGCGCCCGGCCCGGCGATGTGCACCGGCGATCACCAGAACGCCGCCACTGGTGCCCCGCAGCACATTCACGCCCAGGAACTCGGTGCGCCGGTCGGCCACGGGATGGGGCACCTGCACCGACCAGTGGGCGGGTGTGGCGAGATCGACATAGACCCGCCCCCAGCCCCGGGGCGCGGGTCCTTCCTCCGTCCGGTCGGTGATCTCCGCGAACTGCCGTCCCGTGATGCTGTCGGTGATGGTGCGGATCTCGAAGTCCACGTCGGACAACCGCTCCTCGGCCTGCCGGCGGCGGCCGTCGAGGAACAGGCCGACGCCCTGCGCGACCGCTCGCCGGTCCTCGCCGGTCGGCCGGCGGTAGCCGCTCTCCTCGCCGAACCCTGAGGTGTAGTGGGCGATCCGCTCCTCCAGGTCCACCGCTCCGGTGGCATTCCGGTTGGTGCTGTCGTCCCGGTGCCCCGTACTCTCTGTGGGGCCGGTGCGGCGGTCGAGGCTCATCAGGAGCCCGGCGAGCACGGCGACAGCCGCGACGACGACGATCGCCGCGATGGCCGCCGTCTTGGTTCGATCAGTGGTCATAGCAGTTCAAAGATATCCAGGTGATGAAACCTCTCTCACGCCGGTCGCCGTCGACCTGTGCTCCCACGTCCGCGTCGCGCGCGGGGCCTCCGGCCCACCGCCTGGCGGCGTACGGACACACGGAGGGCACTATGCTCGGGCGAGGCAGGACCAGGGGGCCGACTGCGCCAACTGCTGTCTCTGGAGCGGCTTCCGTACCGATTCCGTCTGCTGCTCGTGGCCTTGATCACATTCCCCCCGATCCATACAACTCAATGCTCATGGCACCGGTCTGATCTGCGCGTTCGCACTGGAGTGCGTAACGCCGCGTGCCCGCACGTCTTCATGGCGTTACGGGCACGCCTCATGTCCGCCCTTGCTCATGGTTTCCAGGAGAGGAGCCCCGCCTTGGCCGCTTCGACAACGAAGCGGCGGCATAAGGTCCGCCGAAGAGCTGACATGTCCCTATTGGGTGGGATACGTCCACCTATAGCTGTTCTGTCGGTTCTGCTCCTCGCTCTGGCGGGCGTCACCGCCCTCTCCTTCGGACGCGTCGGCAACGACGCCGTGCCCAAGGCCGTCCTGACGTCCCAGCAGCACTACGCCGAGGACGGCGCCATCGCCCTGCGCGCCTCCATCGACGAGAGCGTCACCGACCTGACGCGGACCGCCGGACTCTTCAACGCCGCCGATCCCGTGTCCGCGGACGCCGTCCTCGACAAGATCGGCAACGTCTACCAGAAGTGGCTGGGCACGGCCGTCGTCGAGATCAAGTCGGGCAAACTGCTCGCCGCCCGCGGCGAGAACGTGCCTCTGACCGCGATCGACCGCTCCAAGCTCGCCGGCGAGAACGGCCTCGCACCCCGCATGGTCCGTCTCCAGAACGGCGAGACCCGGCTCCTCGCCCTCGCCGTGCTCAACTGGCCGGGCGAGCCGCAGAAGCTGCTGATCGCCTCCAGCGGCCTGAAGGTCCCCGGCATCAGCCTCGGCAGCTCCCGTGCCATCGCCGTCATCGACCAGCAGGGCCAGGTGCTCAGTCAGGACGGCATCCCCGATCCCGGTCAGGAACGCAGCGAGTCGCGGCGCAAGGAGATCTCCCACTCCGGCGAACAGCTCAAGGATTTCGCCGCGTCCGCCGCGGACAAGGCCAAGGAACACCCGCTCAAGGCCAAGGAACCCGGCTCCGGCGGCTTCCCCGGTGTCAGCGGCAGCCTCACCGGCGAGCGCTACCTGGAACACCGCTCCATCGCCGGGTACGCGACCCTCGCCGCGTCCCAGCCCGGTGAGACGACCGTCGCCTCGGGCCTCGGTCTCACCGTCGTCGCCATGGTCAAGGTCGCAGAGGACTCCGCCGCGACCAGCAGCCCGGCCTTCGGCCTTCTCGCCGCGGGCGCGCTGCTCCTCATCGGCGGCGTCACCGTGGCCGTGCTGATCGGCACCGTCCAGCGCCCGCTGATCCGGCTGTTCCTGGAGAGCCGCCGCCTCACCCGCGGCGACCTCACGCGCCCCGTGACCGAGCCCAGGTACGGCGAGGCGGCGCGGATCGGTGCCGCCCTGGAACGGCTGCGCCGCCAGCTCCTGGGCGAGCCCGCCCAGGCGTCGGCCCCGGCACGGCGCCGCTTCGGCGCCATCACCCTGCTCGCCGTCTGCGGCGTACTCCTGCTCGTCTGGTCCGCCCCGCTGCTGCTCCTGCTCAACCGCGCGGGCGACTCCGTCGTGGTGCCGAAGCAGATCCTCAACGACCAGCGCGAGCGCACCAGTACCCTCACCGACCGGGTGCGCCGCGGGCTCAACGAGGGCCACGCCGACCTCGCGTCGGTCGCCTCCCTCGTCGGCGACCGCACCAAGCCGTCGGAGATGACGGAGGTCCTCGAGCGCACGATGTCCGAGCATCAGCGCTACGAGTCGCTCTATGTTCTCGACGCCGACGGCCGCGTCCTCGCCCGGGCTGGCGGCGATCCGCACAGCCCCGCGGGCAAGGGCCCTGCCGGCCAGCCGATCCGGGTTCTCGACGACCAGGGCAAGCGGCCGGTCGTCATCGGCACCGCGGAGGTCGCGGGCAGGAAGCGGACCGCCGTCGTGGGCGAGTTCCGGATCGAGTTCCTCAACTCCCTCCTCAAGCGGCCGGGGCTGGGTGCGATCCGTGTCGTCGACGCGAAGCGCAAGGTCATCGCCGGCAACACGGGCTTTCTCGCCTTCGAGGAGCTGCCCAACAGCCGCCTCGACAACCTGGTCGAACGCGCCAACCGGAAGGCCGGCAAGAGCCCGGAGCAGGACCTGAACCCCCGAGGCATCCGCTACCGGGACGGCGGCGACATCAACATCGCGGCCGCCGCGCCCTTCGACGGCGGCGGCGCGGCCAAGAAGCTCGGCTGGACCGTCGTGAGCTGGCAGCCCGCCTCCGGGCTCGCCATCGCCGAGTACAACCTCCAGAACCGCACGGTGCTCGCCGGTCTGCTCGGCGTCACCGCCGCGACCGCCTGCCTCGGATGGCTGTACATCGTCGTCGTACGTCCGCTGCGCGTCCTCGCCGGACAGGCGGAGGCACTCGCGGACGGGGACCGCCGCACCGTTCTCTATCCACGCCACCACGACGAGGTCGGCGCCGTCGTCCGCAGCCTCGAGCTCATCCGGCAGCAGTTGCCGGGACAGCAGCGCAAGCGCGACGCCGCGACGTCCGTTGCCGGAAGGAACTGACCCGCCGTGCTCTTCCTCTACACCGTGCTGGTGGTGTGCAGCGCCATCCTGCTGATCGCTGGGATCGTCGAACAGCGGCGCCACTTCGTCAACCTGGAGCACATACCGAGCCGTGTCCTGGTCAACGGAATCCGCGGCAAGTCCTCCATCACCCGGCTGTGCGCGGGTGCGCTGCGGGGCGGCGGGCTGACCACGGTGGCCAAGACGACCGGCACGGCCGCCCGCTTCATCCACCCCGACGCCACCGAGGAACCGGTCTACCGCAAGTTCGGCATCGCCAATGTCGTCGAGCAGATCGGCATCGTCCGCCGGGCCGCCGCATACCACCCGGACGCCCTCGTGATGGAGTGCATGGCCGTCATGCCGGCCCTGCAGGAGATCAACCAGTCGAAGCTGATCCGCTCGACCATCGGCGTGCTGTGCAACGTACGCGAGGACCACGTCGCCGAGATGGGCCCGACCCTCGACGACATCGCCCGCTCGCTGTCCCGCTCCATGCCGCACGGCGGTATCTGCGTCACCGCGGAGAAGGAGCGCTTCCACGTCCTTCAGGAGGAGGCGGACGCCCGCGACTGCAAGCTCGTCTACGCCGACCCCGAGATGGTCACCGACGACGAGCTGCGCGGCTTCAGCTGGTTCACCTTCAAGGAGAACGTGGCGATCGCGCTGGTTGTCGCCGAGCTGCTGGGCGTGGACCGCAGTACCGCGCTGCAGGGCATGTACGACGCCCCGCCGGACCCGGGTGTGCTCTCCGTCGAGCGGTATGTCACGGAGGACGGCAAGAAGCTGCGCTTCGCCAACGTCTTCGCGGCCAACGACCCCGAGTCGACGCTGATGAACATCAACCAGCTCCTCGACCTCGGGGCGATCAACCGCCCGCTGAACGTGGTCATCAACTGCCGCCCCGACCGCGTCGAACGCAACGGCCAGATGGGCCAGATCGTGCCGGACCTTCAGCCGGACAAGGTGCTGGTCATCGGCCACCCGGCCAAGAGCGCCATCGACGCGATTCCCGCCGAGTGGCGCGACCGCGCCGTCGACCTGGGCGGCGAGGGGCGCGACGGCGAGGAGTTCATGCACGAGCTGCTCGGCCACCTCGGCCCCGACTCCTCTCTGGTCGCCATCGGCAACATCCACGGCCAGGGCGAGCTGCTCCTCGAGCACCTCGCGGAGCTCCCGGCCGACGAGAGCGCCGTCGAAGCCTCCTCACAGCCGGCAGACCCTGCCGAGGCCGCCGCGCCGGGGCGTCCCGCTCCGGCGGTCGTGGAGCACGTCGACACGATGCAGCTGTACGCCCCGCATCTCGACCCGTACCAGCAGTACTCGGAGGCGTACGAGAACCGGTACGCCCCCCGGCCCCACGTGCCCGAGCAGCGCGGCGGCCGTCCCTCGCGCGACGTGGCGCACGGTCAGCCGGCTCACGGCGGCGGGCCGCGGAGCGACATGCCGCACCGGCCCGGCCCGCACGAAGCCCTGCCGCACGGTGACCAGTCCTATGGCGAGGTGCCGTACCAGCGCGGTCCGCGGGACGGTCAGCCGTACCAGCGCGGTCCGCAGGACGGTCAGCCGTACCAGCGCGGACCGCAGCCCACCGCGCCCGAGGCCGGAGGGCCCCGCGGCCCGTTCGAGCCCCGCGTGGCCCCGGCGCCCGCATCCCCGACCGACGAACCCCAGCAGTGGTACAGCCCAGGAGAGCCCCGTTGATCCCCTCCGTCCTCACCCCAGAGATCGCCGCGGTCGGCATCGCGCTCGGGCTGCTCTTCTCCCTGGTCTGCTACCTGACGACCAATCTCTCGCCGGGCGGCATGATCACCCCGGGCTGGCTCGCGCTCACGCTCGTCGAGGATCTGCAGCGCGCCGCGATGGTGGTCGGTGTCACGGTTCTCACCTATGTGTGCACTCTGCTGCTGCAGCGCTACGTGATCCTCTACGGCAAGCGGCTCTTCGCCGCCGTCGTGCTCACCGGCGTGATGCTCCAGGCCACGGTGATGATCGTGCTTTCGCTCGAATTCCCCCTGATGTACGCCAACCAGACCCTCGGATTCATCGTTCCCGGCCTGATCGCCTACCAGCTCGTGCGCCAGCCCAAGGGGCCGACGCTGCTCGCCACCGGCTCGGTGACGCTCATGGCCTATGTCGTCCTCACCGCCGGGATCCTCCTCGGCGTCATGCCGTCCGCCTGACCGCCCCACCGGAGCCGACCTCATGAATGCCAAGAAGAAGACCAGTCCGGCCGTGCACGCGGCGATCGTGATCGGGCTGCTCGCGGGCAGCGCGTATCTGACCGTCGAGCTGCGCAAGGAGGAGCAGGCCAAGGCACCGGCCATCCAGGCCGTCACCGACACCCCGCTGCTCGAGTCGAGCACCGGCCGGCTGAGCGGCAAGCAGACCTGGGAGCGCCTGAAGAACCCGGAGCGCTCCGTGCTGCGCGGCGAGGGCGGCGAGGTGCTGGCCACCTTCACCGACAAGGCCCGCACCGCGACCCTCAAGGGCCCCAGCCGCACGTTCACCGAGGCCGCCAACACCACATCGCGTGTGGTGAGCGAGGACTGGGTCCGGCTGATGCCGGAGCCCTGGCGCAAGGGCGCCGAGAAGGAGCAGTGGTTCAAGGACTGGTTCAAGGAGTACTACGGCACTGACAAGGAGGATGTCTTCGCCACTGCCTTCCAGTACATCCAGGGCGCGCCGGTCAAGAAGGACGACGAGGGCATCGCCTACACCGGCGACGCCAACTTCGGCCCGCTGAACCCGAACGGCAGCGCGGGCAACGACCTGCGCGAGGAACTCTCCGACTTCTACGACTACCTCGGGATCCCGTACACCTTCCGCGACGGCACCAGCATGCAGCCGGAGGCGAAGCGTGCCCGTTCCGTCGACTGCTCGGGATTCATGAGGCTCGTGTGGGGATACCGTGCCCGCTATCCGCTGGCCTCTTCCGACACCAGGGGTGACGGTCTGCCGCGCAGCGCGAACGGGATGGCCCGATCCGACGTGGGCGCCGCCGTCATTCCGCTGAAGGGTGTCGGGGCGACGGACCGGCCGAAGTCGATCGATGTGCTCCAGCCCGGCGACCTGGTCTTCTTCAAACTGGACGCGCGCACCAAGGACCGCATCGACCATGTGGGCGTCTACCTGGGCCACGACACCGAGGGCCACAAGATCTTCATTTCCAGCCGTGAGGAAGTGAACGGCCCGACGATCGGCGACAAGGGCGGCACCTCGCGCCTCGACGGCAACGGCTACTACGCGACCACCCTGCGCAGCGCGA
This sequence comes from Streptomyces sp. NPDC057445, assembly GCF_042802855.1. Taxonomy (NCBI): domain Bacteria; kingdom Bacillati; phylum Actinomycetota; class Actinomycetes; order Kitasatosporales; family Streptomycetaceae; genus Streptomyces; species Streptomyces sp. NPDC057445. Next base: position 73,833 of record NZ_JBHVDH010000014.1, on the reverse strand, counting down.
AGCGCCTGTGACACCACGGTGGCGGGGGCCCGGCCCCCCCCCCGGGGCGCCCCCCCGGCGCGGGGGCGTCCCCCCCCCCCCCCCCGCCCCCCCCCCCCCCCCCCCCCCCGGGCGGGGGGGGGGCCCCCCCCCCCC
>NZ_JBHVDH010000014.1:0-73689 GCF_042802855.1 Streptomyces sp. NPDC057445 | reverse complement strand
AGTCCGGAGTGCCCGGCGGCCCAACCCGTCGCCGGGCCGCGCCGGCCACCGGGGTGCCCCCGCCCAGGGGCCGGGGGGCCCCCCCGGGCCCCCCCGGGGCCCCGCCACCGTGTCCATGGACGCATCCGCCGCGTACCCGCGTCACGAAGCCGCACACCTCGGCGCGTCTTCCGCGTGCCCCCGAGCCCATCCGCCGCCGGACATGAGAACGGGCCGTACGGGATCTCTCCCGTACGGCCCGTTCGCCGTTCCGCCTGTGTTACGCGGGGACGCTCGCGACGCCCTGCGCCAGGAACTTCTTGCCGTTCACACGCTCGCTGACGCCCTCACGGTCCAGGTACGGCGTGATGCCGCCCAGGTGGAAGGGCCAGCCGGCGCCCGTGATCAGGCAGAGGTCGATGTCCTGCGCCTCGGCGACGACACCCTCCTCCAGCATCAGCCCGATCTCCTGCGCGACCGCGTCCAGGACGCGGGCCCGGACCTGCTCCTCCGTCAGGACGTTGTCGCCCTGCTTCAGCAGCGCGGCGACCTCGGGGTCGAGCTCCGGCTTGCCCGAGTCGTAGACGTAGAAGCCGCGCTTGCCCGCCTCGACGACCGCCTTGAGGTTCGGGGAGACCTTGAAGCGCTCCGGGAAGGCGCGGTTCAGGGTCTCTGAGACATGCAGACCGATGGCCGGGCCGACCAGCTCCAGCAGGACCAGCGGCGACATCGGCAGACCGAGCGGGTCGATCGCCTTCTCGGCGGTGGCGACCGGGGTGCCCTCGTCGATGACGTTCTGGATCTCGCCCATGAAGCGGGTCAGGATGCGGTTCACGACGAACGCGGGGGCGTCCTTGGTGAGGACCGCGGTCTTCTTCAGCTTCTTCGCGACACCGAAGGCGGTGGCGAGGGACGCGTCGTCCGTCTGCTCACCGCGGACGATCTCCAGCAGCGGCAGGATCGCGACCGGGTTGAAGAAGTGGAAGCCGACCACGCGCTCCGGGTGCTGGAGCTTGGAGGCCATCTCGGAGACCGACAGCGAGGAGGTGTTGGTGGCGAGGACCGCGTGCGCCGGGGCGACGGCCTCCACCTCCGCGAACACCTTCTGCTTGACGGACATCTCCTCGAACACGGCCTCGATGATGAAGTCCGCGTCCGCGAAGCCCTCTGCCTTGTCGAGGACACCGGACACCAGGGCCTTGAGGCGGTTGGCCTTGTCCCGGTTGATCCTGCCCTTGCCCAGCAGCTTCTCGATCTCGGAGTGGACGTAGCCCACACCCTTGTCGACGCGCTCCTGGTCGATGTCGGTGAGGACCACCGGCACCTCGAGGCGGCGCAGGAAGAGCAGCGCCAGCTGAGAGGCCATCAGACCGGCGCCCACGACGCCGACCTTGGTGACCGGGCGGGCCAGGCTCTTGTCCGGGGCACCGGCGGGGCGCTTGCCGCGCTTCTGCACCAGGTTGAAGGCGTAGATGCCGGAGCGCAGTTCGCCACCCATGATCAGGTCGGCGAGGGCGGTGTCCTCGGCGTCGAAGCCCTTCTGCAGGTCGCCGTCCTTGGACGCCTCGATGATCTCCAGGGCGCGGTACGCGGCCGGAGCGGCGCCGTGCACCTTGGAGTCGGCGATGAACCGGCCGCGCGCGACGGCCTGGTCCCAGGCCTCGCCACGGTCGATCTCCGCGCGCTCGATCGCGATCTCGCCCTTGAGGACGGACGCGGTCCAGATCAGCGACTGCTCCAGGAAGTCGGCGCCCTCGAAGATCGCGTCGGCGATGCCGAGCTCGAAGACCTGGCTGCCCTTGAGCTGCTTGTTCTGGTTGAGCGAGTTCTCGATGATCACCGAGACCGCGCGGTCCGCACCGATCAGGTTCGGCAGGATCGTGCAGCCGCCCCAGCCCGGGACGAGACCGAGGAAGACCTCGGGCAGCGAGAAGGCCGGCAGGGCCTTCGACACGGTGCGGTAGGAGCAGTGCAGACCGACCTCCACACCGCCGCCCATCGCGGCGCCGTTGTAGTACGCGAAGGTCGGCACGGCGAGGTGCGACAGACGCTTGAAGACGTCGTGGCCGCCCTTGCCGATGGCGAGCGCGTCCGAGTGCTGCTTCAGCAGCTCGACGCCCTTGAGGTCGGCGCCCACGGCGAAGATGAACGGCTTGCCGGTGATGCCGACGCCGACGATGTCGCCGTTCGCGGCCTCGGCCTCGACCTGGTCGATCGCGGCGTTGAGGTTCGCGAGGGACTGCGGGCCGAAGGTGGTCGGCTTGGTGTGGTCGAAGCCGTTGTCCAGGGTGATGAGGGCGAACTTGCCCGCGCCGCCCGGGAGGTCGAGGTGGCGTACGTGCGCCTGGGTGACGACCTCGTCCGGGAACAGCTCGGCCGCGCCCTTCAGGAGCTCAGCGGTGGTGCTCACTTGTTGCCTCCGTCGAAGTGCGGGTTCTCCCAGATCACGGTGGCGCCCATGCCGAAGCCGACGCACATCGTGGTGAGGCCGTAACGGACCTCCGGCTGCTCCTCGAACTGCCGCGCCAGCTGCGTCATCAGACGCACGCCGGAGGAGGCGAGGGGGTGACCGAACGCGATGGCGCCGCCGTACTGGTTGACGCGGGCGTCGTCGTCGGCGATGCCGTAGTGCTCGAGGAAGGCCAGCACCTGGACGGCGAAGGCCTCGTTGATCTCGAACAGGCCGATGTCCTCGATGGACAGACCCGCCTGGGCGAGGGCCTTCTCGGTCGCCGGGATCGGGCCGTAGCCCATGACCTCGGGCTCGACGCCGGCGAAGGCGTACGAGACCAGGCGCATCTTCACCGGGAGGTTGTTCTCGCGGGCGAAGTCCTCGGAGGCGATGAGCGAGGCGGTGGCGCCGTCGTTCAGACCCGCGGCGTTTCCGGCGGTGACGCGGCCGTGGACGCGGAACGGCGTCTTGAGACCGGAGAGGCTCTCCAGGGTGGTGCCCGGACGCATCGGCTCGTCGGCGGTGACCAGGCCCCAGCCGGTCTCGCCGGCCTCGGGGCTGGTGCGGCGCACCGAGATCGGCACCAGGTCCTGCTGGATCTTGCCGTTGGCGTAAGCCTTGGCGGCCTTCTCCTGCGAGCGCACCGCGTACTCGTCGGCGCGCTGCTTGGTGATCGAGGGGTAGCGGTCGTGCAGGTTCTCCGCAGTCATACCCATGAACAGGGCCGACTCGTCGACGAGCTTCTCCGACACGAAGCGCGGGTTCGGGTCGACGCCCTCACCCATGGGGTGGCGGCCCATGTGCTCGACACCGCCGGCGACGGCGATGTCGTAGGCACCGAAGGCCACGCTGCCCGCGACCGAGGTCACGGCGGTCAGGGCGCCGGCGCACATACGGTCGATGGAGTAACCGGGCACGGACTGCGGCAGGCCTGCGAGGATGCCCGCGGTACGGCCGATGGTCAGACCCTGGTCACCGATCTGCGTGGTCGCGGCGATGGCGACCTCGTCGATCTTCGCGGGGTCCAGGTCCGGGTTGCGGCGCAGCAGCTCCCGGATGGCCTTCACGACGAGATCGTCGGCGCGGGTCTCGTGGTAGATGCCCTTCGGGCCCGCCTTGCCGAACGGGGTGCGGACGCCGTCGACGAAGACGACGTCCTTGACGGTACGAGGCACGATGGCTCTCCTCCAGGGTGCGGGGTGGCACTGCTGCGTTGCACGCGGCTAAGCGCGCGCTTGCTGCCTTCATGCTACTTGTGGGTAACCAGGTTGCCCACCCCTCGCGGCGGGAGCGGCGAACGTCACACGTGACCGGTCGGCGTGCGGGTCCGCTGCGCGGTGCGGGTGTGGTTGTCGTGGTGGGCGGTGCCGTGTTGTTGGTCGGTGTGTCCGTCCTCAAGCGCCGGACAGGCTGGGTATACGGGGTTGGCCTGTGCCGTGGAGGTGGCCGGGGTGTCCGTCCTCAAGCGCCGGACAGGCTGGGTATACGGGGTTGGCCTGTGCCGTGGAGGTGGCCGGGGTGTCCGTCCTCAAGCGCCGGACGGGCTGGGTGTACGGGGTTGGCCTGTGCCGTGGAGGTGGCCGGGGTGTCCGTCCTCAATCGCCGGACGGGCTCAATGCGGGGGCTGTCGTTTGGGGTGGGGCGGGGCCCCTCCGGGCTCGACTCCTCGGGGACGGCGGCGTACCGCCGACCTCGGAGGCAGCCGGTGGTTCCGCCGTCCCATGCGGGGCCGACCCTGCACGGCCCCGCCCCGGCTGCGTTGCCGACTGCTCCCCGGTGGATGGTTCACCCGACGCACGGCGATCGGCCCACCACCTCCCGCCCCGAGGGGGGCCGTGGAGGGGTCGTGTCCGGGACACTAAAGCGTGATTTGTGGCGCGGCGCGGGCGCTGCCGATGTGGTGCAGGTCGGCGCGCCGTAAATCATGCCGTCCCGGATGCGAGCCCCGGAACGGACACCAACGCCCACGACCCGGTACCGGCCGACCCCGACAACCTGAGCCCGTCCGGCGATTGAGGACGGACACCCCGGCCACCAACACGGCACCGGCAACCACGGCACCCGAAACCGCCCGCGCAAAGCGCTACACCGTGGCCGCGAGAGCCCGGGTCAGCAGGGGTGTCACCTGCTCGATCTGCCAAGGGCGGGCCCCGTACACGGCCAGTGCCTCCGCGACCGCGTCGGGCGTCGCCTCCCCCGGCGGTTCCCAGCACACGCGCCGTACCGTGTCCGGAGTGATCAGGTTCTCCTGAGGAAGGTTCAGCCGCTCCGCGAGCGCGGACACCGCGGCCCGCGCCGCCGACAGGCGAGCCGCCGCGACCGGGTCCTTGTCCGCCCAGGAGCGCGGCGGCGGGGGGCCCGCGACCGGCTGCCCGGGCTGCGGCAGCTCCGCGTCCGGGAGGTCCCGCGCCCGGTCCACGGCCGCCTGCCACTGCTCCAGCTGACGCCGGCCCATCCGGTGCCCGAATCCGGGCAGCGCGGTGAGCGCGTGCACGTTCAGAGGCAGCGCCAGCGCCGCCTCCACGATCGCCGCGTCACTCAGCACCTTGCCCGGCGACACGTCCCGCCGCTGTGCCACCTTGTCGCGGGCGGTCCACAGCTCACGCACGACCGCCATCTGCCGGCGCCGACGCACCTTGTGCATTCCCGAGGTGCGCCGCCACGGATCCTTCCGAGGCGGCGCGGGCGGTGCCGCGGCGATCGCGTCGAACTCCTGCTGCGCCCATTCCAGCTTTCCCTGCCGGTCCAGCTCCTTCTCCAGCGAGTCCCGCAGGTCGACCAGGAGCTCCACGTCCAGCGCGGCGTAGCGCAGCCACGGCTCCGGCAGCGGCCGCGTGGACCAGTCCACGGCCGAGTGGCCCTTCTCCAGTGCGTAGCCGAGGACCGATTCGACCATCGCCCCCAGGCCCACCCGGGGGAAGCCCGCGAGCCGCCCGGCCAGCTCGGTGTCGAAGAGCCGGGTCGGCACCATGCCTATTTCGCGCAGACACGGCAGGTCCTGGGTGGCGGCGTGCAGGATCCACTCCGTACCGGCGAGCACCTCGCCGAGGCCGGACAGATCGGGGCAGCCGACCGGGTCGATCAGTGCGGTGCCCGCGCCTTCGCGGCGCAGCTGTACGAGGTACGCCCGCTGGCCGTACCGGTAGCCGGACGCCCGCTCGGCGTCGACGGCGACGGGCCCGGTGCCGCCCGCGAACGCGGCGACGACGGCATCGAGGGCCTCGGGCGTGGAGACCACCGGAGGAATGCCCTCGCGCGGCTCAAGCAGCGGGATCGGCACCCCTTCGACCGCGAGGCCGTCGTCCGGGGGGCCGCCCCCGGTGGTTCGCAGTTCTGGCTCTGCTGCGGTCTCTTGGGCGTCGGTCACCTGTCAAGGGTATCTGTGAACGGAAGCCGCCCGTCGACGGAACGTTCCGTCGACGGGCGAGGCTCCTCTGCAGGAGTCAGTGGATGATGCCGGTACGCAGGGCCACGGCCACCATTCCGGCCCTGTCACCCGTACCGAGCTTGCGTGCGATGCGGGCGAGGTGGCTCTTCACCGTCAGCGCCGACAGGCCCATCGAGACCCCGATCGCCTTGTTCGACTGGCCTTCCGCGACGAGCCGGAGCACCTCCACCTCGCGCCCGGAGAGCTCGCGGTAGCCGCCGGGGTGGCTCGGGGCGCCGGGGGGACGGCGGTGCAGCCGGGCGGCGGCGGAGCCGATGGGGGCGGCGCCGGGACGGGACGGGTGACCGAGGTTCGTGCGGGTGCCGGTGACGACGTAGCCCTTGACGCCACCCGCCAGAGCGTTGCGGACCGCGCCGATGTCGTCGGCCGCGGAGAGGGCGAGGCCGTTGGGCCAGCCCGCCGCGCGGGTCTCGGACAGCAGGGTCAGCCCGGAACCGTCGGGCAGATGGACGTCGGCCACGCAGATGTCACGCGGGTTGCCGACGCGGGGACGGGCCTCCGCGATGGACGACGCTTCGATGACGTCACGTACTCCGAGGGCCCACAGGTGGCGGGTGACGGTGGAGCGGACGCGCGGGTCGGCCACGACGACCATGGCCGTCGGCTTGTTCGGGCGGTAGGCGACCAGGCTTGCGGGCTGCTCGAGGAGAACGGACACCAGGCCTCCTGGAAAGTGCGGGACGGCGCCGGCTCGGGGGGTGAAGCCGGGGCGAACCGGGCTTGAAGGGTCACCAACTCTTCGGCAGCAAACCCGCCCGCCTTTAGAGAAAGATCACGATTTGGTGAGTAACAATTCCGGCAATTCGGACGCGTGATCGATCATCCTATGAATCGGCCCCGGGGGCGCCTGAGGCCGGGGGCCGAGCGGGACCGGACGGGGCCGAGCGGGACCGGACGGGACCGAGCGGACGTGTGGACCGCGATCCCCCGGACGCGGAGACGGCCGGCGGCGGCTACCGCGCCTGAGGCCCGCGGCGCTGCGGCAGCGAGACGACCCCCGCGGAGGACTCCTGCGCCGGAGGCCCCGACGGCGGCAGCCCGGCGATCTGGCACAGCAGATCACTCCACGCCGCGAGGTGCGCCGCCGCGTCCGGCACCCCGTCCCGCCCCTCGCGAGGTGTCCACGAGGCCCGGATCTCGATCTGCGTCGCGGGGCGGCGGTCCGCGAGTCCTCCGAAGTAGTGAGACCCGGCCCGGGTGACGGTGCCGCTCGCCTCCCCGTACGAAAGTCCCCGCGCCTCCAGCGCCCCGGTCAGCCACGACCAGCAGACCTCGGGGAGCAGCGGGTCCGACGCCATCTCCGGCTCCAGCTCCGCACGCACCAGCGTCACGAGCCGGAACGTGCCCTTCCAGGCCTCGTGACCCGAAGGATCGTGGAGCAGTACGAGCCTGCCGTCCGCAAGATCCTCTTCGCCGTCCACGACCGCGGCCTCCAGGGCGTAGGCGTGCGGGGCGAGGCGCTGCGGTGGCCGGGTCGGATCCACCTCGATCTCCGGCCGCAGCCGCGCGGAAGCCAGCGCGTCCACCGCGAGCCGGAAGGCGCGCGGGACGGATTTCCGTTCCTCGCCGTCCCCGCCTTCAGTGCCGTCGGAATGATCGGAAAACTGTCCCTGAGCCGCAGCCATGCGGGGAAGAGTAAGCGGAACGCGGGCCGCGTGCAGGGAGGGACACCCGGCCCGGCCGAGCTCCTTGCGCGCACATGCGAAGATTCTGGGCGTGAGTGCCAACGACCTTCCCCCGGCTCGAGGCTTCGCCCGAGCCGGGGACACCCCGTCCTCGGGCCGCCGGACCATGACCCGCGCAACCCACGAGTCCGCCTTCCTCAAGGCGTGCAGGCGCGAGCCGGTGCCGCACACGCCGGTCTGGTTCATGCGACAGGCCGGGCGGTCGCTTCCCGAGTACCTGAAGGTGCGCGAGGGCATTCCGATGCTGGAGTCGTGCATGCGACCCGAGCTGGTCACCGAGATCACGCTCCAGCCGGTGCGCCGGCACAAGGTCGACGCCGCGATCTACTTCAGCGACATCGTCGTCCCGCTCAAGGCCATCGGTATCGACCTCGACATCAAACCGGGCGTCGGGCCGGTCGTCGCCGATCCGATCCGCCGCCGCGAGGACCTCGCACGGCTGCGCGACCTCACGCCCGACGACGTCTCGTACGTCACGGAGGCGATCGGCATGCTCACCGGTGAGCTCGGTGCCACCCCGCTCATCGGCTTCGCGGGCGCACCCTTCACCCTTGCCAGCTATCTCGTCGAGGGCGGGCCGTCGCGCAACCACGAGCACACCAAGGCCCTCATGTACGGCGACCCGCAGCTGTGGGCCGACCTGCTGGACCGGCTGGCGGACATCACCTCGGCCTTCCTGAAGGTGCAGATCGAGGCGGGCGCCTCCGCGGTGCAGCTCTTCGACTCCTGGGTCGGTGCGCTGGCCCCCGCCGACTACCGGCGCTCGGTCATGCCCGCGTCCACGAAGGTGTTCCGGGCGGTGGAGGGTTACGGCGTACCGCGCATCCACTTCGGTGTCGGTACGGGCGAACTGCTCGGCCTCATGGGTGAGGCCGGGGCGGACGTCGTCGGCGTCGACTGGCGTGTCCCCCTCGACGAGGCCGCCCGCCGTGTCGGCCCTGGCAAGGCGCTGCAGGGCAACCTGGACCCCGCGGTGCTCTTCTCGTCCCCGGAGGCGGTAGAGACGAAGACCCGCGAGGTCCTCGACGCCGCCGCCGGCCTGGAGGGCCATGTCTTCAACCTCGGCCACGGCGTCCTGCCCACCACCGACCCGGACGCGCTGACCCGGCTCGTGGAGTACGTCCACACCGAGACCGCGCGCTGAGGAGGACCGCGAGCCGGCGCCTCAGCCCGCCTTGACCGAGGCGATGCGCCCCGCGTCGTCGAAGGCGACATCCACGACCGTGCCGCCGGGGAACTCGGCGGTGATCGTGTCCCCGGCCTCACGCTGTGGCAGCCCGTGGTGGGCGAAGTACCCCGCCACCACGGGCCGCGCCGGGCCGCCCGTCAGTCCCGCCCCCGTCAGCAGCACGCGGGGCAGGGTGACGGGGTCGGGGCCGACACGTGGGACCTGGGGGTCGTCCGGCACCAGGTAGAGGCCGGTGCCCGGGGCGGCCTCTACAGCCCAGTAGCCGGCTGCCCCCAGCACCCCCATCGCCCCGAAGGCCAGCTGCTCCACGGCCATGCGGGGGTCCGCGAAGCCGGACAGCGAGACCGGCTCGTCGGTGAACTCGCGGATTCCGTGCGTCTGCCCGAAGCGGCGCACCGCCTCGGCCGCGCCGACCGCCGGCAGCTCGCTGAAGCCGGGGTTCGCCCACCCCCACAGCCAGGAGTTGTCCGACGCGTCGAAGGTGCCCAGCACGGAGATGCGCAGTTCGACTCCGCCCTGCTGATACGCGCACCGGTCCAGTTGCGCGGTCCATGGCCCGGTCGGCATGAACGCGGTGAACGCCTCGAGCTGCTCCCAACCCCAGGCGGCGTGCGGCTGCGTCGCACGGACGAAGGCTTCACTGAGTGAACTGATCATGCTGCTCGACCCTAGGCGTGGGCCTGCCCGCCGTTCACGGCGGGCTCCGGATCAGCCGCCCGCCTCCCTGACCGCCGCCGTCGCCTTGCGCGCGGCCACCAGGACCGGATCCCAGACCGGGGAGAACGGCGGGGCGTAGCCCAGGTCGAGTGCCGTCATCTGCTCCACCGTCATACCGGCCGTGAGGGCGACAGCCGCGATGTCCACGCGTTTCGCGGCTCCCTCGCGGCCGACGATCTGGACGCCGAGCAACCGGCCCGTGCGGTGTTCTGCGAGCATCTTGACCGTCATCGGTGCCGCTCCCGGGTAGTAACCCGCGCGGCTCGTCGACTCGACCGACACGGTCACGAACCGGAGCCCCACCTCGCGGGCATCCTTCTCACGCAGCCCCGTGCGCGCGATCTCCAGGTCGCACACCTTGCTCACGGCCGTGCCCACGACACCGGGGAAGATCGCGTAACCGCCGCCGACCCCGGCGCCGATGACCTGACCGTGCTTGTTCGCGTGCGTCCCGAGCGGCACATGCCGTTCGCGGCCCGACACGAGGTCCAGCACCTCCACGCAGTCGCCGCCCGCCCAGACGTTCTCGTATCCGCGCACGCGCATCGCCAGATCGGTGAGCAGGCCGCCGTACACCCCGAGCGGCAGTCCGGCGGCGCCCGCGAGCGTGGTCTCCGGCTCCACGCCGATGCCGAGCACGACCACGTCCGCCGGGTACTCGCCGTCCTCGGTGGCGACCGCTCGCACCCTCCCCCGTGGCCCGGGTCCGGTGAGGATCTTGGCGACCGCGGAGTCGTTGACGGTCGTGATGCCGAGGCCGTCCATCGCCTCGTGCACCAGCCGGCCCATGTCGGGGTCGAGGGTGGCCATGGGCTGTTCGCCGCGGTTGACGAGGGTCACCTCGAAACCGTGCTTGAGCATCGCCTCTGCCATCTCGACCCCGATGTAGCCCGCGCCGACGACGACCGCCCGGCGGCCACCCGCAGTGGCGAGCGTGTCCAGCAGCGCCTGCCCGTCGTCGAGAGTCTGGACGCCGTGCACGCCCGGGGCGTCCATTCCCGGGAGCGACGGCCGCACCGGCCGGGCGCCGGTCGCGATGACGAGCTTGTCGAAGCCCGTCCACGACTCGGCGCCGGACTCTAGATCCCGGGCACGGACGCGCTGCCCCGCGAGGTCGATCTCCATGACCTCCGTGCGCATGCGCAGATCCATGCCGCGGGCCCGGTGCTCCTCGGGTGTACGGGCGATCAGGTCGTCCCGCTCCGTCACGTCACCGCCGACCCAGTACGGAACGCCGCATGCGGAGTACGACGCGAAGTGGGAGCGCTCGAACGCGACGATCTCCAGCTCCTGGGGGCCTTTGAGCCTGCGGGCCTGCGATGCGGCGGACATGCCCGCCGCATCGCCGCCGATGACCACGAGTCGTTCCTGTGCCATGCGGAACACGCTACGCGGAGAAGGGTGTTCAGTCCCTCCCGGGCGCCTCGCCGGACATCGGAGCCGGTTCCGGTTGCCGAGCCGGAGCCGGAGCCGGAGCCGGAACCGGCGCAGGCGCCTGCGCCGGGGAGGCGCTGCGACGCAGCCGCGGCCGGATCAGCCACCGCCAGAGCGCGTACAGCACCGCGATCACGGCGGCGAAAGGCGCCACCGCACCCAGCACCACCGCGATCCACCGCACGGTCGTCACCAGTGCCTCCCAGCCGCCCTTCAGGGCGTCCAGGAACCCGGGGTCGTTCGACTCCTGCGCGAGCGTGCTCACCTCCCGCTCAGAAAGCTCCAGCGTGATCGTCGCCATCGTCGTACGGTCCTTCAGGGACGCCTGCTGGGCCAGCAGCGATTCCAGCTCCGCCTGACGCCTGCTCAGCTCACCCTCGAGCGTGACCACATCGCTCAGCCCGGTCGCCCGGTCCATCAGCGCGCGCACCCGCGCGACACTGGCCCGCTGGGTCGCGACACGGCTCTCCACGTCGACGACCTGGTCGGTGACGTCCTTCGCGTCCGCCTTGCGCGAAAGGAGCTTCCCGGTTCCCGAGAGCTCGGAGAGGACCGACGCGTAACGGTCCTGCGGGACGCGCAGCACGATGCGGGACATCACATGCGTGTCGTCGAGCCGTTCGGTGCTCTCGTTGGCGACGTGCCCGCCCGCGGACTCGACCGTCGTACGAACGCCGGCGAGCGCCTTCGTCGCGTCCTTGACCTCGACCGAGAGCTCGGCGGTGCGGATGACGTGGGTCCCGGCAGACGCCGGCGTCTTGCCCTTCTGGTCCGGCCGCCCCTGCTGCGGGCCCTCTGCGGGCTTGCCGTCGGCGTAACCGGAGCCGGCCGCCGGGCCCTTCCCGGCTCCGTCCGCCGCCGCACGTTCCGGCTGCGCCCCCGCCTTCTTGTCTTCGCCCGCAGTGATGTCCGCGGACGCGCCGCACCCCGCGAGCGCGAGTGAGACGGTGAGAAGCGCTGCCGCCATCAAATGACGCCGTGCACGCATGTCGGTCCCCCCAGGGATGGTGATGGATGGTGACGGTTCGACGTGCGGGGCGGGGGAGAGGGTTGCCGGATTCCGGTTCCGAAGCGGTCACGGTCAGGACTCATTACGGCCGGGGGCAGGCGGTTTGAGAGAGTGGACGCATGAACGCGGACCCACGGACGGCCCATGTCGTCGTCATCGGCGGCGGTATCGCCGGACTCGCCGCCGCGCACCGGCTGCTCTCCTCGGGGGTCCGTGTGACCCTGCTGGAGGCGACCACCCGGCTCGGCGGCAAGCTCCAGGCGGGTGAGATCGCCGGCGCCCCCGTCGACCTCGGGGCCGAGTCGATGCTCGCGCGGCGCCCCGAGGGCGTAGGGCTGGCGCGCGCGGTCGGTCTCGCGGACCGGCTGCAGCCCCCGGCCACGACCAGCGCGTCCGTGTGGACGCGCGGCGCCCTGCGCCCCATGCCGAAGGGCCATGTCATGGGCGTCCCGGGGGATGCGCGCGGGCTCGGTGACCTCCTTTCCGACGAGGGCCTGCGACAGGTGGGACGCGACCGCGAACTCCCGCCCGGCGAACTCGGCGACGACATCGCCATCGGCGAGTACGTCGCCGCCCGCATGGGCCGCGAGGTCGTGGACCGGCTGGTGGAGCCGCTGCTCGGCGGGGTGTACGCCGGAGACGCGTACCGGATCTCGATGCGGGCGGCCGTCCCCGGCCTCTTCGAGGCCGCCCGTCGGCACGGCACTCTGACCGAGGCCGTACGCGCCGTCCAGCAGGCGGCACCGCCGGTGACCGGCCCCGTCTTCATGGGCATCGAGGGCGGCATCGGCACGCTTCCTGACGCCGTTGCCGACGCCGTACGCGCCGGGGGCGGCGAGATCCTCACCGAGGCTCCGGTGCTCGGCCTCACCCGCAGCGCCGACGGCTGGCACATCCGCACCGACGAGCGGCAGCTCACCGCGGACGCCGTGGTCCTCGCCGCGCCCGCCTGGTCCGCCTCGGCGCTGCTCGCCGCCGATTCCCCGGCCGCCGCCGCCGAGCTCGCCGCCATCGAGTACGCGTCGATGGCGCTGATCACCCTCGCCTTCCGCCGCTCCGACCCGGCAGCACGACTGCCCGCCGGATCCGGCTTCCTCGTACCGCCCGTCGACGGCCGCACGATCAAGGCGTCGACCTTCTCGGGGCAGAAGTGGAGCTGGGTCTCGGAAGGGGCGCCCGATCTGTTCCTGCTGCGTACCTCGGTCGGCCGCCATGGCGAGGAGGAGCACCTCCACCGCGAGGACTCCGAGCTCGTCGACGCCTCGCTTCGCGACCTCGGCGAGGCGACCGGTCTCACGGCCCGGCCGGTCGCGAGCGAGGTCACCCGCTGGATCGGCGGGCTCCCGCAGTATCCGGTCGGGCATCTCTCCCGGGTCGCCCGCGTCCGGGACGCCGTCGCCAAGCTCCCCGGGCTGCGGGTCTGCGGGGCGGCGTACGACGGCGTCGGCATCCCGGCGTGCATCGGAAGCGGACAGCGCGCGGCGGACGAGATCATCGCCACTGCCACCCCGGTTCGGGGCACTGTCCGGGACGGGCGAGAATAGCCGTATGAGTGCGCCCGAAAAGATCCCGAACGCCGGTAAGAAGGCGAAGGACCTCAACGAGGTCATCCGCTACACCCTGTGGTCAGTCTTCAAGCTTCGAGACGTGCTCCCACAGGATGCTTCCCGCACCGGTTACGCCGACGAGGTCCAGGAGCTGTTCGACCAGCTCGCCGCCAAGGACGTCACCGTCCGCGGCACGTACGACGTGTCCGGCCTGCGCGCCGACGCCGACCTCATGATCTGGTGGCACGCGGAGACCGCGGACGAGCTGCAGGAGGCGTACAACCTCTTCCGCCGCACCCGCCTCGGCCGCGCGCTGGAGCCGGTGTGGTCGAACATGGCGCTGCACCGCCCCGCCGAGTTCAACAAGTCGCACATCCCGGCGTTCCTCGCCGACGAGACGCCCCGCAACTATGTCTCGGTGTACCCCTTCGTGCGCTCGTACGACTGGTACCTGCTGCCCGACGAGGACCGCCGCCGCATGCTTGCGGACCACGGCAAGATGGCCCGCGGCTACCCGGACGTGCGCGCGAACACGGTCGCCTCGTTCTCGCTGGGCGACTACGAGTGGATCCTCGCCTTCGAGGCCGACGAGCTGTACCGCATCGTCGACCTGATGCGTCACCTGCGCGCCTCCGAGGCCCGTCTGCACGTCCGCGAAGAGGTCCCGTTCTACACCGGGCGCCGCAAGAGCGTGGCGGATCTGGTGGCCGGTCTTGCGTGAGGCGTCCGGCCGGGGGTCCGGGGGTTGTCCCCGGGAAGGTGGGGCACGGGGCGTCGGAAGAGCGTGGCGGATCTGGTGGCCGGTCTTGCGTGAGGCGTCCGGCCGGGGGTCCGGGGGTTGTCCCCGGGAAGGTGGGGCACGGGGCGCCGCAAGAGCGTGGCGGATCTGGTAGCGGGCCTTGCGTGAGGCGTTCCGGCCGGGGGTCCGGGGGTTGTCCCCGGATCTGGTGGCCGGCGTCGCCTGACGGCTCCTCGTACGCCCTGGGGACCGGCCGCAGCCCGCGGTCCGTCCCCCTTTGACCCGGAAGATCAGACAGTCGGCGGCAGGCTGCGCTCTGCCGTCCGCTGTTCCAGCGACACCGGGTCCGGCTGCGGGTGCGGCGCGCACGACGCGCGCCGCACCGGCGTCCTGCCCTCCAGGAGATACGCCTCCAGGTGAGCGTTGACGCAGGCGTTGTCGCGGCCCGCGATGCCGTGGGAACCGGCGTTCCGCTCGGTGACCAGTACCGAGCCGCCCAGCCGCCGGTGCAGCTCCAGCGCCCCCGCATAGGGCGTCGCGCCGTCCCGTTCCGCCGCAAGGATCAGCAGCGGCGGCACCACACCGGGGCCGATGCGCACATCGAGCGGTCGCTGCCGCGGCGCGGGCCAGTACGCGCACGGCAGATTCATCCATACGTTGGCCCAGGTCTCGAACGGTGCCCGGCGGGCCAGTGCCGTGTTGTCGCGGTCCCAGATCTTCCAGTCCGTCGGCCAGGGGGCGTCGTTGCACTGGACGGCCGTGTACACGGCGTTGCCGTTCTCCTCCTCCACCGCCTCGTCCGGGTCGGGCGCCGCCAGGGCGACCAGCGGCCGGGAGTTGTCCTTCAGATACTCCGAGAGCGCATACGCCCGCCGCGGCCAGTAGCTGTCGAAATAGCCGGCCTGCAGGTACGCCCGCTGCAACTGGCCCGGGCCGACCTTGCCGCCCGCCGGCTCGTGTGCGAGCCGGGCGCGGGCCACCTCATAACTGTGCTGAACCGCCGCGGGTGTCGGCCCCAGGCCGTATGTGCGGTCGTGCCGGGCGACCCAGGCGCGGAAGTCCGCCCACCGGCCCTCGAAGGCGAGCGACTGGTCGAGGTTGTTGCGGTACCAGATCTTCGCCGGGGAAGGGTCGACCGCCGAGTCGAGGACCATGCGCCGCACGTGCCGCGGGAAGAGTGCGGCGTGCAGTGCGCCGAGATAGGTGCCGTACGAAGCGCCGATGAAGGTGAGCCGGTCCTCGTGGAGCGCGGCGCGCAGCACTTCCAGGTCGCGGGCGTTGTTGAGGGAGTTGTAGTGCCGCAGGGCCGCGCCGGCGTTCCGGGCGCAGCCCTGGGCGTATGCCTTCGCCCGGGCGATCCGCTCCAGCTTGTACGAGACGGACGGCTCGGTCGGGGCCTGGGTGGGCGCCTTGGTGAAGTCCCCCGGGTCCTGGCAGGACAGCGGTGCGGAACGGCCGACTCCACGGGGGGCGTAGCCGACCATGTCGTACGCCGCCGCGATCCTCTTCCATTCGGGCACTTCGGAAGCCATCGGGAAGTACATGCCCGAGCCGCCGGGGCCGCCGGGGTTGTAGACGAGCGAGCCCTGGCGCTGCGCGGGCGCGCCGGTGGCCCGGGCCCGGCTGACGGTGAGCCTGATCTGCCTGCCGAGGGGCCTCGCGTAGTCGAGCGGGACGGTGACGCTGCCGCACTCGGCATAGGACGGGAGATCCTCGACGGAGGGGCAGGCCCCGAACGAGATACCGGAGGACGCCGCACGGGCGGCCGCGATCACCGTGCCCTGTCCCTCCGGCGTGATGAGAGGCGCGAGGCGGCCGGCCGGGTCGGCCGCGTCGGACGGGCCGGCGGCGAGGGCGGACAGAACCAGGGAGCCGACGGCTCCGTACAGCGCCAGTGCTCTCATCGTGTTGTCCCTTCGTCCCCACGGCAGTGGGACGAAGATCACCGCAGGGGTGCGGCTTGTAAAGCACCGCTGTTCGGTGTCGGCGTCAATGACCCCGATGCGTCATGCGCCGGTCGCCCAGGGCGGAGCGCAGCGCCGGATCGGCGAGCGCGCGTACGCCGCGGACGGCGAAGGCGGCCAGCAGCGCGCGTTCGCGGCCGTCGGCGGGCCCGGGGGCAAGCGCCCGCAGGAGCCGCCGGCCGGCCGGGGATGCCCAGCGGGTGTACGGGTGAAGCTCGAAGCGGGCGATGCCGAGACAGCTCAGCGTGAGGATGAGAGGGAGGGCGAACCAGGCGGCGAGATGCTCGGGAGGGCTTTCGTGCTGAGGGAGTATCAGCAGCGCCGCGGCCGCGAGTGCGACAGTGAGCCCGGCGGCGGCCCACACGGCCCGCAGGGCATGGACCATGCCCGTCCTCGCCGTGTCGGACACGGCGAGACCGGCCGTCACCAGCCGGTCGGCCAGGACGCGTACGGCCTCGTCCGCGGCCGTGGCGTGGCGTATCGCGGCGGTGAGGGACCGGCCCGCGGGCCCGGCCGCGCGGATCACCGAACGCTCCAGGTCGTCCGTGCCCTCCGGGTCGACGACCGTGGTCCATCCCGTGTGCGCGAGAAGCAGCCGCCGCCCGCGGTGCATGGAGACGAGTGTCAGCTCGGCCACCCGGTGCGGGCCGCCGGCCAGGAACGCGGCTTCGTACAGGCTGAGCTCGTGGTGGGCGTCCGGGGCGTGGTCGTGTCCGTGTTCGTGGCCATGGGCCTGGCGACGGAAGCCCGGTACGCCGTCGCCGGCCCGGTCACCGGTCTTGTCGTCCGCCGCCGCGACGGTGGCGAGACAGAGACGTACGCAGCTGATCGCGGTGGCGGCCCAGGCCAGGAGCAGAAGGGGAAGCCAGAACATGGCGGAGTTCTACGCGAGATCACCACCCGGGCGCCATAGGGTATTCACGATCCGGACGCCGGACGCCGGACGCCGGACGCCGGACGCCGGACGCCTGGCGTCATGGGCAGGGGGACGACGTTTCCGCCGCCGCCTCGGCCATGGAGTCGAAGTCGACGAGGCCCGTGGCCTCCAGGACCCTGATGTGGTCCAGGACAGCCGTGCCGGCGTCGTCGGCGAGGGCGCGGACCAGGGTGTTGCGGGTGGTGTGCCGGATCCGCGCCACCAGCTCGAAGACTTCGCCGTGGGCCCGGCGCAGCAGGTTGGCGAACGCCACCTCGTACTCCCGCCCGTGGGATTCCGTCAGCTGTCGCAGCCAGTCGCGCTGCTTCCTTCCCGGTGGGCTGGTTGGGCAGTTCCATGTTCAGCCGTGAGGCGACCTCGCGGACGAGGAAGTCCCGGTCGGCCGCCGAGAGCGGGCCCCAACGGGTGGGTACGGAACCGGCCTTGAGGTCGGCCTGTCCGGTACCCGAGCGGTCGGCGTACGACCAGAGCGGGAACACGAGCGCGGCGATGGTCACAGTCATCGCGACCACGACCAGGCCGGTGCTCAGGGAGAAGGGAGGGGTGGGCCGGCGGTGGGAACGCATGATGCCTCCTGCATGCGGCCCGCACGCTACTGGGCGTCGTGCTGATCCCGTGGGCGGCTGCGGGAAGTCAGCTTGAACTGCTCCCTCCACAGCTTGAACTGCTCCCTCCACAGCTGGAGCTGCTCCCTCCACAGCTGGAACCGCCGCCCGAACTGCCGCAGCCGGAGCCTCCGCCGCCCGACGAGCTCCCGCAGCCACTGCTGCAGCCGCCGCCGCTTCCACCGCAGCTGCTGCCGCCCGCGCCCCCGCAGCCCCCGCCGCCGGACCCGCCCGCGCCGGGCGTCGACGCGGCGCACCACACGACGGTCTGGGACATCAGCAGGGCGGAGGACGAGCCGTCGTCGCCGGTGGACCGTGCGTGGCCGGTGCGTACCAGCCGGGCAGCGGCCACCAACTGTTCCCGGAGCACCGGGTCGGGCAGCGCACGGAGCCCGTTCAGCGCGACGAGCACCCCCGGGTCGGTGGCGTACGCGTGGACCGTGCGGTGGTCGAGGACGGCGCGCCTGCCCGCCGCGGTGACCTTGTGGCCCGCGTTTGCACTGCAGACGAGCCCGACGATGAAGCCTCCGAGGAAGGCGGGCAGGATCTTCACGACGAACGGGAAGGGAATGTCGGAGAACCCCTCGTGCGCCATGTACTGCATCACGGTGGCGACGATCGAGACCGGAAGCAGCAGGAAGGAGCACACGGTCTGTGTGACGGCCCAGCGCCGCCAGGGGCGCAGCGCCTCGGGCTCGATCATCAGTCCGCGCGCCGCGAGCCCGTCGCCGATCTCCTGCACGGCGGGGCTGCGCATCACGGCGAGGCGCAGTGTGTGCAGCGCCCCGCTCGGCGCGGCGTTGGTCTCCTCGATCACGGCACGCTCGACCGGGTCGTTGGCCACGGCCCGCTGTACGGCGACGATGCCCGGCCCGCCGACCACGAGCCGCCCGTCCGAGGCCATTCCAGCGAGCGCGGTGTCGACGACCCTGGCCGGCCCGCCGTTCAGGAACGCCACCTCCATGAGGTCGTGCACGGCACCCCCGGGACCCCGGCGGCGGGTGGTCACGAGTCCGCGGATCAGCAGCGCGGAGGAGACGGCCACGGCGAGATTCACCAGCACGGCGAGAACGTTGAACAGCATGGGGGTCACCTCCCGACGAGAGCGGCACGCGCCGCTCTGACGATCCGGGCCGAACGGCGCGGCGGCCGGGATCCGGCACGGTCCTGCCACCACTGGGTGAGCCGTCGGCGCGCGACGGAGTCCTCCGGCCGCCCGGCGATCAGCAGCTGCTCGGCGAAGTCCAGCGCGTCCCTGCGATACCCGTCCCGCATGGGCCGCGCCTTGGCGTAGACCGCGAACGCGGGCCGGTAGCCGCTGCCGAGGATCTGCGGAAGTTCCGGTGCCACCTTCGCCACCACGTCGGCCCGCTTGGCGGCGAGCGCCCGGCTCTGCACACCGAGACGCCGCGAGTCGAACCCCTCCGGCGCGGGTGTCCCCGCGACCAGTGCGGACAGCAGCGCGGCCTGCGCGAGCCCGACCCGTTCGCGTGCACCGGGCCGCGATGCCCCCGCGGGCGGCCGGGGGCGGGCCGTGGTCACGGGCGACGTCACGGCGGGCGAGGCCGGTGTGCTGCCGATGGTGGCCAGTTCGGCCGCCAGTTCCTCCTCCGGCGGGAAGTCGTCGTCCCTCTCCAGCAGCACGCCCGGCGGATCCGTCCGTCCGCGCAGCCGCGAAAGGATGTCCAGAACGGGGCGGGGAACCGGGTGGGCGTGGGTGTCGTGCCAGACGCCGTCGCGTTCGACGCCGCCCGCGACATGCACGTAGGCGATCGCCTCTACGGGAAGCTCGTCAAGGGCGGCCAGCGGATCCTCGCCACGGTTGATGTGATTGGTGTGCAGGTTGGCGACGTCGATGAGGAGTCGTACGCCGGTGCGCTCGACGAGTTCGGCGAGGAACTGCCCCTCCGACAGCTCCTCACCGGGCCAGGAGATGAGCGCGGCGATGTTCTCCAGGGCGAGCGGCACCGGCAGCGAGTCCTGGGCGATGCGGACGTTCTCGCACAGAACGTCAAGGGCGTCCCGGGTCCGCGGGACGGGGAGCAGATGCCCGGCCTCCAGGCGGGGCGAGGCGGTGAGCTCGCCACCCGCGCGGACGAAGGCTATGTGCTCGGTGACCAGTGGGGCTCCCAGCGCCTCCGCCCGCTCGGCGAGGGCGGCCAGGCGGGCCGCGTCGGGGCGTTCGGCGCCCCCGAGGCCCAGTGAGACCCCGTGCGGGACAACCGTGACGCCTCGCTCCATGAGGCGTACCAGGGAGTCCGGCAGGTGGCCGGGGCACACGTTCTCGGCGACGACCTCGACCCAGTCGAGGCCTGGCAGCCGCTCCACGGTGTCCGCGATCTCCGGGCGCCAGCCGATACCGGTACCGAGCCTGACGGGCTTGTTCATGGGTCCCCCTCCTCTGCATGTGCAGGGGTGATGGCCCCGCGGGGCCCTGCCGAATCCAGAGGAGGGGACGTTCAGAGCTTCATTTGAGGTTCCGGACCTGCCCCGCTACTGCTGGGCCCCGGGCGCCGGCCGGTTGGTGTTGATCGCCGTCGGTGCGCCGGGCTGGGTCGAGGGCCGGGACGTGAACGACTGGTCGCCGCTCGGGGTCGCCGGGGCAGGGGCCGGCGGAAGGTTTCCGTCCGGCGGCGGCGGGCCCGTCGGGCTGGCCGTGGCCCCACCGGCGGCCTCGTTGGCGATCGCGTCGAAGTCCACCATCCCGGTGGCCTCCAGCATGGTGATGTGGTCCAGCACGGTCTGGTTCGCGTCGCTCGCCAGCTGCCGTATCAGTGTGTTGCGTGTGGTGTGCCGGACCTGGGCGACCAGCGCGAAGACCTTGCCGTGCGCGTTGCGCAGCAGGTTCGCGAACTTGACCTCGTACTCACGGCCACTGGCCGCCGACAGCTCCCTCAGCCAGCCCTGCTGCAGTTCGTTGGGCTGGTTCGGCAGCTCGACGCCGAGCTTCGCCGCCACGTCACGGGCGCGGACGTCGAGGTCGGTGTGGCCGACGACGAGGTGGTCGCCCGCCTCCTTGATGGCCTTGCTCGGGGCCCGTTCGATGGCCTGCTGACCGGCGGGCAGCTCCCATAGACCGGCCAGGCGCACCTTCACCAGGAAGTCGCGGTCGGTCGCTGTCAGGGGCCCCCACTGGGTCGCCACGGACGACGCGTTGAGATTGGCCTGCCCCGTGCCGGAGCGGTCGGCGTAGGACCATACGGGGAACGCGAGCGCGCCCACCGTTGCGACCAGAGCCGCGATGATGAGAGCTGTCCCGTTGATGCGCCGCAGCAAGTGTTCCTCCCCAGCAGTTGTGCGTATCGCAGAATCAACCGGCAACCGGACCGGCGGTTCAACCTACTTCGCAGTACTGGGAGGTACGTAACGGGGTGGCGTTCTGTTCAATCCGGTTCAGTCGTGCAAGGGATGGCAGGCCACCACCGTGACCGAACCGGGAGCAATCTCGGTGAATCCGGCATCCCGTACGGTCGGCAGGCCGCTCGTGGCCAGGTCGGCCCACTGCCCGGGGTGCGCGGTCCGCACGGCGAGCGGGAATCCGGCCTCGCGCCACGCCTTGCGCTCCGCCTCGTCCATGTCCCACCACAGGAGCTGGGCCCCGTGACCGACCTGCGCCATCTCCTTGCCGGTCGACATGTGGAGATCGGGACTGAGCCAGATCGTGGCCTGTCCGGGGCCCGCGTCGCCCGCCGGCTCCTCCGGGTCCTCCGGGTCCTCCGGGTCCTCCGGGTCCTCCAGCTCCGTCCCCGACACCTGGAGCTTGACCAGCTCCCTGGGCCAGCCGTCCAGCGGCACCGGCGGGAACACCCGTACCTCCGCGGACGCGCCCGTCACCGTGATGCCGGGGAGTGCCGACGCCTTCCGCCACTCCCCGCCGCGCGCCCGCCGCACCACCTTGCGGATCCGGGCGTCCTGCCAGTCCCGCATCGCCTGTGCCCACTCGCCGTCCCCGAGCGACCGCTCGTCGCAGAGCATCATGAGTACCGCGCGTGCAGCGGTCTCCAGCGCGTCGGTACGGGACGGCGGAGCGGTCTTCTCGACCCGGACCACGAGCGGGAGGACGAACTGGGGAGCCTCGTCGCGTGCGGTCCGCTCATCGCGGAAAGGGCTGTCGGAGGGGCTGTCGGTGCTGTTCACCCGCCCAGTCTGCCAGCCACCGGGATACTGCTTGTTGGCGGAACGAAAGCCTCCGGGTGACGATGCCCGGCATGAAAAGCGATCTCTTTGCCACCGAGAACATGGCGCAGCAGGCCACCACGCCCGGCATGAGCCTGCAGAACGCCAAGTCGATCAAGTACGCGGTCAACGGGGAGATGCACGCGCGACAGGGCTCGATGATCGCCTTCCGCGGCAATCTGCAGTTCGAACGCAAGGGCCAGGGCATAGGCGGCATGCTCAAGCGCGCCGTCACGGGCGAGGGGCTGCCTCTGATGGCCGTCCGCGGACAGGGGGAGGCCTGGTTCGCGCACGAGGCCGAGAACTGCTTCATCGTCGACATCGAGCACGGCGACGCGCTCACCATCAACGGCCGTAACGTCCTGTGCTTCGACTCGACCCTGTCGTACGAGATCAGGACCGTGAAGGGCGCCGGAATGACCGGCGGCGGCATCTTCAACAGCGTCTTCACGGGATACGGAAAGCTCGGCGTCATCTGCGAAGGCAACCCGATCGTCATACCCGTCACCGCCCAGCAGCCGGTGTACGTCGACACCGACGCGGTCGTGGGCTGGAGCGCGCAGCTGAACACCTCGCTGCACCGCTCGCAGTCCTTCGGCTCGATGATCCGCGGCGGATCGGGCGAGGCCGTCCAGCTGATGCTGCAGGGCGAGGGCTTTGTGATCGTCAGGCCCAGCGAGGCGACTCCCCAGAAGCCGTCCGCCAGTTGAAACTGCGCGGAGTCGGCCGACGCCACGGTCCGGCCGGGCCATGGGTGCTGCGCCGGATCGACCTCGATCTGCCCGCGCGCACCCTCGTCAGGATCCAAGGCGGCAAAGGGTGAGGATGGTCCCTGCTGCTGCTCGGCCGACGGGTCGGCGCCGCGGACGGGGCGCCGACCCGTCGGCCGTCCAGCCGGGCATGAGCACCTCGCCGGTGTCGTACTGCTGGGCGTTGGCGGGAACCGGGCCGCCGGCGCTGCCCGGCCGCGACCGCGCGCGGCAGCGGCCGGCCGGTCACCCCGACCGAACGCCGTTCACCGTGATCGCGGGGGGCCTCGCTCCGCGTCATGGTCGCCGCCTGCTCACCGGCCAGGGACGGCGTCACCGGCCTCGCCGCCGGCTCCCGCGCCGGTGACGTGCACCATGCCGTGCTCCCACTGACGGCAGCAGCGGCGGTCGCGGCCGTGGTGGGCGCGCTTGTGCGGCTGTCGACTCCCCGGCGTGGCGACGAGGACTAGGCTCGTACGTATGAACGAGCCAGCCCCGTACCGTGAGCCGCAGGCCGGCGCGCCGCAGGCCGCGCCCCGGCAGGCAGAAGGGTCTTTCGCGGACTGTGTGCTGTGCGGGGAGCCGACCGGGTATCCCGAGTCCGTCAAGGGCGTGACCCTGTGCCCCGTCTGCGAATGGCGCGAGGCCGAGCGCACGGCCTGCTCCGGTTGACGCGGGTCCGGTTGACGTGTCTCAGCGCTTCCTGGGACCGGCCATCAGCTCGGACACCTTGACGAAGCGGTAGCCGCGCCTGCGCAGCTGCGGCACGATGCGCTGGATCGCCCGCTCGGTGACCGGAGCGGCGCTGCGTGTGCAGTGCATGACGACCAGGGAGCCGGGCCGCACCCCGTTCAGGACCTGCTGCACCACCGCGTCCGGATCCTTGGCGAAGGCGTCGCCGCTCACCACGTCCCACTGCACGGCGGTGACCTTCATGGGCGCGAGGGCCCGCAGGGAGTCGTCGTCGTAACAGCCGCCGGGGAAGCGGAAGTACGGCACGACGTTGCTCGCGCCCGCTCTGCGGAACGCGGCGAACGCCCGTCCGACGTCGGCCGCCATCTCGTCCTCGCCGACCTCCGGCAGCCCGTAGCACGGGGACGCGAAGGCGTAGTGGCTGTAGGAGTGGTTGGCGATCTCGAAGAGCGGGTCGTTGCCGATGGACCGCGCCTGGCCGGGGTACTCCTCGGCCCATCGGCCGGTCATGAAGACGGTGGAGGGGACCTTCAGCCGGCGGAGCGTGGCGATGAGCGCCGGGTTGTCGAACCGCTCGCCCCTCGCGGCCCTCGGACCCTGATCGGCCGTCATGTCGGCGTCGAAGGTGAGCGCGACGGTCTTCCCGCCGGAGGCCGGACCGGTGGGCGAACCTGCCCTTTCGAAGACGGGGGTCAGGCCGGCGGGGCCCGGAGCCATGGTCGGCGGCTCTGCGGTGGCGGACTGCGAGGGGGTGGGCCGCGGGGCCGCTGATCCCCGGGCGGCGCCGACCGCCGTCGCCGTGGGGGAAGAGCTGGTGGAGGTGGTTGCGCCGGCACCGGGTCCGGCTCCGCCGCGGGTTCCGTCACCACCCCCCGTGCCGCATCCGGCGAGCGCGGCTCCCAAGCAGACCGCCGCCGTCAATCGTCGTACATAGATGGTCACGCAGGGAAAATATAGGATCATCCTTTGATGTCCTGAACGCCTCGCCCTGACGCACCGTCAAGAAGATTTCCTGGCCGCGGCGATGAACACAATGACTCCCGCCATCCGTATGAAGGGCCGGACGCGTCCCCCCGGTCGTCCCCCTCGGCGACCGCAGTCCGTACCACCCCCGCAGGAGGCGAAGAGTTGAGTCACAGGCGAATACCCAAGCGGAAAGCCATTCTCGCTGGAGCCGGAGCGGTGGGCATTGCCGCAGCGGCCGTACTGCTGCCGAATGCCAACGCTTCGCAGTCCGGCTCGGGGGAGCAGCCGGAAGCTCCCAGAAAGATGAGCGCGGCATCGGCGTCCGAACTGCTCCAGCAGTTGGGCAAGCAGCTCGGTGAGTCCTACGGCGGCGCCTACTACGACGCCGGCAAGCAGCAGCTCGTCGTCAATGTCGTCGGCGACGACAACGACATCAACGTCCAGGTCCGCAAGGCCGGAGCCGTGGCCAGGAGCGTGCAGAACAGCGTCTCCGCACTGAAGTCGGCCACCGAGGACCTCTCGGAGAAGGCCGCCGTGCCCGGGACGGCGTGGGCCATCGATCCGCGCACCAACGAGGTCCTGGTCACGGCCGACCGCACCGTCACCGGCCAGCGCTGGGACCGGGTCGAGTCGGCCGTGAAGAACCTGGGCGACGGCGTGGCCCGCATCCAGAAGTCCAAGGGTGAGTTCAAGCCCTTCGTCGAGGGCGGCGACGCCATCTTCGGCGGCGGCTCGCGCTGCTCGCTCGGCTTCAACGTCACGACCCAGGACGGCCAGCCCGGCTTCCTGACCGCCGGCCACTGCGGTGTCGCGGCCGAGCAGTGGTCCGAGCAGCAGGGCGGCGCCCCGATCGGCACGGTCCAGGAGGCCGTCTTCCCGGGCGAGGGCGACTTCGCGCTCGTCACGTACGACGACCCGAACACGGAGGCGCCGAGCTCGGTCGACGTGGGCGGCGGCCAGCAGGTGCAGATCCAGCAGGCGGCCGATGCGACCGTCGGCCAGCAGGTCTTCCGCATGGGCAGCACCACGGGTCTGAAGGACGGCCAGGTCACCGGTCTCAACGCCACGGTGAACTACCCGGAGGGCACGGTCACGGGTCTCATCCAGACCAATGTCTGCGCCGAGCCGGGCGACAGCGGCGGCGCCCTGTTCACCAGGGACGGGAACGCGGTCGGCCTCACGTCGGGCGGCAGCGGCGACTGCACCCAGGGCGGCGAGACGTTCTTCCAGCCGGTGACGACCGCGCTGCAGGCGGTCGGTGCCCAGATCGGCGCCGGAGACGGCGCGGGCGGCAACGGCGGCGCGGCTGACGGCGGCGCGGCTGACGCCGGCGCCGACGCAGGTGCCGGTGACGGTGGCGCTGCGGACGCCGGTGCCGGTGACGGCGGTGCTGTCAACGCCGGTGCCGACGCGGGTGCCGGTGACGGTGACGCTGTCAACGGTGGCGCTGCGGACGCAGGTGCCGACGCGGGTGCCGGTGACGCCAACGCCGGTGCGGGTGCCGACGCGGGCGCCGGTGACGCGAACGCCGGTGCGGGCGCCGACGCGGGCGCAGACGACGGCGGTGCCGCCCAGCAGCAGCACGGCTGACCCACAAGGAAGGACGAGCGGCCCCGGGGAATCTGCGGATGCCCGGGGCCGCTCGTCGTGCCGTGCCGGGCCCACTTCTGGCAGCAGAGGGGTGGGGCACCATCAGGGCCCGGCAGCGGCGCCTCTCCTTGCCCGGTTTGCCCGGTTCCCGACAGGAGCCTCCCGAACGTGCGGTCAGGCTCCTTCGAGCAGCATCTTCCGGTACCGCTCCAGGTCGAGATCGGTCCCCGGATACTGCGGGTCCAGCTCCTCCAGATGCTCCAGCAGGAGCCTGCTGACCGCCCAGTTCCGGTACCACTTGCGGTCCGCCGGGACGATGTACCAGGGCGCATCCGCTGTTGAGCAGCGCTTCAGGGCCAACTCGTAGGCCTTCCGGTACGCGGGCCACAGCTCGCGCGCCTCGATGTCGTCCGGCTGGAACTTCCAGTGTTTGTCCGGGTTGTCCAGCCGTCGCAGCAGCCGCTTTCGCTGCTCCTCGTACGAGATGTGCAGAAAGACCTTGACGAAGGTCACCCCGTCCTCGGCAAGCGCCCTCTCGAAGCCGTTGATCTCGCCGTAGCGGCGCCTGATCCGCTCGCGCGGTGCCAGACCGCGCACGCGTGCGATCAGCACGTCCTCGTAGTGCGAGCGGTCGAAGATCCCGATCTCGCCGGAGTGCGGCAGCTCCCGCATGATCCGCCAGAGGAAGTGATGGTCCCGCTCCTCCGGCGTGGGCGCCTTGAACGCCTTGATCCGGCAGCCGGAGGGGTTGAAGTGGCCGATCACATGCTTGATCGTGCCTCCCTTGCCACTGGTGTCCATGCCCTGGAGGACCAGCAGCAGACGGCGGCGGTCACCGGCAGTGGCCGCCGCGTACAGCCGTTCCTGGAGTCCGGCGAGGGGCGCGGCCATCGCCGCGGTGGCGGCGAGGCCCGCCGCCTTGTCACCGGGGCCGGCCGGGGTGGCGTCGGCGTCGTACAGGGCGAGGTCCACTCCTTCGCCGGGAGGGGCCTGGAGGAGCTCACGGAGCCGGACGGGCTCGGTCCTCCTGTCGCTGTTCTTCGCCACCGCGTGTTCCTTCCCGTAGTGGACCGGTCCTCCGATCCTCCGCCGGAACGGTCGCTGCCGCGAGCGATGCGCGAGACGGATCCTCCCGCGGCGTCGCGGTACTCGGGTGACGGGCACGTCCTTGAAGGCAAGTCCGCGCCGGCGGAAGCGAGATGGCCCCGCACGCCCTTGTGCCACACCCATGGGTGTCACACCAGGCGGTACGGGGCCACGGTGGGGCGCTGGAGCTACGCCAGCTTGGCCGTCAGGGTGATCGTCGTCCCGGTCAGCGCCTGGCTCACCGGGCAGTTCTTCTTGGCCTGCTCGGCGGCGGCCTGGAAGCCCTCCTGGTCGAGACCGGGGACCTGGCCCTCGACGGTCAGATGGATACCGGTGATGCCCTCACCGGGCTGGAAGGTGACCTCGGCCTTGGTCTCCAGCCGGGTGGGCGGGGTGCCCGCACCGTTGAGGCCGTGGGAGAGGGCCATGGAGAAGCAGCTGGAGTGGGCGCCGGCGATCAGCTCCTCGGGGCTGGTCCTCCCGTTCGCCTGCTCGGCGCGCGACGGCCACGAGACGGGGAAGTCGCCGATCCCGGAGGAGTCGAAGGTCACGACACCCGAGCCCTTCAGCAGCTCGCCCTCCCAGACCGTGTGCGCCTGACGCGTGGTAGCCATGATGGTTCCCTTCCCTGTGGACTCCGTGAATCGGGGCCGGCCGACCCCAACCTACTTGTCCACAAGGGCCTTTGCGTCGCGGGCGAGCGCCGTCAGCCGCGAGATTGCCCGGAAGTACTTCTTCCGGTACCCGCCCTTCAGCATCTCTTCACTGAACAACTGGTCGAAGGGGAGACCCGAGGCCAGCACCGGCACCTCCCGGTCGTAGAGCCGGTCGGCGAGGACGACGAGCCGCAGTGCGGTCGACTGGTCCGGCACCGGCCGCACATCAGTGAGGCAGACCGCACGCAGGCCGTCCGTCAGCGCCCCGTACCGGCTGGGGTGGACCCGCGCGAGATGGTCGAGCAGCTGGGGGAAGGCGTCGAGCGAGGCACCCTCGGTCGCCCGGGCGGCCTCGGTCACCTGCTCGTCGGCGAAGGGCAGGGGGGCCTCCGGCAGCCCGCGGTGGCGGTAGTCCTCGCCGTCGATCCGCAGCGGCCGGAAGTGCGCCGACAGGCCCTGGATCTCGCGCAGGAAGTCGGCGGAGGCGAACCGGCCCTCGCCGAGCTTCCCCGGCAGGGTGTTGGAGGTGGCCGCGAGCGCCACACCCGCGTCCACCAGCTTGCCGAGCAGCGTCGAGACGAGAACGGTGTCGCCCGGGTCGTCCAGTTCGAACTCGTCGATGCACAGCAGCCGGTGCCCGCTGAGCGTCTTCACGGTCTGCTGGAAGCCGAGCGCGCCGACCAGATTCGTCAGCTCCACGAAGGTGCCGAACGCCTTGAGGGCCGGCTCGGCGGGAGTGGCGTGCCAGAGCGAGGCCAGCAGATGGGTCTTGCCGACGCCGTAACCGCCGTCCAGATAGATCCCGCGCGGCGCGGCCGGAGCCGCGGGCTTCTTCGCGAACCAGCGTCGCCGGCCGCTCCCGGTGGCGTGGGCGCCGCCCAGGCCCGCCGCGAAGGAGCGCAAGCCGGTGACCGCCTCGGTCTGGCTGGGCCGGTTCGGGTCGGGGACGTACGTGTCGAAGCGGACGGAGTCGAAGCGCGGCGGCGGCACCATCTCGGCGACCAGGTGGTCGGCGGGAACATGGGGCTCGCGGGCGCACAGGGACAGCGGAACCGCTTCGGTTATGGGGCTGGTCGACACAGTCCCCAACTCTACGGGCCGTGCCAGACTGCACCGCATGCGACGCCTGTTCCCTGTGACCGACCCGACAGCCGACACGACCGACCGGGAGTGGGGCCTCGACGAGCTGGCCGACGCCTATGAGTACCCCGCCGACGGGACCTGGCTGCGCGCCAACATGGTCTCGTCGCTGGACGGCGCCGCCCAGCACGAGGGGCGCTCCCAGCCCCTTTCCTCCGACATGGACATGCGGATCTTCGGCACCCTTCGGGCGCTGGCCGACGTGGTGGTCGTCGGCGCGCAGACCGTGCGCCAGGAGGGATACCGTCCGGCGCGTTCCCGGGACGCCTTCGCGGGACGCCGGGCGGCCGCGGGGCAGGGTCCCGCCCCCGCGATCGCCGTGGTCAGCGCGAGCCTCGACCTGGATTTCGGCCTCCCGCTCTTCACCTCCCCGCTGGTGCCCACGCTGGTCCTGACCGGGGCCGCGGCCGCCCCCGACCGGGTGGCGGCGGCCGAGAAGGCGGGCGCGGAAGTGATCACCGCGGGGGACGGCCCTGGAGTCGACCCCGCCAGGGCCGTGCAGGCCCTGGCGGATCGCGGCCTGCGGCGCCTGCTCACCGAGGGCGGCCCCCGGCTGCTCGGCCAGTTCGTCGCGGCCGGAGTACTGGACGAGCTGTGTCTGACCGTGGCCCCGGTGCTCACCGCGGGGGACGCCCAGCGGATCGCCGGAGGCCCGTCGAGGGCGGTGCCGGAGCGCTTCGCGCTGGCGGCGCTGCTGGAGGAGGACGGGTTCCTTTTCACCCGCTACCGTCGGATCTGACCATCGGCGGACTTTGCCGTTCCGGTTCGCCGCGGGTGGGCACTATTACTCTCGGACCCCGTGCGAGCACGGGGGAGGATGGTTTCCGCAGAAGGGCTCCTGACGTGTTCACAAGCGTATTGATGATCGAGAAGCCCCTCACGTCCGAGGACGTGGAATTCGTGACGACCCTGCACGGAGACGAGCCGATCTCGTTCATCGTCCTCATGCAGCCGCGCGGGGACCAGGCCGATCTCCTGCTGCGCGCCATCGACGACGTCGCCATGGGTGAGATCAAGGAAGCCGTCCGTGAGGGCGAGGAGCCCGAGGGCAAGGAGGCCAGGAAACCCGCAGAGGTTGCCCTGGAGCACTCGCTCGCGGCGCTGCGGGCGACCGGCTCAGAGGCCGTCGGCCAGGTCGTCGAGGACCATCCGCTCGACAAGCTGACGTCCGTGGTCGACGAGTCCGGTGCCGATGAGGTGATCGTGCTCACCGCGCCCCACTACGTGGAGGAGTTCTTCCACCGGGACTGGGCCTCGCGGGCCCGGCACAAGGTCGGAGTACCGGTGCTCAAGCTCTTCGCGCACAGCGAATAGGCTGGAGGCCTCGTAAGACGTCGCACCCTGGGAGACACAGACATGGCATCCGGCATCCCCCAAGCCATGGAACGGCCGCACTTCATCGGCATCGGCGGCGCCGGAATGTCCGGGATCGCGAAGATCCTTGCCCAGCGGGGTGCCAAGGTGGCGGGCAGCGACGCCAAGGAGTCCGCCACCGCCGAGGCACTGCGGACGCTCGGCGTGACCGTACACATCGGGCACTCCGCCGGGCATCTGGCCGACGACGCCTCCTGTGTCGTCGTGTCCAGCGCGATCCGCGCCGACAACCCCGAGCTGGCCCGCGCCGCCGAGCTCGGCGTGCCCGTCGTGCACCGCTCCGACGCGCTCGCGGCGCTGATGCGCAGCGCCCGCACCATCGCCGTCGCGGGCACCCACGGCAAGACCACGACCACATCGATGCTCGCCGTCGCACTGACCGAACTGGGTCTCGACCCCTCCTACGCGATCGGCGGCGACCTCGCGGGGCCCGGCACCAACGCCCGCCACGGCGAGGGCGGGATCTTCGTCGCCGAGGCCGACGAGAGTGACCGAAGCTTCCAGAAGTACGACCCGGACGTGGCGATCGTCCTCAATGTGGAGCTCGACCACCACGCCAACTACGCCTCCATGGACGAGATCTACGAGTCCTTCGAGGCCTTCGTCGCCAAGATCCCGCACGGCGGCACCCTCGTCGTCGGCGAGCACGAGGGCGCCCGGCAGCTGGCCGCACGGGTCGCCGCGCGCGAGGACCTGACCGTCGTGAGGGTCGGCGAGGGCGAGGACTCCGACGTCCGGATCCTCGGCATCCGGCCCAGCGGCATGACCAGCGAGGTCACCGTCGCCCTTCCGGAGAGCGGCGAGATCACCTTCACCGTCTCGGTCCCCGGCCGCCACTACGCCCACAACGCCGCCGCCGCCCTCGCTGCGGGCGTCCGCACGGGCATCGACGCCGCGGAGCTCGCCGCCGCCCTCACCGCGTACACCGGTGTGGGCCGCAGGCTCCAGCTCAAGGGTGAGGTGGCGGGTGTCCAGGTGATCGACTCGTACGCGCACCACCCCACCGAGATGACCGCCGACCTCGATGCCATGCGCGCCGCGGCCGGGTCCTCGCGGCTGCTCGTCGTCTTCCAGCCCCACCTCTTCTCCCGCACCCAGGAGCTCGCGACCGAGATGGGCCAGGCCCTCACGCTCGCCGACGAATCCGTCGTCCTCGACATCTACCCGGCCCGCGAGGACCCGATCCCGGGCGTCACCAGCGCACTCATCGTCGACTCCGCGATCGCGGCCGGTGCCCGGGTGACCGCCGTCCACGACAAGGCGGCAGTGCCCGACGTGATCGCGGGAATGGCCGCACCGGGTGATCTTGTTCTCACCATGGGCGCGGGTGATGTCACGGACCTCGGTCCGCAGATCCTGGCCCGGCTGTCGCACTGAGGCCGTACCCCGGCCGCACGCAACCGAGGGAGAGGGAATGTCGTACGACGTCGAGAAGCCGGATGAGCAGTGGCGCGAGGAGCTGACGCCCGCCGAGTACGCGGTGCTCCGTGAGGCCGGAACCGAGCCGGCCTTCCGCGGCGAGTACACGGACACCAAGACAAAGGGTGTGTACTCCTGCCGGGCGTGCGGCGCAGAGCTGTTCACCTCCGACACCAAGTTCGAGTCGCACTGCGGCTGGCCGTCCTTCTACGACCCGAGAGACACGGACGCCGTCGAGCTGATCGAGGACCGTTCGCACGGGATGGTCCGCACGGAGGTACGGTGCGCGCGCTGCGGATCGCACCTCGGGCATGTCTTCGAGGGCGAGGGCTACCCGACCCCGACGGACCAGCGGTACTGCATCAACAGCATCTCGCTGCGGCTGACGCCGGAAGAAACGGCCACCGAAGGCTGAGCGGGGTACCGATCCGAGGAGCTCGTCCGCACGGTCCGAGCTCGGCGGAGGTGTCGCCCGGGTCGGCCGCTGTCGCCGCGCACCCGCTCTGTTCGAGGTCGTGGCCCGTCCGCCGGTGCGCGACCGGCTCCTGGGACGGGGGAGAGAGGGCGACCGCGCAGGGCATGTCGGGATTGGTTGACGGCCGGTCACGGACTTCGAAGATCGGCACGGCCACCGCACCTCCCCTGCCGACGCGCCCCGAGGGGAAGGCCGCCCGGCCTCGCCGCTATGGAAGCCCGGGGGGAGCGGGGTCCTGCGGCGCGGTGGCCCGTCGCCCGGCGCGGGGCCCCGCCAGCGCGCCGCCGCCGGTGTCGACGCCGCCCTGAGGCTTGGCGAACGGGGGCGTGTCCTGTTCGCAGGTGGCTCCGGACGGGGGCAGCACGCCGTCGATCAGATAGCGGCTCTCGTGGTCGTTGACGCAGGTGCTCGCGTTGACCAGCGCGGAGTGCCCGTAGCCGTTGAGGGTGAGCAGCCGTGCGTCGGCGAGCTCACGGGTCATGTCCACCGCCCCCTGGTACGGGGTGGCTGGGTCGAACGTGGTGTTGACCACGAGGACGGGGTGCGCCGTGGGGCGGTTCCAGGGGCCCGTGTACGGGTCGGCGGCCGTCGCGGGCCAGGTGGCGCACGGCTCGGTCGCCCAGGCGACCGGGCGTCCGACGTCACCGGCCCGTGCGTAGCTGAACTCCTCGAGCGAGGGGTAGCGCCGCGGGTCGCGGGGGTTCGGGCTCTCGGAGCATCGCACCGCGTCGATCTGCTCGTATGCGGGGTACGGCGGGGGGCCGGGCGGCGGCGGGGATTCCTGCGGAGTGCGGCCCTGCCACAGCTCCTGCAGCGTGTCGGCCAGCGCGGTCCACTGCGGGTGCACGAAGTAGAGGCTGTCGAGGACGGTGCCGACGGTCCTGCCGTAGGTCCAGGTGTCCAGTGGCTGCTGCTGGAGGCGCCGCATCAGCCGGTCGAACTTGGTGCGCGTCGCTTCCGGGCTGCCGGCCGCGAAGGAGCAGCGGTCGGTGCCGGCGCGCCCGCACAGGACGAGGAACTGCTTCAGGGTCGCGGCCGAGCTCAGATCGGAGCCGTCGCGCTGGAACGTGCCCAGCAGGGGTTCGCTCTTCGAGCCGCGGTTCACCCAGCCCTCGGGGTCGACGTTGCTGTCCAGGACCATGGCGCGGACCCTGTCGGGGAAGAGATTGGCGTACGTGGCGCCGAGCAACGTCCCGTAGGACACCCCCAGATAGCTGAGCTGCCGGTCTCCCACGGCCTCCCGTAGCCGGTCCAGGTCCCGGGCGGTGTCGGCGGTGGAGATGTGCCGGAGCAACTGCGGGTCACGCTCCTCGCAGCGGCGGCCGAGCTCTGCGTACGCCTCGACCCAGGTCTTCCGCTCCCCTTCGCCGACCGGGAACCCGGCGGGAATCCGGCTCTGCCAGGCATAGGCCTCTTCCGTACTGTCGAAGCACCGCACGGCGGTGCTGTCGCCCACCCCTCGTGGGTCCCAGCTGACGATGTCGAAGCGCTGTCGCAGCTTCTCGGGGAACTGGTCGTACGACAGCGGCAGTGACGTGGTCCCTGGGCCGCCGGGGCCACCGGGGTTGAAGAAGAGAGTGCCTATGCGCCGTCCGGGGCCGGTCGCCTTCCGTTTGATGACGGCCAGTTCGATCGTGCGCCCGCCAGGGCTGCGGTGATCCAGCGGCGCCCCGAGAGTCGCGCACTCGAACCCGGGGGCCTCGGGGCAGGGGCTCCAGCGCAAGGATGGCGCAGTGTCAGGAGGGGCAGGGCCGCCGGCGGGTGCGAGGCCGGGCAAGGGATACATCGACGTGCAGATCACCGCCGCTACGGTGACCGCGGCACAACGCCCGCGGCCCGCCATGGATCCTGGTATGTGCATGCGATTCCTTCGGCCGGCACAACAGTGAGGGTCCGTCCGCCACAACGGCATCCGCCCCGATCCCACTTCGGGCCGGACGGGGCCGCAACCGGCCTGCGGCCGAATGGCGGGCACGGCCACTGCCCGTGACCGGCTCCGGACGGCAGGGACGCACGCCGCCGGCCCGGCCGGTCGGGCGGGCCGGTCGGTCGGGCGGTTTGGCGGGCCGGTCGGGCGGGCGGTTTGGCGGGCGGTTTGGCGGGCCGGCCGGGCGGCCGAAGGACGAACGCGGGGGCGTGGCTTCGGGAACGCGCCGTGCCCGCAGCCTTCAGGCGACCGTCGGCCTCCCCCGCCCGTTCATAGGCGTGTGCCTGCCGACGTGGTGGGGCGTGGACGCGAGCGAACATGCGCGTTGCCGACGCAGAACTCGTGTGTGGCGTTCGGCTCCTGGTCACCCTGGCGGGATGACGGTGCTGCAGGCGCCCGCATCAGGGGGCCGGTTCCCCCGTGCCCGGCGTCGCGGCCGCCCGATGGCCTCGATCAGCCGGACCCGGGAAGGTCACGCGGGCTGCAGCAGGTCCCACCTGTTGCCGTAGAGGTCCTCGAAGACGACCACGGTGCCGTACTGCTCATGGCGGGGCTCCTCCAGGAAGCGGACACCCGCCGCAGTCATCCGCGCGTGGTCGCGGGCGAAGTCGTCCGTGTGCAGGAAGAATCCGACCCGCCCACCCGTCTGGGCGCCGACGCTCGCCAACTGCTCGTCGTCCTTCGCGCGGGCGAGGAGCAGATCGGTGCCGCCGTCCTCGCCGCCGCCGGGGCGCACCACGACCCAGCGCGAGCCGTCGCCCCGGTCCGTGTCCTCGACCAGCGTGAAGCCGAGCGCGTCCCGGTAGAAGGCGATGGCCTCGTCGTAGTCACGCACGACCAGCGTGATCAGGGCGATTCGGGGCAGCGGCACGGACATCGTTCTCCTCTGTACGGGGGCGCCCAGTATCCCCGACGGTGTGCACAATGCCTGGCATGGATCCGTCGATCGAACAGCTCAGCGAACGTGCCCGTCGTCTCGCCCTGCCCGGTGCCCGGCGGATTCTCGGGATCGCCGGGCCGCCCGGGGCCGGCAAGTCGACGCTCGCCGAACAGCTCGTGGCACGGCTGGGCGGGCTCGCCGTACTCGTACCCATGGACGGGTTCCACCTCGCCCGGACCGAGCTGGAACGCCTCGGCCGTGCGGGCCGCAAAGGCGCGCCGGACACCTTCGACGCCGTGGGGTACGCCGCGCTGCTCGCCCGGCTGCGCGCACCCGAGGAGGGCACGACCGTGTACGCGCCCGCCTTCGACAGGAGCCTCGAGGAGCCCGTGGCGGGCAGCATCCCCGTCCCGCCTGACATTCCGCTCGTCATCACCGAAGGCAACTATCTGCTGCACGACGACGGGCCCTGGGCGAGGGTCCGCGGCCTGCTCGACGAGGCGTGGTACCTGGAGCTGGACGACGGGCTCCGCGTGCCCCGGCTCGTCGACCGGCATGTCCGGCACGGCAAGGCGCGGCCGTACGCAGAGCGCTGGGTCAGGGACTCGGACGAGGCCAACGCCCGCCTGGTGGAGCGCGGCCGGCATCGGGCACATCTGGTCGTCCGGGCGGCCTGACGGCCTGTTCCCGCCGGAGCACCGAGACGCCCCGGCTCGCGGAGGCGGCAGCGGTTGGCGCAGCCTACGGTGGATCGGGGGGCGCCCCACCTGGCGCAGCAGGGTGCGGCCCGCCCGGAGGAGGCCGTGATGGAGGAACACTTCGTCCGGATGACGACGCGAGGGAAGGGATCAAGCCGGGCACGCTGGAGGCTTTCGAGGGCGCGTGGCAGCCGGAGACCCATCCGCAGGGCATGCGGGGCCTTCGCGTAGTGGTCGGAGGACGGACAGGAGGTCGTCGGGGTGTCGCTCCGGGAATCCGGGGAAGCGTGCGAGGCCCGGCGTGGCCCGGAGGCGGAGAGGCGGCGGCGCGAGGCCGTGGAGCCGTACCTCGTCGAGGAGCGGGAGGCGTTCCACCGCGGCCGTGAACCCGTCGTTCCCGGGCGGTGGCGATTCCCGGGCGGCAGCCGTGGTCGCACCGGGGATCCGATCCGGTGACATGACCACGTGGAGCCGTCCGCGGGATGTGGCCGAAGCAGCGCAGGGCCGACTGCGCGGCCCACGGTGCCGTAGGTACGCTCGAAACCTGAGCACACACACGGGAATGCTGAGCGCACAGCGGAAGAGCGGGGGCCGAAGTGGGGCTGTTCCGGCGAGGACCGAAGCGGGACGGGGACGACGTACCCCGGGACGCCGAGTTCGCCTTCCTTTCGGCGGGCGAGGGCGCGCGCTTCCGTGGCCAGGTCCGGGAGGCGTTCGCCGAGCAGGGCCTGGAGGTCACCGTCTACGCCGACGTCGTCACCGACAGCGCCGGGCGGCAGTTCGGCCTCGGCAACCTTGCCGCGGTCTGCCACAACGACGAGCGGGGTCCCCGAGTGTGGCCCGAGGTGATTCGCGGGCATGTCGCCATGGTGCTGCGCACCATGGACGCGCCCTCCGCACTGGACACCCTCCCGCCCGACCAGATCCGCTCCCAGCTGTATCCGCGGGTGATCGGCTCGGAGGGGCTCGACCCGAAGACCTTCGGCTACGCCCGGAGCCTGGCCCCGGGCCTGTGCGAGGTCCTCGCCCTCGACCTGCCGGAGAGCGTCATGATGCTCACCGACGAGGCCCTGGAGCCGCTCGGGGACGTGGCGTGGCTCCGGGAGCGGGCGATGGACAACCTGCGCGCGCTGCCGGTGGAGGGCCACGAGACCATCAAGGACGCCGGCGGCATGCGCTTCGACGTGGTGGTCGGCGACTCCTTCTACACCGCGAGCAGGGTCCTGGCCCTGGACGCGCTCGTCCGCCAGGTCACCGGGCAGCACATCACGGCGGACGGCGCGATCGTGGCGCTGCCCTTCCGCCACCAGGTGGCCTTTCATGTCATCCGCGACACCAGTGTCATCCCGACGGTGAACGGCATGGCCGCCTTCGCCGCCTCCGGGTACGCGGACACACCCGGTGCCATCACGCCGTACGTCTACTGGTGGCGGGCCGGGACACTGACCCAGCTCAGCGATCGTGACGAGGACGGCGACGGGCTGCGGATCGTGGTCGGGGAGGACTTCCAGGATCTGCTGGAAAGACTGGTCGCCGAGGAGCAGGACGAGGGCTGACCCGACGGAGATCCGGCGCCGGTCCGGCCACCGCCGGTCCGCGCACCGCCCCTGCCAGGTGTCGTTGCCCGCCCGTTGCCCGCCCGCCCGCCGTCCCGCCCACCGGCCGGGCCCGCCCGAACGCGTTCAGGCAGCGGAAAACCCGTTCAGGCCGCTGAGAAGGAGTCCTGATGCCCACCACGAACACGCCGTCCTCGAACGTGCCGCCGGCGCCCTTCACCGCCGGCGACTACCGTGCCCGTATGGCACGCGCCGCCCGCTCCGCCGCCGATGCCGGCCTCGCGGGCCTCCTCGTGGCTCCCGGCCCCGATCTGGTGCACCTCACCGGCCACCGGCCCGTGACCACGGAACGGCTCACCCTCCTCGTCCTCGCCGACGGCCGCGACCCGGTGCTCGTCGTGCCCACCCTCGAGGCGCCCGACGCCGGGCACGCGCCCGGAGCGCCCGCGCTCACCCTCCGCGACTGGACCGACGGCACGGACCCCTACACGGTGGCCGCGGACCTGCTCGACCGCACGGGCCGCTACGGCGTCAGCGACAACGCCTGGGCCATGCATCTGCTCGGTCTGCAGAAGCAATTGCCGGACACTTCCTATGTGGCACTCACCGAGGCGCTGCCCATGCTGCGCGCTGTCAAGGACGCATCCGAGCTGGCGAGGCTCGAGGCTGCGGGAGCGGCGGCCGACGAGGCGTACGGCGAGATCCTCAAGGTCCGCTTCTCCGGCCGCAAGGAGAGCGAGATCGCGGCCGACCTCGCGCACCTGCTCCTGAGCTTCGGCCACTCCCAGGTGGACTTCACGGTCGTCGGCTCGGGACCGAACGGCGCCGATCCGCACCACGAGGCGGGGGAGCGCACCATCGGGCGGGGCGACATGGTCGTGCTCGACTTCGGTGGCCTCAAGCACGGATACGGCTCCGACACCACCCGCACGGTCCACGTGGGTGAGCCGACGGCGGAGGAGCAGCACGTCCACGATGTCGTGCGCGCCGCCCAGCAGGCCGGGTTCGACGCCGTACGTCCCGGCGCCGCCTGCCAGGACGTCGACCGGGCGGCGCGCGCGGTCGTCGCGTCCGCCGGATACGGCGAGTACTTCATCCACCGCACCGGACACGGCATCGGTGTCACCACGCACGAGCCGCCGTACATGATCGAGGGCGAGGAACGGCCGCTGGTGCCGGGCATGTGCTTCTCGATCGAGCCGGGCATCTATCTCCCGGGCCGGTTCGGTGTCCGCATCGAGGACATCGTCACCGTCACGGAGACCGGTGGCCGTCGCTTCAACAACACGCCGCGCGAGATGGCGATCGTCGAATAGGCCGTGACGGCGTGACGGCACGAGGGCGCCGCGGGGCGGCAGGCCACGTGTCGGCGGGCATCACGCCCGTCACCCGTCCGCGAGCACCACGCAGGACTCGCCAGGCAGCTCCAGTACCCCGTCCGCCCCGGGTGCCCGCACCGCGTCCCACGCCGCGAGCACCCGGCCGCCGCCGCCCAGCGGGATCGCGGCGGCGTCCTCCGCCAGGTTGACCACCACCCGGATGTCGCCGCGCCGGAAGACGAACCAGCGCGCCTCCTCGTCGTACGCGACACGCACCGCGGCGAGGTCCGGGTCGGAGAGGTCCGGCTCGGTGCGGCGCAGGGCGATGAGCCGGCGGTGCCAGGCCAGCAGCCGGGCATGGGGCTCGCGTTCGCGCTCCGACCGGTCCAGGCAGGAGCGCTCCCGGGTGGCCGGGTCCTGCGGGTCTGGGATGTCCTTCGCCGCCCAGCCGTATCCGGCGAACTCCCGCCGCCGGCCCTGCCTGACGGCCTCCGCGAGGTCGGGATCGGTGTGGTCGGTGAAGAACTGCCACGGCGTACGGGCGCCCCACTCCTCGCCCATGAACAGCATCGGGGTGAAGGGCCCCGTCAGCACCAGCGCCGCCGCGCACGCCAGCAGGCCGGGGGAGAGCAGTGCCGAGAGGCGGTCGCCGAGGGCGCGGTTGCCGATCTGGTCATGGGTCTGGGCGTAGCCGACGAAACGGTGCGCCGGTGTGCGCGCGAGATCGACCGGTCGCCCATGGGTGCGGCCGCGGAACGTCGAGTACGTACCGTCGTGGAAGAAGACATGGCCCAGCGTCTTCGCGAGCGCGGCGAGCGGGGCGCGCCCGAAGTCCCCGTAATAGCCCTGTGATTCGCCGGTCAGGGTGGTGTGCAGGGCATGGTGGAAGTCGTCGTTCCACTGCGCGTGCAGCCCGAGACCGCCCTCCTCGCGCGGGCGGGTCGTCCGCGGATCGCACAGGTCCGACTCGGCGATCAGGAACAGCGGACGGCGTACGTCCGCCGCGAAGTCGTCCACCGCTGCCGACAGTTCCTCGAGGAACGTCAGCGCGCGGCTGTCGGCGAGTGCGTGGACCGCGTCCAGGCGCAGACCGTCCATGCGGTAGTCGCGGAGCCAGGCCAGCGCGCTGCCCACCAGATACGCGCGCACCTCGTCCGAGCCGGGCGCGTCGAGGTTGACCGCGGAGCCCCAGGGCGTGTGATGGGTGTCG
The DNA here is from genome assembly GCF_042802855.1 of Streptomyces sp. NPDC057445. Lineage (NCBI taxonomy): Bacteria > Bacillati > Actinomycetota > Actinomycetes > Kitasatosporales > Streptomycetaceae > Streptomyces > Streptomyces sp. NPDC057445. The sequence continues at coordinate 34,070 of NZ_JBHVDH010000014.1, read as the reverse complement.
GTGAAGTACGGGCCGAAGACGGGGAGGTGGTTGCCCGAAGGACCCAGATGGTTGTGGACGACATCAAGGATCACACCGAGACCGAGCGAGTGTGCCGTGTCGACAAATCGCTTGAGCGCCCCGGGGCCTCCGTACGGCTCGTGCACGGCCCACGGCGAGACCCCCTCGTACCCCCACCCATGGGTCCCGGGGAACGGACACACGGGCAGCAGTTCCACATGGGTGATGCCCAGCTCCACCAGCTCGCCCAGTCGCCCGGCGGCGGCGTCCAGCGTGCCCTCGGGCGTGTACGTGCCGACGTGCAGCTCGTACAGGACCGCGCCCGCGAGCCCCCGCCCCTGCCAGTCGTCGGTACGCCAGACATGGGTGTCCGGCGCGACCACCGCGCTCGGGCCGTCCGGGCCCTCCGGCTGACGGCGTGAGCGCGGATCGGGCAGCAGCGGACCGCCGTCCAGCAGAAAGCCGTAGCGAGTACCGTCCCGCGCCGGAGCCTCGGCCGTCCACCACCCCTGCCGCGCGGCGTCGCGCTCCATCGCGTGCTGCTCACCCTCCAGCCACAGCGCGACCCGGTCCTCGGCGTTCGGCGCCCACACCTCGAACAGCACTGGCGATTCCCCTGTCGTGTCGGTCCGTTCGGTCCGTATCGGTGGCACTCCCACCCATCCTGGCAAGTCCGGGGTCTGGAGGCGGGCTACTCGCCGGTACTAGGGTCCCGGCCATGACACCGCCCCCCGTACCCTCACCGACGCAGCTGCCCACCTTCCCGCCGGACTTCCTGTGGGGAGCGTCCGCGTCCGCCTTCCAGACCGAAGGCGCCGCGGACACCGACGGCAAGGGGCCCTCCGGCTGGGACGCCTTCGCGGCGCAGCCCGGGCGTATCAAGGACGGCGCGGACGCCGCCCGCGGCACCGGTTTCCACGAGCGCTTCCCCGAGGACGTGGCCCTGCTCGCCGGGCTCGGCGCCGGAGCCTTCCGCTTCTCCATCAGCTGGCCCCGGGTGGTCCCGGGCGGCAGCGGCCCCGTCAACTCCGTGGGACTCGGCTTCTACGACCGCCTCGTCGACGAACTCTGCGCCCACGGCATCACGCCCGCCCCGACCCTCTACCACTGGGACACCCCCCTGCCCCTCGAGGAGCAGGGCGGCTGGCTCAACCGCGACACCGCCGCGCGCTTCGCCGAGTACGCCGCCGTCGTCGCCGGACGCCTCGCCGACCGCGTACCCATGTGGATCACCATCAACGAACCGGCCGAAGTCACCATGCTCGGCTACGCGCTCGGCGAGCACGCCCCCGGAAAGCAGCTCCTCTTCGACGCCCTGCCCGCGGCCCACCACCAGCTGCTCGCCCACGGTCTCGCCGTCCAGGCCCTGCGTGCCGCGGGGGCCGGCAACATCGGCCTGGCGGTCTCCCACTCGCCCGTCCGCACGGCAGGCGACACCGAAGAGGACCGTGCGGGCGCCGAGATCTACGACACCCTCACCAACTGGCTGTTCGCCGACCCGCTGCTCACCGGCAGCTATCCCGAAGGCTTCGACGGCCTCATGCCGGGGCCGGTCACCGACGACCTCTCGGTGATCTCCCAGCCCCTCGACTGGTACGGCGTCAACTACTACAGCCCCATGCTCGTCGGCGCGCCGGCGCCTGACGCCCTGCAGTCGTACGCCGGGCTCGGCATGCCCGCCGGACTTCCCTTCGGCCTCAGGGACATCGAGGGAGCCGAACGTACCCACTTCGGCTGGCCCGTCGTCCCCGACGGCCTGCGCGAAGTCCTCGTCACGCTCAAGGAGCGTTACGGCGACCGTCTCCCGCCCGTGCACATCACGGAGAACGGATGCTCGTACGACGGCGTCGACGACACCCGCCGCATCGCGTACCTGGACGGCCATCTGCGCGCCCTGCACCGCGCGGTCGAGTCGGGGGTCGACGTACGCGGCTACTTCGTCTGGTCGCTGACCGACAACATCGAGTGGGTCGAAGGGGCATCGCAGCGTTTCGGCCTGGTCCATGTCGACTACGAGACGATGCAGCGCACTCCGAAGGCGTCGTACGCCTGGTACCGGGAGTTCATCCGCGCGCAGCGGACCTCAGGGCACTGACCTGATCCGCCACACCAGGATCCCGCCGAGGACCGTCACGAGCGTGGACGTCAGATACAGCCCGGCGTACCCGCCCGCGTAGGCCACGATCGGCGCGGCGAGGGCCGGACCGAGGACCTGGGGCGCCGAGTTGGCGATGTTGATGACTCCCAGGTCCTTGGCCCGGTCGCCGGCGCTCGGCAGCACCTGGGTGATCAGTGCCTGGTCCACCGCCAGGTACGCCCCGAAGCCGAGGCCCATCAGCAGCGCCGCGCCCATCGCCACCGGCCAGGTGTGCCAGAAGGCCAGCAGCAGCGCCGCGGCGGCCATCACCACCGAACTCACGGAGACCAGCGCCCTGCGCCGTCCCCAGCGGTCCGAAACCACCCCGCCGGCGACCGCCGTCACGACGACACCCGCGGTGTAGAGCAACGTCAGGATCAGTACGCCCTCGTCCGGATTCGCGTAGTGCACCGCGTCCTTGAGGAAGTACAGCAGATAGAGCGTGCCGGTGGCATTGCCGAGCATCACCAGGAACCGCGTCAGCCACGCCCAGCCGAAGTCCGGATGCGCGCGCGGGCTCACCCAGAAGTCCGCGACGCGCACCGGCGCCCGCCGTGCCTCGCGAGGCACTTGAGGGTCGCGGGTGAGGACGACGAACGGCAGTGCGCACAGCACCACCAGGGCCGCCAGCAGCAGATATCCGGCCGCCGTGTCCGTCGCGACCGTCGTCACGAGCAGCGCGCCGACCACCAGTCCCAGGGTCTGCGGTATCCCGATCCAGCCGGAGACGGCGGCCCGCTGCCGCACCGGCACCTGATCGGGGACGACGGCGTTGGCCCCGGCGAGCATCGCGTTGAGCCCGAGCTGCGCCAGACCCCAGCCCAGGGCCACCCCGATGACCGTGGTCTGCGCCGATGTCACCGCGAGCCCGGCCGCGCCGGCCAGCGCCCCGCCGAGGATCCAGGGGTGACGGCGGCCGAAACGGCCGCCGGTCCGGTCCGACAGGGCGCCCGCCAGCGGATTGGCGAAGACGGCGACGAGCGCACCGAGGCCGGTGGTCAGGCCGAGCGACATCTCCTTGCCCGACGGATCGATGGCTTCCATCTGTTCGGCGAGCAGAATCTGAATAGGTGTCAGAAATGCCATGAACAGACCGAGTTCGACCAGCACGAGCCCGGATGTCCAGCCGCCGCCGACGCGCGTCCGCGGCTCGGAGTCCAGCTTTTCGGTTGTCATGGGCCGCTCGCCATCGGCTCGGTGGTGCGGGCTCGGAGGTGCCCGGAGCCTACGGACACCTCCGAGCCCTGATCAAGAGTCCGGACCACACCGGGTGGGTCCGCGATTCACACGAGGTGGATACGCTCCTGCACCACCGGATGACCGGCCTTCGTGAAGTTCGCCGCCATCGGGAAGTTGCCCTGGTCGGTGGCGCCCGCGATGAACTCCGCGCCCTGTCCCGCCAGGAAGTGCGTGCACTCGGCGAGCAGGTCGTACGCGTAGCCGCGGCCGCGCTGCTCGGGCACGACACCGATGAAGCCGACGCACGGGCCGGACGGGTTGTGCGCCGGGATGTGCATCCCGGCGAGCTCGCCCTCTGCCGTGTACGCCAGCTGCCACCACTCGCGCGGTGACGGGCACCAGTGGAAGAAGTCCAGTTCCTCCCGCGCGGCCTGGTCGAGTCCGCCCTCGGCGACGGCGCGCAGCGCGTGCGCGTCCAGCGTGACCGAGTGGATACGGCGCAGCACGTCCAGGACGACGGCGTCGTCGGGCTCCGGCCGGAACTCCAGCCGCCCGGGCCGTTCCGGCAGTCCGCACTCCTGGGTCCAGCGGTACTGGAAGCGCTCCACGAGCACCTCCATCCCGGCCGCACGCGCGGCACTCAGGCGTGACTCACCGGCGGCCCGGAACACCGGGTCGTCGCGCCAGCCGGGAGGCAGGATCAGCTCGTACCCGACCTGGAACGGCGAGGTGCGCAGCAGTTCGGCGCCGGCCTCCTCCTCGCCGTCGGCCACGTCGAACCAGTTGAGATTGACGGGGGCCGCGTCGCCGGGCCCGCCCCACCAGGCCGCCCGTGCGACGACCTTGCCGTCGCGCAGGGCGACCCGCTTCCAGTCGGCGCGGTGTGTGGTGCGGGCGAGTGCGCTGCCCACGCCGAGCGGGTCGGGCAGGGCGTCGAAGAGATGTGCGTCGCTCGAGGAGAGCGCGCGGATGACCAGTTCGGTCATGAGGAAGTCCTCCGGGAAGATACGTCTGCGATGTGCTCCCGGTCAGACGGCGAACGCCGGATGGACGGGGCGGGAGCGCGGGAATCGTGCGGTCTGCACTGCACTCGCCTCCTTCCGTCGGTCACGGGCGTCGTGATCACGCTAGACGGCACCCGGCGGAGCCGTCCAGCCCCTTTTCGGCCTCCGTTCGCCGAAGTCGGCCGACGGACACCGGCACCGGTTCTTCGTGATCTTCACCGGTCCTTCTGGACACCTCGGGGCACTCGGCCCGACAATCGCGAATGTGACGTCCTCCTTCGAGTTCCAGACGTATCCCGCGCGGCTCTCCGACGCCGAGCGGGATCGTGCCCTGGGACTGCTCAGAGAGGGCGCCGTCCAGGGCAGGCTGTCGCACGACACGTTCGTACGGCGCATGGAACTCGCCCTGTCCGCACGCAGGCCCGACGAACTGCGGGCCCTGACCGCCGACCTGCGGGCCGAAGGGCGGCTGTCGAAGAAGCTGTTCGGCGTGGTCGGCAGGATCTCGGCGTTCTCCGTGCGGCTCAGCCGTGCCTGGCAGGCCGAGAAGCTGCCTCCGCTGCTGCTGCCCGAGCCCGGTCCGTACCCTCTGCGCATCGGACGGGACCCGGCCAACGGGCTGCGGCTCAGCCATGAGACGGTCTCGCGGGTGCACGCCGAACTCACCCTGCGCGGCGGGCTGTGGGTGCTGCGCGACCTCGGCTCCACGAACGGCACCACGGTCAACGGCCGCCGGGTGACGGGCGCGGTCGTGGTCCAGGCGGGCGACATGGTCGGCTTCGGCCGGATGAGCTTCCGGCTCGACGCACGCTGAGTTCCCGTGCCCCCGGTGGTGGGGACAGCCCCCGTCGGCTCACGGGGAACAGCGGATCGCCCGATCCTGCCCGCGGCGACGGCCCTGCCGGGCGAACGCGTCCCGCGGCCGGTGCGGCCCGCGGCACCCTCCCCGCGCTCACCCCTGCTGGTGCAGTGCCCGGCCGGCCAGGGACAGGGAAAGCCTCGCCGACCGCCTCCGACCGCCTCCGACCGCCTCCGACCGCCTCCGGCGGCGTCGGGTGAGCGCGGACGCGCCGTGCCCCATCGGACGGCCCGGCGTCCCGACCTGACGATCGCCCGGCTCTGGCGTTCGTCTCCGAGACGTTCGGACCGACCGGACGGACGCCGAGGACCTGCCCGCGGCCTCCAGGGCGACGACCTTCACGATTCCGCCCTGGCCGTGCACATGCACCGTCGCCCTGACCGGCGTGGCCGAGGAGTTCGGCGGGCTGCTGAGGGAGTCATGGCCGCGCGGGACGCCCGACCCGGCCGCGGCCATGGCGGGCGTACCCCGGCCGTGTCCGGGACGCGCCGCCGGTGCCCGGCGGGTGCGGACAGGGGGATTCACTGTCCGTCACGCCCTGAATCGCGCCCTCTGTGGCCAATGGGTAGATTTCTTGATCAGGTGCCCTCTTGCGCGGTTGCCCGCGACCCCCTCGTGACGGCTTCTCCGCCAAGAGCCCGAGGCAAGGAGAGCAGCATGTCCCGACCCATCGCTGTGGGAGTGGACGGCTCCGACGAGAGCCTGGCGGCTTTGGACTGGGCCGTGGACGAAGCCGCGGCGCGCGGGACCGGCCTGCGGCTGGTGAACGCCTCGCAGTGGCAGGAACACCAGCTCGCTGCCGTGAAGCCGACGCGTGACACACGGACCGGCCGGGAGCAGAGCCTGCTGGGTGCGACGGAGCAGCGCGTCCGCGCGCGCCGGCCGGACGTCGAAACGACGCTGGAGGAGGTCGAGGACGCCCCTGCCAGGGTGCTGGTGGCCGCGGCCTCCGACGCGGAGCTGCTGGTCATGGGGTCACACGGGCTCGGCGGTGTCGGGGGCTTCCTCGTCGGCTCGGTGGGGCAGGAGGTCGTGGGGGCGGCGAAGCACCCGGTGGTGCTGGTGCGGCCGGGCTACGGCGAGGACGCGGCCGGCGCGGGTGCGGGCGGCGCTCCGGGCGGTGAGGGCCGGCGCAAGGTGGTCCTCGGTCTGGACGTACGCGATGTGCAGGACGAGCTGCTCGAGTTCGCGTTCGACTTCGCGGCACGGCACTCCGCCCCGTTGCACATCGTGCACAGCTGGCGCTTCCCGGCCGTCCACCACCACACGGCGGCCTCCGGCGGCGGTGAGGCCGACCGGGGGACGGAGGCGGAGAAGGAGTCGGCGCTCTCGGAAGCGGTGCGCCCCTACCGGGACAGGTTTCCCGGGGTGAAGGTGTCGGAGGAGGCCGCCCCCGGACGGGCGGGCAGCCACCTGGTCGAGGCCGCGTCGGACGCGGGACTCGTGGTCGTCGGCAGGCGCCGGTCGGCGTCGGGCGCGCACATCGGGTCGGTCACCCACGCCGTGATCCACCACGCGCCGTGCCCCGTGGCCGTCGTGCCGCACACCTGACGCCTTTCACCCCCGGCGGGTGAGGCAGCGCGCCCGGTGTGCCGGGCACGCTGCGAGCAGGATCGCGGAGCCACGGAACCTACGGAGCGCCGGGCTGCGGGTCGCCGGTACGCACCGTCCGCCTGGAGCGACGCCCACCGGCCCGGCCCGGCCCGACGAGATCGGGGAATTGCTCATGACCGACCTGGACACACTGGCGGTGAACACCATCCGCGGGCTGTGCATGGACGCCGTCCAGAAGGCCCAGTCCGGCCACCCGGGCACGCCCATGGGGATCGCACCCGTCGCGTACACGCTCTGGCAGCGGTTCCTGCGGTTCGATCCCCAGGACCCGATCTGGCCCAACCGCGACCGCTTCGTCCTCTCCGAGGGACACGCCTCGACGCTGCTGTGGTCGCTGCTGCATCTGACCGGGGTCCGTGCCGTCGACCCGGACTACGAGATCCTGGGACGCCCGGCGGTGACGCTCGACGACCTGAAGTCGTTCCGCCAGCTCGGCTCCCGCTGCCCAGGCCACCCCGAGTACCGCTGGACGAGCGGTGTCGAGGCCACGACCGGGCCGCTGGGCCAGGGGGTGGCCAACTCCGTCGGAATGGCGATGGCGGGCAGATGGCTCGCCGCACGGTACAACCAGGACGGCTTCCCGCTCTTCGACTTCGACGTGTACGCGCTCGCCGGGGACGGCTGCATGATGGAGGGCGTCGCCTCCGAGGCCGCCTCGCTCGCCGGACACCACCAGCTGTCCCGCCTGTGCTGGATCTACGACTCCAACCGCGTCACGATCGAGGGCCACACCAGCATCACCTTCACCGAGGACGTCGCCGCGCGTTTCCTCGCGTACGGCTGGAACGTGACCACCGTCGCGGATGCCAACGACCTCGACGCCATCACGCGCGCGTTCCACACCTTCCGGACCGAGAGCGAGCGCCCGACCCTGATCCTGGTGCACAGCCACATCGGCTACGGATCCCCCGTCGAGGACTCGCCCAAGGCCCACGGGTCGCCGCTCGGCGAGGACGGTGTGCGGGCGGCCAAGCGCTTCCTCGGCATACCCGAGGACCAGGAGTTCTGGATTCCCGAAGGCATCCACGAGTGGTTCGACCAAGGCATCGGTGCCCGGGGCGCAGGGCTGCGCACGGCCTGGGAGAAGCGGTTCGACGCCTACCGTGCGGCCTGGCCCGAACTCGCCGACGAGCTGGAGCGCATGCAGCGCCGTGAACTCCCCGACGACTGGGACAGCAAGCTCCCCGACTTCCCTCCCGACCCCAAGGGACTGGCCACCAGGGACTCCTCGGGCCAGGTGCTGAACGCCCTCGCGCAGAGCGTGCCCTGGGTCATCGGCGGCTCCGCAGACCTCGCGCCGTCGACCAAGACCCGGCTCACGTTCCCCGGCGCGGGTGACTTCCAGCCCTACAGCCCGTCCGGACGCAACCTCCACCTCGGCGTCCGGGAGCACGCCTCGGCAGCTGTCGTCAACGGCATGGCCCTGACCAAACTGCGGCCGTACTGGTCGGGCTTCCTCATCTTCTCCGACTACGCCAAGGCCGCCATCCGGCTGTCCGCGCTGATGGAGATCCCGTCCGTCCACGTCTTCACCCACGACTCCATCGGGGTCGGCGAGGACGGACCCACCCACCAGCCCGTCGAACAGCTCGCAGGCCTGCGCGCGATGCCGGGACTGCTCGTCTTCCGGCCCGGCGACGCGGGAGAGGTCGTGGAGACCTGGCGGGTGGTCGGCGCTCTGCGCCACGAGCCCGCGGCACTGGTCCTCTCCCGCCAGGCCCTGCCCACACTCGACCGGTCACAGCTCGCCCCTGCGTCGGGTGTCGCCCTCGGCGCCTATGTCCTGGCCGACGCGCCCTCCGGCGAGCCGCAGGTGATCCTGCTCGCCACCGGATCCGAGGTGTCCCTGGCGCTGGCCGCACGTGACGAACTCGACGCGGAGGGCATCGGGGCCCGGGTGGTCAGCATGCCGTGCTGGGAACTGTTCGACCGTCAGCCGCGGGAGTACCGCGACCAGGTCCTCCCGCCCGCCGTGACCGCGCGGGTCGGCATCGAGCAGGCGTCGACCTTCGGCTGGGACCGGTACGTGGGCGACCACGGGACTGTCGTCGGCATGCACACCTATGGCGCGTCGGCGCCCCTGAAGCAGCTGCTCACGAAGTTCGGATTCACCTCGCAGCGCGTGGCCGAGGTCGCACGGGAGCTGGTGCGGTCGCGGCAGGGGGCGAGGACATGACGGCACCGCCCGAAAGCCGGAGCCCGGCCACGGCTCATCCGTCAACGCAGTCATCCGTCACCACCGCGCTCTGAAGAACGGGAAGTCGGCCATGACCACTGACACACCCATGCAGCTCGGCATGATCGGGCTCGGCCGGATGGGCGCCAATCTCGTGCGCCGGCTGATGCGTGACGGCCATCGCTGTGTCGTCTACGACCTCGACCGTGAGGCCGTACAGGAGCTGGAGAAGGAGGGGGCGACCGCGGCCTCCTCCCTCCACGACCTGGTCGACAAGCTGGAGAAGCCCAGAAACGTCTGGCTGATGCTCCCCGCCGGCGTGGTGCAGCCGACACTGGACCAGCTGGCCGCCCTGCTCGACGCCGGTGACACCGTCGTCGACGGCGGCAACTCGTACTACCGGGACGACATCACCCGGGCGAAGCAGCTCGCTCCGCGGGGGATCCACTACGTCGACTGCGGGACCTCGGGCGGTGTCTGGGGCCTGGAGCGGGGCTACTGCCTGATGATCGGCGGCGAGGAAGAGGCGGTGGCCCGGCTGGACCCCGTCTTCCGCACCATCGCCCCGGGCACCGGGGACGCGGAACCCACCCCCGGCAGGACCCGGACCGACGGGACCGCACCCCAGGGCTATCTGCACTGCGGCCCGAGCGGCTCCGGCCACTTCGTGAAGATGGTCCACAACGGGGTCGAGTACGGGATGATGGCCGCCATCTCCGAGGGGCTCGGCATCATCAAGCACGCGGACGCGGGCCTGCGTTCGCGCTCCGTCGACGCCGAGACCGCCCCGCTGCGGGAACCCGAGGCCTACCAGTACGAGATCGACGTGGCCGAGGTCGCGGAGGTGTGGCGCCGCGGCTCCGTCGTCGGCTCCTGGCTGGTCGACCTCGTGGCCGACGCGCTGGCCCGCTCGCCCGAACTCGACGATTTCGCCGGCCGGGTCTCCGACTCCGGAGAGGGCCGGTGGACGGTGGTCGCGGCCGTGGAGGAGAGCGTGCCCGCGCCCGTCATCAGCGCCGCGCTCAACGAGCGGTACGAATCGCGCGGGCTGGGCGAGTTCAGGGACAAGGTGCTGTCCGCGATGCGCGGCGAATTCGGCGGTCACGCCGAGAAGGCGCGGTGAACCATGACCAGCGGCCCCGGGTCAGGAAGCAGTGGTCCGGTCCCCGAGGACCACGTCATCGTGCTGTTCGGTGCGACCGGTGACCTCGCCCGGCGCAAGCTCCTGCCGGGACTCTTCCATCTCGCCAAGGCCGGGCTGCTGCCGGCCCGCTACCGGATCGTCGGCTCGGCGCCGTCCCAGGCCGCGCTCAGCGACGACGACTTCCGCAAACGGGCCCGGGAGGCGGTCGCCGAATTCGGCAGATCGAAGCCGGAAGGCCCGGAGTGGCAGGAGTTCGAGGACGCGCTGACGTTCGGCGCGGCCGACCCCGACGACCCCGAGCCGCTCCTTTCTGCCGTACGGAAGGCAGAGCAGGCCGTCGGTGGCAGACCCCGCCGGCTGTTCCACCTCGCCGTTCCGCCCAAGGCCTTCGCCTCCGTGATCGAGATGCTGGGCGCGACCGGTCTCGCCGAGAACGCCCGCGTCATCGTGGAGAAGCCCTTCGGCACGGATCTCCCCTCGGCCCGGGCCCTCAATGCGACGATCCACTCCGTCTTCGACGAGTCCCGGATCTTCCGCATCGACCACTTCCTCGGCAAGGAGTCCGTCGACAACATCCTCGCCCTCCGGTTCGCCAACGGTTTCTTCGAGCCCGTCTGGAACCGCGACCACATCAGCCATGTGCAGATCGACGTGCCGGAGAAGATCGGGATCGAGGGCCGTGCCCAGTTCTTCGAAGGCACCGGCACCTTCCGGGACATGATCGTCACTCACCTCTTCCAGCTCATGGGGTTCATGGCGATGGAGCCCCCGGCCGTACTCACGGCGAAGTCGCTGCGGGACGAGAAGGGAAAGGTCTTCGAGTCCATGCGTCCCCTGGACCCGGCGCAGGTCGTCCGTGGCCAGTACGAGGGGTATCGCGACGAGCCGGGCGTCGATCCCCGGTCGGACACCGAGACGTTCATCGCGCTGCGCGTCGAACTGGACAACTGGCGGTGGGCCGGTGTGCCCTTCTTCCTGCGCTCGGGCAAGTCGCTCGGAGAGGGACGGCACGTCGTGACGCTCGGATTCCGGGAACCGGCCCTGCGCATGTTCCCGCTGCCCGTGCAGGGCGGCTCGGAAGGGATCCGGAACAACGAGCTGGTGATCGATTTCGCCGACCCCGGCCGGATCGCCGCCCGCTTCCTGGTGAAGGAGCCCGGCCCTGCCATGCGTCTGGAGGAGGCCGGGATGGTCTTCGACTACGGCGACTCCTTCAACTCGATGTACGCGCTCGAGGGATACGAACGCCTCATCCTGGACGCGATGCTGGGCGACCAGTCCCTGTTCACCCGCTCCGACGGGATCGAGCGTCTGTGGGAGGCATCCGCCCCGCTGCTGGCGGACCCGCCGCCGGTCGAGCCGTACACCCCGGGCTCCTGGGGCCCCGAGTCGATCGACCGGCTCATCGCTCCGTACCGCTGGAGTCTGCCCGACCGCCGCTGACCCGCAACCGGTGCGGTCCGTCCGCGCCGTGCCCGCCGGGCCGTGCCCCGGTGCCGCGGCGCGGCTGCTCCGGATGGCACACCTGGCGTCATCCCCACGGGCTACGCGTGGCGCGGCGGCCGGCAACTGCCGCCCCCGGGGGACGTCGCGCCCTTCTAGCCTCGACGGCATGCTGGGTCTTCCGGATCATGTACGCACCTGCCTGTTCGACCTCGACGGCGTCCTCACCCGCACCGCGAAGGTGCATGCGGCCGCGTGGAAGGAGATGTTCGACTCCTATCTGCGCGGGCGTGCCGAGCGCGAGGGCGTGCCCTTCGTGCCGTTCGACGCCGTGCGCGACTACGACGAGTACGTGGACGGCCGCCCCCGCGAGGACGGGGTCCGCACCTTCCTCGCCGCGCGGGACATCCGGCTGCCCGACGGCTCGCCCGACGACGGGCCGGACGCGGAGACGGTCCAGGGCCTCGGCACCCGCAAGAACGACCTGGTGCTCCGCAAGATCCGGGAGGAGGGCGTGGAGGCGTACGAGGGATCGGTGGCCTATGTGCGTGCCGCCAGGGACGCGGGTCTGCGGCGCGCCGTCGTCTCGTCGAGCGCCAACTGCCGTGATGTGCTGGCTGCTGCCGGGATCGAGGACCTCTTCGAGGAACGCATCGACGGAATCGTCACCCATGAGCAGAAGCTGAGGGGCAAGCCCGCGCCGGACACCTATCTGGCCGCGGCCCGTGCCCTGGGGGCCGAGCCGGGTGCAGCGGCGGTGTTCGAGGACGCCCTGGCCGGGGTGGAGGCGGGCCGGGCAGGCGGATTCGGCATCGTCGTGGGCGTCGACAGGACCGGGCAGGCCGCGGAGCTGCGCCGGCACGGCGCCGACGTCGTCGTGAAGGACCTCGCCGAACTGCTGGAGTCACGATGATCACCCATCCCAGCTATGTGGTCGAGCCGTGGTGTCTGCGCGAGACCGAGCTGAACCTCGACGTCCTCGCCCAGAGCGAGTCGGTGTTCGCGTTGGCCAACGGCCATATCGGGTGGCGGGGCAACGTCGACGAGGGCGAACCGCACGGGCTGCCCGGCTCGTACCTCAACGGCGTCCACGAACTCCATCCGCTGCCGTACGCGGAGGCGGGCTACGGCTATCCGGAGTCCGGCCAGACGATGATCAACGTCACCGACGGGAAGATCATCCGGCTGTTGGTGGACGACCACCCCTACGACCTCCGGTACGGCGAACTGACGGCACACGAGCGGGTGCTGGACTTCCGTACGGGAGTCCTGCGCCGGACCGCGGAGTGGATCTCCCCGGCCGGCCGCACCGTGCGCATCACCTCGAGCCGGCTGGTGTCGTTCACCCAGCGGGCCATCGCCGCGATCGCGTACGAGGTCGAGCCGCTGGACGGAGAGGCCACCGTGGCCGTCCAGTCCGAACTGGTCGCGAACGAGCAGATGCCGTACGACGTGGGCGACCCGCGGGTGGCGGCGGCGATCGACTCCCCGCTGGAGCCGGAGGAGGACTTCGCCCAGGACACGCGGCTGCGCCTGGTGCACTGCACCAGGAGGAGCGGCCAGCGGGTCGCGGCGGCGGCCGACCACATCGTCGAGGGCCCAGAAGGCACGTCGTGGACGGCCGAGAGCGAGCCGGATGTCAGCAGGCTCACGGTCACCGCCGCCCTGGCCCCCGGGGAGCGGCTCCGGCTGGTGAAGTTCGTGGGGTACGGATGGTCCGCAGAGCGGTCGCTGCCTGCCGTCCACGACCAGGTCGAAGCCGCGGTCGCCGCCGCCCGCAGCACCGGCTGGGAGGGGCTGCTCGCCGAGCAGCGCGCCTATCTGGACCACTTCTGGTCCTGCGCGGACGTCGAGGTCGAGGGTGACGCGGAGATCCAGCAGGCCGTACGGTTCGCCCTCTTCCATGTGCTCCAGGCGGCGGCGAGGGGCGAGCAGCGTGCGATCCCCGCCAAGGGCCTGACGGGAACGGGCTACGACGGGCACTCCTTCTGGGACGTCGAGTCCTTCGTCCTCCCGGTGCTCACCTTCACCGCCCCCCGGTCCGTCGCGGCGGTCCTGCGCTGGCGGCATGCCACGCTGCCCGCGGCGAGGGACCGCGCCCATCAACTGGGGCTGTCCGGAGCGGCGTTCCCGTGGCGGACGATCAGCGGCGCGGAGTGCTCGGCCTACTGGCCGGCGGGCACGGCGGCCTTCCATGTCAACGCCGACATCGCCGACGCCGTGGTGCGCTACGTGGCAGCCACCGGGGACGAGGTCTTCGAGCAGGGACCGGGGCTGGAACTGCTGGTGCACACCGCGCGGCTGTGGCACTCGCTCGGCCACCACGACCCGGAGGGCACCTTCCACATCGACGGCGTCACGGGCCCCGACGAGTACAGCGCCATCGCCCGCGACAACCTGTACACGAACCTGATGGCGCGGCGGAACCTCGAGGCCGCCGCGGAGGCCGCGTCCCGCTACGCCGAACGGGCGGAGGAACTGGGCGTCGACGACGAGGAGACCGCCGCCTGGCGGGACGCCGCGGCCCGGATCGCCGTGCCGTACAACGAGGCGCTCGGCGTGCACGAGCAGTCGGCCGGGTTCACCGGCTTCCAGCACTGGGACTTCGACGCCACCTCACCGGATCAGTACCCGCTGCTGCTGCACTTCCCCTACTTCGACCTCTACCGCAAGCAGGTCGTGAAACAGGCCGACATGGTCCTCGCCATGCTGACCTGCCCGCAGGCGTTCACGGCCGAGGAGAAGTCCCGCAACTTCGCCTACTACGAGCCGCTGACCGTGCGGGACTCCTCGCTCTCGGCGTGCTGCCAGGCCGTCATGGCCGCCGAGACCGGCCACCTGCGGCTGGCCTGGGCCTATCTGGGCGAGGCGGCACTGATGGATCTGGACAACCTGGAGCACAACACCCGCGACGGGCTGCACATCGCGTCCCTCGCGGGCACCTGGATGGCCCTGGTGCTCGGGTTCGGCGGAATGCGCCACCACGACGGCGAGGGCGGCCCGGGCGGTGCGGGCGGCCGGCTCGGGTTCGCCCCCCGGCTGCCCGAGCATCTCTCCGGGCTGAAGTTCACCATCCTGGTGCGGGGACGCCGGCTTCGGGTGGACATCCGCGCGTCCGCGGCCCGCTACACCCTGGTGGAGGGGGACCCGCTGGAGATCCTCCACCACGGCGAGCCGCTCACCGTCTCGATGTCCGCACCGGTGCAGCGCCACCTGCCGGCCGTACCCGTACAGCCCGAACCACAGCAGCCCAAGGGCCGTTTGCCCGCCGACCGGGCCGGTGGCGGGGCGGCGGTCGCCGGGCATCCGGCCGTCTGACCGCAGGCCCCCGCCGACCGGGCCGGTGCGGACCGCCTGCCGCGCGGCCACCGGGACGCCGCCCCGGGCCGAGGGCGGGTGTTCCGGATCCTGCCGGGCTCGCGTGCCCGGCACGCACAGCCGCATCGTTGCCGTCGGTCGCCGACTCCTCCCGTGGCCCTCCGGGCACGGGTGGCGCCCCGCGCGCCGACTTCTCCCCCTGCCTTCGGCGGGGGACGCCCACCTCCGCCCTGCATCCGCACGCGCCGGACCCCGCCCGCCGAACCGGTCTGGTCCGGCGGCACGCCCTACCCCGCCACCCGCTCCAGCAGAGCCACGGGACGGTCGGCGAACAGCTCCGCCAGGGACACCGGGCCGCCCTGGAACTCCCGCCCCGGGGCGAGCAGATCGGCCCACCGGCCGTCCGGCAGTGCCAGCGACGTCTCCCCCCAGCCGCCCTGCTCGTCCAGCCGCAGCGAGAGCCGGGTCACCGCCGTGACCACCTCGCCCGAACGGCAGAACGCCAGGCAGTGCCCCGCCGCCGGTCCCGACGCCTCCAGCGGGGCGTACGAGCCCGACTCGCCGAACACCCCGGGCCGCCGAAGGCGCAGCAGCAGCGCCACCCGTGTGAGAGCGGTCTTCTCGTCCGGCCGTCCCTCCCGGAACGGCTGACGGTTGTCAGGGTCGACCAGGGCGAGATACTCACCCTCGGTGCCCTGGTACAGGTCGGGCACCCCGGGCATCGTCAGATGCACCAGCGCCGCTCCGAGCAGGTTGGCCCTTACGTACTCGTCGAGTTCGCGGCCGAACAGCGCCAGCGTGTACATGGGCGGCCCCGCGGGCCCCGCTTCCACGAACTCGTCCACCGCCCGCTCGTACGCGGCGTCCGGTTCCGTCCAGCTGGTGTGCAGGCCCGCCTCCCTCACGGACTTGAGCAGCGCGGGCCCGATCCGTTCCGGCTGCGGGAATCCGAAGCCGAAGGCCGTCTGCCACGCCACCCACGCCAGATGGGGGTCCGGCGCCGACACCCACGCCGGCCCGGTCAGCACCCGCTCCCACCGCTCGGGGCACTGGGACAGCACCGCGATCCTGGCCCGGACGTCCGCGCTGCGTTTGGTGTCGTGCGTGGACAGCACGGTGCCCGTCGACGGCCAGTCCCGCGCGAGCCGCGCGCAGTACTCGTGGAACTCCTCAGGACTCACCGCCGGGCACCCGGGATCCCCGCCGACCTCGTTCGCCGAGAGCAGCGGCGCGTAGCGGTAGAACGCCGTGTCCTCGACGGACTTGGCCCGCAGCGCCGACGACGTCTGGGCGAAGCGGGCCCGGAAGGCCCGCTGCGCCGGGCCGTCGCCGAGTCGCTCGCCCCCGAGGCCGAGCGCCAGGTCCCGGATCACGTCGACCGCCTGCGCCTCCTCGGCCACGGCGAAGGCCGCCTTCGCGCGTTGCGCCGCGTCCTCGGTGAGGACCGTTTCGCCCCCGGTGCGGTACGGCCGGTAGACGGGTACCCGTACCAGCAGCTCCCGGATCGCCGTGCGCAGCGCCCAGGGCGCGTGATCGCGCAGCGCCGGACCGGCCGCGCACACCTGTTCGGCCAGGCGGGCCAGTGCCTCGGTCTCCGCGGCCAGTTCATGCGTCACCACCTTGTACGCGGCGCGCCGCACCGTCGCCCCCCAGTAGCCGCCCCGGTCCCCGCCGGGTGACGCGAAGTCGCGGTACGCGCGGAGCAGCTCCTCGGCGCCCACGGGGTCGGTGAAGAGCCCGTCGATCCGGTGCAGCGCGTCGTAGCCGGTCGTTCCGGCGACCGGCCAGGAGGGCGGCAGCCGCTCTTCCCGGCTGAGGATCTTCTCCACGACGGTCCAGCAGCCGCCGGTGGCCTCGCCCAGCCGGTGCAGGTACTCCTCGGGGTCGGCGAGGCCGTCGGGATGGTCGATCCGCAGCCCCTCGACGACTCCGTCGCGAACCAGCTCCAGGATCTTGGCATGGGTGGCCGCGAAGACCTCCGGGTCCTCCACCCGCACCCCGATCAGCTCCGAAATGGTGAAGAAACGGCGGTAGTTGAGCTCGGTACGGGCCAGTCGCCACCAGCCGAGGCGGTACCACTGGGCGTCCAGCAGCTCCGCCAGGGGCAGCTCCTCGGTGCCCTCGCGCAGCGGGAACGTGTGGTCGCCGTAGTGCAGGACCCGACCGTCCACCCGGAGCGCGCCGAGTTCGTCGCCCAGCCGTCCGCCCAGCACGGGCATCAGGACCTTGCCGCTGCCCGCGTCCCAGTCGATGTCGAACCAGTGCGCGTACGGCGACGCGGGGCCCTCCCTCAGCACCTCCCACAGCGCCTGGTTGTGGCGGGGCACGGCGGCCATGTGGTTGGGGACGATGTCGAGGACGAGCCCGAGCCCGTGCTGCCGCGCCGTTCGGGAGAGCGACCGCAGGCCTTCCTCCCCGCCGAGCTCGGCCCGGACACGCGCGTGGTCGACGATGTCGTAACCGTGCGCCGAACCCGGCACGGCCTCCAGTACCGGTGACAGATGCAGATGGGAGATCCCGAGGCCGGCGAGGTACGGCACCGCTGCCTCGGCGGCCCGGAACGGGAAGTCCGGCTGGAGCTGCAGCCGGTAGGTGGCGGTGGGCGTCATGCGAACGTACGTACCCGCATCGAGGGCATCTGTGTCATCGCGTCGTGCTCCGACAGGCAGCGGACGCTCCACGTTCACCTGATACGACGAACGCCCCGAACGATCGCACCCGGCCGCTACGCCGGCCTCCGCAGCACCACCAGGCTCCGCCCGATCATCGTCACCCGCTCTCCGGCCGCCACCTTGGGACCCTGGCCCGGCGGCACCCCGTCGGGCCGTGCCGTGTCCACCACCACCTGCCACTGCCTGCCGTGATTGACCGGCACGGAGAACTCCAGCTCCTCCGCGCTCGCGTTGAACATCATCAGGAACGAGTCGTCCGAGATCCGCTCGCCCCGCGGGCCCGGCTCCGAGATCGCGTGCCCGTTCAGAAAGGCTGTGAGGGCCTTGGCGTGGGCGGCCTGCCAGTCCCGCTGTGTCATCTCCTCGCCCTCCGGGGTGAACCAGGCGATGTCGGAGAGCTCGTCGTGCGTGCCCTCCACCGGCCGGCCGTGAAAGAAGCGCCTGCGCCGGAACACCTGGTGGTCGCGGCGCAGCCACACCATGGCCCTGGTGAAGGCCAGCAGCGAGCCCTGTTCCTCCTCTGTCGACGACGGCCAGTGCACCCAGGACAGCTCGTTGTCCTGGCAGTAGGCGTTGTTGTTGCCCTGCTGGGTGCGGCCGAACTCGTCGCCGTGGCTGAGCATCGGCACGCCCTGGGACAGCATCAGCGTCGCGATGAAGTTGCGCATCTGACGGCCCCTGAGCTCCACCACCTCGGGGTCGTCGGTGTCGCCCTCCGCCCCGCAGTTCCACGACCGGTTGTGGCTCTCGCCGTCCCGGTTGCCCTCCCCGTTGGCCTCGTTGCGCTTCTCGTTGTACGAGACCAGATCGCGCAGCGTGAACCCGTCGTGGCAGGTCACGAAGTTGACCGAGGCGAGCGGACGCCGTCCGTCGTCCTGGTACAGGTCCGAAGAGCCGGTCAGCCGGGAGGCGAACTCGGCGAGGGTACGCGGCTCGCCCCGCCACAGGTCCCGCACGGTGTCGCGGTACATGCCGTTCCACTCGGTCCACAGCGGGGGGAAGTTGCCGACCTGGTAGCCGCCCTCGCCGACGTCCCAGGGCTCGGCGATCAGCTTCACCTGGCTGACCACCGGGTCCTGCTGGACGAGATCGAAGAAGGACGACAGCCGGTCCACCTCGTGGAACTGGCGTGCCAGCGTCGCCGCGAGATCGAAGCGGAAGCCGTCGACGTGCATCTCCGTGACCCAGTAGCGCAACGAGTCCATGATCAGCTGGAGCACGTGCGGAGAGCGCATCAGCAGGGAATTGCCCGTGCCCGTGGTGTCCATGTAGTACCGGCGGTCCTCGGTCAGCCGGTAGTACGAGACATTGTCCAGGCCCCGGAAGGAAAGCGTGGGGCCCAGGTGGTTGCCCTCGGCGGTGTGGTTGTACACGACGTCGAGGATGACCTCGATGCCCGCCTGGTGCAGCGCCCGGACGGCGGACTTGAACTCCAGGACCTGCTGGCCGCGGTCGCCCCAGGAGGCGTAGCGGTTGTGCGGGGCGAAGAACCCGATCGTGTTGTAGCCCCAGTAGTTGTCGAGGCCCGCGTCCATCAGCCTGTGGTCGTTGACGAACTGGTGCACCGGCATCAACTCCAGCGCCGTCACACCCAGTTCGGTGAGATGGGAGATCACCGCGGGATGCGCGAGCCCCGCGTACGTCCCGCGCAGCTCCTCCGGGAGCGCCGGGTGCAGCATCGTCAGGCCCTTCACATGGGCCTCGTAGATGACGGTGCGGTGGTAGTCGGTCCGGGGCGGACGGTCGTCGCCCCAGTCGAAGTACGGATTGACCACGACCGAGGTCATGGTGTGCGGGGCGGAGTCGAGGTCGTTGCGCGAGTCCGGCCTGCCGAAGTGGTAGCCGTACACCGCCTCCCCCCACTCGATACGGCCGCTCATCGCCCGTGCGTAGGGATCGAGGAGCAGCTTCGCCGAGTTGCACCGGTGTCCGCGCTCCGGCGCGTACGGGCCGTGCACCCTGAATCCGTATCTCTGACCGGGCATCACACCCGGCAGATAGGCATGGCGGACGAAGGCGTCCGTCTCACGGAGCTCCACCGCCGTTTCCGAGCCGTCGTCGTGAAGCAGACACAGCTCGATTCTGTTCGCGGCCTCCGAATGCACCGCGAAGTTGGTGCCGGCGCCATCGTATGTGGCGCCGAGGGGATACGCCTGTCCCGGCCAGACCTGCATAGATAAGACTCTTCCACTTCTGATCCGGGTGCGGGGGACCACTTCGGCCAGATCCTGCCCGAAAGGAGGGCAACCTCCTAGGACTTACGACCGTCCTACCGGGTGACCACTGGTAATAGGGGGGAAAAGTGCGCAAACTGGTGCGCCGGCACCTGGGGAAGGTGCTGGCAGGCACGGCCATTGCGGTGACGGGCACCGCCGCCATGATCGGAATCACGCTGCCCGGCACGGCAGGGGCGGACGACGGCCCGGGTGGCCGCGCCGCGGCCCGGGCGTCCGGCCAGGGCACGCAGGGGCAAGGGGCGGACGGCCAGGGCGAAGGGGCCGGGGCCCCTGATCCGGGAGTCGTGGCCGAGGCCGCGGACGAGGGCGAGAAGGGTGTCGGCCGGGACCCGCTCACCGACGACGAGCTGAAACGCGCCGAACAGCTGGCGACGGCTCCGGACGCACGCAACGGCCGGGACGCACGAGGCGGGCGCGGCCCGCAGCATCTCACCACCGATCTGGCCGAACCGGATCCGTCCGACGCGGGCCTCGCCGCGCCGCGCCGCGCCGTCGTCTCGTACTACGACTACAGGACCGACCGGCTCGTCACATCGACGGTCGATCTCACCACGGGGAAGGTCGAGCAGAGCGCTGCCCAGCAGGGCGTTCAGCCCTCGCCGCACCGCGAGGAGCTGCGGGAGGCCGCCGAGCTGATCCTGGCGAGCCCGCTCGGCTCGGGGCTGAAGGCGGACTACAAGGACGCCACCGGCAGCGCGCTGACGTCCACGGAGCCGCTCACGCTGAGCGGATACGTCTACCGCAAGGACCGGGAGGCCCGGATCCCCGAGCAGCTCGGCGCCTGCGGGGTGCACCGCTGTGTGCGAGTCATCACCAAGATCACCAACGGGCCGTGGATCGACAGCCGGGACGTGGTCGTGGATCTGAGTGCCCGCAAGGTCGTCGGCGCGCCGACCGGCTGACAGGACTCGCCGGGCCGGAACCGCCGTACGACCCGGCAACGGTCCACGCCCGCCGGCGCCTGCCCACGGATCCTTGTCCGCGCCCCCGCCGTGTCCCCATCGCATTCCCGTCCGAACGTCTTCCGCACCACCGTCCGAGGGAGTTCCTCTTCGCATGGACAAGAGCAGATTTCCGCACGCCCGCAAGCCTGCCTCGGTGCTCGCCGCCGCGGTCCTGCTGGGCGGCGCGCTGACCGCCGCGGCCCCCGGCGCGGCCACTGCCGCCGCCAAGGCCCCGCAGGCGCCGGCCCCGGCGCTGCCCTGCAGTGCGCCCTACCAGATCACGTCCACCCTCGAGGGCGGCACGACCTGGCGCATGTGCTGGCACTACGACACCTCCGCCGGCCTCGTCCTGGACAAGGTCAGCTACCAGCCGAAGGGCGAGCCGCGCCCGATCCAGGTGCTCAACAGCGCCAAGCTCGCCCAGATCCACGTCCCCTACGACGACGCCCAGGCCGAGTACGACGACCTCACCGGCTTCGGCTTCGGTTACGGCCTGCAGAACCTCAAGCCCACCGAGTGCCCCGGCGGGACCATCAAGAAGGTCAAGGTGCCGGAGACCGGCCAGGTCAGTGGCCTCTGCATGACCACCCGCTCACGCGGCCACGCCTACCGCCTGGCCAACGACGAGGGCACCAAGGTCTGGCAGGCCCAGGGCAAGGACATGCTCCTCTACACCGTCAACAAGGTCTCCTGGTACGAGTACATCACCGAGTGGCGGTTCTCCTCCGACGGGACGATATCCGCCAACGTCGGCGCCACCGGCAGCCTCTCGCCGGGCGACTACAACGCCGGCGACGGCCGTGGCTGGCCGATCGGCAAGGGTGCCAAGGACTACGCCACCAGCCACAGCCACAACGTGTTCTGGCGGCTCAACTTCGGTCTCGACGGGAACCCCAAGGACCGGATCGAGCAGTTCGACTCCAAGGTCACCCCGCCCACCGGGAACGGCAGCCCGAAGACGAAGACCACGCGTACCCCGGTCACCAAGGAGCTCGCGGGCGACGCCAGGGCGATGCGCTGGTGGCGCGTCGTGAGCGCCACCGGCAAGAACAAGGACGGCCACGCCCGCTCGTACGAGATCGTGCCCGGTCCCACCTCCAAGCACGCCGGCCGCGAATTCACCAAGCACGACGTCTACTTCACCCAGAACCGCGCCTGCGAGCAGTTCGCCAGCAACAACACCCTCAACTGCGGGCGGGGCGCCCCGAAGAGCGTCGACAAGTGGGTCAACGGCGAGACGCTGACCAACCCGGTCGCCTGGGTCAACATCGGGTTCCACCATGTCGCCCGGGACGAGGACCAGCAGCCGATGCCGGTCCACTGGCAGGGTTTCCAGCTCGCGCCGAGGGACGTAACCGCTATGAATCCGCTCACTCCGGACGATCTCGCCAACCAGAACGGGGCGCCTCCGCTGGGTCGTTGAGAGAAGACCATGCCGATCCGGCTGCACCGCCTCCCGTCGGCGGAGTACTCTTCCTTGATCGTTGGAGGGGGAGCGGGAAGGCGGTGCGCGGGTGAGTTCGGGAGGGCTGGAGCTGCCCCCTGGTGACGCTGGTCACGAGGGGGACTCCGCCGACGTCCCGCCCGGGGCGGTGTCGCTCGCCCGGCCGGTCGAGTTGGGATCTCAGATTGGACCGGAACTGGACTGGAGCGCGGACGCCTGGAGCGAAGTGCGTACGCGCGCCCAACGGGCCGGCCGGGCCTACATCTGGCTGAACCTGGTGGAGCAGCGGCTCCGGGCGGTCGTGGCCGCCGTGCTCCGTCCCATCTACGAGCCCGTGCACGGCGAGGACTGGGTCGTCGCGGCCGCCGGCCCGGCAGGCCAGGAGTGGGTGCAGCGCGCCGTCGCCGTACGGGAGGTCTCGCGCCGCAAGGGCTATCTCCTCGACCCGGCCGACGACAACGTGCTCAGCTTCCTGACCCTTCCGCAGCTCAGGGAGCTGATGGTCCAGCACTGGCCCTGCTTCGAGCCGTACTTCGACGACCGGCGCGACGTGGAACTGGCGCTGGACGAGCTGGAGGTCGCGCGCAATGTGGTCTCCCGCAACCGGGCGCTGAACGAGGCCGTACTGGCCCAGGCCGAACGGGCGTCGGCCCGGCTGCTGGAGATCCTCGGCAGCGGGGCGGGCGTGCCGTCGGCGGACCGGCTGCCGGTCGACGCGGTGGAGGACCTGGTGGGGGACCGGTACGCGGACGTGGTCTCCGTCCATCCCGACCGGGTGCGCCTCCAGCGGCAGCTGCCGGCCGAGGACCTCTTCGGGGGCGCGCGGCGCCTCGACGCCATCGGCATAGGGCTGAATCTGCTCGTGCAGAACTTCTCGGGACGGCGACTGGTGCGACTCGCCGAGTCCGGTGCCCGTGTGCGGCTGCTCTTCCTCAATCCGGCCAGCAGCGCCGTCAAGCGGCGGGAGCGGGAACTCGGCGTGAAGAAGGGCGAGTTGAGCCGCTCGGTGGAGATGAACATCCTCCATATGCGGCGCGTGCGTTCGAAGCTGCGTGACCCGGGTGCCTTCGAGATCAATGTGTTCGACGAGACGCCCCGGTTCACGGCGTACCTGGTGGACGGGGACGGTGCCGACGGGCTGGCCGTCGTGCAGTCGTATCTGCGGCGGGCACGGGGCATGGAGGCTCCTGTGCTGGTGCTGCGGGGTGGCGGACGGTCGGTGGTGAGGACGGGTCAGGACGCCGAGCACGGGCTGTTCCAGACGTACCGCGAGGAATTCGAGTCGGTATGGGCCGATTCCCGGCCGGTGTCCTGACTGTCAGTGCCGCGTGCGAGAGTTTTCGTCAGCACCACAGACGAGGGGGGACCACATGACGTGGCACCGTGAGCCGCTGGCCGGTTTCGACCTGGAGACGACCGGTACGGATCCGCTCGACGCGCGCATCGTGACCGCGGCGGTCGTCGTCGTGCGGGAGGGTGAGCCGACCGTGCGGCGGACCTGGCTGGCGGACCCGGGGATCAGTATCCCGGCGCAGGCGTCGGCGATCCACGGCATCAGCAGCGAGCGGGCGGCGGCGGAGGGCCGTCCGGCGGGCGAGGTGGCGGGCCAGATCGCCGACACGCTGGTGGGACACTGGGCGCAGGACATCCCGGTCGTCGCGTACAACGCGGCCTTCGATCTGACGCTTCTCTCGGCCGAACTGGCCCGGCACGGGCTGCCGTCCCTCTCGGAACGGCTGGGTGGCGCGGAGATCGGACCGGTCGTCGATCCGTACACGATCGACCGTGCGGTCGACCGCTACCGGCGGGGGAAGCGCACGCTGGAGGCGGTCTGCGGGGAGTACGGGGTCGTCCTGGACGACGCCCACGAAGCGTCGGCGGATGCCCTGGCGGCGGTCGAGGTGGCCCGCGCGATAGCGGAGCGCCATGCGTCGGTCGCGGCGCTGGCACCCGCCGAGCTGCACACCCGTCAGATCGGCTGGTACGCGCAGTGGGCGGCCGACTTCCAGGAGTTTCTCCGCCGCAAGGGCACCCCGGACGCGGTGGTGGACGGTTCCTGGCCGCTGCGTGAACGCGCAGCGGTCTCCCGCTGACGTCTGACTGGCGGCTGACGGTTCGCGGGCGGGTGCGGCACGCCCTCTGCCCCGCCCCCACTTTCCGCGCCCCGCGGCCCGGGACCGTACGGCGGCCCGATGTGACGCACCGTCGCGGCGTGCCGGGTGCCGACGGTGGGGCAGATGCCGTCAGAAGGGATACCAGCGGACCTCGGGGTCGTCCTCGCGCAGGGAGGCCACACGCCTGCGGAACTCGGCGAGCGCCTTCGGGTTGGACGGGGCGTGCTGGGCGACCCAGGCGCAGCCGGCCGTTTCGCGCGCGCCCCGTAGAACGCCGCACCCCGGCCATTCGCGTACGTCCCAGCCGTAGTCCGCGGTGAAGGCGTCGTACGCCTCGGCCGCGAGGCCGTAGCGGTCGCGGGAGAGGGCGAGGACGACGAGGTCGTGCTCGCGGAAGTCGGACGAGACGGTCTCCAGGTCGACCAGGACAGGGCCGGCCGGTCCGACGTGGACGTTGCGGGGGAGTGCGTCGCCGTGGATCGGGCCCGGCGGCAGATGCGGTGACAGTGCGGCCGCCGCCGCGGCGAAACCGTCCCGCCGCTCCCGCAGATACGCCGCCTCCGCCGGATCGATCGCGTCGCCTGCCAGCCGCAGCCACCGGTCGACACCGGCCAGAAGCTCCCGTGCCGGCAGCGCGAACGGCGGAGCGGGCAGCGCGTGCACCTGGTGCAGCAGCGGTGCCAGGTCCCGCGCCTCGGCGGGACGCACGGCCTCGGGCAGCCGGTGCCACACCGTCACCGGGTGGCCCTCCACCAGACGGGCCTTCGGCTCTGCGGCCCGTACCGCCGGGACCCCGGCGGCCTCCAGCCACCCGGCCACCGCCAGCTCGCGTTCCGCGCGCTCCAGCAGCTCCGCGCTCCGCCCGACCTTCACCACCACATCCCCGGCCATGAACACCGCGTTCTCCCCGAGGGCCAGCAGGGCTCCGTCCCGCGGCAGTCCGGTCGCGTCCAGTACCGCCCGCGCGCGTGTCTCGTCCATGGCCCGGATTCTCGCATCCCCGCCGGTGGCGCTCACGAGACCGTTCGGCGCACGCCGGGCCGTCGCCGTGCACCGCCGGGCCGTCGCCGTGCGCCGCCCGCGATTCGATTCGCACGAGACGTATCGTCTCGCATAGGCTGAGGACATGACCCGACCCAACCGTGCCCATATCGCCATGTTCTCCATCGCCGCCCACGGGCACGTGAACCCGAGCCTCGAGGTCATCCGGGAGCTCGTGGCCCGTGGGCACCGTGTCAGCTACGCGATTCCGCCGTCCTTCGCCGAGAAGGTCGCCGCCACCGGCGCCACTCCGGTGATCTACACCTCCACGCTGCCGACCGACGACGAGCCGGAGGCGTGGGGAACCGAACTGATCGACAACATCGAGCCCTTCCTCGACGATGCGGTCCAGGCGCTGCCGCAACTGGCCGCGGCCTTCGAGGGGGACGAGCCCGATCTGGTCCTCCATGACATCACTTCGTACCCGGCGCCCGTGCTCGCCCATCGATGGGGCGTGCCCGCCGTGTCCCTCTCGCCGAACCTCGTCGCCTGGGAGGGGTACGAGAAGGAGGTGGGCGAGCCGATGGCGGCCGGGCTCAGGGCGACCGAACGCGGCAGGGCGTACTACGCCCGCTTCGAGGCGTGGCTCGCCGACAACGGCATCGGCACCCACCCGGACCCGTTCGTCGGGCGTCCGCGGCGGTCGATCGTCCTGATCCCCAGGGCACTTCAGCCGAACGCCGACCGGGTCGACGAGGGGGTGTACTCCTTCGTCGGTGCCTGCCAGGGCGATCGCGCGGAACAGGGTGAGTGGCAGCGGCCGGCGGACGCGGAGAAGGTGCTGCTCGTCTCGCTCGGGTCGGCCTTCACCAAACAGCCGGACTTCTACCGCGAATGTGTGAAGGCTTTCGGTGATCTGCCCGGATGGCATGTGGTGCTGCAGGTCGGCAAGTTCGTGGACCCGGCCGAGCTGGGCGATGTGCCGGCGAACGTCGAAGTCCGCAACTGGGTGCCCCAGCTTGCCATTCTCAGGCAGGCGGACGCGTTTATCACCCACGCGGGTGCCGGCGGCAGCCAGGAGGGCCTCGCCACGGCCACTCCCATGGTGGCGGTCCCTCAGGCCGTCGACCAGTTCGGCAACGCCGAGATGCTCGTCTCACTGGGCGTGGCCCGGCATGTCCCCATGGAGGAGGCCGATGCCGCGACTCTCCGCGAGGCGGTCCTCGCCCTCGTCGGCGACCCCGGTGTCGGGCGGCGTCTCGAGGAGCTCAGGGCCGCGATGGCCACCGAGGGCGGCACGCGGCGCGCGGCCGACCTGATCGAGGCGGAACTCTCCTAGGGCCTCTCCGTTCGGATCCTGCCGGGCTCGCGTGCCCTGGCGCCGCTCACCGATCCGGCCTGATCCGAACGAAAGACGCTGGGCGTCTGCCCTGATTACCGACGAGCGGGCGGGCCAGGAATCCCTCGGGTTCCGGTCCGCCCGCTCGCGTTTGCCCAAATTCTCCACGGTCACACGGCAATTACAAAGTGGGCACATTTTCTCACCCGAATTTCCCTAGGTGTAGAGGAACTTCAACGGGGAGTCCGAGTTGTGGAGCCCTGGCCGATTTCGTATTACGAACCTTTGTTGATCAAGTTACAGCTGGATGAAGGTCTTGATCTGAGCGCGACAATCGGTCAGGGTTTCGAGGCAGCCCCCGGAGATTTTCCTTCCGGAGGCCAATCCCCCCACAAATTGATGGCGAGGAGACCCCTCTTCATGGCAACTCACAAGCGCGCGAGCAGGACCAAGCTCACCGCGGCGATCACCGCCGTGGCCGCCGCTGCCGGAGTGACCGTACTCAACACATCTTTCGCCGGAGCCGCGACCGCGCCCGTCGAAGGCAAGATCTATGGCGCGAATGCCGAAGGTGCCGTCGCCGGAAGCTACATCGTCATGCTGGACGAGAAGGCGAACAAGCAGGAACTGGCCCAGGAGTACGGCGGCAAGCTGCAGCGCAACTACAGCTCCGCCATCAACGGCTTCTCCGCCAGCGGGCTTTCGGAGACCGAGGCCAAGCGCCTCGCCGCCGACCCGGCCGTGGCCAAGGTCGTCCAGAACAAGAAGTTCAGCATCAACGCCACCCAGGAGAACCCGCCGTCCTGGGGTCTGGACCGGATCGACCAGGCCGACACGGCTGCGGACAGCAAGTACACGTACCCGGACGGCGCCGGCGAGGGCGTCACGGCGTACGTCATCGACACCGGAGTCCGTGTCTCCCACAAGGACTTCGAGGGCCGCGCAACTCACGGTTTCGACGCCGTGGACAACGACGACTCCGCCGACGACGGGAACGGCCACGGCACGCACGTGGCGGGTACCATCGCCGGCGCCTCCCACGGAGTCGCCAAGAAGGCGAAGATCGTCGCGGTCCGTGTTCTCGACGACAACGGCTCCGGCACCACCGAGCAGGTCGTCGCCGGTATCGACTGGGTGACCAAGAACCACCAGGGCCCCTCCGTCGCCAACATGAGCCTCGGCGGCGGCGCCGACCCGGCGCTGGACGAAGCCGTCCAGAAGGCCATCGCCGCCGGTGTCACCTTCGGTGTCGCCGCGGGCAACGAGTCGAGCGACGCGGGCCAGGGCTCCCCCTCCCGGGTCAAGGAGGCCATCACCGTCGCCTCGTCGACGAAGGACGACACACAGTCCGACTTCTCCAACTTCGGTTCGGTCGTGGACATCTACGCCCCGGGCTCGGACATCACCTCCGCGTGGAACGACAGCGACGAGGGCAAGAAGACCATCTCCGGTACGTCGATGGCCACTCCGCACGTCGTCGGTGCGGCCGCGGTCTACCTCGCCGGCCACAAGGACGCCACCCCGGAGCAGGTCGCCAAGGCGCTGACGGACGGCGCCACGCCCGACAAGATCAGCAACGCGAGCGAGGGTACGCCCAACAAGCTCCTCAAGGTCGTCGAGTGATCAGCTGATCGACGCCGGCTCATGAACCGGCGGCCGCCGTGCCCTCCCCCACGGGGCACGGCGGCCGCTCTAATGTGTGACCATGGCGAAGACTTATGCGTATGCGCTGCTGCTGCGCGGGATCAACGTCGGCGGACACCGGAAGGTCCCGATGGCCGACCTCCGCGCCGTGCTGGCAGAGCTCGGGCATGGCGACGTCCGTACGTATCTCCAGAGCGGCAACGCGGCCTTCACCAGTGCGATGCGCGACGAGGCGCGGATCGCCGCGGACATCGGCCGCGCCGTCGAGCGGAGGTTCGGCTTCGCCGTGGACCTCCTGGTCCGCGGAGGTCCCTATCTCCGGGCCGTCGTCGAGGACTGCCCCTTCCCGGCCGCCGGACTGGAGGGCAAGCAGCTCCACGTCACCTACCTCTCGGACAACGTGGATCCCGGCCGGCTCGCCTCCATCGACGCGAAGGCCTTCCTCCCCGAGGAGTTCCGGCCGGGGGACCGCGCCCTCTATCTGTACGCCCCCGATGGGCTCGGGCGCTCCAAGCTCGCGGCAGTGCTCGCCAGACCCGCCCTGTACGAGGGGATCGTCGCCACGAGCCGCAACTGGAACACCGTCGTCAGGCTGGCCGACATGACAGGGGAGACGACCGATGCCTGAGCCGTCCCCGTACAGCCCGGCCGTCACCGCGGCCATCGAGGGCGAGATCCGCCTGCTCGACCCGGTCGTCCGCACCCGTCCGGCGCTGCTCGCCGGACTGCTGCACCCGGAATTCCTGGAGATCGGCACGTGCGGCCGGCGCTGGGACCGCGACTCCACCATCGACGCGCTCGTCCAGCAGGGAGCCCGGGCGTTCCGACCCATCACCGCGTCGGACATGAAGGGGACCGAACTCGCCCCCGACGTCGTGCATCTGACCTTCGTCGGGGAGTCGAACGGCTGCCGCTCCCACCGCAGTTCACTGTGGCGGCGGACCGGGGACACCTGGCTGCTCTACTTCCGCCAGGGCACACCGTTCGGTGCCGGTCTCAGCGCCGACGAGAGCTCCGGCGCCAGCTGAAGCCTCCGGGCAGCCGCGCCGACGCGTCGTGGCGACCGCCGCTGTGCCGCGTGACGTTCGCGCGGCGTGTCCCG
Organism: Streptomyces sp. NPDC057445; assembly: GCF_042802855.1. Classification (NCBI taxonomy): domain Bacteria; kingdom Bacillati; phylum Actinomycetota; class Actinomycetes; order Kitasatosporales; family Streptomycetaceae; genus Streptomyces; species Streptomyces sp. NPDC057445. The sequence goes on along the minus strand of NZ_JBHVDH010000014.1, from coordinate 4,719 downwards.
AAGCGTACCGACCAGCCGTGGGTGCTGATGCTCAGGTGCATCAGCTTCGGGATGATGGTGATCTGTTTGTGGTAATAGATCGACATGTCGGCCTCCTTGCCGCAATGGTGCTCCAGGTCCTCGCCGCGTCCGTCACCGGACTGCCACGGTCGTGTCACCGCAGGGCAGACATGTCCTCATCCCGCGGCGGGATCCCGGCCCCGGCCGGGTTCTCCTCCGGATGGGCGAGCCGAGCCACGCCCGGCGCCGGACGGCGGTGTCGGTGCCGCGGCCTATCGTCGACCTCATGCATGACGACGGTGACGGACCTCCACGGGCCCTGGGCGCGCGGGCCGCGCAGGAACGGGCGGCCGAGGTGCGGATCGCGTTCGAGGGGATGCTGCAGATCCGCCGTCTGACGAACACCGGCGCCGCCGACCCGGAGGCCGTACCGGCGCCCTGGGAGCGCGGCCGGACGGTGCGGGCCGTCTCGCTCGCCCTCGAAGCCGCCGGCATCCCCCCGTCCGCCGTCGACGCGTCCGGCCGTCGGACAGCGACGGGATACCGGGTGCGGGCGGCGGAGGACGAGCCGGAACAGGTCACGGTCGAGTGGCTCGGACCGCACGGCAGCGGGGCCGCCGGAGAGGAGGAGCGTGCGCTCGCGGAGTGCGTACGGACGCTGGAACGTCTCGGCTGGGACGCACTCCTGTACCGGGGACGAGGCCGCCACCGCTTCGTGGAGGTACGGCCACCGCATCCCGGGAGCTGAACGGCCGTGGCCCGTGCACGCGCGCGCGATTGGCCCGGGCACGTGGGCACGGATTGGCCCGGGGCAGGGGGACACTCCGCGCCTAGGGTCTCATCCATGACGACCGACCACACCGCCACCGTCGACTTCTACTTCGACCCGGCCTGCCCCTTCGCCTGGATCACCTCCCGCTGGATCCTGGAGGTCGAGAAGCAGCGTGACATCGATGTGCGTTTCCGCCCCATGAGCCTCCATCTCCACAACATCGGCAATGAGCTCCCCGACTGGTACCGGGACCTGGTCGACCGGTCCGTCGGCCCGGTACGGGTCGCGGTCGCCGCGGCGGAACAGCACGGAGAACAGGTTCTGCGGGAGCTGTACACCGCCCTGGGCACCCGTATCCACCAGCAGAAGGCCGAGGACTTCGACACCGTGATCGCCGAAGCCCTCGCGGAGACCGGACTGCCCGCGCCACTCGCCGCGGCGGCACACGACACGGCGTACGACGAAGCGGTGCGCCGCAGTCACGAGGCGGGCACGGACCCCGCCGCGGGCGGATACGTCGGCACGCCGACCATCCATGTCGACGGCGCCGTATGGTTCGGGCCCGTCCTCAACTCCGTCCCGCGCGGCGAGGAGGCGGGCAGGCTCTTCGACAGCTTCCGGGTCCTCGCGGGACACCCCGACTTCTTCGAGCTCAAGCGCACCCGCACCGGAAAGCTGAACACCGACTGATCCGCCGGGGACCGCGTCGCGTTTGTTCAAGACCGGGCGCCGCAGCGCGGCCTACCGTCCCGGACATGAAGAACATCCGTCCCCACCTCGTCGAATGCGCCGCCGAAACGGCGCGGGTCGCCCGCGGTGTCACCGCCGCCCAGTTGTCCACTCCCTCCACCTGCGCGCGGTGGGAGGTCCGGCACCTGGTGAACCACCTCGTCCTGTACACCTCCCACGGCCTCGAACACCGCGCCCTGCGCAAGCAGTTGCCCGAGGAGCTCACGGCCCGCGACTTCACCGCGGAGCCCGACTGGGCGGAGCGCTATGCCGCCCAGCTCGACCGGGCCCTCGCCGCCTGGTCGGACCCGGCGGTGTGGGAGGGCGACATCGACCTGGGGTTCACAACGATGCCGGCGAGCGGTATCGCCTCGCTCCTCGTGAAGGAACTGGCCGTCCACGGATGGGACCTGGCCCGCTCCACCGGACAGGACTTCCGGATCACGGACCCGGCCGCCGGGCTGGTCCTCGACGTCGTCCGGGAACACGCGGAGATCTACCGCCGGTACGACGGCTTCGCCGCACCGGTACCGGTACCGGATTCGGCAGGTCTCTTCGACCGCGCTCTCGCCGCGACCGGACGGGATCCCCACGGACGGCCATGAGACCCGGCCCGATGGGCGGGACGCCGGCGGGGGCGGTCACGGGGAGAGGCCCTCAGGCGCCTGCCGCAGCCGCGAGCACCGGGGCCTGCCGGGCCTCCTCATAGCGTTCCAGCAGCAGAGCGGCCAGCTCGGGGGAGGGCCCCAGCACATCCGCGAGTACGTCCGCGTCCGCCGCTTCTGCGCCGTCGGCGATACGGTCCGGGAGGCGGCCCGGGGCGATGACGTACGGTGCCACCGCCACCCGGCGCACTCCCTCTGCACGCAGCGCACGTACGGCGTCCTCGGTGCGGGGAAGGGATGCGGAGGCGAACGCAGGTCGCACGGCGCACCAACCGGTGTGCCGCAGCTCCCGCGCATTTTCAGCGATCACTGCGATCGCCTCCGGGTCGGAGGAGCCCGCCGAGGCCAGGACGACCCCGGTCGAACGCTTGTCGGCGGGCGTGAGCCCTGCCTCGTACAGCCGCCGCTCCACCGCGTCCAGCAGCAGCGGGGAAGGGCCGAGGACCTCTGCCTGGGTGATCCGCAGCCGGGGGTGCCTGGCCCTGGCCTCGCCCAGGACGGACGGAATGTCGGACTTGGCGTGGAAGGCCCTGGTCAACAGCAGCGGCAGGGCCACCACATGCCGTACGCCGTCGTTCGCCATCCGCTCCAGCACCTGCGGCACCGACGGTGCGTTGAAGTCCAGGAACGCCGTCGACACCCGGAGTCCCGGGCTCAGCGCGCGAACCTGTCGCACGAGGGCGTGCACGGTCGCGGCGTGCCGCGGGTCGCGGCTGCCGTGGGCGATGACGAGGAGTGCGGGGCCGTACATCAGGGACTCAGTTCTTGACGAGCAGACCGCGGCTGCGCAGCACCCACCGCTCCAGCGGACTGAAGATCAGCAGGTCGATGGCGATACCGACGATCAGGATGAGGATGATCGCGAGGAACACCCCGGGCATGTCGAAGTTGTTGCGGCCGTTCTCCAGCAGCTGGCCCAGGCCCAGGCCCAGTTCGGGCGAGGAGGCGATGATCTCGGCGGCCATCAGCGAGCGCCAGGAGAAGGCCCAGCCCTGCTTCAGACCCGCGAGATAGCCGGGCAGCGCAGCCGGCATGACGATGTGCCAGGTGCCCTTCAGCCCGACGGCGCCGAGGGTGCGGCCCGCGCGCAGGAAGAGCGGCGGTACCTGGTCGACACCGGACACCAGGCCGTTGGCGATCGACGGGACCGCGCCGAGCAGGATCACCGTGAACATCATCGAGTCGTTCAGGCCGAGCCAGATGACCGCGGGCGGGACCCATGCCACCGACGGCAGTGACTGCAGACCCGACAGGATCGGACCGAGGGCGGCGCGGACGAACTTGACCCGGGCGACCAGCAGTCCGAGCGGCGTACCGATGGCGAGGGCCAGGAGGAAGCCGAGCAGTCCGCGCGAGACGCTCGTCCAGACCACCTCGAGCAGGGTGCCCTGCAGCCACATCTCGGACACGCTGTCCCAGACCGCGGACGGCGGCGGGAGCTTGTAGTCGTCGGTGACCCGCAGCTCGACCAGAACCTGCCACACCACCAGCACGAGCGCCACGGCGAACAGCGGGGGCAGCACCTTCTGCACCAGCACCTGGCGTACCGGAGTGCGGCGGATCTGGACCGCGTCGAGCGCGTCCAGGCCGGCCTCGAGACCGGCGATGTCGTCGGTCCGCGCGGGCCTGGTGTCCCTGTCGGTCACCTTGCCCGCGACCTTGGCGACCTCATCGGTGGTGTCAGTGCTGGCCATGGCGGCGGATCTCCCCACGCAGTTGTTCGGTGATCTCGACGGACAGCTCCGCGACGGCGGCGTCCTCGATACGGCGCGGCTGGGGGATCTCGACCGTCCACTCGTGGGCCACCCGGCCGGGGCGGGACGACAGCAGCACCACGCGCTGCGCGAGCCGTACGGCCTCACGCACGTTGTGGGTGACGAAGAGGACCGAGACGTTCGTCTCGCGCCAGATCCGGGTCAGCTCGTCGTGCAGCACGTCACGGGTGATCGCGTCGAGCGCCGCGAACGGCTCGTCCATCAGCAGCAGATCGCTGTCCTGCGCCAGCGCCCGCGCCAGGGCCACGCGCTGGCGCATACCGCCGGACAGTTCGTGCACCCGCTTGCGGTACGCGCCGCCGAGCCGGACGAGCCCGAGCAGCCGCTCGGCCTCCTCACGGCGCTCCGCCTTCGGGACCCCGCGCAGCCGCAGGGCCAGTTCGATGTTCTTGCCCGCGGTCAGCCACGGGAAGAGGGCGTGCTCCTGGAACATCAGGGCCGGCCGGCCGCCGGGGGTCTCTATGGACCCGGCGGTAGGCCTGTCCAGCCCGGCGACCAGGTTGAGCAGGGTGGATTTGCCGCACCCGGAAGCCCCCAGGAGGGTGACGAACTCGCCGGGAGCGACATCGAGGCAGATGTCGTCCAGGACGAGCTGCTGTCCGGCCGGTCCGGCGAATGACTTCGAGACATGCTCGATACGGGCGGCGTGCGACAGCGCCGTGGGGTCTTCGGCAGCCTTGGCAAGCGTGGTGGCCATGGTCGTCACCTCCTGGGAGCGGGGATGGGTGGGCTTCTGCGCGTGTTACTCGGCGCCGAGTCCGGCGTCGGCGACCTCGGG
>NZ_JBHVDH010000013.1:0-190447 GCF_042802855.1 Streptomyces sp. NPDC057445 | reverse complement strand
CCCGAGGTCGCCGACGCCGGACTCGGCGCCGAGTAACACGCGCAGAAGCCCACCCATCCCCGCTCCCAGGAGGTGACGACCATGGCCACCACGCTAGCCAAGGCTGCCGAAGACACCACCGCGCTGTCGCACGCCGCCCGTCACCATCCTGGGAGCCTCCGCCCGGCCCGCCCTGATGCTCCAGGAGCACGCCCTCTTCCCGTGGCCGACCGCGAGCAAGGGCGTGGGCTCGCGAGGCCTGAGCGCCGGCAGGAGGCGGCACGGCCGGGCCCCCGGCAGCGTGGCTCGAACGACGCCGTCGCATCACCCAGCAGCGCCTGGTGAGCGTTCGGTTACCTCGCGTTGTCGCGGGAAGCCGGTGAGCGCGGCCCTGTCGACGGTGTGGCCGAGCAGGTGCAGCGGCGCTGCCCGCACCCCGGCCCTCTCCACCGCCTCCCAGTACGCGAGGGCAACCCTCCCGTCGACCAGGCCGTGCACCAGCGGTACGTCGGCGCCGGACGCGTGCAGCAACGACTCCAGCCGGCAAGAGGCAAGCGTGCCCGCGAGCCACGGCTGCGCGAGGTACCCGGCCGCCGCCGCGGCCGGTAGCCCGTCGGCGACGCGCCGTTCGGCGTCGCCCACGGCGAGCAGTCCGCCGCCGACCACGAGCACGTCTTCACGGGACTGCATCCGGCCGATCGCGCGGTCCGTGTCGAAGCAGTGCGGGAACGAGTCGTCGACCACCGTCGTGCCGGGCCTCAGCCGGTCGATGTCGAGCAGCGCGCCGCCGCCGCTGACCGCGGTGACGACGAGGCCGGCCTCGTACACGGCGGCGGGAAGCCCGGCGTCCGACTCCACCACGTCCACGACAGGGGCCAGGGCACGCTCCCGCAGGCTCCGTGCGAGCTCCTTCAACCGCGGCCCGCTGCCCGTCACATCACACAGCAGCAGCCGGGCGGGCGGGCGCCGTGCCTGTGTGAGCAGCAGTTCCAACGACGACGCGCCGATGGATCCGAGCCCCACGACCGCGACGGTGAGGTCGCTCAGCTCCTGCCGGGTGGCTTCGAGCGCGGCATGCACCGTCCTGACGACGGATACGACCGTCGCCGCATGACCGGTGGTGACGGCCGCGGTCGCGGCGGTCGTGGGTGCCGCCCGGAGCACGTCGAACGCGTAGCCGGTCAGCGACGGGATCATGCCCGCGAGGGAGACGGACCGTGCGCCGAGGGACGACGCATGGCTCACCGCACGGGTGGTGTGCCCAAGAAGGGTTTCCCCGGCGGTGAGTTCGTCCGCGAACAGCGGAACGCACACAAAGCCCGACCGGCCGAGCGGTGTCGTCATGGTCTCCAGAAGCCGTGGCCGGCCGTCCGGGAACAGCAGGGCGCGCAGCTCTTCGCGCGGCAGCGCCCGCGCGGGCAGGCCCGCCAGCCGCGCGAGATGGGCGGGCGAGGGCAGATAGCCGACGAGGGCGGCATCCATCTGTTCCTCGTGGTGCGGTGCGGTCCGCTCCTCGCGCTGTGGTGCGGTCCGGCTCGGCTCGGGGCGGGTCACCGCCTGCGCCAGCCCGTTGCGCACCGTGTCCGTGAACGCGGCCAGGGCGACCGAGCTGAAAGCCGCCGCCGAAGCGCGCACGGTGACTCGGAGACGGTTCCCGTCGGGGCGCACCGCCATGAACACATCCGTACCGACCGGAGGCGGCGTGAACTCGCTGTCGCTCTCGTCCCATGCGACCTTCAACGTCTCCCCGCTCTCCGGGCCCAGGGCGGAGAAGTCCAGGAACGTGAAGAAGAACTGGGAGGTCAGAGGAAGACCACTGGCCTGCCGTGGCACGGGGCCGTCGTACGTCCTCGCCGTGACGGCCTCGGCGACGACCCGCCGCAGATCGTCACCGAAGTCGCCGACGGCGTCAGGGTCCGGGGAGCCTGCGGCGGAGTCCGGACCGGCCGGACGTACGGGGACAGCGGTGGCGAACGGGCCGAACACCCGGTTGACGTCGGGCAGCGAGTGGTCCCTGCCGGTCACGGCCAGGCCGAGAATGAGGTCCGCCTCGCCGGTCACGGCCACCAGCGCCCGGTAGTACGCGGTGAGCAGGGGCGCGTACAGCGTGGCGCCGGCGCCGGACGCGAGCGTGCGCAGCTGTTCCACCTGGTCCGCGCCGATGACGAAACCGGCCGAGCGAAACGCGCTGCCCTCCCCTGGACCACCTGCGACACCCGCCCGCAGCACCGGCATCCGGTACGGAGCACGGATCCGTACCGGTCGGTCCTCGGCGGGCCGGGTGAGGTGGGCGGCGTAGTCGCGGAAGGTGGAGCGCAGCGCGGGCAGCCCGGCGGGTTCGCCGCGGGTGAGCCGGTCGTACACCGCCATCAGCTCTCGCACGAGGAGCGCGGCGCTGTACCCGTCGCCGATGATGTGGTGGCCGTGCACGACGAGCACGTGCTCGTCCGCTGCGAGCGTGAGCACACGCACCCGCAACAGGGGCCAGGCCCATGGTTCGAAGCGACGCCGTCCCTCGGCGGTGACCCTCTCGTCCAACAGGTGAGGCGCGGCGAGCGTTTCGAAGTCGACGGACAGGCGCATCGCGGGCGGCAGTTCCTGCTGGACAGGTGGCCGCGCCCCGGCCGGGAAGACCGTACGCAGCATCGGATGCCGCGCCACGAGGACGTCCACCGCCGCCTGGAAACGGTCGGTACGCAGGGGTCCGGACAGGCGCAGTCGCGCGAGCCATGACGAGCCGGCGCCCGGTGCGATCGCTTCTGCGAGCAGGAAGCCGCGCTGGCCGGGCGTGACGGGGAAGGGTGAAGGCCCCGCGTCGACGGGGGCATCCGCATCGGCAGGCGCTGGGCCGGTCGCCCGGTCGTCCGCCACGGCCTCGGCTGCGTCGGGGTCCTCTGCAGCCGCATCCACCGCTGCGGCGAGGGCGGTGAGTGTGCGGTGGGCGTAGATGACGGTCGGCCTGGGCAGCGGACCGCCCTGCTTCTCCAGCCGTGCGAACACCTCAAGAACGAGCAGGGAGTCACCGCCGAGGGCGAAGAAGTCGTCCTCACGGCAGATCTCGGCGACCTGGAGCAGCGCGGACCAGATGCGGGCCAGCCGGAGTTCGGTCGGCGTCGCCGGAGGGGTACGACGGGAGGCTGCCGTCGACGCCTCGGTGCGGGGCGCGGAGCCGTCGGCCCGGGAGGCGAGGAGTCCGCGGCGATCGATCTTGCCCGTACCGGTCAGCGGCAGCTCGTCGACGTGGGTGATGCGGGCCGGAACCATGTACTGCGGCAGGACGCTCGCGCAGTGCAGCCGCAGGGCCACGGCGTTCGGCCGGGGTGCGCCGGGCCTGGACGTGACGAAGGCGACCAGGCGGTCGTCCCGCAGGCACGCGACGGCGTGCGCGACGTCCGGATGCGTCTGGAGTACGGCTTCGATCTCGCCCGGCTCGACGCGGTGCCCACGGATCTTCACCTGGTCGTCAAGTCGTCCCAGGAACTCCAGTGTGCCGTCCGGGGAGAGCCGGACCCGGTCGCCGCTGCGATACCAGCGCCGCCCCCTCCTTGTCGTGAACGCCGCTGCGGTCAGGGCGGGGTCACCCAGGTAGCCGGGTGTCAGCCCGATACCGGCGATGAGGAGCTCACCGGGTTCGCCGGGCGTCAGGCGCTCCCCGTCCGGGCCGACCACGTCCACCTCCGTACCGGTGATCGGGCGGCCGACCGGCAGTCGGCGCACCTCGTCGCCGGGGCGCGCGGTGATGAGATGACACGTCGCGTTGATGGTCGCCTCGGTCGGCCCGTAGAGGTTGGCGATCCGCTGGCCGTCGCCGAAGAGGTCGAACCAGCGGCGTACGTACTCGGCCGACAGCGCCTCGCCGCCGACGTGGATCCACCGCAGGGCGGACAGGTCGGGCCGCGGCGAACCGCGCCGTACCCGCTCCTCGGCCGCCGTCAGCAGTCGCTCCCACAGAGTCGGTACGGAGCTCCATACGGTGATCCGTGCCCGTTCCACATGCGTCAGCAGAAGGTCGGGATCACGGACCAGGTGCCATGGCACAGCCACCACCGTGGCGCCGACCAGCAGTGGGGCGAGCAACTGGCGGACGGAGGCGTCGAAGCAGATCGACGCCGTCTGGGCGAGACGGTCCCCGGCGGCGTAGCCGAAGGTGCGGAGGGCCCAGTCCAGGTAGTTCTCCATCGCCCGGTACGTGATGGGCACCGCTTTCGGGCGGCCGGTGGAGCCGGAGGTGAAGATGACATAGGCGACGGAGTCGGCGTCAACAGAGGTGTCCGAGTGCCCGGGTTCCCCGGGCACTTCGGCCTGTGCGGTGGGTGCCGGTCCGTCGACGGAGACCAGGGCCACGCCAGGGAGGGCGTCGGCCGCCGCGCGCGTCGGGGCGTGGCAGACGACGGTGCTCGCGCTCGACCGGACGATCTGGTCCGCCAGACGGGCGGAAGGGTGGCTGGGGTCCAGCGGTACCCAGCCCGCACCGGCCCGCAGGACGGCGACCACTCCGACGACGGTGTCCGCCCCGGGCTCGGTGAGGAGCCCGACGAGACTTCCGGGCGTGACACCGTGCGCGCGCAGCCGGTCGGCGAGCGAGCGGGAGGCCCGCTCGAGCTCCGCGTACGTCAGGGTGGTCCCGCCGGTGTCGACGGCGACCGCGTCCGGGGTGGCCCGGAACTGGGCGAGCAACCGTGCGACGACGGTGGCGAAGCCCGTCTCCTGCCGGGCGGGCGGGAGCGGCACGGAGGGCTGAGCCGGGAGCTGGGCCCGCGGGCTGCCCAGCGCCACCAGCTCGTCCTGGTACTCACGGGCCAGCCGGGCCACGGTCGTCGGGTCGAAGAGCCGGACGGGGAAGTTCCAGGAGAAGCGCAGGATCGGCTCGTCCTCCCAGCACAGCAGGGACAGCCGGGTCGCGGCGGAGGCGGTCCCGGCCGCGGTCGGCCGCACCGCCACCGGGCAGCGCTCGTCCCGGGCCGCGGGGAAGCGGGCGAAACTGAAGCTCGCCGGACTCGCCGTCCGGGGGCCGCGGTTGTCTCCGGGCAGCAGACGGGCCAGGTCGAGGCTGGTGAGCGCCGCATGGCGTTCGCTCTCCAGCCAGCTGCGCCGCAGTCGCTCGGCCAGCACCGGAACCGGCTCGTCCTGGTCGGCCTCGCACAGGACAGGCAGGGTGTCGGCGAGCGGACCGACGAGCCGGTCGAGGCCGAGGAGCCGGGCGTCGCGCCGGGCGCGGGCGATGTTGACGGTGAACTCGCGCCGGCCGCTCCACCGCGCAAGGCATCGCACGTAGGTGGCGAGCAGCAGGTGGAACAGCGACACCCCGTGAGCGGCGGCGCGCTCCCGCAACGCCTCGGTGAGCTTCGGGTCGAGTGCGCTCTGGTGGGTGGCGAGCGGGGCCGAGGGAGGCGCGGTGGGATCGCCGTCGTAGGGAAGCCGCAGCTGTTCGCCCAGCGTGGCCAGTCGCTCGGACCAGTAGCGACGGTCCGCCGCGGAGGCGGCGGAGGACCGGTCCCCCTCGACGGTGGCGGCGTACCGCGCGAAGTCCAGATCTAGCGGCGGCAGGGAAGGCTCGTGTCCCAGGGACAAGGCGGTGTAGAGCGACCACAGTTCCTCACCGAGGACGTTGAGGCTGTATCCGTCGCCGGCCGCGTGGTGGATCACCAGCACCAGGTGGGCCAGGTCCGCACTCTCCCGGGCGAGAACCGCGCGTACCGGAGGCTCGGCGGCGAGGTCGAACGGCCGGTTGCACAGGGCCGCTTCGAGCTCCTCGATACTCTCGGCCAACTCGCGCACCTCGTACCAGGCGGACAGGGCCGCGGGAGGCGCGACGTACTGTCGTGGCGTGGCTCCGCCGTGCTCGACACGCATCCGGAGCATGGTGTGCCGGTCGGCGAGGGCGGCGAGGGCCTGCCCGAGCAGGCCGGTGTCGAGGGGGCCGCGGATCGTCTGCCGGACGTATCCGTGGGCCGAGATGTCCGGGTGCAGCCGACCGCTGGTGTGGAAAGCCAGCTGGACGGGGGTCACCGGGAACAGAGCCCCGTCCGGGGCCGGTCCGAGGGAGGCCGTGTCGCCACCTCCTTCCGTCGCGGGCGAGTCCTCGAGGCACGCGGCCAGCTCGCGGACGGTCCGGTACTCGAAGAAGAGCGTGGTGGGCAGCGTTCTGCCCAGGGCCTGTTCGAGCTGCTTGACGAGGTCGACGGCGGTGAGCGAATCGAGGCCCATGGAGAGGAACGGCTCGTCGTCGGGGATGGAGGCGGGGGGTAGGTGCAACGCCGCGCCCAGCAACTGCCGCAGCAACCCGGCGGTGCCGGGCGTGAGCGGGTGGTCGCGTACGAGTGGCTTTTCGCCCGCTGGTGCTGATACCGGTGCTGTTCGCGCCGGTGTCAGGTCGGCGACCAGCAACTGGGCCGCATCGGTGTCGCACGCCGTTCGCAGCGCCGCCAGCGCCGGAGCGGTGGCCAACGGCCGGCCCCCGCCACGCGACGCACCGCTGTGCGGCACGCGGGCAGAGTCCGCGCCCAGCGCCGCGGCGAGTCCTGTCTCGGCGAACGCGGCGAAGTTCAGGGACTGCCACGGCCGCCCGGCCCGGCGCTCCGAGGCGGCGAACGCGTCCAGGAAGGCGTTGGCGGCGGCGTAGTCGCCGAGGGCACCGGCCAGACCGGGCAGCACCGAGGAGATCGAGGAGAACGCCACACATACCGCCGGGCTCACGCGATGGCGTCGCAGTGCCAGGGAGAGCAGATGGCTGCCGCGCGTCTTGGCGGCCAGCACCTGTGTCATCTCCTCGGGGGTCTTGTTCCGCAGCGTCCCGGGCCGCACCACCCCCGCGGCGTGGAAGACCGCATCCAATGAAGGCAGCTGGGCGATGAGAGCGTCGACGTCCCGCTCGACCGACAGGTCGGCCACGTGGTACCGGACGGTGGCGCCGAGCGCGCCGAGTTCGTCGATCAGCCCCGCGGGGGGTTGGGGGGAGCGGCCTGCGAGTACGAGTGTCGGGCGGCCGCGACCGGCGAGGTCGCGGGCGAGCGCGGCGCCGATCCCGCCGCCGCCTCCGGTGATGAGGAAGGTGCCGTCCGCGGGCAGCGGAGTCGGCCCGGGGGACACGGCAGCGGCCGGCAACGGTGTGAAGGTACGGCTCAGCCTGCGCCCCGCACGCCAGGCGACCGTACCGTCCGCCCCCGGCACGCCTTCCGCACCCAACTCGGCCAGCACGGCATCCAGCCGCTCCGACGGAGTGTCGAGTGAGGAGAGGTCGACGCTGGTCGCCCGCAGTCCCGGGATCTCCTGCGGCAGAGCCAGCCCGAGGCCGATGAGGACGGCCTGGGCCGGGCGCGGCCGTTCGGGTGCCGCCCACGTGGTGTGCACGTCCTCGGTCAGCAGCAGCAGACGCCCGGCCCGCGTCTCGTCGAGCAGCGCGAGTGCTTCGCGGAAAGCCGTCAGACCGGTGTCCTGAGCAAGGCTGAGAGCCGCGGGCGTATCGAGGTCGGAAGCCGGCCCGGCGAGAAGGACGACCGTGTCGGGCGGGGCGTCACCCGTACCGTGCACCGTGACGCCACGCGCGGCGAGCTGTTCCGTGAGCGTGCGTACGGAAGAAGCGTCAGGGCCTGTCAGCAGAACCGAGCCCACCGTGCCGGAGTCGTTCGGCAGTGGGGCGTGCTCCCACGTGACCTGATGCAGCAAGGGGCTCGTCGGCGGCTCCGCCCAGTGCCGACGGCGCTGGAAGGGGTACGGGGGCAGCGGGACGCGGTGGTGACCCGCGTCGAGCACGGTACGGTCCACCGGCACACCGCGCGACCACAACCGCCCGACGGTCTCCAGCAGGGCACCCCGCCCGTCGCGGACACCGGGAGCTGCTGCTCCACCTGTCACGCCGTCAGGGGCGGCCGGGAGCGCGGGTATCGCCACGGCTTGGCTCCCCGCTGCCGCTCGGGCCGGGCCCGACAGCGTCGCGCCCTGGCCGAGCTCCACGAACGTGTCGTACCCCTCGTCGAGCAGCCGCTCCACGGCGGCGCCGAAGAGCACAGGCCGCAGGGCATGGCTCCGCAGGTACTCCGGGTCCAGCAGCGGCTGCCACTCCGCGGTGACCGTGCTCATCTGCGGAACCGACGGCGTACGCAGTGTGAGTGCACGCGCCGCGTCGGCCAGCGGGTTGGCGACCGGTCGCATGAGCGGTGAGTGGAAAGCGCGGGACACCCGCAGAGGACGTACGGCGATGCCCTGCGCGGTCAGTTCGCCGGCCGCGCGCGCCACCGCCCGCGCGGCACCGGAGAGCACCAGCTGACCGGGGCCGTTCCTGGCGGCGACGGCGAGTGTCTCCTCCGACGCAGCTACCAGAGCGGCGACAGCCTCCTCGCCGCCGCGCACGGTGACCATGGCGCCGGGCTCGGTGAACCGACCCATGAGACGACCACGCTCGGCGGCGAACCGTACGGCGTCTTCAAGGGTCAGCGTCCCGCTGACGCAGGCGGCGGCGATCTCGCCGACGCTGTGTCCGGCGACCGCATCCGGCTCCACGCCCCAACTCCGCAGCTGGCGGGCGAGGGCCACACCGAACGTGACGAGCAGCGGCTGGGCGACCTCCGTCAGGGCGAGCGCGGCGGGATCCGCCTCCTTGTCCAGGCACCAGGCCACGAGGTCCCGCCCGTGCACAGGACCGAGGAGAGCGGACGCCTCGTCGAAGGTGTCCCGGAACACCGGTGCCGTCATGTACAACGAGCGGCCCTGGCCCGGGCGGTGCGACGTCCCCTGGCCTGGGAGCAGGAAGACGACCCTCGGCCGGGACCGGGCGACGGTCCCGGCGGACACCCCCGACACCGCGTCGCGCCGAACGGCCCGGCCGCCGACCGCGGGGAATCCCGCCGAGGTGCCGGTGTGGTCGCCGGTGTCGGCGGTCGGCTCCGCGGGCACGGTGGCGACGGTGTCCGCCGAGGCTCCGGGCAGGATGCCGACGGCAGTCACCGCGTCCAGGCGTGCGCGCAGATCACCGTCGGCGACGACGGCAAGACGGTACGGCCCGTCGTCTCTGGAGGTGCTCGCGGTCAGGCAGACATCCCCCTCGTCCACCTGCGGATGGTTCCGCAGATGAGCGGCAAGCCCGGACACGCACGCGCGCAGACCTGCCGCACTGCGCGCCGACAGGGTCAGCAGATGGGAGCCGCCGCCGTCCCGCGAGGCGCGGGGAGTCGGCGGTGGAGCCTGTTCCAGGACGGCGTGGGCGTTGGTGCCGCCGAAGCCGAAGGCGTTGATCCCCGCCGTCAGAGGGCCCGTCGACCTCCAGTCGCGGAGTTCGGTGACCACGGCGAAGCCGGCCTGCCCGGGACCCGGCGAGGACGGCGTGTGGTGCAGTGAGGCGGGAAGCCGGCCATGGCCCAGTGCCAGGACCACCTTCAGCAGCGCGGGCATGGCAGCCGCGTTCAGGAGATGTCCGAAGTTGGTCTTCACCGAACCGAGCAGCCGTGGCTGCCCGTCGGCCCGTGGCGGAAAGGCATGGGCGAGGGACTGCAGCTCGATCGGATCGCCGACGGCCGTGCCCGTACCGTGAGCTTCCACATACGTCACCGATGCGGGGTCGACACCGGCCTCCTGGTAAGCCCGGGTGATGACCTCCCGCTGGCGCAGCGGGTTGGGCGCCATGAGGCTCAGCGACCTGCCGTCGTTGTTCACCGCGGTGCCGCGCACCACCGCGAGTACGTGATCGTCGTGCAGCTGGGCCTCGCTGAGGCGCGTCAGCACGATCGCCGCGCCGCCCTCGCCGGGCACGAAGCCGTCGGCCGCGCCGCTGAAGGCCCGGCTGCGCCCGGTGGGCGACAGGGCCTGCGCCCCTTCCAGCAGTCGGTATCCGGTCGGCGTGAGGTTGAGGTTGACCCCGCCGACGACGGCGACATCGCACTCTCCGTCCAGGAGGCTTCGCCGCGCCAGGTGCAGCGCCACCAGACCCGAGGAGCACGCGGTGTCCACGGCAAGTGCGGGCCCGTCCAGATCGAGGCTCTGGGAGACACGGGCGGCGATGAGGTTGGGCAGATTCCCGGTCAGCGCGGAGACGGGCAACGCGGAGCCGTCCGCCGCCGCCGCCCGGTCCAGGATCTCGCGGTAGCCGCTCTCCCCGACGGCGGCGAAGACACCGATCCGCCGTCCGCGCCGCCGGGGGCCCGCGTAGCCGGCGCGTTCCAGGGCCTCGTGGGCGAGTTCGAGGAAGAGCCGGGCCTGCGGGTCGATCGCGCGGGCCTCCTCGTCGTCGATGCCGAAGTAGTCGGCGTCGAAGTCGGCCGGGTCATCGACGAACGCGCCCCATCGTGGGGAGTGCGGTGCCGCAGGTGCATGCCGCTGGTCCGCGGAGGCTTCCCATCGCCCCGGCGGCACGGCGGTGACGGCGTCATGCCCTTCGGCGAGCAGTTCCCAGAAGGCGTCGGGCGTGGCGGCTCCGGGAAACCGGCAGGCCATGCCGATGATCGCGGTCGTGGTGGGCGCGTTCACAGGTTCGTCGGTCTGCTTGACGTCCGGGCTGTCGGCCGTATCCGCTGCTGTATCGGCTGCCGTAGCCGTCTCAGCGGTGGTGAGGAGATGGTCCACGAGCGCGGCGACCGTGTCGTGGTCCCGCATGACGGCCGGCGCCAGAGCGGTGGCGAAGGCCTCTTCCAGCGCGACGAGTACCTCCATCGCCTTGAGCGACGTACCGCCCAGACTGCCGAACCGGTCGTGCGGGCCGATGGCGGTCCCGGGGAGGCCCAGCACGCGCGCCCACACGCCCCGCACGACGCGCTCCGTCTCCGGCCGCGAGCGGGGCACGATCGCCTGAGGCGCGTCGGCGTGCGGTTCCGACGGTTCCGACGGTTCCGACGGTTCCGACGGTTCCGACGCCCTGAGGCCGACGGCGTCACTGGCCGGGTACGCGCCCGCCTCGAATCGGACCCGCAGCCGCTGTCGTTGCAGTTTGCCGCTCGTCGTTCGGGGGAACGCCCCCGGCGGCAGGGCCAGTACCCGTACGTCGTCGTGGAGCAGGGCCTCGCGCACGCGAGCCGCCACCCGGTCGAGCACCTCGGCCGCAGCGCGCGGTGGCCGCGCCCAGGGGACGAAGACCACGACGCGCTCACCACCGGTCACGGGGTCGGTCGAGCCGATCACCGCCGCGGCGCCCGGAGGCAGTCCGGGCGTGGCGGACGCCACGCCTTCCAGATCCGGTGCGTGGAAGTTACGGCCGTTGAGGAAAAGCACGTCCTTGTGGCGCCCGCTGACACACAGGCGCCCGTCCCGCAGGAACCCGAGGTCGCCGGTGCGCAGCCAACCGTCGGCGAAGGCCTCCGCCGTGACCTCGGGAAGGCGGTGGTAGCCCCGCGCGAGCTGCGGGCCACGCACCTCGATGTGCCCCACCCTCCGGTCACCCAGAGGCAGGCCGCCGTCGTCGACGATGCGGACGGTGCAGCCCGCCACCGGGTGGCCGACGTCCATCAGTTCCACCTGTTCCACAGCGGAAGCGCCCGGGGAGACATCCACCACCAGGCCGCGGCTCAGCGCCGCGCGCTCGACAACCAGCGGCTCGGCCACCTCGCCCAACGGGGGGAACGTCACCGCCAGCGTCGCCTCGGCCAGTCCGTAGACCGGCTGAGCCGCCCGCGGATCCAGGCCCGCCGGCCGGGTCTTACGCGCGAAATCCCGCCATACCGTCGCCGCGATCGGCTCGGCTCCCACCAGCATCAGCCGTACGCAGGAGAGGTCCAGCCGCGCGAGGGCCTCGTCGGGGACCCGCCGTACAGCCAGCGCAAGGGCGAAGTTCGCCGCCGAGAGCACCGTGGCCCGGTGCCGTGCCGCGACGTCGAACCACACGAGCGGCCTCTTGGCGAATGACAGCGGGCCGATCTTCACCTGCTTGGCGCGGGCGGCGAGCGGGGCGAGATGGGTGCCGATGAGTCCCATGTCGTGGAAGTACGGCATCCAGCTGACCACCACGTCCTCGGCGTCGAGGGCCGCGGCGGCCCGAATCTGCTCCAGGTTGGCCACCACCCCCGCATGCGTCAGTTCGACGCCCTTCGGTGCGCCCGTACTGCCGGAGGAGAACTGCAGGAAGGCGAGATCGTCAGGTCCGGCGGCCGCCGGCGTAGGGATCGCCGGCCCCTCCCGTAGGTCGTCCAGTCTCAGGGCACGTACCGTGTCGGGGAGTTCGGGCAGCAGCGACTCGGTCACCGCGTCCACCACTACGGGCGGCCATCCCAGAAGCTCGCAGACCGGCAGGACCCTCCGGACGTCCGGAGCCAGCGGCACGGGCACGAGACCGGCCGCGAGCGCGCCCCAGAACATCGGCTGGAAGTCCTCGCTGCGGTCGGCCAGCAAGGGCACGCACGTACCCGGCGCAACGCCCGCCTCCAGGTATCCACCGGCCACACGCAATGACGCGTCGAGGAGCTCACGAACGGTGACGGTCAGTTCACTGCCGTCGCCGCGGACGTGAACGATGACTTGTTCAGGGGCCTCGTGAGCCGCGTCCATCAGTATGTGCAGCAGTGTCATGTCGCCCATCGGCCCGTTCGTCAGAAGTACGCAGTAATCAGGCACATGGTGCCGTCCGCCCCGCCGCCCTCTGGCACGCCGCCCTTGATACGCCGCTGCAACTCCGATGCTGCGGACGCCGACGACGCCCGTACCGACAGCCGCAGCTATCCGATTCGAGAGAGGTCGTGACCAAGATACCTGCGGTGACCTGTGTACATGCGGGCGCACTCGACGCTCGGCCTGAGGCCGAGTCGTTCCATGAGCTTGACCGGGGCGATGCCGATATCGGGCATGTCGCGAGTTGCAGGAAATCCTGGCGTGATGGCGGACAATCGATTGACCAACGCGGTGGCAACGTCTGTGCAACCGGCTCGCGGACGACGGCGACCATGCCCGGCAGACCACGCACGACGCGTCCATCGCCGTCCTCAACGCCGGCTACGAGACCGGTACAGCCCTGCGGAAAGTCAACGGCATCTGGGCTCAGCAGCTGAAGACGCTCATGAACGCGTGCGCGAACATCTCCGACCACCTGGACCACTCGGCCGCGTCGCACCAGAAGCAAGCGGACGACATCATCGTCTCGCTCAGCCCGGGAACACCCCGATCCAGTTGGGTGAGTCAGAGGGATACACGAGTGCACGAGCCGCCACGCTCGTATGTGAACTGCCCCTCCCAGTCAGGCCGGAAGGAGTATGTGAAAGGCAGCAAGATCCTTCACGGCCCGTTCGGACGCGCGACGCAGACGAACGGCCGATGGCCTCCTTCGCCTCGGGGGGCGAGAAAAGCCACCGGCCGTTGGATCGAGCCGGGGTGACTACAGGGGGTCGATGCGCTGGCCGCCCTTGCCGCTCTCCTGCTCGCTCTGCTCCTGCAGCCGCCGAGCCTTCTCCATGAGGCGCTTACGCTCCTCCGGGTCGGTGGCGCGCTCGGCCGCGTCCTTCATCTCCTGCACCTTGGCACGCATCTGCTGGGCACGCTTGCCGGATTCACCTGCAACGCTCATGATCGCTCCTTGGATCTGCGGAGGGGGGTTGGCCTCATCAGCGAATCAGCGTCCCCACAACCGCGCACCTCGAACGGTTACCCACCGCTATCCCTGCAGCTCCGCCCCGCGTAGTCGTCACAGGCATTCGGCTACACGCTCGGGTTCCGGCCGGCGGAGTGCCGGCGAGGATCCACGGTCCGCGTCCGATCGAGGGAATGCTGACCCGCGTCCGCTCTCCACGAGCATGGTAAGGGGAGCACTCTGATCATGACTGTTACCGCGAACATCGACACCACCCGCCCGGTGGCGACACTCATCAACGTTTTCACCGTCGCTCCCGACCGCCAGGCCGAGCTCATCGCCCTGCTCGCCCGCGCCACCGAAGAAACGATGAAGCACCAGCCCGGCTTCATCTGCGCCAACTTCCACGCCTCCCAGGACGGCGAGCGCGTCATCAACTACGCCCAGTGGGAGTCCGAGGAGCACTATCGCGCGATGCTCACCAACCCCGAGGCCCGCATCCACATGGACCAGGCGGCGACGATCGCGACGGACGCACAGCCGCGGCTGTACCGGGTCGAGTCTGCCCACTCCAAGTGAGTCGACCCCAGCACCTCCCCGCTTGTTGCAAGGCTGCCATGTGTGCGGGCGGGCCTTTCGCACGTTCGGCCTGCTACGCACCCGGGCTCTGAGCGCGCGATCCCTTTCCCAGGAGCAGTCCCTCACCCGCCGCGTCGGCCACCTGGCGTCGAAGGAGGATCAGGCGCGCTTCTCGGCAGGCCGAGCCATGGCCCGTTCCGGCGAACTGACCCGCAGGCGCTGGGACAGCATCAACGAAGGGGCGGAACCGGAGGAACTGCGGCGGATACGACGAGAGAGCCTGAACGTCGGCCGCCGCTCACAGTCCCGGGCCGCCGACGACCGCATGACGGCCGCGCATAGCGCTCAACGATCGCGCCGCCGCCGAGCGTGTCGGCGCCCGGAGCATCACCATGTGGCTGCGTGAACGCACCTACGAGGGCGCCACCCTGCGGGAACTGGCGGCATCCACCGGCCTCAGCGTCCCGTGGGTGGCGGCCCGGATCGGTCCGCGCTGAGGCTCCGTACGACAAGGTGGCCGAGGGTGGAGCCGTCGCGGGCACCGAGAGCGTCAGCGGCCGAGGACCGGAGAAGTGGGAACATGCGTACGCCGTGCCCCGAGGGGAGCTCAGGACGTCCACCGAGCGTTGAGTCTTTGAACGAAGCGTTTCCCGTACGCGCACGACACGGGCCATGTGATGTGGAGGACCCCATGAACGCCGCCGAAGAGGGACGGCAGCATCTCGACGCGGCCGGCGTCAACGCGAAGCAGACGCTCCTCCAGCTCCTCGGCCGGGCGGGGGTCTTCTCCGGCGACGCGGAGGAGCTGATCGGGCTGGTCGAGGCTGGTGCCCTCGCCCTCGCGCACAGGGAGATCAGCGGGCTCGGGCGGGGGGCGCCAGGGGAGAAGGGTGAGCTCTACGAGGCCGGCTGGCTCGACGGCACCCAGGCCGTCACCGACGAACTCGGCGACCTCGCCGAACGAGCACTACGGCATGCCGTCGACCCTGACCCGTCGGCCACCTCTCCGGATGCCCGCCCTCCCGTCAGCAGAATGCAGGTAGAGCGAGCCAAGGTGGCGGTCATGCCTCTCTACCTCTCTTTCACCACCGCCTCCGACCTCGATCCCGAGGTCTCCGAGCAGGTGCTCATCGCCGTCCTCGGCACCATGAACTCCAGGCAACGGGCCGGATACGCGGGGCCGCTGGCGCAGTTCGCCTCGGACAACCGAGCACGCCTGGAGCGGCTGTACAGGGAGTACGGACCCGGCAGCGTCATCGCCGTCCACGGCCGCAACTCCCTCATCCACTCCCCCACCAGCATCGCCGTACTGGAACGGCTCGCCACGGCACAGTCGGCGCTGCGGGAGGAGTGGGACGCCGCCGAACTCCCGCCCGCATGGCTGGAGGGACTCACGACAGCCTGGGGCTCGCCGACCTGACCTTCGACCGCCCACACGGGCCCGGCCCGCGCGGGCCGGGGTACGCAGCGGTGGGCCTTTCCCCGAACGCCGTCCAGGAACTTGGCGTAGTGGCGGGAGAGGAACTCGCTGGTCCGGCTGACGCGGCGAGCGCGCGGAACTGCTGCTCGCGTCTGCGCGGGAGATGCGAGGGGGGTTCAGGTGTCGTCCGGGGCCAGGAGAGGGGAGAAGAGTTCGCGCAGGTCCTGGACGTAGGGGGCCTCGCCCAGTGCGTGCTCGGCGTCCGTCAGGAGGGCGGCGGCGAGTTCTCTGCCACGGTGGAGGTCTCCTGTGTCCCAGAGCAGCATGGCGAGTCGGCTGCGGTCAGGCAGCGTCTCGCGGACCCTCAGGTCGGAGCGCGATGAGTGAAGCTCAACAGCTCGCTCCGTGGCGCTGATCGCGCCCGCGAGATCTCCCGCCGCCATCAGAGCCGAACCGAACTCCCACAGAAGGGCGTGGACCCACTCGTATGCGTTGTCCGTGGCCTCGGCCGCCTTGTCGAGCCGACGCTCGATCTCGTCGGCCGCTCTTGTCGCGTACCGGTCGACGTCCGACTCGGCCAACAGAGCCCAGCCCCGCGCAAGCACCCCGTCAGCATGGAGGGTGACCCGATGGGTGCTGCCGAAGACCCGTTCGGCTCTCTTCGCGTTCTTCACGGCCAGGGACATCCCGCCGTCGAGATCGCCTTGGTCCAGCATTCCCGCCGCCAGGGCAGCCGCTGCCGCGAACGTTCGTGCGTCCTTGCGCCCGTACAGACGCCTGGCCATGGCCAGGTTCTCGCGAACCAGCGCCAACGCGCGTTCCCCGTCCCCCATGTACCCACATTGGCGGGCGAAGGCCCGGCGGGTGAACAGGGTGAGCTCGTGGTCCTGTTCGGGCCATGCCTCTGCAGCCGTCATCGCGATCTCGTACCACTCCGAAGCACGGGCATGTGACAAGCGCGCCTGGTGCCATGACCCGATCTTTTCGACGAGCAACACCACCGCTTTCGACATGTGTTCCGGAGGCAACCGGCGCCCAAGGACCTCTGCGTGAGGTACCCAGGCGGCACTCGCGGAGAGCTCTTCGTCGATCATGAGGAGCATGGCAGCGGCGTCACGGGCGGTCACGACATCCGCAAGGCGCCGGTGCGGATCGTCCGGATCCCCGGTACGCGCCACTGCCTGCACCAGCCGGTGCACCGAGATCGTCCCGTCTTCATGCAGGCTGATCATGCTGTGCGCGGCCAGGCGACGGAGCGCCTCCGTCACGTTCGGCCCTCCGCCCAGAGCGTCCAAATAAGCGCGAGGGATCCCGCCCGGCGCCCACCATGCGATGACGAGCAGGATCCTCGCTGCGAGCGGCGTGTCCGCGAGCCGGTCCAGCGTCACGCGCCAGATACGGGCGATCGTGCGCTCCGCGTCGCCGCCCTCCGCCCTGTTCGCGAAGACCTGCTCGGGATACCGGGCGAGGAGATCCAGATACGCACGCGGGCTGATGCGCGCCTCCACGCAGTACGCCGCCGCCTGCTCCACGGCCAGCGGCAGGCACCCCAACTCGCCGCACAACTCCTCCACATCCGCCACCGGGCCGCCGTGGATCCGCCCGAACAGCTCGACCGCCTGCGCCAGTTCGAGTACGTCCAGGGACAGCGACTCGGCGATCCCGTGCCAGCCCGTGGCCCGGCGCGTGGTGATCAGGAAGTGCCCACCCGTCGCCCGCCCCAGCAGCGGCTTCACGTCTGCCGGATCGGACACGTTGTCCAGCACCAGCAGCCAGCCGTCGTGCGACGACAGCCACTGTACCGCCAGCTCGCGCAACGCCTCCCGTGACAGCGCGTCGCGCAGGGCCGGCTGGAGTGCCACGGCCATGTCCGCCAGGCCGGACTCCAAATCGGCCGGGGTCTCCGCCGTGACCCACCACACGGGGTTGTACGCACCCGCCCGTCCCGCACACCACCGCGCCGCAAGCGTCGACTTCCCGATACCGCCCAGGCCGTGCACCGCCTGTACGACTACGCCGCCCGTATCCCTGAACGCCTCGTCGAGCCGGGCAAGTTCGCGTTCCCGGCCGATGAACAGGCGCGCCCGTTCCGGGAGATTGACCATGTGCGGCGGCGCCTGGGGCAGCTCGAACGCCTCCGGCGGCAGTGTCAGCGACTTCTCCACGTGCATCGCGACCGCGTGGTCCCCGGTGAGTGCCTGCCGGATCGACCGGGCTGCAGCGATCGATCGATCGCCGGACGACTCGGCCGAGGACCCCGTGCCCATCCCCGTACTCATCAGTTGCCCGTCGACGCCGAACCGATGTCGCCGCCCGCCGCGATGGAGCCCTTACCCGAAGCATTCACGTTGCCGGGCTGCCGCAGCGTGCCCGGAGGCGGTGCGGGCGTGGGGGACGGAGGCGTAGGCGCCGTACCACCACCCGTCACTCCGCCTCCCGTCGACGCGACCCCGATGTTCCCGCCCGCCGCGATCGCCCCATCGCCGGAGGCGTTGACCCCCGACCGGGCGGGCGGCGTGGAGGGTGGGCCGAACTGCGCGTACAGCGCGAGCGCGAGGCCCACCAGCCCCACAACGCCGCCGGTCACGCTCGCCGTCTGGTCCGCCTTGCCGAGGTCGACGACTGCGACCACGAGCAGCATGACCGCGCCCGCCGCGCACAGGAGAACTCCGGTCCACAGCAACATCCTTGCTCTCATGGGGGAATCATCCCGTGCCGGGGCGCCGATCGGAGGAGTGCTCGCAAAACACGTGCGGGGCGGCGGCACGGCCGCCACCCCACCGAGGACCCGCCCCGCACCAGCGCGAGCGACGATCCGCGCCGGGTCGACCCTTCACGGGTCGGGGACATCGAGGTGGGCGGCCTGGAGGGCGATAACACGTACTGACCGACTTCGGCGTTCGCATCCGACGGACGCAGCACCCTTGGTGGCGCCGATTCCGTGCCCGGACCGAGGCGAGGAGAGGCGAGGCGAGGCGAGGAGAAGCGAGGCGGGGCGACCGGCGAACTCGGTCAGTACGCGTCGTCGGCGACAGTGCGAGCGTTGCCTGATGCGGGACTTGGGCCCGTCCGGGGAACCTGGTGGGACCGGGTCCGGTAACGGCTGCGGAATTCGGCCAGCAGCTCGTCGGTCGCCTCGGCGCCGGCGCTCACGGCGGCATGGACGTCGCGGAAGTAGTTCTCGTAGCCGGCGGGGGTGTAGAGGCACAGCGCGCGTACGGGAACCGGGCCCGCGTTGCGGAAGCCGTGGGGGGTGCCGCGGGTGGCGGCGAGCAGATGTCCGGGGCCGGCCGTCACCTCGCCGTCTCCGGTGTGGAGCGTCAACTCGCCGTCAAGGACGTAGAAGTACTCGTCGTGTCCTTCGTGCACATGTGGCCTGGCCCCAAGGGTGCCGGGAGCGAGGCTGAACTCCTCGAAGGCGAAGTGCCCGCCCGTGTGCTCGCCGGTGAGCCGGAAGAAGTGCGCGACGCCGGCGACGTCCAGAAGTTCACCGTCCTGGGGACGGCGCAGCAGCGGGCGGGCAGGAGGGCGGGGTTGTTGATCGTTCATGGCGGCATTGTGCCCAGAACTGTCCGGGCTGTCATGAGCGGCGCCGGAAGCGTAGGGGAGCAAGGGGTCGGTTCCCGTTCACCGCCCCGCCCTGACGTCCGCGTCGCGGGCCTTCGGGTTCCACCGCCGCTTCTTCGGCTGCCGTGGGTGCGGGATTCGTCCGCCCGGGGAGCCGCCCGGGCCGCGGTCGGCGGCGAGGGGCCGGGCTTCCCCTCGCCGCCCTCGCGTCAGGTCGCCGTGGCCGCTGCGGCTGCGCGTCCTGCTTGTCGGCCGGAGAAGAGGCAGCCACCGAGGAATGTGCCTTCCAGGGAGCGGTAGCCGTGGACTCCGCCGCCGCCGAAGCCCGCGACCTCGCCGGCCGCGTACAGACCGGGAATCGGGCTCCCGGAGGCGTTCAGGACGCGGCCCGAGAGGTCGGTCTGGAGGCCACCGAGGGTCTTGCGGGTGAGGATGTTGAGGCGTACGGCGATCAGCGGGCCGGCGCTGGAGTCCAGGATCCTGTGTGCCGAGGACGTGCGGCTGATCGAGTCTCCGGCATAGGCAAGGGCGTTGCGGATACCCATGACCTGGACGTCCTTGGTGTACGGGTTGTTGATCTCGCGATCCCGTGCCTCGATCTGCCGCTTGAGGTCAGCGAGGTCGATCAGGTTGTCACCCGTCAACTTGTTCATCCCGGCGACGAGGTCGGGGAGTGTGGTGGCGACCACGAAGTCGGCGCCGTTCTTCTTGAACTTCTCGATCGGCTCCGGGCTCTGCCAGATCCGTGAGAGCAGTTTCCAGATGTCCTTGTTGGTGAGATCCGGGTTCTGCTCGGAGCCGGAGAGCGCGAACTCCTTGGCAAGGATCTTCTGGGTGGTGACGAACCAGGAGTAGTCGTGGCCGGTGTCCGTGATCGACTTCAGGGTGTGCAGGGTGTCGTAGCCCGGGATGTCCGGGCTGCCGAAACGGCGGCCCTTCGCGTCGAACCACATCGACGACGGGCCGGGCAGGATGCGGATGCCGTGGCCGGGCCAGATCGGGTCATAGTTCCTGAGGCCCTCGGTGTAGTGCCACATGCGGTCGGGGTTGACGATCCGTCCGCCTGCCTTCTCGGTGATCGCGAGCATGCGGCCGTCCACGTACGCGGGCACGCCGGTGACCATGAACTTCGGCGGGGTGCCGAGACGCGAGGGCCAGTTCTGGCGGACGAGATCGTGGTTGGCGCCGATGCCGCCGGAGGTGACGACCACGACGGGGGCGCGGAGTTCGAAGTCTCCGACGACGGTGCGGGAACTGGGTTTGCCGCGTGCGGCGTCGCTCGGTTCCAGGACCGCACCGCGTACGCCGGTGACGACGCCTCCCGTCGTGACGATGCCGTCCACACGGTGCCGGAACTTGAAGGTCACCTTCCCGTCCGCGACGGCGGTCCGCACCTTCTTCTCGAACGGCTCGACGATCGCCGGGCCGGTGCCCCAGGTGACGTGAAAGCGTGGCACCGAGTTGCCGTGGCCGTCCGCAAGGCCGCCACCGCGCTCGGCCCAGCCGACGATCGGGAACCATTGAACGCCCAGGCCGGAGAGCCAGGACCGCTTCTCCCCGGCGGCGAAGTCCACATACGACTCGGCCCACTTGTACGCCCAGTGGTCCTGGCCAGAAGGGTCGGTGATGCCCCGGTCGAAGCCCGCCGTGCCGAGCCAGTCCTGCCAGGCCAGGTCGTGCGAGTCCTTGATGCCCATCAGGCGCTGCTCGTGCGAGTCGACGAAGAACAGCCCGCCGAAGGACCAGAACGCCTGACCGCCGAGGTTCGCCTCCGGCTCCTGGTCCAGGAGGAGCACCTTGCGGCCTGCGGCGGCGAGTTCGGCCGTGGCGACCAGGCCGGCGAGGCCGTGCCCGACGACGATCGCGTCGGCGTCCTGCGACCCGGCGGCGAACGCGGGGAAGGCCTGGGCGGCCAGGGCGGCCCCGGCGAGCACCCCGCCGGCGACGTGGAGGGCCCTGCGGCGGCTGATGCCGACGGGCTCCTCGGCGCCGTCCCCGTGACGCGCTGCGGAATTGTCTCTGGAGTTCTCCATGGCTACCTTCCGTCCAGGGGTGCTGTCGGTGCGGGTACGAGCAAGAGGTGCCGGGCGACATGGCGTTCTGACCAGTGTTACCGACGGTAGCCCACGGGTTTACCGGCCACCAGAGTGGTGCGCCGTCAACCACATTCCAGCCTCAACAGCCTGTTCCTTCATAGGAACAGCACTTGACACAGGGCGAGTTGGGGCTGCGGCCCGCTCGGACCCGAACCGCGGAGAACCTGACCGGTTCAGGAGTGAGGAGTCCACTCCCAGCAGGCGTTCAACCACAGCATCCGAACCAGTCCCCTCAGCGACCTCCCGGATCACCGCATCGAACGGATCTTCCGCGCGCTCAACCCTGCCGCCTGCGTTATCGTCGCCCGCATGCCTGAACTGATCACACCCACAGTTCGATTCCATTCGTCGTGGCTCGCGGCGCGTGACGAGTGGTCTCCAGGTGCCCACCAGGACGGGACCGGCTTGCGTCTCGCACGTGAAGCCGACCTCGACAGCCCCGAGGTCTTCTCAGCGTGGGTCGAGCAACTGCAGCAGCAGTCGGACAGGTCAGTTGCCGTGGGAGAAGGGCGCGTCCACGCCACCCACTGGTGGATCGTCGAGGACGACAACTATTTGGGAGCCATCGATCTGCGGCACTACCTGAACGCCTTTCTGCTCGATGTCGGCGGACACATCGGCTACAGCATCCGGCCCTCCGCCCGCAGGCGCGGCTTGGCCACGTGGGCCCTCGGGGCGGTTCTGCCCGAGGCCCGTGCATTCGGTCTGGGCCGGGTCCTCGTCACCTGCGACGACGACAATGTCGGATCGGCGCGCAGCATCGAGCGCAACGGTGGCGTCCTGGAGGACACCCGCACCACCGACGCGGGCATCAAGCGCCGCTACTGGATCACTCTGTAGGCAGTGGTGCAGCCGTGGTGGTGAGCCACTCGTTGTTGGCCGTGACCACCACGGCTGCTTCGTAGCGGACGGCGAGTTTGTCATATCGGGTAGCCACGGCATGGTTGCGTTTGAGGCGACAGACCGCACTCGACCGCATGGCGCTCGCGACAGTCGGTCTCGTCGAAGTTCGGTGGCCGACCGCCCCGGCCAGGAACGCGGGCGGCCCCTGCGAAAGGGCGCCGCCTCTGTCTATGTGCAGCGGCAGTACTCCGGCACGGCCGGCCCCACGGAGAAGCTGCCGGACCGAGGTCTTCGCGGCGCCTGGTCCTCCGGGCGAGGGGTGTCGTCGGCCCGTCAGAACACGCGGATCGGGATCTCGGCGGCGTCGGCGAGCAGATCGGAGATCTCGTCGTCCAGCCGGACCAGTGTGACGGAGGCGCCGGCCATGTCGAGCGACGTGCAGTACTCACCCACGTAGCTGCGCCCGATCTCGATGCCTCGCTCGGTCAGTTGCTTGTGGGCCCGTCCGTACACCAAGTAGAGCTCTCCGACAGGTGTGCCGCCGAGGCCGTTGACCATCAGTGCGACGCGGTCACCGGAGGCGTACGGCAGGTCGTCCACCACCGCGCTGACGAGCTCGCGCACCATCGCGTCCGCCGACTGGAGCTTCTCCCGCTTCCGGCCCGGCTCGCCGTGGATGCCCACGCCCATCTCCACCGCGTCTTCGGGCAGGTCGAACAGCGGCGAGCCCTTCGCGGGCGGTGTGCAAGCGGTGAGCGCCATGCCCATCGTTCGGGTGACGGAGTTGACCTTCTCTCCGATCCGGTGCACCTCGTCGAGGTCCGCACCCCGCTCGGCGGCCGCGCCGACGGCCTTCATCACGAAGAAGTTGCCGGCCACCCCGCGCCGACCGACGGTGTACGTCGAGTCCTGTACGGCCACGTCGTCATCGATGAAGAGAGTACGGACGGTCACCCCGTCGGCCTGGGACAGCTCCTCGGCCATCTCGAAGGCCATCCGGTCCCCGGTGTAGTTGTTGACCAGCAGCAGAACGCCCTTCGGGGAGGCGACCAGCTTGACCGTCTCGTAGACGGAGTCGGCGGGCGGCGCGGAGAACACGTCGCCTGGACAGGCCGCGTCGAGCATCCCCTTGCCGACGGTCATCACATGCGCCGGCTCGTGACCGGACCCGGAGCCCTGCACGATGGAGACCTTGTTCTCCTGCGGAGCGTCGGCGCGCATGATCAGGTTGTACTCGGGGACGTACTTCAGCGTGTCGGGGTTGGCCAGGGCGAGCCCCTCCAGCATCTCCGCAACGTAGTCCTTCGGGTCGTTGACGAACTTCTTCATCCCGTAACTCCTTCGTGGTGCCGGTCCCGGCCGCTGGGAGGCGGACCGGGAGCCGGGCCCGCCGGCTTCCGTCAGTCGCGTGCGTCCCACTCGGCGGCGACGCGCTCCGCCATGACCGCGACCGCCACCGCGCCCGGGTCCGGCGAGCCGATACTGCGCTCACCGGTGTAGCTCTGGCGGCCGCGTCGGGCCTGCATCGATGTAGTCGCGTCGGCCGCGGTACGGGCCGTCGTGGCGGCCAGCCGGGCGAGTTCCGCCGCACCGGCCCCCGGTCCGCCCTCGGCCAGCCGCTGCTCCAGGGCATCGGTCATCGGTATCAGCGCGTCCAGCAGCGTCTTGTCGCCGAGGTCGGACTTGCCCCGCGCCTTGATCCCCTCGGCCGCGGCCCGCAGCATGGCCACCGCATCCGCGGCGTCCAGCTCCGACCGGTCCTTCACGGCCCCGGACGCACGCAGAAAGGCTGTGCCCCAGAGCGGCCCCGACGTACCGCCGACTCGCTTGGAGATCACCAGAGCGACCTTCTTCAGGAATTCGGCCGGCGAGCCGGATGCGAGGGCGTCCCAGTCGGCGAGCACGATCTCGAAGCCGCGGGCGAGTGAGTACCCGAAGTCCCCGTCACCCGCGACGGCGTCGAGGTCACCGAATGCCTTTTCGTTGTCGACCGCCGTCCGGGCCATGGTCCGGACGACGAAGGCGAGGTCGCCGACGGGTGTCGATGGCGATGACATGACTCTCCTGACTGCCACGACGTCAGTGCGAACGAGGATCCGGACCGGGCGGTGCGGAGTCGAGCGGCCCAGCTGCGGACGAACCGGAGGATGCGGTGGAGCCTGCGTCGCCCCCGGCGCTGAGCAGGACGGCCAGGTCGGCGAGCACCACCCATGGCCCCGGACGGGCGCCGAGCGGATCGCTCAGCACCCGGGTGACGGTGTCCTCCGGCGGCGGGTCGCCGAGCGAGGTGACCACCAGGGAGGCCCCGGTGAAGTCCTCTTCCTCGGTGTAGGTGCTGGTCGTGACGGCGCAGGCCAGCCCGCTGCCGAGCGCGGCCAGCATCCCGTTGCGGCTGTCCTCGATCGCGACGACGCGCGCCGGATCGAGGCCCAACCGGTGTACGGCGAAAGCGTAGATGTCCGGGGCGGGCTTCTTCCGCTGGACCACGTCCCCTGCGAACACGCTGAAGTGAGCGGCCAGTTCGGGACCCATGGCGAGTTCGAGCACGCTGCGGACGGACGCCTCCGCGGAGGTGGAGGCGACCGCGAGCGTCCACCCGGCCTCGTGGGCCTCCGCGGCGACCCGCCGCACGCCGGGCCTGGGCGGAATGCCTCCGCTGCGGATGATCCCGGTGTAGATCTCGGTCTTGCGCCGGTGCCAGCCGGCGAGCTGCTCCTCAAGTGCGGCCGGGTCGGTGGGCAGACCGGCGGCGGCGACGAAGTCGGGGGTCAGCAGTGTCCGCATCCGCTCCTTGCCGCCGCCGACCTTCAGCTTCTCCGCGTACTCCTCGTCGCTCCAACGGACGGGCAGACCGAATTCCTCGAACGTCTCGTTGAATGCGGGCAGGTGTCCGTCGCGTTCGGTATCGGCGAGGACGCCGTCGCAGTCGAAGATGAGCGCGGGCACGGTCTCAGCCCGCCCGCCCGGCGCTGCCGAAGAGCCTCATCAGGGAACCGGCCAACTCGATGACATCCTGGCGAACGGCCCGGAAGAGCGACGGCGGATCCCACTTCTGCCGCTCCTCCGCCGTTCTGAGGAAGGCCAGATTCGACTTCATGAACGTCTCCTTGAGGGCGGTCGAGATGTTGACCTTCGCGCACCCCCGGGAGATCAGGTCGCGGAACTGCTCGTCGGACAGTCCGCTACCGCCGTGCAGCGCGATCGGTACCGGATAGGCCGCCACGAGGTCGGACACGCGCTGGGCGTCGAGCACCGGCGCCTGCTTGTAGGAGCCGTGGGCGTTCCCGATCGCCGGTGCGAAGACGTCGACCTGTGTGGTCCGCAGGAACTCCAGCGCGACCGCGAGGTCCTGCTGTTCGGCGGCGATGTCGCTGCCGATGCCGTCCTCCACACCAGTGATCGACTCGATCTCGCCCTCGACCGCGGCACCGTACGCACGAGCCTCCGCGACGACCTCGACGGTCTGCCGCATGTTCTCCTCGACCGGCAGCTTGGAGGCGTCGAAGAGCACCGAGTTCCACCCCCGCCGCAGGCACTCGGTGATGACCTCGCGTTCCGGGCAGTGATCCAGGTGCAGGGCGACAGGCACCTCGATGCCGGCGGTCATCGCGGTCCACATGGCATAGAGCACGTCGCTGCCGATGGACTTGACCGTCTTCACGGAGGTCTGCACGATCAGCGGCGACGCGTTCTCCACCGCGGCCGTCAGCACGGCCTCCAGAGTGAGGTCGTTGAACACGTTGATGGCCGGTACGGCGTAGCGCTCGTTGAAAGGCCCGGAGAGGATCTCGGTCAGCGGTGTCACACCCACGGCGCCTCCACGTTTCCGCCCCCGCCCCCTCCATTCCACGCCCGCGAATCACACCCCGCCACTTGTAGCCTGGATCCAGGCGGCCCCGGCGGCCCGTCGTTCCACGAGCGGGACGGGGCCTGGATCACGAGGAGTGGACGCCGCAATGGGCGGCCGGCGGAGTTCGCTCGCCGGTAGCCGGTGCGGTCCGCCCCTCCGGTCCTCAGAGCATTGCGGTGCGGGAGCTTCGCGTATTGGTCACGGTCACCGTCGCGATGTCCGAGCGGTAGCGGTCGTCGGACCACTCGATGGGCATGCCCTGGGAGTCGGTGGTCAGGCGCCTCTCCCGCAACAGCGGCGTGCCCTCGGGGACGTCGAGGAGCTTGGCGTCGAGCGGATCCGCGGGGATGGCGTCGAAGGTGTGCCGGGCCGAGTGCAGGTCCACCCCCTGGTCGGTGAGCAGTGCGTAGATCGAGCCGGCGTCCAGGTCCGCGGAGATCAGCGGGCGGCCTACGGCTTCGACGTACGTCATCCGTTCCAGCATCGCCGGCCGCCCGTCGAGCAGCCTCAGCCGGATGAGCTGGACGGCGAGATCGTCGGGGTCGATCTGAAGGGCCGCGCCGATCTCCGGCTCGGGGCGGCGCAGTGCGATCTCCTGGAGCCTCTGACCCGGCGTGTAGCCGGTCAGTTCCGCGCGCCGGGTGAAGGACAGGAAGGACTCGAACGGCTGGCTCGGCACGGCGTCCAGCACCACCGCCCGCTTGCCCTGTCCACCCCCGATGAGCCCCTCGTCCCGTAGTGCGGCAAGTGCTTGGCGGACCGGGCCACGTGATGCCGAGAACTCTTCGCACAGATGGGCCTCGGACGGCAGGAACTCGCCGACCCGGAGGGCTCCGGAGCGAATGCGATGGCGGAGCTCGCCCGCGATGGAGCGGTGCATTGGGGTGGCCATGAACTTGACCTTACAGGTCTGGGCGGTGGCCCGCTTGGCCGCGCGGGACTGCCATCGGGCAGTACCAGCTGGGTGCACGCCTGTTGTTCACCCAAAGTTCCGTACCCTCACGCCCTCCCCACTCCTGTTCTTGTCTATATATGTTGGTGATCCATTGACTGCAACAGTGACAGGTTAGGCGTGTGGTGCCGGTGACCTCGGAAGACTTCATTGACGTCCGTTATGCCCGCTGGGACGGCGTCGGCCGGCCGTTCTCGCTGGTCCGCGCCACCACACCGGGCCGGCCAGGCCCCGGAGAGGTACTGGTGCGCATCGATCTGGCCACCGTGTGCGGCAGCGACCTGCACACGGTGCGCGGACGCAGGCCGTCACCGACCCCCTCGGTGCTGGGACACGAACAGGTGGGCACCGTCGTTGCCGTCGGCTCCGACGCCCCGGCGTGCGTGGACGGCACACCGGTGGTGCCCGGTCTGCGTGTGGTCTGGTCGGTCACGGCTTCCTGCGGAAGCTGCGACCGCTGCCGGCGCGGCGCACCCCAGAAATGCCGGCACTTGCGCAAGTACGGTCACGAGCCCCTCGACGAACACGCCCCGCTGACCGGCGGGTTCGCCACCCACTGCGTGTTGTTGCCGGGCACGGCCGTCGTGGCCGTACCCGACGGCCTGCCGGACCCGGTGGCCGGCCCCGCCTCCTGCGCCACGGCCACCGTCGCCGCTGCCGTCGAAGCCGCCGGCCCCCTCGAGGGACGCCGCGTACTGGTCACCGGGGCGGGCATGCTGGGCCTCACCGCGGTGGCCATGGCCGCCCGGGCCGGCGCGCACGTGACCGCCGTCGACCCGTCCCCCGCCCGGCGGGCTCAGGCCGAACAGTT
Source organism: Streptomyces sp. NPDC057445 (assembly GCF_042802855.1). Taxonomy (NCBI): domain Bacteria; kingdom Bacillati; phylum Actinomycetota; class Actinomycetes; order Kitasatosporales; family Streptomycetaceae; genus Streptomyces; species Streptomyces sp. NPDC057445. The sequence goes on along the minus strand of NZ_JBHVDH010000013.1, from coordinate 162,873 downwards.
CGGCGCCGCACGCGTCCAGGACGTCGACGAACCGACGGACACCATCGACGTCGCCCTGGAACTCTCCGGCCGCACGGAGGCGGTGCGGACCTGCCTCGCCGCCCTCGACACCGGCGGCACCGCCGTGCTGGCGGGCTCCGTCTCGCCGGCGGGTTCCGTCCCCCTCGACCCCGAATGGATGGTGCGCGGGCTGCGCACGGTCACAGGGGTGCACAACTACCGGCCCGCCGACCTGCAGGCAGCCGTGACCTTCCTGGCCGGACACCATCGCAGCCACCCGTTCGCCGACCTCGTCACGGGCGCCTACCCACTCGACGCGATCGGCGCCGCGGTCGAGGCCGCCGGCCGCGCGGCGGCTCCACGCCAGGCCGTCCTGCCGACCGCGCGATGACGGTGGGAGCGGCACCCCGCATCGGCCCGACCCCTCGCACTTGACCTTACAAGCCAACGAACACAGAGGACCGAAGTCCCATGCCTATATGAACGATGCATGACTTATCAATACATGTCGTTGTGCGCCCCTCCGTTGCCTGGGAACGTCTCTTCGCACCCCTCACACGGACCGATCGTTCGCCGCCCCTGCTCGCCGTGCGCGGGCAAGGGCGCGACGTTCAGGAGGAGAAGAGATGACAGACAACGGCCTGCACAGACGGAAGGTGCTGACGGGCGGCGTTGCCGCCGCGTTCGCGGTGACAACCGCCTCGCCGGCCTCCGCGGTCGACGGCGTCCCGCGCGCCGCCGAAGCCGAAAGCCCCCTGCGCGCTGCTGTCCTGGAGTTCGTCGACCCCTGGACCAAGAGCCTCGGCCTGGCCGAACTTCTGCGCCGCGCCGGCTTCGAGGTCGTCCCCCTCGACCTCACTCGCGCCGCCACCGATCAGCCCGAACCGGTCGACCTGATCGCCTTCGGGACGTTCACCAACAACAACAGCGAGTACCTCGACTACGTCGCCGAACACTCCGTCTCGCTGCGGCAGTTCGCGGCCGAGAGGCGCGTCGTGCTGGATCTGGCCCAGTCCGACCAGTACGGCGCGGCCGTGGCGTATCTGCCGACCGACATGTCCGCGATACGCACCGACGCGGACTACGACACGATCCACCCCGTCGTCGCCGACCACCCGCTGGTAGCGGGACAGCGGATCAGCAACGGCAGGCTGTTCACCGGCCGGAACACCGGCCCCCGGGTGAGCTACGAGACCGTCGGCGAATGGCGGTCGATGCGGGTCCTGATGGCCTGCGCGCCCTCCGGTTTCCCGCCCGCCCTGCTGGAGGGCGAGTTCGGCGGCGGGCGGTTCCTGGTGTCCAGCCTGACCGTCGACAAGGTCTTCGACAGTGCCGGCAAGGCGGTTCAGCCGGACCAGGCCGTGGCGGACAGCGCGGCGTTCTTCACGGCACTGGCCGGCTACGTCCGGATGGTCCGCACCGGTACGGCCCCCGCCGTGGTGCCCACGCCGATGCCGCCCGAGCAGCCGGTCGGCCCCATGGTGGGCCACACCGAGCCGGACAGCGCCCGCGTCTGGGCCCGCCCCGGCCTCGACCCTTCCCTGTACACCCGCTGGCGCTGTGCCTACCGTGAGGCTAAGACGCGCGGTTCCGGCAGCGCCTGGCGGTCGGTCACCACGGAGCTCGACACCGCCAACGACAACACCCTCGTCGCCCACCTGCGCGGACTGCGGCCGGACACGACGTACGAGTTCTCACTCGCTCCCGTCCGCGAGTCGGCCGGCTTCACCCCGATGACCGGATCGTTCACCACCTCCCCCGACCCCGACCGGCCCTCCGTCGTCACCATGGGCATGGGTTCCTGTGCGCCGTCGGTCCCCGACCCGGTGTGGACGAAGATCATGGAGGAGGGGTGCGACAGCTTCGTCATGCTCGGCGACACCCCGTACGTGGACACCTCCGACCTGAAGCCGGCGCGCAAAAAGCACCGCACGTTCCTGGTGCAGCCGGAGATCTCGAAGATGATCAGTTCCATGCCCGTCTGGGCCACGTGGGACGACCACGACTTCGGCGGCAACGACAAGCACGGTGACTACGCGAGCAAGCGCCAGAACCGTACGGCCTTCGTCAACTACCGTGCCAATGCCAGCTTCGGACAGACCGCCGATGGCAGGATCCTCACCAAGCGGGAAGACGGCGAAGGTATCTATACATCCTTCCGGCGCGGTCCGATCGAGGTCTTCCTGCTCGATCCGCGCTGGTTCAGCCGTACCGCGCCCAGTTGGGCCGACCCCGACAAATCGACCTGTCTCGGCACGGTGCAATGGAACTGGTTGCGCGAGCGGCTCACCCGGAGCACCGCCCCTTTCAAGGCCATCGCCACCGGCATGATCTGGGACGACAAGCAGAACAGCGAGTCCGACGACTGGGGCACCTACTCCCACGAACGCGACGCGATCTACGACTTCATCGCCACGGAGCGGATCCCCGGGTGCTTCCTGATCGGCGGTGACATCCACGTCTCCCGCGCCCTGAACTACGGTCCCCGCGTGGGCTACGACCTGTGGCAGTTCATCGTCAGCCCCCTGCACGACAGCACGATTCCCGGCCTCAACGTGCCCAGTCCCTTCCTGGTGCACAGCGCGGTCGAACCGCACGTCTTCCTGAAGCTGGTGGCCGACACCACGCTGGACATGCCCACCCTGACCGCGACCTGGATCAACCGGGCAGGCAAGCACCTCTTCGAGGTGACCCGCACCGCGGCGGAGCTGGGCCACACCGCCTACCCCAAGCGGCCCGGGCACGGCGCCAAGGGCCGGCGCGGGGAGGACCAGGGCCGGCGCGGGGACGACCAGGGCCGCCGATCGGATGTTCCCCGGCGCCGAGTCGGCGCTCTCCCGCGCCCGCGACAACCTGTTCGCGACGCCCAGATGAACACTCGGCAACCTGTAGATACAAGTGTTGACCGGGGTGGCTACGGCTGACACCTTGTGCTCGTAGCCGCCCCGGCGAGCGACTCCCCCCACTTCACCAGCATCCTCACCCTCCCTGTTCTTCCTCTCTTCGGAGTCCACTGTGCCTGTCCGCCGTCTCGCCCTCGCCACCTCACTCGTCGTGGCCGCAGCCCTGAGCCTGACCGCCTGTGGGGGTGCCTCGGACGCCTCCACGTCCGACTCGGCCACCTGCCCCGGCGGCAAGATCCGCTTCGGTGTCGAGCCCTTCGAGGATCCGGCCAAGCTGACACCCGCCGCCGAGGTCCTCGCCGACGCACTGGGCGAAAGCCTGGACTGCGAGGTGGAGCTGACCGTCACCGAGGACTACTCCGCGGAGGTCCTCGCCATGGAGAACGGCAAGCTCGACATCGCCGTCTTCGGCCCGCTCGGCTATGTGTTCGCCAGCAAGCGCGCCCAGGCGGAGGCCGTCGCCTCCTTCAGCGACGGCAAGGGCAAGGTGTCCAGCTACACCGCCGGCATCTGGGTGCCGAAGGACTCACCGATCAAGACGGTCGAGGACCTCAAGGGGCACTCCCTCGCCCTGGGGTCGATCGGTTCGACCTCCGGCGACGCCCTCCCCCGCAAGGCCATGCTCGACGCCGGCCTGAAGAAGGCCGACGTCAGGGTCAACTACGCCGGCGGCCACCCCGAGGCCCTGCTCGCCCTGGCGAAGGGCACCGTCGACGCCGCCGAGATCAACTCCCAGCAGCTGGCGAGCGCCACCGACTCGGGCACCTTCGACCCGTCGAAGTTCCGCAAGGTCTGGGCCTCGGACCCTATCCCCAACGACCCGATCACCGTCCGCGGCGAGCTCGACGCCGCGTTCAAGAAGGCTGTGACCGACGCGCTGCTGAAGCTCCCGGCCGACAAGGTCGCCAAGCTCGGCGCGCTGCTCGACGTCGACCCGCCGGCGCCCCTCATCGCCGTCGACAAGTCGACGTACCAGCCCCTCTTCGATCTGGCCACGTCGCTCAACCTCACCGAGAAGGACGTCTGATGCTCGCGCTGTCCCGGATCACGGTGCGGTACGGCGAGCGGCAGGTGCTGCACGGGATCGATGTCACCGTCGCCCGGGGCGAGTTGCTTGCCGTGCTCGGGGCCAACGGGTCCGGGAAGTCGACCCTGCTGCGTGCCGCCGCCGGACTCGAGCCGATGGCTGCGGGCAGCGTGACCGTCGACGGAAGGCCCTGCGGTCCGCTCGACATGGCCATGGTCTTCCAGCACATCCACCTGGTCCGCCGGCGCAGCGTCCTGGACAACGTCTGCGCCGGCGCCCTGGGCCGGCTCCGTCTGCGCCATTCGCTGACGCCGGCCCTGTTCCCGCGGCACCTGCGCGAGGAGGCCATGGCCTGCTTGGACCGGGTAGGTCTCGCCGACCGGGCGCACGACCTCGCCGGCAGTCTCTCCGGCGGCCAGCAGCAGCGCGTGGCGGTGGCCCGTGCCCTGTGCCAGCGCCCGCGGGTCGTTCTCGCCGACGAACCGGTGTCCGCGCTGGACCCCGCCGCGACGGAGCAGGTGCTCGGCCTGCTCGCCGAACTCGCCCACGACGACGGTCTCGCCGTGCTCGCCGTCCTGCACCAGCCGTCCCTCGCCGCCCGCCACGCCGACCGCGTGGTCGGCCTGCGCGACGGCCGGGTGCTGCTGGACGGGTCGCCGGGGCAGAACATCGACATCCTGTACCAGCCTGCGGTTGTGGAGGCCGTTTCATGACCAGCATCGACGACGTCCGGCGCCTCCCCGTGCCACCCAGGCCGCCGCGCCCCCGCGCGCTCTTCGCAGGCTGGGGCATCGCCGCAGTGGTGGTCACCGCGCATGTGATCGCCTGGAACACCACGGAGATGTCCCTCGGGGCGCTGGCCGAGGGCCGGCGCGGCATGGTCGACTTCATAGGCGAGGCGTTCCCGCCCGCTCTGGAGTGGGACGTGCTGCGTCCGAGCCTCGACGGCGCCCTGGTGACACTGTGGATCGGTCTGCTGGGCACCACCCTGTCGGTGCCGTTCTCCCTCGCCTTGGCGCTGCTCGCGGCGCGCGGCACCGCCCCGTCCACCTGGGTCTACCAGGCAGCCCGGTCCCTACTGTCGTTCCTGCGCGCGGTGCCCGACGTGGTCTTCGCGCTGGTCTTCGTGACGGCCGTCGGGCTGGGTCCGTTCCCGGGCGTGCTCGCTCTGCTGTGTCACAACGTGGGCGTGATGGGCAAGCTGTGGGCCGAGGCCCTGGAGGACGCCGACCCCGGACCCACCCAGGTTCTGCGGTCGGCGGGCGCGAGCCGGATCCAGATCGCCGCGCACGCTTTGCTGCCCGCGGTGACCCCGCAATTGGCGGGGCTGCTCCTGTACCGGCTCGACGTCAATGTGCGTTCGTCGCTGGTGCTCGGCCTGGTGGGCGCGGGCGGCATCGGTTTCCTCATCAACCAGTCCATCAAGCTGTTCCAGTTCGACGAGATGCTGACGCACATCCTGGTGGTCCTCGTCCTCATCGTGGCGGTGGACCGCGTGTCGGCCGCCGTACGGCGTCGCCTCACCTGACCGCTCACGGTTCTTCCTGGAGGCCTTCTTCCAGTCGAAACCTGGGTACGACGGCGGGGCCGTGGGCGGCGCGGTTGCGCAGCAAGCGCTCAGGCGGGGGTCGTTGACGGGGCCGTCGGAGACCCGGCCGCAGGGCTCTGTGTCGGTGTCGGACCATCGCACGGACCGTGGCCGGGAAGAGCGGGAAGAGGTTGGCGTAGGTGGCGCCGAGGAACGTCCCGTAGGGGATGCGGAGATGGCCGAGCCGCAGGTCGCCCAGGGCTTGTCGTAGCCGGTCGAGGTCGCGGGCGGTGTCGGCCGTGGAGACGTAGCGCAGCAGTGCGGCGTCCCGCTGTTCGCAGCGCCGGCCGAGATCGGCGGTCGCCGTGATCCAGGTGTCCCGTTCCGCCTCCCCGACGGGGAAGCCGGACGGAAGCCGTTCCTGCCGGGCGAGGGCTTCCTGCGGGCTGCCGAAACAGCGCACGGCGGTGCGGTTCTCCGACGCCTCGGGGATCCCGGCCGACGATGCCGGAGCGTCCCCGCAGCGGTTCGGGGATCCGGTCGTGGATCAGCGGGAGCACCGTGGTCCTGGGTCCACCGGGCCCACCGGGGTTGAAGAACGGGCTGCCGATGCGCCGTCCGGGTCCGGTCGCCTTCCGCCGGGTGACGGCAAGCTCGATCGTGCGGGACCCGGGGTTCTCGCGGCCGCAAGCTCACGCGAGCGGTCGCCATCACGGCGCACGGCGCGCGGGCTGATGTCCAGCCGCTCGGTCGGCAGCGCCCCCGGCCGGCCTCGGCGCGCCTGGAGCAGCAGGAGCGGTGAGCAGTCGCGCTGAGGTCTTCTGCATGATTCCCCTATCGCCGCGAGAAGCGGCCACAACCTGTCCTCTTCTCCTGCGACGGTGAGGTCATCGAGCGGGGCGCGAGCAACCCGGACCCGGGAAGCGCAGGACCGCCCGAACGCAATGATTCGAGAGGCAAGGAGCCGATCATGTCCGTCAACACCGTGACCCACCTGAACTTCCGAGGTGACGCCCGCGCGGCGCTCACGTTCTACCAGTCCGTGTTCGGCGGGGACCTGGTCGTGGTCACGTATAAGGACGCCGGAAACGTCCAGGACCCGTCAGAGGCGGACCAGGTGATGTGGGGCCAGGTGGCCGCGGGCAGCGGCTTCGGCGTGATGGCCTACGACGTGCCCTCGCATCTGCCGTGGCACCAGGGCGAGAACGCGTTCTTCGTCTCGCTCCGCGGCGAGACGGCCGAGGAGATCACCGCGTACTGGGAGAGGCTCTCCGACGGCGCGACCGTGCTGCAGCCGCTGGGACCCGCGCAGTGGGCGCCCCTGTACGGAATGCTGAAGGACCGGTTCGGCATCACCTGGGTCGTGGATGTCGTCAGCGAGTACAACGCCTCCTGACCACCGCCGCGTTCTGACCCAAAGCCCACCCGGCCCGGGTGGCGGGCATCCGCCACCCGGGCTTGCCGCGATGAGGACTCCCCTGAGCGCGGAGGCTCCCGCCTCGGTTCACGCCGTTCGGCCGGAACCGGACGCTGGTTGGGGTGCCGCGACGCCCCCCCCCTCAACGTCAATCGGATAGGTCATCCGGATCTGCTACGGTGACATCAAGCGGATAACTAATCCACATAGACGGAACGGGTCGCGCGATGAAGCAGACAGCGGTGGTCACAGCAGGAACAGCGGGAATCGGTTTGGAGACCGCCTTGGGGCTGGCCGCGGCAGGCCTCGCAGTCACCGTGGTCGGGCGCAACGCCGACCGCGGTGCCCGTGCGATCGAACGGATCAACGCCACGGCACCGGCACATCCCGCCCGGTTCCTGGCAACCGACCTCGCATCGCTCGACGCGGTCCGCGCTCTCGCCGACCGGATCGTCGCCGACGGTCCGCTGACCGTGCTGGTCAACAACGTCGGGGCGATGTTCCCGGACCGACAGGACTCGGCCGACGGGATCGAGGCGACATTCGCCGTCAACCACCTCTCGCCATATCTGCTGACCGAACTGCTGCTGCCCGCACTGCGAGCCGGTACGCCGAGCCGGATCGTGAACGTCACCTCGGGCGCGATCGGCGTCGCCAAGCGAGTCTTCGACGCCGTCGAGCCGCCCGGCGGCTACTACGGCTTCCACTGGTACGGCCGCGCCAAGCTCGCCAACCTCGCCTACACACTGGAGCTGGCCGGCCGGCTCGACGGCACGGGCGTGTCGGTCTTCGCAGCAGACCCCGGCGGCGCAGCGACCGACATGACCAACGGCACCATGAACGATCCGAAGATCGTCTCGCCGGGGCTGCGACTGTTCTGGCCGCTGGTCAGGCGGAAGTTCGAACGCTCGACCTCGGGCCCGGCGTCCGTGGCGGCCAAGCCCTCGATCTTCGCCGCGACCGATGCCTTGCTGACCGGCCGGACCGGCGTCGTCATCGGACCCCAGGCACTTCCGGTCGCCCCCTTCCGTTCGGCAACGGATCCCCGCATCGCCGAAGCCGTCCGCCACCTCAGTGAGAACCTCGCGCCACTCACGGCCGGGTGACGAGATCCGAAGGCAACGCGGATCGGGGGCAACTCCGTGCCGATCCTGCAGACGGGTGGCTCATCCGGTTCACGCACCACAGCAATACGGATGAGCCATCCAGTTAGACTTCTCCCATGACGACCACCCCCCTGCGCAAGGACGCCGCTCGCAACTGGGAACGGATCGTCGCCGTGGCCCGCGATCTCGTGGACGAAGGCACACCACTGCAGCTCAACGACGTCGCCCGCCGTGCCCAGTTGGGCGTTGGCACCGTCTACCGCCACTTCCCCACCGCCGAGGCGCTCCTTGAGACCGTCGCCACCCCCTGCCTGGAGGCACTCGCCGCCTACGGCGAGCAGGCGCTGGCCGACGACAACCCCTGGCGCGCCCTCACCGGCTTCCTGACCCGCACCGTCGAAGCGCAGGTCACCGATGCTTCCCTGTCCACGGTCACCGCCGCGCCCAGGGACGCCCTGCCGCGCACCACCGAACTGAAGCGGACGCTGTGGTCGGTCGGCGGACAGCTGCTCGATCGGGCCCGCGACGCCGGGGTCGTGCGCCCCGACCTGACCTCCGACGACCTGGTCCCGCTCATGTGCGGAATCGCCTACGCCGCGAACGTCCACAGCGTCCCCGCCACGCGCGTCGAGACCGCGCGCCGCTATCTGACCGCGCTGCTGGAAGGCCTCGAGGCCCGGTAGAGCGAGGCGACCGACGGCTGGCTGCCCGCGTTCCTGCCGACCTCGATGGTGGGCTTCTTCGCGATCTCCGGGACAGGGATGCCCTTGTCCTCGAGGGCTCGCTGCTAGGTTGCGCCGAGGATGCGCCGGATGCCGTCTTCGAAGCGCGCGGGGAAGGTGTCGTTGGCGAGGGCGGCCTGGGAATCGCGCAGTGCGGGATAGGGACCTGCCTCCACCGCCTCCCGGAAGCGGGCCTCGTCGATGTCGGTCATGGCCTGTTCTTCCTGGGTGAGGCCGAGGGTGAAGTAGACGAGGGCGTAAAGGGCGCGGGCTGATGCCTCCGCCGTGCTCTGGTGCTCCGCGAGAGACGCGAGCAGGGAGTCCGCGAAGCGCAAGGTATGCGGTTCCGCCGAGTATGTCCCGGTCACCAGGGCGGCTCCGTCGCGGTGCGAGAGCAGGGACTGCCGGTAGCGGCGCATCAGTTCCCTCACTCGCTCACCCGCCTCGCCGGGCAGGTTGTCGTACGCGATGGTGCCGGCGATGGCGTCGGCCATCAGTTCCAGCAGTCGACTCTTGGTCTTGACGTGCCACAGGACGGTGTTCATCCGTACACCGAGCCGGTCCGCGACGGCGCGCGTGGTCACGGCCTCCAGTCCCTCGTCGTCGAGGAGGCGCAGGGCCGCGTCCACGACGGTGGCGGGGGTCAGTCGGGCGCGGGGCGATGATCCGGTTTGCCTTTTGGTCACTGACCTAGTTTAGTCGGACGATGTAATTGGTCAACGACCAAGGAGGGGATCGTGGAAGAGATCGTCATCGTCGGGGCGGGGCCCACGGGCCTGTGGCTGGCAACGGAACTGCGGCTGCAGGGAACATCGGTAACCGTCCTGGAGGCCCGGAAGGAGCGCAGTCCGCACTCCAAAGCGCTCACCATCCATCCCCGGACCGTGGAGATCCTGGGGATGCGCGGACTCGCGGACGACTACATCAGCGCGGGCATGCCTCTGCCCTCCGGGCACTTCGGGGCCCTGGACGCCCGGATGGACTTCCGCGGCCTGGAGACGCCCTACCCCTTCACCCTGCTCCTGCCTCAGGCACGCACCGAGGAACTGCTGGAGGAGCACGCCCGTGCGCAGGGTGCGCAGATCCGCCGCGGGCACCGAGTGACGGACCTGGAGCAGGGAGCCGATTCCGTCCGCATCGAGGTGGAGGGCCCCGCAGGCCCGTACACGGTGGAGGCGCGCTACGTCGTGGGATGCGACGGCACCCGCAGCCGGGTCCGGGAAGCCTCAGGAATCGGCTTCCCCGGCACCGACACGGCGATCTGGGGATGGCTGGGTGACGTCGTCCTCGACCGGCCGCCCGCCGGCCCGGTCAGCACCTTCGGCCCGCAGGGCGGCGTGATGGCTGCGCCCATGCCGGACGGCCTGACCCGCTTCGTCGGGATCGCCCCGGAGGACCACCGGACCGACCACCCCGGCGAGCTGACCCTGCAGGAGGTGCGGACGAAGACGTTACGGGTCCTGGGCACCGATTTCGGTATGCGCGACCCCCGCTGGCTCTCCCGCTTCGGCAACGCCACCCGCCAGGCCGCTGCCTACCGCGAGGGCCGCGTCCTCCTCGCCGGCGACGCCGCACACATGCACTTCCCCACCGGGGGCGTGGGGCTGAACGTCGGCTTCCAGGACGCCACCAACCTCGGGTGGAAGCTCGCCGCCACCGTCCGCGGCACAGCCACTGCGGACCTGCTGGACACGTACCACACAGAGCGCCACCCCGTCGGTGCACGCCTGCTCGACTCCACCCGGGCACAGACGGCCCTCATGACCGCCTACTCCGTCGAAGGCCAGGCCCTGCGCACCTTCCTGGCCGACATGGTCCGCGAACTGCCCGACTTCTCCCGCACACTTGCCGAACGCGTCGGCGCCCTGGACGTCCGCTACCCACCGGCCGACCCGGCCACCGCACACCCGTTGACGGGAACCCGTGTACCGGACCTGGCCTTCGCGGACGGCACCAGCCTGTTCCCCCTGATGAGCGAGGGAAGGCATCTCCTGCTCGATCTCACCGGCGCCGACACCGCGCACGCGACGCCCGAAGGCCTCTCCCTTCCGCACGGGACTCACCGCCACGCCGCCCACCTGGCACAGCCGGAAGGGCGGTGGACCACTGTGAGAACCGTTCTGATCCGCCCCGACGGCCACATCACCTGGGCCCGCGACGACAGCAACTCCGCCACGTCGCCGATCAGGAGCCGCACGTCGGTGTGACCAGCGGCAGGTCACCTGCGCGCAGAGCATCGGCTCTCCTCGAGGATCCTCATCGTTCCCGTCACCTGCGGCCGGTTCACGCTGAGTCCGCAAGGCTCCGTGCGGCCGGGAGGCGCGAAAGGTGTAGCAGCCCAGGACGTTGAGGTGGTCTTCGGGAGCATCTTCTCGACCCTGCCGCGCAGCCGAGCCGACGACTTCGGCTCGCCGAGCGCTGAGCTTCTCCACGTTCAGCTCCGCCCGGACATCGGACCGCACCACCCGCTGAACCGACGCCGTTCCGGGGACCGACCCATCCGCATGGACGAACCGCCTATAGCGGCTGGAGTCGGCACCTCGGACACCGAGGGTGAGCGGACGACTATTTTCGGTCAGAGGTGCGATTCGTGGCGCCATGTACGAGATCGACCGAGGCCTGCCGGGCGAGCACTGTGCGGATCTTCTTGCCGCGAAGCCGGAACGTGTGTCATTCATCCGGAAGTTGCCTCGTTCTAGCGAAAGATTTGCCGATCCGGCGGGGATACTGCAAGAGAAACGACCGAAAGTGTTCTTTGCGTTTTGACTGTTGATCGGCCTGGCGGTGAAGGTCTGGTTCATGTCCCCCTCACCCCCCGTCGCATCCAGCGGTCTGCTGCGCATGCGCGACTTCCGTCTCCTGCTCGCCGGCGCCGCGGCCGGTCAGGTCGGCGCCCAGGTCACTCTGGTCGCGCTCCCGCTGGTGGCGGTTCTCGTGCTGAAGGCACCCGCGTTCCAGGTGGGACTGCTCACGGCTGCCGAGACCGCCGCGTTCCTCCTGATAGGGCTGCCTGCGGGCGCCTGGGTCGACCGGATGCGGAAACTCCCGCTGATGATCCGGTCCGATGCGGTGCGCGCCCTGGCCATGGCGAGCGTCCCGCTGGCCGCGGTCGCCGACGTACTGACGATGGCGCAGCTGTACGTCGTCGCTCTGGTCACCGGAGCGGCAACCGTCTTCTTCGACGTGGCCCATCAGAGCTACCTGCCCGAACTGCTGCCCAAGGAGCGGCTGATGGCGGGCAACGGGGCACTGGAGACGGTCCGCTCATCGGCACACGTCGCCGGCCCGGGGATCGGCGGTGGACTCGTACAAGTTCTCGGGGCCCATCTGGCGATCGTGGCCGACGCGATCGGCTACACCGTGTCCGCGCTCTTCCTGCTGGCCATGAAGCGGCCGCCCGAGAGTCGGCCCGAGCCTGTTCCGGGCGCGTCGCTGCGCAAGGACATCGGGGAAGGCCTCCGGTTCGTCCTCGGCCACCCCTTGCTGCGGGTCATCGCCGCAACGACCGGCCTCGGCAACTTCTTCACCGCGATGCTGATGGCCACTCAGACCATCTTCCTGGTACGGGTGATCGGCCTGCAGCCGGTCGCCATCGGTCTGATGCTCTCCGCGTCCGCCGTGGGCGGACTCGTCGGTGCACTGAGCGCCGCCACGCTCGCAGGCCGTCTCGGGCAGGCCCGCATCATCTGGCTCTCCGCGCTGGCAACCGGGCCGTTCGCACTCTTGTGGCCGCTGTCCGGACGGGGAGCCACCGCCGCCCTGTTCGCCATCGGCTCCGGCGTGGTCTCCTTCGGCGCCGTTGTCTACAACGTCGCCCAGGTCAGCTTCCGTCAGACGCTCTGCCCGCCCCGACTGCTCGGCCGGATGAACGCCACACTGCGCTTCCTTGTGTGGGGCACCCTGCCGCTCGGCGCGGTCGTGGGCGGCGCCGTCGCGGGCGCTTTCGGTCCGCGCGCCGCACTCTGGGCCTGCGCGATCGGCTTCCTCGTCGTACCGCTGCCGTTGCTGCTCTCGCCCCTGCGCCGCATGCGCGATCTGCCGGCCGCTCCGGACGACACGCAAGACCCGGAAGACCCGGCCACGCACGGCAACGGCAGCCACCCCGAGACCCTCGCCGTCGGCTGACTCCCAGCCCCCGTCACCCCTCCGGCCTGCCGGTCGTCTCTTGCTGCCGTCCCGCCCGAGCGGCATGACGCGGCGTCCGACGCGCGGCCATGACAGACACGACAGACAGGACAGAGAGGACAACGTGCACCTCAGCATCACAGGCCAGTACCTGGCTCGCTACCAACGCATCGCCGCCGACAACAGGGAATCCGACCTGCTGCCTGTCACCGGAGCTCAGCGGCGCTTCGTCCTGGTGCGTTCCCTGGACCCCGCCGGGCGGCCGGACCTCGTCCCGATGTTCTTCGCCTTCCGCCGCGGCACCGTGGACCCGGTACGGCTGCGGGCGGCCGCGAATCATCTGGCCGCCCGGCACCCGGTGCTGCGTGCCCGCCCGGAGGTGCTGCGCGGCACCCCCGCGCTTCGCCTGGCGGAGCCGGACGTACCGGTGGAGCGCCTCGTTCGCGCGCCCGGCGAGGACGCGGCCGGCGCCATGCGTCGAGCCCTGAGCGCCTGGACCACGCAGGGCTCGCCGCTGCGGCTCTACCTGGCCGAGGACGGACCGGATGCCGAGGAGGAAGTGCTCGCGGTCGTAATGGACCACACCGCCTGCGACGGCCAGTCGCTGGCGCGCATCGTCGAGGAGCTGAGCAGCGCCTACCACCACGGGATCGGCCCCGGAGAACTCGCGCCCGCCGACGCCGCCGCGGAACTGGCCGCCTACCGGGAAGCGGTTCAGATGCAGCTCGAGGCCGAGCGGTGCGCCGGGTCGGCCGCCGCGCTGGAGTACTGGGGCGGGCGGCTGCGCAACGTGCGCGAACGCGCTGCGCTGCCCGGGCCGCAGGATCCCGGCTCCGGCACGCTGCCCACCGGCGCGGCCGAACTGCGGCTGCCCACCGGCGCGGCCGAACTGCGGCTGCCCGCTCCGGCCTCCGGCGTACCGTTCCCCGCGCTGCTCGACGCCTGCCGGGCAATGGCCCGTGTCCTGTACGGGGCCGGTCATGTGTCACCGATCGGGTACCCGTGGGGCGGCCGCCCGGCCGCCGCGGCGCCGGTGGTCGGCTGCTTCCTCAACACCGTCGTCTTTCCCGCCGGGACCGATGAGGTCCCCGACGGCCCGAGCGGTGACGACCCCCTCGGCGCAGAGGCGACGGCCACCGATTGGTGGGACGATCTTGACCGGGCGGACACCCCCTTCGACGAAGTCGTGCACGCCGCCCGGTCGGCCGGGTCCCTGTGGTCGGGCCGACTCGACGGCCTGCTGACCGTCGACGACGCCCGTCGCCGTCCGCCGCTGAGCCTGGGCGGAGTGGTGGGCCGCGAGGTCCACATCGACGGCCGGCACGTGCGAGCCCCGTTCGCCGTGTCCGTCACCCACGGGCCGGAACTCCACATCCGCATGGTGTGGGACCGCCATGTGCACGACGACCGCACGGCCCAAGACGGGTTCGACGCCTTCCGCGCGGCCCTGCCCGCACCGGAGCGAGCCGACGTCACCGTCGGCTGAACACCGCAGTCGTACCCGGAAAACGGCCACCGTCGAGCCGCACTCGGCCCGCGCACCGCACACCCCTCGAGCCGCACAGCCACAGAACCGCCCCGAAACCACCGAGCACACACAGCACAGCACGGCCCGACCGCGCGATCCGCGGACCGGCCTGCGAACCCCGGGTGGGGAGCACAACCGTGCCCCTGCCCGCATCCGAAGAACCCGACCCGACAACCTCAGGGATCGCCCATGCTTCCCCTCTCCTCGTCGCAGGAGATCGTCTGGCTGCACGAACAAGTGCAGCCCGGCAGCCGCGCCTACAATTTCACCGCCTCACTCGACCTGTGGGGGACGCTGGACACCGAGGCCCTGCGCCGCGGACTCACCGCCGCCCTCGACCGTCACCCCGGACTCCGCCTGGAGCTCGTGGCCGTCCCCGGCGCGATGCCCGCCCAGCGGACCGCTGACGCCTGTGCACCCCGCCTGCGCAGCGTGGATCTGACCGGGGAGGCCGACCCGGAGGCCGCGTTCGCCGAGCTGCTGCGCACCGAGGCCGAGACCCCGCTCGACACCTATGAGGCGCCGCTGCTGCGCTGGACGCTGGCGCGGCTCGCCGACGACCAGCACCGGCTCATCCACGTCGAGCACCACCTGATCCACGACGGGCACTCCTTCGCGATCCTGCTGGGCGATGTCTTCACCGTGTACCGCGCCCATGTCCTCGGTGAGCCGGTCGCTCTGCCTCCCGCGACCTCGTACGTGGACCACGTACGTGCCCAGGCCGACGCCCGGGCCGACGACGTACGAGCCACGGCCCGGCAGGCGAGCCTCGATTACTGGGCCGACGAACTGCGCGGCGCCTCCTACGACATGCCGTTGCCGGGCCTGACCCGGCCCGGCGCCCGGCGCAGGCACCACGGCGGACAGCTGCGGCAGTCGATCGGCGCGGATCTGACCCAGCGGCTGCACGCCCACACCCGCGAGCGCGGCCTGACCCCGTTCTCCACGCTGCTCGGGCTTTTCGCGGAACTCCTGCGCCGGCACAGCGGCCGCTCCCAGATGGTCGTCGGCACCGCCGTCGGCAACCGCCCGCGGGGATTCGAGGACGCCGTGGGCATGTTCGTCAACACGATCCCGCTGCGGCTTCACCTGGACCCGAAGGCTCCGGCCGAGGACACCATGGACGAGGTGACCGACACCCTCATCCGGGCCCTGCCGCATCAGGAAGTGCCGGTGCAGGAGTTGACCCGCGCACTGGCCCTGCACACCTCCGGCGCGGACAACCCCCTGTTCAGCGTCATGTTCAGCGCGCACGACGCGGCACTGCCCGAGATCGAGGTGCCAGGCCTGGACATCACCCTGTTCGAAGGGTTCAACACCGGCACCACCCGATTCGACCTCGATGTCGTCCTGCTGCCCGACGACCGTCGTGGAGTGGGCCCCCGGCACGGGGCGCCCGGTATGACGCTGGTCTGGGACTACGACGACGATCTCTTCGGCGAGGACGTGGCGAAGCTGCTCGCCGGGCGCTTCCTGGGTCTGCTGCGCGCCTACCTGGACGCTCCCGCCACCGTGCTCGCCGACCTCGCCCTTCCGGCGACGGCCGGCGATCCCGCACCAGAACCGCACGCCGTCGCGCAGGGCCGGGACGTGCTCGACCCGGCCGCCGCCCACGACGCCTCGCTGCCCGCGCTGCTGATCGGGGCCCGCCGCCTCACCTACGGCGACCTCGACGAGCAGGTCACCTCACTCGCGCAGCGGATGCGGGACGCCGGTGTGACGGCCGGTCAGCCGGTCGCCGCCGTACTGCCGCGCGGCGCCGACTCGGTGGTGACACTGCTGGCCTGTCTGCGGACCGGAGCCGTGTACTGCCCGCTCTCACCGTCCGACCCCGTCTCCCGTCTGGAGCTGCTGCTCGAGCGGCTCGGCCCGGCGCTGGTGCTCACCTCCGCCGACGCGGGGGCGACGCTGCCCGCACACCTGCCGACAGCGCGGATCGACGCCGCGTCCTTCCCCGCCGCGCGACCGGCCGATGTGGTGGCCGGTGCGGCGTACATCATCCACACCTCGGGTTCGACCGGCATACCCAAGCCCGTCGCGGTGGGCCGGGCGGCCCTGGAGAACCATCTGACGGGCGCGGCCGACCGGTTCGGCCTGGCCGCCGGTGACCGGGTGCTGCTGTTCGCCCAGCCCTCGTTCGACGTGTCGCTCGAAGAGGTCCTGCCCTCGCTGTACGCCGGCGCCTGCCTCGTCGTGCCGGAGCGGGAAGTGCCCACCGGAGCAGAACTCGCCGAGCTGCTGGCCGCCGCCCGGGTCACCGTCGCCAACCTTCCGACCAGCTACTTCCTCGCCACCCGCGAGGAGTTGCGGCCGGTGCTGCGCGAGCGCCGCTGGGCACCGAGGCTGCTGGTGCTCGGCGGCGAGCGCATCCCGGCGGACGCGATGCGCGCCTTCCTCGCCGACACCGACGCCGCCGTGTTCAACGTCTACGGAGTGACCGAAGCGGCGATCAGCTCGACCGTGTACGAGATCACCCGTGAGAACCTCGCGGACGGGGCGGAAATCCCCCTGGGCACCGAACTGCCCGGCGAGCGGATCCACGTCCTGGACGCGGCGCTGCGTCCACTGCCGGCCGGTGCGGTCGGTGAACTGGCCATCGCGGGCGCCGGCCTGGCCGAGGGGTACGTCGGCAACCCGGAGGCCACCGCGGCCCGATTCGTACGGATCGAGGCACTGAACGGCGAGCGGGTCTATCTCACCGGCGACCTCGGCTACCGCGATCGCGACGGGCTGTTGCACTTCCTGGGGCGCCGCGACAACCAGATCAAACTGCGGGGCTACCGCATCGAACTGGAGGAGGTGGAGGCCGCGGCATCGGCCGTGCTCGGCGGACGTTCCTGCGCCGTCGTACTGGACCGGGAAGCGGTCGGCGGACCGCGCCTGGTCGGCTTCCTGGAGAACTCCGACGAACAGCAGCCGTGGGACGAGCAGGCGATGCACCTCGAACTGAGCCGGCGTCTGCCGGGTGCCCTCGTACCCGGCCGATGGGCGCGGCTGGATGCCATGCCGACACTGCCCGGCGGCAAGCCGAACCGAGTGGCGCTGGCCCGTCTGGCCGCCGCACTGGAGCCGACCGCACCGGCAGAGGAGAGCGCCACGGCCGCAACCGACCCCGCGGCATTCGCCGATCCCTCTCTGGCGCTGCTCGCCGAGGGCTGGCGCGAGGTGCTGGGCCACAACCGGTTCACCGATGCCTCCCACTTCTTCCGGACCGGCGGGCACTCGCTGCTCGCCGCGCAGCTGGCGGCCTGGCTGGAACCCCGTATCGGCGCACGGCCGCCGCTGCGGCTGCTCTTCCAGAACCCGGTCCTGTCCGACCAGGCGCGTGCCCTTGGCGCTTTCGCCACGCCGACCGCTGCTGCCCACACCGCTACGACCACGCCGACGGAGTCGTGATGACCGAGATGCCGAATGACACGCCGGCGGGGGCCACGCCGATGACCGGGCTCTCCGCCGAGCCGATGGCCGGGCAGACCTCCGAGCTGATGAACGGCCGTCAGGCCGCCCTGCCGAGCGTCGTGCATGGCACCCCCCTTCCCGAAGCCACCGCCGACGGAGTGCTCTCCCGCTACGAGGAATGGGTGCGCCGCAGTCCAGAGGCCCCCGCCGTGGTCGACGGGACGCGTACCTGGAGCTACCGGCAGCTGGACGAGGCGGCCGACGACGTCGTTCGCGCCCTGGGCGACCGGGTCCGCCCGGGCGACGTGGTCGGCGTCTGCCTCGACCGCTCGGCGGCGCTGGCCGTGACCGCGATCGCCCTCGCCCGGATCGGCGCGGTCTATCTCCCGCTGGGCCCCCGCCCCGGTGAGCGCCGCATCGACGCGGTCACCGAGGACGTCGCCGTGGTCTGCCTGATCGGGGACCCCACCGTGCTGCCCGCCCGCCATCAGGCCGCCGAGCAGATCGCGCTGCCGCTGCCGGGAGAGGGGACGAACGCCGCTCCTAAGGCCGTCGCGGCCTTCGCCCCTCCCGCTGCCGGTGCGCGCCCGGCTCCGCAGGAAGCCTTCTACGCCGTGCTGACCTCCGGCTCCACCGGGCGGCCGAAGGCCGTCGCCGTCGCGGAACCCGCTCTGTCCGCGCTGCTGGACTGGTACCGCACCGAGACCGGCCTGGCGCCCGGAGACCGGCAGTCACTGCTGATCGGCGTCGCGTTCGACCCGCACGTGATGGAGCTGTGGGCCGGTCTGACGTCCGGCGCGGCTCTGGTTCCCGCTCCGGACGCCGTTCGCTGGGACCCGGCCGAACTCACCGCGTGGTGGCGCGACGCCGCCGTGACGGTGTGCGTCGTGGCCACTCCGATGGCCGAACCGGTGCTGGACCGGGCCTGGCCCCAGGACCTGAAGCTGCGTCACCTCGTTGTCGGCGGCGACCGGATGCGGCGACGGCCCGGTGCGGATGTGACCGCCACGGTGCACAACGCGTACGGGCCTGCCGAGGCCACCGTCGTCACCACCACCCATGCCATGCGCGCCACGGACCACGACGCGGGCGACGGGACAGCGCCGTCGATCGGAACTCCGATCCCGGGCGCCACGGTCGTCGTCACCGCGGCGGACGGCCGTGTCGTCGCCCGCGGTGAGGCCGGCGAACTGTGCATCGGCGGCACTTGTCTGGCAGTCGGTTATCTGGACCCGGAGCTGACGGCACGGCGATTCACCGCCCCGCCCCCGGGAATCGACGCGGGGCGTACAGACCGCGTGTACCGCACCGGGGACCGGGTGCGGATGCTGGACGACGGCAGGCTGGAGTTCCTCGGCCGTCTCGACGATCAGGTGAAGATCAGCGGAGTACGGATCGAACCGGCCGAGGTGGAGGCCGCGCTCGAACAGAACCCGTCGGTGCGCGGCGCGGTGGTCACCGCGCCCCGTTCCGCCGACGGCAGCGCCCGCCTGGTGGCGTACGTCCTCGCAACCGACGGAACGAGTGCCGACGAGCTGCTGTCCGCCGTACGGGCCTGGCTGCCCGAGCAGGCCGTACCCTCGGCCGTGCGGATCCTGGACTCCTTCCCGCTCGACGCCAACGGCAAGGTCGACCGCGCCCGACTGCTGAAGCAAGCTGCGGCCCCCACGCAGCCGATCGCCGGAGACAGCGCCACTGCCGACACCGGCGATTCGCACGACGGCGCGACGGAGAGCGAGCGACTGGTCCTGCGGGCGGTGCGCGACCTGCTCGACAGCCCCCGCACCGAACTGAGCGACAACTTCACCGAGGCCGGCGGAACCTCGCTCGTCGCCTCACGCCTGCTGACCGTGATCGAGCAGGAGACCGGAGTGCGGCTGCGCGCACCGGAGTTGCTCCGCCAGCCAGACCTCCGGGCGGTCGCGGCCGTGCTCGACAAGCGCCGCGCCGCCGTCGGACCGGCGGTGGCCTGAGATGGCGACCGCCTTGGCGAACACCCCCGACCACTGGAAGGAAAGCCCCGTGCCGGTTGACCGCACACCGTCCGCGTACGCATCCGGCCTGCCCGCCCTGGTGGCACGGCACGCCGAGCAGACCCCGCAGGCCCTGGCCGTGATGGACGGCGACACCACGCTGACGTACGCGCAGCTGGTCACCTCCGCCCGCGCTCTGGCCGCACACCTGCACGACCATGGCGTCCGCCCCGGCGACCGGGTGGCGCTGCTGGTGCCACGCTCGGCCCGTACCCTCGTCGCGCAGCTCGCGCTGTGGTGGGCGGGCGCGGCGTGCGTGCCGCTCGACCCGGCGCACCCGCGTCCGCGTACCGAAGCGATGCTCGCCACCGCCGGGGCGACACTGACCGTCGGCGACAGCAAGCTGCTCGAATCCGCGGCCCCCACGGGCGCCACCCTGGCGCTGCCCGACGATCCGCTGCTGACCGGCGCGGAGCCGCCCGCGGTCGAGCCCGGCCAGAACGCGACGGCGCTCGTCCTGTTCACCTCAGGGTCCACCGGCCTCCCCAAGGGTGTGACGGTCACCCACGGCGGCATCGCCCAACTGGTCACCGCTCCGCAGTACGCCACCGTCACCGCCCGCGACCGGGTGCTCTTCCACTCGCCGACCACCTTCGACGCCTCGACCTTCGAGGTGTGGTCGGCCCTCGCCAACGGAGCCACCGTGGTGGTGTGCACCGTCGAGCGGCCCTCCTTCGAGGATCTGGCCCAGCAGGTGGAGCGGCACGGCGTGACCGTGGCGTTCTTCACCACGGCGCTGTTCCACCAGCTGGCCGCCCGCCGCTCCCGGGTGTTCTCGGTGCTCCGCACGGTGGTGGTGGGAGGCGAGGCGATGGCCGCCCAGCACGCCCGGGCGGTGCTGCGCGCGTTCCCCTGGCTGGAGTTGGTCAACGGCTACGGGCCGACGGAGACCACGACCTTCGCGACGGCGCACAGGGTCACCGATGCGGACTGCGACGGCCCGGTGCCGATCGGCCGCCCGATCGCCGGTGCCGTCACACACGTCCTGGACGGGACCGGGCAGCCGGTCACGCAGGGCGAACAGGGTGAACTGTGGATCGGCGGCAGCCGTCTGGCAGGCGGATACGCGGGACGGCCGGAGCTGACCGCCGAACGCTTCGTGGACCATGCGTCGCTGGGCCGCCTGTACCGCTCCGGCGACCTGGTCTCGGTGCGCCCGGACGGAGTTCTGGACTTCCACGGCCGCGTCGACGACCAGATCAAGGTCCGCGGGTTCCGCGTCGAGCCGGGCGAGGTCGAGCACATCCTGCGCGAGCAGGCCGAGGTGGACGACGCCGCCGTGACCGTGCGCCGGCCGGCAGCGGACGACGCCCGCCTGGCCGCCTTCGTCGTAGCCGCGCCCGGCCCGGTACCCCGTGCCGAGACGCTGAGGGCGCGGCTCGCCGAACAGCTGCCCGCCCATCTGGTCCCCGACGAGCTGACCCTCGTGGAGCGGCTGCCCCTGACGGTCTCCGGCAAGGTGGACCGGCGTGCGCTCACCGCTCTTCACGGCACCGCCGACGTCGAAGACGCCACCCAGGCGCTGACCCCGATCCAGCAGGCCGTCGCCGAGGTGTGGAGCCGCAGCCTGGGCTGCGAAGTGAACAGGCCGGACGCCGACTTCCTCGCCTGCGGCGGCCACTCCCTGCTCGCCCTGGTCGTCACGGACGACCTGCGCGAGGAGCTCGGAGTGGAACTGTCGCTGCCCGACTTCTTCGCCGCCCCGACGGTGGCCGGACAGGCCGCGCTCGTCGAGCGCGCCCTGCTGGCCGACCACGACGATCTCCACCCCGACGCACCGGAGGACACCGATGGCCACTGACAGCACCTCCGGCTCCGTCACGCTGCAGGAGGAACTGCTGCGCAGGGCCCGCGCCCGGGCCCGCGCCGGCACCCGTCCGGCCGCCCCGGTCCCGACAGCCGTGCACGCGCAGGGGCCCGCCCCGCTCTCCCACGCCCAGCGCCGGATGTGGCTGATGGACCGCCTCGGCCAGGGAGGGTCCCTCTACAGCGTGCCCTTCGCCACCCGGCTGCACGGGCCGGTCGACATGGACGCCTTCACCGTCGCACTCACCACACTCGTACGACGCCACGCCATCCTGCGCACCCGTTACGGTCAGCGCGGCGACGAGCCGTACCAGGAGACGCTCCCCCCGCCCGGCACGATCGCCGTGCCGGTGGTGGAGGTCGACGGCGACGGCGCGCAGGTGCTCGCCGAGGAGGCGCGCCGTCCGTTCGACCTGGCTGCGGGTCCCCTGCCGCGCGCCCTGGTGCTGCGGCACGGCCCCCAGGACCACACCGTGCTGCTGACCTTCCACCACATCACCATCGACGGCGGGTCGCTGGAGACCGTCGCCGACGAACTGACGCAGTTGTACGCAGCCGCCGTGGACGGTCGCCCTCACGAACAGCCCGAGCCGCCGCAGTACACGGACTACGCGCGCCGCGAGCACGCGGCGGCCGGCCGCCTCGATGCGGGACTGGGTCACTGGACGCGCCGGCTCGCCGGAGCCGTACCGCTGCGGCTGCCCCGGCCCGCGCACCCCTCCGCCGACCTGGGCGCGCGCCCGGCCGTCGCCCGCACCACGAAGCTGGACGCCTCGGTGCTGCCCGCACTGCGCGAGCTGGGCAGGCAGCACCGGGCCACCCTCTTCACGGTGTCCCTCGCCGCCGCCTTCGCCGCGCTGCAT
Organism: Streptomyces sp. NPDC057445; assembly: GCF_042802855.1. Lineage (NCBI taxonomy): Bacteria > Bacillati > Actinomycetota > Actinomycetes > Kitasatosporales > Streptomycetaceae > Streptomyces > Streptomyces sp. NPDC057445. The sequence continues at coordinate 140,416 of NZ_JBHVDH010000013.1, read as the reverse complement.
CGGTTCACCGGCGAGGACGACCTGGTCATCGGCTGCGCCGGCACCCACCGCGAGGGGGCGGCCATGCGCGGTCTCGTCGGACTGTGCGTCAATACCCTTCCGGTACGTGTGGACCTGTCCGGCGACCCGGGGTTCGGGAGCCTTGTGGACCGGGTCCGGGACGCGCTGCTGGAGGCCCAGGAGCACCGGGACGTTCCCTTCGACCTGATCCTGGAGCGGCTCGGCGCCGCCGCGCGGGACGCCGACGGCACGCCGCTGGTGCGGGTCACCGCGGACGTCCTGCGGGAGCCCACGGCGCTCCCGCTGCCCGGCACGGTCGCCGCGCCCGTCGAAGTCGGCCTCGGCGAAGCCAAGTTCGACCTGTCGTTCGGCCTCATGGACACCGAAGAGCCCGCCTGCCTGGTCCAGTACGGCCAGGCAGTGCTGGCGACGGAGGCGGGGGACCAGCTGGCGGACGCCTTCGCCGACCTGCTGGCCGCGGTCGCCGTCGACCCGGAACTGACACTGTCACGGCTGCCCGGCCGGCCGTGGGCGGTCCCGGCCGACGACGAGTGCCATCCGGCCGAGACCCGGCTGCGGATGCATCCGCAGGTGAGCGATGCGGCAGTCCCGCAGCCGACGACCGGACCGCTCATCGCCTATGCCGTTCTGCGGGAGACCGGGGGCCCCTCGCCCGCCCAGTTGCGGACCCACCTCCGGTCCGTCCTCGCCCGGGAACTCGTCCCGGCCGCGGTGGCACTGCTGGACGCGATACCGCGGAACGCCGACGGCACAGTGGACGCCGTCCGGCTGCCCGGCGCGGCATCAGCCTCCGCCCTGCACGGGGACCGTGCGCACGCGGTGACGGCGGCGTTCACCGCTTTGCTGGGCCGCACTCCGGCGCCGGACGACGACTTCTTCGTCCTCGGTGGCCACTCCCTGATCGCCGTGCAGCTTGCGGAGCGTTTGCGCACCGGGCTCAGGCTGCCGGTGACCGGTCTCGATGTGATGCAGAACCGGACACCGCGCGCGCTCGCCGCGCTGCTCGACGCGCGTGAGACGGAACGGGCGGCCGCGGCGGCCTCGACGCCTCCGCCGGTGTCACGTGGCCGGCGGGCACGCGAGGGCACCGTGCTGGTGACCGGCGGCACGGGCGGCGTGGGGGCGTTCCTCCTGCGCGAACTCGCCGCCCAGGGCAGGCCGGTGCTCGCCCTGGCCCGTCCGGAGTCGGCACACCTGGTGGCCGGGGACGGTGTGGACGTCGTCGAGGGTGATCTGACCGACCTGGACGGCCTGCGCGCCGCCGTGGAGAGTGCGGACGCGGTGATCCACGCCGCCTGCACCTTCACCCGTCCCGAGGTGGACGTGGCGGCGATGGAAGAGATGGTCGGCGCTTGGCGCGGCGGCCCGTTCGTCTTCGTCAGCAGCGTGGACGCCTACGGACGCCCCACGGAGCATCGGGTGGCCGAGGAGTCGGCCTCCCGACAGCCGTTGAGCGCCTACGGACAGGCGAAGCTCGACTGCGAACAGATGCTGATGCGGGCTGCCGGCACCGGGGGCCGGGGCGGGGCCAGCGTCGTACGCTCGCCCATCGTGTGGGGTCCGCACGACCGGCTGCGCGATCAGTTGCGCTGGGGCGCGACGGGGCTGCTCTATCAGGCTGCCCTTGCCGGAGAGCCGATCACCCTCCCACGGCCCGGCACGGCCGGGCGCGACTGGTACGGCGCCCCATGGGTCCACGCGGCTGCCCTGGCCCGTGCCGTGACCGCCTGCCTGGACACGCCCGTCCACGGTGTGGCCAACGCCCTGAGCGGTCACGTCGCGTGGCAGGACCTCGCCGCCGAGCTGCGTACGCTCCTCGCCGGCGACAGTGAGATCCGGCTCACCGAGCGGGTGCATCCGGATCTCGACCACTCCTGGCACTACCGCGCGGACCGGCTGGCCACCGCACTGCGCGAACAGCCCGGGGAGGACTGGCAGTCCGTACTCGCTGCGATGGTCGGCGCCTCCGAGGTCTGAGCGACCGGGACAGCGGGCCACGCGATCAGCCCTCGGCGCGGGCCGGGGGCTGATCGCGTCCTGTCCCCAAGAAGACGTCGCCGCGCAAGCCCGCCGCAAAGAAGCCGGCCGCGGCCAGGACCACCGCGGCGAAGAAGACGACGGCCCCGGGAAGACGACTGCGGGCTCCACCCGGCCTGGGGGCACGGTGGGGTCCCGGCCCACATCGCCGCCCCGCAGCGAGCCGACCGAGGTCTTCTATCCCTCCGCGCCCGCTGGTTACGCACCCCCGGCCATCGCCCCCTGGAACTGCGAGCCGGAATCCGGACAATTCTCACAGGTACTGAACCTATCCCGCCATACCGGTGGGATACCGGCCGACAAACGGCAGCTTCCGGCCGTCCCTTCGCCCGGATCACGGACTATGCTGCGAAGAGACGTCGATGCTCCAGACCTCGACGCGCATTGCTTTTCGCACAGATGCCTGCGGGCAGCGGACTCTGTCCGCACGCCGCCCGGCGCATCCCCCGAGCGACCAGCTGCGCCATCCATCCTGGAAATCAGGGCGGCGGAGCGGCCGTTCGCCTGTCTGCAAGAGAGTCACGACCGTATCCGAAGCGCCAGGAAGAGCCGGAAGAGCGGCCCCGAAAGGCGCTGTTCGGCCGGTCTCCTGAACCGAGGCGCCATGCCCCTTCCACAGCTGACCCTCTACCGACACGACAAGAACGACCGTGCCTTGATCACGCTGGCCGGTGAGATCGACCTGTCGACACAACACCTGGTGCGCGCGTCGCTTCTGCAATGCCTGCGCGACGGCATCCGCGCCATCGACGTCGACCTCACCGCCCTCACCTTCTGCGACGTGACCGGCCTCAACGCCTTTCTCGACGCGTCGCAGGCAACCTCCGCGGCCGGCGGATCTCTGCGGTTGCACCACCCGCCCCCGGTGCTGGCCCGGGTCCTCGCCCTCACCGGCACCGCCACCCTGCTCCTCGGCCGTCCGGACAGCGGCTTCGGGAACTCGCCGGTCCAGCAGCATGTGTCCGGCCCCGATTCCCCGCACCGGATGGTTCCCGCCAGGCCCGCGATTTCGATGAGTGTGCTGTGAGTGGGCGGCCCCGGCCGGGACTGCCGCAGAAAGCCACTGGCCACAGGCCGTCCGGCATGGACGCCGTACGCCTGCGCCGGCTCAACCGCTGGCAGGCCGAGGGCCTCAAGGAGGACCTTGCCGACCTTTGTGTCGAGTCCTCCGACACGACAGCCGGTGAGGAGTACCGCAATCGTCAGGACTTCCTGCGCCGACTCACCGACGACGTCCGCAGGCCCGGATTCGCCATGCTGATCGCGGAGATCACGACACTGGCCGGGTGTGCCTTCGGATTCCCCGTAGGCCGCGACGGTTCCTGGTGGCACGGCTTCGACGGAGCATTCCCGCAGAGCATCGAGCAACTCACCGCCTCTGGACATGTCTTCGCCATCACCCAGATAGTGGTCCACCCGCACGAGGAGGACCAGGACATCGCCCGTCGGCTGCAGGAGCGGCTTCTCGCCGATCACCACGCGTCACTCGGCGCCACCCTCGTGCCTGCGGCGGACCGTTCGGCCCACGCCGCCTTCCAGTCCTGGGGATGGCAACAGATCGGAGAAGTACACAGACCGCACGACCAGGCTGTGTTGCGGGCAATGGTCCTGCCCCTGGGAAAGCGAACCGCGGCCGTCCCCGACGGCCTCGCACACAACGCCCGCACTCAACGGCCCGAATAGCCCGTCCAGCTGAGTTGCCCGCCAACGCCTGCCGTTTCCGGGGCACGATCCGGCTGCCGGGGCACGATCCGGCTGCCTGGGCGGGGCCGGGTTTGCCGGATCTGCCCCGGACTTCGGCGGAACATCCCACCCGGGCGCACCGCGAGGCGACCACGACGAACTTCAGCCCCCCGGTGGTGTGATGGGCAGGCAGACCTCGAACCTCGTGTCACCGGGCCGCGAATGCGCTCTGATGTCGCCGTGGTGCTTGTTGACCACGATCCGGTAGGAGATGTCGAGTCCCAAACCGGTTCCCTCGCCGACCTGTTTGGTCGTGAAGAACGGCTCGAAGATCCGCGGGCGGATCTCGGGCGGGATGCCGTGGCCGGTGTCCTGCACCTCCACAACGGCGTGGTCACCGTCGCGCCGGGTGGAGAGGGTGAGTGTTCCGCCTCCGTCCATCGCTCCGAGCGCGTTGTCGATGAGGTTCGTCCACACCTGGTTGAGCTCCGCGCCGTACGCGGGGATCGGCGGCAGGCTACGGTCGTAGTGCTTCACCACTTTCACGCCGGACGGGATCTTGGCCTGCAGCATCACCAGCGTGGCGTCGAGGAGTTCGTGGACGTCGACCGGCTGCTGCGCGGCGCGGTCGAGCTGCGAGTACTGGCGTGCCGCGTCGACGAGGCCCGAGATACGGGTGACGGCGTCCTCGATCTCGCCCATCAGCAGCTCGGTGTCGATGGTGTACGTGAGCCAGCGCACCGCCGCTTCCCGGTGTTCCTCCCCCAAGGCGGCGGTGGCGTCGGACAGCCATGCCACGTCCACGCCCCCGGCGACGAGCGTGGGCGCGATGTCCCAGCCCAGGCCGATGCCGTGGTCCTCGAGCCAGTCGGCGAGTTCGTCCTCTGCGTCGGATGCCTCGATGGCCGAGAGCGAACGGCCGGCGTGGGCGCGGGTGATGGCCGCGTCCTGCATGGCCACCAGCTCGTGGAGCCGGCGGCCGTCGAGGCGGCCGTCGGCGAGGAGGGCGAGCTTGTGCCGCATGCCCGTCACCCTGGTGCGCAAGGTGTCGGTGGCGCGTACGGCGGCTGCCGCTGGGTTGTTGAGTTCGTGGGTGAGGCCTGCGGTCAGGGAACCGAGCGCCACCAGCCGCTCGCGTTCGCCCAGGATGGTGTTGCTGGCGCGGGTGCCGAAGAAGAGCCCTTGGAGCAGGTGGAGAGCCATGGGGAACCATGTACGGATGGCGTGGGCGAACTCGTCCGCGGGCAGGACGAACAGTTCGACGTCGGTGATGGCTTGCAGCGTGTTGGGGTAGACCTGGTCCACGCGGTCTCCGAGGTAGGCCTGCGTGGCGCCGGCGTAGATGCCCACCTGGTCCGTGCGGCTGACTTCGATGTCGTCGCCGTGAAGGCGGCGCAGGAGGGCCACCGTACCGCCGAGCAGTACGAAGAAGCAGGTCGCGGGCTCACCCTCGGAGTAGACGGGAGCTCTGCCCTGCCGGGTCTCGACCCGGCCGCGCTCGGCGAGCCATTCCAGCTGCTCGTCGTCGAGTGCCTCGAAGAGAAACAACGTGCGCAGGTCGGCGGGGGTGAGCGTGGTGCGCTGGTTCCGGGCGTTCATTGCGCCTCCAGGTAGCGGTGCACCAAGGAGACGGCCATGGCGCCCTCCCCCACGGCGGAGGCGACGCGCTTGACCGAATCGGCGCGTACGTCTCCGGCGGCGAAGACGCCGGGCACGCTGGTCTCGAGGTGGTACGGGTCCCGGGACAGCGGCCACCCGGCGGGGCGGCTCCCGCCGGAGAGCAGGTCGGGGCCGGTGAGGACGAACCCCCGCGCGTCGCGGCAGATGACGCCGTCCAGCCATTGGGTGGGCGGTTCGGCTCCGATGAAGACGAACAGGTGCGAGGTCTGGACCGTGCTGTGGGCATCTGCCTTGTTGTCACGCAGGATCAGGCGTTGCAGATGCCTTTCGCCCTCGCTGCCCGCGACTTCGGTGTACGGGTGGATCTCGATGTTGGTGAGGGCCTCGATCTGCTGCACCAGGTAGTGGGACATGGACCGGGTCAGGCCGGATCCCCGGACCAGGAGATGGACCTCGTTCGCGTAGCGCGAGAAGAACACCGCGGCCTGGCCCGCGGAGTTCGCTCCGCCCACGATGTAGACGTCCTGGTCCTGGCAACTGGCCGCCTCGAAGGAAGCGGCGCCGTAGTAGACCCCCGCCCCGGTGAACTCCTCCAGTCCCGGACCCTCCAGCCGCCGGTAGGAGACTCCGGTGGCCAGTACGACGGTGTGGGCGCCGATCGACGTACCGTCGCTGAACCGCAGCACGCGCCCCGCTCCCGCGGCCTCCAGGGACACCACCTCGCGTGCGGTGAGGATCTCTGCGCCGAAGCGCAGGGCCTGGCGGCGTGCACGGTCCGCCAGCTGGGCGCCCGACACCCCGTCGGGGAACCCGAGGTAGTTCTCGATCCTGCTGCTCTGGCCGGCCTGCCCACCCGTCGCGCTGCGTTCGACCAGGACGGTACGGAGTCCCTCGGAAGCGGCGTAGACGGCGGCACCGAGCCCGGCGGGGCCCGCACCGATCACGACTGTGTCGTAGAAGTCGGCGGCGGGGGTGGTGGTCAGTCCCACGTGCGCGGCGAGTTCGGGTTCGCTCGGCGCCTGCAGTATCTCGCCGTCGGCAGTGATCACCAGCGGCACATCACCCGCGGTGAGCCCGGCCGCTTCGAGCAACCGCATGCCCTCGGGCTCGTCCGCCGAGAGCCAGCGGTAGGGCACGAGGTTGCGGGCGAGGAACTCCCTTACGGCGAAGGACGGTGCCGACCAGCGGTGGCCCACGATGCGCGTCTCGCCGACTTCCTCATGGGGCTCTGCCGCCCACACCTCCAGCAGCCCGTCCAGGACCGGGTAGAGGTTCTCCTCCGGCGGACTCCACGGCTTGAGCAGGTAGTGGTCGAGGTCGACGAGGTTGATGGCGTCGATGGCCGCGCCCGTGTCCGCGTAGGCGGTCAGGAGCACCCGCCTGGCCAGAGGGAAGAGGTCCATGGCCGCCTCGAGGAACTGCACTCCGTTCATCGTCGGCATGCGGTAGTCGGCGATCATCACGGCAAGCGGCTCGCCCCGCAGCTTGACCTCCCGGAGAGCTTCCAGGGCCTCGGCACCGGAAGGCGCGCGAAGCACCCGGTACCGGTCGCCGTACCGGCGCCGAAGGTCGCGGGCGATGGCTCGGGACACGCCCGGATCGTCATCGACGGTCAGGATTGTGGGCTTCGCCATGACTTCCATCATGCTCCCGCCCGGGCACGCACGCGACGAGGCACCGGGAGAGGGCTGTGGGACGCGTCGGGACTCCTGCGCAGTGGCGTCCCGTGCCCCGGCGCGCGACGGAAGATCAGCGGCGCGGGAGTACCCGGGCCCACCAGCGGGCTCGCGGCTGCGCCGGCCCTGCGGAAGGCCTCGCGTCCGTGCCGTGGTTCCGCCTGCCCTTCGGCCACAGCACCGCCCATGGCCTGGAAGGCACTGACCGCCGAGGCCCAGGAAGGCAATCCGGCCTCCATGCTGCACCGGGCGGCGCTGAGATTGCACCGCAGCGTGCGGCGCTCGGCGACGGCACCCCGACGTGGGACGGCGCCGACGACAGCGATGTGCTTTCCGTCAGCCGCTTCCCCGGCTTCGGATACGAGGTGAACCGCTCGGACAACCCGCTGGAGCTGCCCGCCCACGGCGAAGTGCTGCCGGCCGGCGGCCCCTGCGACGGCGACCCGCTGCCCAGCGACAGGGCCGTGTGGCTGTCGGTGTGACGCACCGCCGCCCCTTTCCTGTGCCGTGAGCGGGGACGGCCCGGGGCCACGACGATCCGGGCCGGATCGCCGTCGTCCGTGGCAACTGCGACCGTTGCGGCTGGTCAGGAGAGGGGCGGCAGGGGTACCACGATGAGCCGGGAGCGCCTGATCGAGGATGGACATATGTGTCCCCGCCACAGCGGCTGCTCCCGGGACAGATGGGCGGGGTCAGATCGTGACGCAGATCCCGTCTTCGATCGTCCGGCCGTCGCGCTCCAGACCGCCGCACACGAGCTTCGCGTCCTTCTGCTCGTAGTTCACGGTCCAACGATGACTCGCGGCCGAGACCCTCGGAGAGCGGAAGTCACCCCAGTAGGCACGGAGCGTTCCGGGCAGACCGTCCTTGGTCCTGACCGTGATGTCCTGGACGAACCTGTTGTGGTGCGCGGTCAGGACGCAGATGTACTGGCCGCAGTGCCCGTCGACGGCGGCGCCGGCCGGCGTGGCCGTGAGCAGGGGGAAGGCACAGGCGGCCGCGAGCAGCGCCGCGAACTTCTTCACATGGATCATGACCTGCCAAACGATCGGACCACGGAACGGTCATGGCCGCCGCTCGGCCGCGTACCGCCAGAAGTCCCGCATCAGCGCGGGGAAGCTCGGTCCCCCCATCTCCAGCTGGCTCAGCATGATGGTGACCGTGCCGGTGGAGGGTGTGATGTGTGCTGTCGTGCCCGTGCCGCCGACCCAGCCGTAGCGTCCCGGCACGTTCCACGGCTCGACAATTTCGACGTCGACCGCGCCGCCGAACCCCCAGCCCATCCCGTCGAGGAACAAGCCGGCGGACCGGCGCTCGGACGGACTCAGGTGATTGGCGGTCATCTGCCGCACCGATGCGGGCGTGAGCATCCGGCGACCGGCGGCCGTCCCTTCGGCGAGCAGCATCCGGCCGAAGGCGAGCCAGTCGTGGGCGGTCGAGACCAGCCCGCCGGCGCCGGACGGGAACGCCGGCGGGCTGCTCCACTGCCCGTCAGCAGCGTCGACCAGCTCCGGTCCGCCCTCCGGACCCGTCCGGTAGTAGGCGGTGAACCGGTCGAGCTTGTCGGCCGGTACCACGAATGCGGTGTCAGCCATCCCCAACGGCTCGAACAACCGCTCGGCCAGGAACTCGGGCAGCGGTCGTCCTGTGACCCTGGCGATCAGCACACCCTGAAGGTCGGAGCTGATGTTGTACAACCAGCCGTCGCCCGGCTGGTGCAGCAACGGAATGCGGGACAGCGCCGCCATCCACGCGTCCGGGGCGGGGACGCTCTGCGGCTGCGGAGGTCCCTGCTTCAGCTCACTGAGCAGCGGCGCGACGGCGGGGAGCGAGAAGTCGGACGGAAAGCCGTACCCGGCACGGGAGCCGAGCAGATGGAACACGGTGATCGGCCGGACCGCCGGGACCACGTCGTCCACCGGTGCGGCCGGCGTACGGACGACGCTCGGTGACGCCAGCTCGGGAAGCCACTGCTCCACCGGGTCGTCCAGCGCTATCCGGCCCTCCTCCACCAACATCATCACGGCTGCGGCAACAATGGGCTTGGTGATCGATGCGATCCGGAAGATCGAATCCCTGCCCATCGGGGCGGTGCCTTCGACGTCGACGGATCCCACAGCCTCCACTTCGATCCGGTCACCGCGGGCCACCAGGCCCACAGCCCCCGGCAACAAGCCCTTGCTTACGTGCGTCTCCAGCGTGTCGCGCAAATCAGCCATGGGTTCGCCCTCTCAACGGTGCCGTCGGACACATGACTCCCGAGGCGGCGCGGACTCATCGTGCCCGTGCGGGCCGAATCCGAGGGGATCGGGCGGCGCGGTCGGCAGCGTGATGCGGTGACCGGCCGAGGCGCCGAGGGGTCCTACTCGAACCGCGCTGTGTCGCCCGCGCCGCGGCGAACGATCTCGGCTTCGCCGCCGGAGAAGTCGATCACCGTGGTCGGCTCCGTGCCGCAGTCGCCCGAGTCGACGACGGCGTCCACCACGTGGTCGAGCCGTTCCTTGATCTCCCACCCCTGTGTCATCGGCTCGTCCTCGTCGGGCAGAAGCAGAGTGCTGGAGAGCAGCGGCTCACCGAGCTCGGCGACCAGGGCCTGAGCGACCGCATGGTCGGGGATCCGGACTCCGACCGTCTTCTTCTTCGGGTGGAGCAACTGGCGCGGCACCTCCTTCGTCGCGGGCAGGATGAAGGTGTAGCTGCCGGGCGTCGCTGCCTTGATCGCGCGGAACACATCGTTGTCGATGTGCACGAACTGACCAAGCTGTGCGAAGTTCTGGCACACAAGGGTGAAGTGGTGACGGTCGTCCAGGTTGCGAATCGACCGGATGCGGTTGATTCCGTCACGACTGCCCAGCTGACATCCCAGTGCGAAGCAGGAGTCCGTCGGGTACGCGACGAGCGCGCCGGACCGGATGCTGTCGGCCACACTGCTGATGGTGCGCCGCTGAGGGTTCTCGGGGTGCACATCGAAATACTTCGCCATCTGCCGAGTCTAGGTGATCAGGCCGTTCCCCTCGTCGCGAGGACGGCGTCGCCGGACCGGGAACACGGACGGGCCGTGTCCCCTCGTAACCACCGGGGGAACACGGCCCGCACATGCACGAGCGAGCCCGTCAGATGCTTGTTCTCACGTTCGAACTGCACTCACGGTCAAGCCTGAACCCAGGATCAGGCGGGAGTGATGTTCTCCGCCTGCGGGCCCTTCTGCCCCTGCACGACGTCGAACGTCACGGCCTGGCCCTCCTGGAGCTCACGGAAGCCCGAGGCGTTGATCGCCGAGTAGTGGGCGAAGACGTCGGGGCCGCCGCCGTCCTGGGCGATGAAGCCGAAGCCCTTCTCGGCGTTGAACCACTTCACAGTTCCGGTAGCCATGTTTATGCCTTCCAGTCGATGTTCGCTTCCCGTCCACGCGGGTCGCGGAGGTGATCGCCCTGGTCCTTCGGCACAGCACAGCAAACCGCCCGCACCACTGGTGCGGGCAGGGGCACTTCGAACCACGACAGCTACCGCAGACGCTACACGGCAAACACCCTCGGTGACCACAAGAAACATTCACACAGGTGGGGGAAACGGCGGAATGGGCGTCATTGCGGCATACGCCCACATGGCGCGTACCCGGGGGCCGGGCGCAGCAGCGTGCGACCGCTTGGATAGAGTGCGTCCTCATGTCGAAGCCTGACGAACTGCTCGTCGCTGTCGCCACCAAAGTGGAGTTCGAGCAGTCGAATCAGATGTCCATGACCGTGGTCGCCGGCGGCGCCGTCATCACCGGGCGGCTGGCCCCCGAGGCCGCATGGAGGCAGCGAGTGGCCGAGGTCCTCACGGACTCGGCACGTCTCGGCCCGTTCTCCGCAATCTTCGTGGGCGCAGAGCCGGAGCAGCGTCCCGAGAAGCAGGAGCCGCCCACACATCTGCATTTTCACGTTGCCAGGATTCTCCAGGGCAGCACGGGGATTCCGGAGACTGGTGGCATGTATCGCGTCGCGATCAAGGACGTGAGCGCCTGGACCGTGGGCGACTTCAGCTACTCCGACCACTGAGGGTCGATGCAGGCTCGCGCGCCCGCGCGCTGGACGTCTTGCCCGGCGACCCGGGCCGGGAGGCCGGGCGCCGCACCGGTACAGGTGCTCGCCCCAGAGCGCCGTGAGGGCCGAGGAGTGCGGCGTGACGCTGCCCCGCGCACGGTCGGCGGCCGTACGGCCCCTCGGCATCAGCGGAGGGCTGACCCGACCTGCTCGGCCCAGCGCGGTCCGGAACCTCGATCGGGCGGGGAACCCTCGTGCGTTTCGTCACCCTTTGGACGGCACCGCGCTTGTCGTCATATGGACGACAAGCCCACGGAAGTGCTTCAGGCCGTCGGGCTGCTGGCTCCCGAAAGGCTTCGTCCGGGCAGTCGCAGCCTGGATCGGGGGAGCGACCGAGGCGACCGCCTTGTGGGACGTCGGTGCGGTGCTCGGTTGTGCCGGCCGACGCGGCCGGTGAAGATCTCATGCGCCGGGTCCTGCTGCAGCTGTCCCCGGGTTGTGACCTGCTCTGCGGCCGCCCCGGCCTGGGATGGCCGCAGCCCGCGTGCTGTGTGCAGCACCGGTCGGTAGTGGTTCGCGTTCGACGGGGTATCCGAACGGCGGTGATCAGGACCAGCAACCTCCAGGAGAAGGAACCGACCATGACGGACGATGCCTACCTGTTCCTCGCGGACGCCTCAGCCATGCACCTGGGGGTGGCGCTGCCCGCCGCCGGTGAGCTCGAGTGCCTCGAAACCCCCGCCGTGCGCGCCTGGCTGGACGCCCACGACGTGACGGCCGCGGCAGAGACCGTACGGGTGGTCACGCCCGAGGAAACACGGTCCATCCCCGACGGGGCCGAGCGCCTGCCGATCCCGCTGGGCGAGGAGGAGCTGGAACGCGTACGCCAGGCCGGTGCCCCGGAGGCCATGCGCCGTGTCGAAGCGGAGCTCATGGCCTTCCGGGACAGCGCAGAAGGCCGGGACGCGCTGCTGCGAAGGGCTCTGGCGGCAGGCATTCCGCCGCACCGCGTCGTGGAACTCACCGGCGTCGAGCACTCCACGCTGGCGGCTGCCCTCGACGGGTGAGGGCAGCCGCGCGCGGTGGCCCGCGTCGGCAGCGTCGCTCACACCGTCGGCAGCCGGGTGCCGACCGAGTGGGCCGCAGTCCTGGCGCGGGCCGCCGTGCGGGTGGTTGCCGCGTCGACCGCGCGGCGGGCGGAACGTGCCGAACGACGTCCTCCCGCCGCCGCGCGACGCGAACGGTGGGCGAGGGACGGCTTGCCGTGCGTGTCGCCGACCGCGATCAGCAAACCGCCCAGCAGGGCGAGGTCCTTGAGGAAGAGGGTCCGCTGCCGCTCACGTTCCTCCGGATCCTCCACCGTCCAGAACCGGTGTCCGCCGAGCGCCGTCGGGGCCAGGGTGGCGGACAGGGCCAGCGCGGACAGACGCGGGAAGCGGCCCAGGGCCAGCAGCACCCCTGCTCCGGCCTGAACACCACCGCTGATACGCGCCAGTTGCTCCGGGTCCTCGGGCAGGGCCGGGAACCGTGCGGCGATGGGCAGCACCACCCGCTCGACCGTCGAAGCCGCGGCCTTGGGATGGCGTACCACGTGAAAACCAGCCGCGATGAACGTGGAGGCCAGCAGAGGGCGGGCCAACTTTCGGAGAATAGCCATGCGATGCGGGTGCCCACCCGCACGCTGGACATGCCCGGCCCGACCGTCCGTCGCCACGTCCGTGCGGAGGGGCAGCCGGATGAAATGCCGCCAACAGGCGATCATGACTCATGTACTGATCGCATGGACCGACGTGGAGGAGTGGACGGATGCCGAACGAGCGCGCGGGACAGCCGGCGCAGCCCGAGGACCTCATCGATGTGCCCCGGCTGGTGACCGCGTACTATGCCCTGCACCCCGATCCGGCCGAACCCGCACAGCGTGTCGCCTTCGGCACGTCGGGCCACCGGGGGTCCTCCCTCGACACCGCCTTCAACGAGGACCACATCGCCGCGACCAGCCAGGCGATCTGCGAGTACCGGGCCCAGCAGGGCACCGATGGACCGCTGTTCCTCGGCGTGGACACCCATGCGCTGTCCGAGCCCGCCCGGGTGACCGCCCTGGAGGTCTTCGCCGCGAACGGCGTCACCGTGCTCATCGACGCCGCCGACGGCTACACCCCCACCCCGGCCGTGTCGCACGCCATCATCGTCCACAACCGTGGCCGCACCGCCGGCCTGGCCGACGGTGTGGTGGTCACGCCCTCGCACAATCCGCCGTCCGACGGAGGCTTCAAGTACAACCCGCCGAACGGCGGGCCCGCGGGTTCAGAGGCGACCGGCTGGATCCAGGACCGCGCCAACGAGATCATCGCGGGCGGTCTCAAGGATGTGCGGCGGCTGGTCTACGCCAGGGCCCTCGCGGCGCAGACCACCGGACGGTACGACTTCCTCGACGCGTACGTGCGGGACCTGCCGTCCGTGCTCGACCTGGACGCCGTGCGAGCCGCGGGTGTGCGCATCGGCGCCGACCCGCTGGGGGGCGCGTCCGTCGCGTACTGGGGCCGCATCGCGGAGGAGCACCGCCTCGATCTCACGGTCGTCAACCCGCACACCGATCCCACCTGGCGCTTCATGACACTGGACTGGGACGGCAAGATCCGGATGGACTGCTCGTCCCCGTACGCGATGGCGTCGCTGATCGAGGCTCGCGACCGTTTCCGGATCGCCACGGGCAACGATGCCGACGCAGACCGGCACGGCATCGTCACCCCGGATGCGGGACTGATGAATCCCAACCACTATCTCGCCGCAGCCATCGCCTATCTCTACAGCCACCGCGAGCAGTGGCCGGCCGACGCCGGTGTCGGCAAGACCTTGGTGTCCTCGAGCATGATCGACCGGGTGGCTGCCGACCTCGGCCGGGAGCTCTACGAAGTGCCGGTCGGTTTCAAGTGGTTCGTGGACGGACTGGTCGACGGCACCGTCGGCTTCGGCGGTGAGGAGTCCGCGGGGGCTTCCTTCCTGCGCCGTGACGGCTCGGTCTGGACCACCGACAAGGACGGCATCATCCTGGCCCTGCTCGCGTCCGAGATCCTGGCCGTGACCGAACGGACGCCGAGCGAGCACTATGCGTCGCTCACCGCCCGTTTCGGCGATCCGGCCTACGCACGGATCGACGCCCCCGCGACCCGCGAGGAGAAGGCCGTACTGAGCCGTCTGTCTCCCGATCAGGTGACGGCCGACTCGCTCGCCGGGGAGCCCATCACGGCTGTGCTCACGCGGGCTCCGGGCAACGGGGCGCCCATCGGTGGCCTCAAAGTGACCACCGCCAACGCATGGTTCGCCGCACGCCCGTCGGGTACCGAGGACGTCTACAAGGTGTACGCAGAGTCCTTCCTCGGGCCCGACCATCTGGCGCGCGTGCAGGAGGAGGCCCAGTCCCTTGTGGCGGCGGCGTTGGAGAGGTGACCCCCAGCCCCTGAGGGCATCCGACGACGCGCCTGCCGCGGTCTGTCCGGCCCGGATTCCGGCCCGCCGCCGCCGCGGCGTCCCAGCGAGTCTCGCACCGCGCTCACTGTTGCGCCAAGCGCTGTCAGAAACCCGGCGCGAGCCCGGTGCACGGGAACTCCACGGGGCGTTCCGCGCCCATGTCGAACGGCTCATGAACGAGCTGGACGTCGCAAAGCGGTCCCGGCTGTCGGAGGTGAATACCGGCCGCGCGAGCGGGAGTTGGCACACCCGGCCCGCGCAGTCCGGAAGCCTGCTGCGCCGGCTGCGGCCGAGCGTGCGCACCATGAACGAGGTCACCGACAGCGGTGGCGGCACCGGCCGCCGGACACCGCCGTGGGCTGAGTCCAATGGCCACGGCCTGCGGTTGCACCGGCGGCACCCGCCGCCCGGCACAGCCGCGGACGGGCCGCCCGGGACCGAGCGCAGCCGCAGCTGCGACGGGTGGACCACCGAAGCGGGTCCGCCGGGCCCGCGCGCGGGCCCGGCGGCCTTCCTATGCTCTGTCCGGCTCCTCCACCGCAGCCTTCGGCGCACCGTCGGGGGCGCCGCTCACCGGGGCGACCTCGGCCGCGGGCGTTGCGGGCGCGGGCGCGGCGGGGACCGTCGGGGCGGGGGCGGGCGGGGACTGGCCGGTGTCCGCCGGGTCCGCGCCCGTCACCAGGGCGCTCGCCGGTCCCGGCACGTTGTCCGGCTCCTTCGGACCCAGACCGTTGAGGATCAGGTTCAGCACGACCGCGGTGCTCGCGCCGAGCGTGACACCGCTGTTGAGCAGCGAGGAGAGGTCCGCATTCATGTGCTCCTTGAACAGCACCGGGACGGTGGAGGGCAGCAGGGCCATGGCCAGCGAGACGCCCACCACCAAGGCGTTCTTCTCCTCCTTGAGATCCGCCTTGGCCAGGGTCTGGACACCCGCCAGGGCGACCATCGCGAACATCACGGTCGCGGCCCCGCCGAGCACCGAGTGCGGCACAGAGGCGACCGCGGCGGCGGCCTTCGGCAGCAACCCCAGCACGATCATGAAGACGCCGGCCGCGACGACCACGAAGCGACTCTTCACCTTCGTCATCCGCACCAGGCCGACGTTCTCGGCGAAGGCCACGTACGGGAAGGAGTTGAGCAGGCCGCCCAGGGCCGTCGCGGCGCCGTCGGCACGCAGGGCGCGGGCCACGGTCTCGCCGTCGATCTTCTTGCCGACGATGTCGCCGATGGCGTATGTGTCACCGGTGGTCTCGACCATGGTGATCAGCATGACGATCAGCATCAGCAGGATCGGGAACCACTCGAACCGAGGAACGCCGAAGTGGAACGGGGTGGTGACGCCCAGCCAGTCCGCCTTGCCGACGTCCCCGAAGCTCGCGTCGCCCAGCAGGAAGGCGACCGCGGTGCCCGCCACCAGCCCGAGCAGGATGGCGATGCTGGAGAGGAACGGCCGGCCGATCTTCATCAGCACCAGGATGAAGACCATGGTCCCGCCCGCGTAGGCGAAGTTCTCGGGATCGCCGAAGTGCGGGCTGCCCAGGCCGCCCGCCGCGTCGTTCAGCCCCACCGGTATGAGGACCAGCCCGAGAACGGTGATCACCGTGCCGGTCACCACCGGCGGGAAGAGCCTGAGCACCGCCTTGAAGGCCCGGGCGGGCAGCCAGGCGAAGGCGAAGGTCGCGACGCCCGCAGTGATCACCGCACCGTAGATGACCAGCAGTGCGGCCGTACCGCCACCGGCGCCGAGGCCGATGGCGATCATCGGTGACACCGCGGTGAAGGTGACTCCCTGGATCAGCGGCAGCCGCGAACCGACCCGGCCGATGCCCAGGGCCTGGATGATCGAGGCGATACCGCAGGTGAACAGGTCAGCGTTGATCAGGTAGACGAGCTGTTCGCGGCTGAGCCCGAGGGCACCGCCGACGATGATGGGGACGATCACGGCCCCGGCGTAGAACGCCAGGACGTGCTGGAAACCGTACAGCGCCAGTTTCGGGAGCGGGAGCACCTCGTCGACCGGGTGCTCGCTCTGCTTTCCGGCTTCGGAAAGCGGCGCGACTTGTGCCATCTCCGCCTTGCCCTTCAAGAGGTAGGTAGTGAGAGGAAGCTCTGGTTATCCCTGGCGCGACGACGATGGCGCACCCCGGTTTCAGCCAGTCGCATGGGATCGAAGCCTCGCGGTTTCTCCGTCCGCTCTTCGTCCTGTGTGGCGCATATCCAACGCCAGACGGGGACTCGGCGAACATCGTAGACTTCTCCAAAGAAGGAGCCGCTTCCGGGGCGCGCACCTGGCCGAACCTCCAACGCCGGGGCAGCCCGGCCCGGCCCCGGGCACGGCAAGTGCCCCTGAAGTGGGGCCACTTCAGGCCAGTTTCAGGCGTTCACAAGTGCGGCCCTTCCGAGCCTCCGACCACCCGGCGGGACAGCCACCTCACTGTCCCGCCGGGGAACGCTCACATCAGGGGAGCACGCGAGCGCTCGGAAGCTGCCCGCCTCTCCGCCACCAGAGACGCGGTCACCGCGTGCGCCGGGGACGAGAACAGCTGTGAGGTGGGGCCCGATTCAACGGCGCGGCCGGAGGAGAGCACGACGAGGCTCTCGGTACGGCTTGCCACGAGGCGCAGGTCGTGGCTGATCAGGACCAGAGCGAGGCCACGGCTGTCCCGCAGGCCCTCGAGCAGATCCATGACGGCGGCGGCGGTCTTCTCGTCCAGGGCCGAGGTCACTTCGTCGCAGACCAGTACGTCGGGGTCGGCCGCCAGTGCGCGCGCTATGGCGGCGCGTTGGCGCTGGCCGCCCGACAGTTCGTGCGGGTAGCGGTCCGCGTGGTCGGCGGGGAGGCCGACCTGTTCGAGCAGTTCCAGGACGCGGGCAGGGGCCCGCCCTCGATCGGTGCGCCGGTGAAGGCGCAGCGGACGCCCGATCGCCGAGCCGACCGTGCGGCTGGGGTTGAGGGTTCCCAGTGGGTCCTGCGGTACGAGTTGGAGGCGCCGTCGCTGTTCACGGGTGCGGCCGTGTGCGGCCGGACGCAGGCGTACGCCGTCGAGAGCGACAGTGCCGCCGGTGGGGCGGTGGAGTCCGACGATCGCGCGTACGAGGGTGGTTTTGCCCGAGCCGGAGGCACCGACGATGCCGGTGCTGGATCCGGCGGCCACGGTGAGGTCGATGCCGTGGAGGACGGGGATGCGACGGCCTCGCTGCACGAACGCCGCGTGCAGGCCGGACACTTCGAGCGTCGGACCGGCCGCAGTAGGCGGCCGGTGGACCGGGCGCGGGGCGGTCGCCGGCGCAGCCGAGTACGGGGACAGGTCCACCACATCGTGCGCCAGTCGGTCGACCACGTCCGCGTCGTGGCAGGAAAGTGCCACGGCGAGGCGGTGGCTGACCGCCAGGTGCCGCAGGAGTTCGGCGATCTCGTCGCGCAGCGCCGGGTCCAGCCCTGCGGTGGGTTCGTCGAGGAGCAGTACGGCGGGGCGACGGGCCAGTGCCCTGGCCAGGGCCACGCGCCGCTGCTGGCCACCGGAGAGCTCGCCGACACGGCGCCCCAGGAAGCCGCTGTCCGTGGGGAGCCGGACCTCGCCGAGCAGAGCGGCCGGCGTCTCGTGGCCGCGTTCCACGGCGACCTCTGTCAGGAGGCGGCGCACCTTCATCCGGGGGTTGAGACCGGATCCGGGGTCCTGTCCGACGTAGGCGAGGCGGTGGCGGCGCAGGGACCGCAATTCGGATGCGCCGAGCGCGAGCACGTCCTGGCCGAGGACCTCGACCATGCCGCCGGTGCGCCGGGCGCCCGGGGGGATGACACCGGCCACGGCCCTGAGCAGTGTGGTCTTTCCGCTGCCGGAGGGTCCGGTGAGCGCGGTCACACGGCCGGGGCGCAGCTCCAGATCGCCGCCGTCCAGGAGCAGACGGCCGTCCGGTCCGGCAATGGTCAGTTCCGTTACGGTCACTGCCACTTCGGAGGCGGCGACCTGACCCTCGGGGTGCCACTGGCTCATGTGGTTCACAGCGCGTTCACCGCTTTCCTGCCGGTTCGCGGAACGAGTGCAGAGGCCGCCAGGTTGACGCTCATGGCGAGGACGCCGATGGCGATGCTGGGAGCCAGCACGGCCCAGGGGTTGAGGACGATTCCGCCCGCGTTCTCACGGATCATCAGTGCCCAGTCGGCGGTCGGCGGCTGGGGCCCGACCTGCAGAAAGCCCGCGGTGGCCACCACATAGACGGCGGCGACGAAACGCAGACCGAACAACGCGAGGAGCGTGGCGCGCAGGTTGGGCAGGACCTCGCGTAGGACGAGATGCCACAGCCGCTCCCCTCCCACGGCGGCCGCCTCGACATAGCCGGAGGCCGCGATGGGCGCAGCCGCGCCCGCGACGAGCCGTACGGCATAGGGCACGCCCATGACCACGGCCGCGGCGATCACCGCGAGACGGCCCCCGCCCGGCCAGGACAGGGCGATGAGGAGGATGCCCAGGACGGCGGGCAGCAGCATCAGTACGTCCGCGGACCGCTCGACGATCCGCCCGACGCCCGGGCGCAGGGCACCGAGCGCGCCGAGCAGTGCGGCCGCCGCGGTGACGAGGACGGCGACGAGCAGGGAGGTGGCGATCAGTTCGCGGCCTCCGGCGAGGAGCCGGGTGAACACGTCCCGTCCGAGCTGGTCGCCGCCGAGCGGCGCTCCGCCGCCCGGTTCGGCATACGGTGCGGTGACCGGGGCGTCGACGGCGTGGGGGGCGAGCCACGGCCCGACGACGGCGAGGGCCACGAGCAGGAGCGCGGGAGCGGTGCGCAGCAGGTTCCCGCGACGCGCGCCGGCCAAGGGTTGCTTCCGGACGGTCATATGCGGCCTCCGGAGGCCCAGGCGCGTACGAGATCGGCGAGCACGAACACTCCTGTGATGACGGCTCCGGTGATCGCGACAACCGCGGCGACGACGGGACCGTCCCGGTCGGTGACGGCCCCGGCGAGCACCGATCCGATCCCTGGATAGTTGAAGATCGTCTCCACCACGACTGCGCCGCCCAGCAGCATGCCGGTCGATGTGGCGATGCCTGCCGCGATGGTGGGCATCGCCCCGGGCAGCAGATGGTGGGTGAGGATGCGGTGGCGCGGCAGTCCGTCGATCACGGCGGTCTCGATGTGCGGTGCCTTGGCCTCGTCGGCAAGGGCGGCGCGCACGATGCGGGTGTTCCAGCCGATCTGCGGGATCGACAGAGCCAGTACGGGCAGGACGAGCATCTGCCAGGAGGCGGGTGAGCCGTCGGCGTCGGTGAGGGTGACGGCGGGCAGCCAGTCGGTCCAGAGCGCGAAGACGAGGACGAGGGCGACGGCGACGACGAACTCGGGCAGGGCGAGGATGCCGGTGGCCGTGGCCGAGACGCCGCGGTCGGCCGTACCGCCGGGCTTGAGCGCGGCCCAACAGCCCAGAGCGAGCGAGAGGATCAAGGTCACCACCAGGGCGATCCCGCCGAGGAGCAGCGTGTTGGGAAAGGGACGGGACAAGAGGTCGGCGACGGATTCGCCGCGGGCGGTGGTGCCCAGGTCCCCGGTGGGCAGACCGGTCATCCAGTCGGCGAACCGGGTGAGGACGGGCCGGTCGAGACCGAGCAGACGGCGACGCTGCGCCACATCGGCCGCGCTCTCGCCGCGTTCCGACGTGGCGGTGGCCGCGTCCCCGGGCAGCAGTTCGACGGCGGCGAAGAGGGCGGCGAGCAGTACGGCGAGCAGCAGCGCCCGGCGGACGAGCAGTCCGGCCGGCCGGAGGACCGCGGACAGCAGGGGCCGGGCCGGCCGGAGATCCGCATCTGCGTCCGGCCCGGGCGCGGGCTGCGTGGCCGCGCCGCTCAGCGCGCCAGCCATGCCCGCTCGAGCAGTACACGTCCGTAGCCGGGCAGCGTGGGCAGACCGCGCACCGGGGCGGCGGCCAGGTCGATACCGTCGGCCATGCCCCACAGCAGGTAGCCGGACGCGTCGTGCTCGATCTGCTGCAGTTCGCGCAGCACCTTGGCGCGCTCGGTGGCATCCTTCGTGCCGATGGCCTTGTGGTACGCCGCGTCGAATTCGGTGCTCTTCCAGCCGGCCTCGTTCGTCGCGGAGTCGGAGACCATGGTCTTGCTGGCGAAGAAGACCACGGAGTCGTTGGTGCCCCAGTACGTGGTGTAGAGGTCGCCCTTGAGCCAGGTCTTGTCCCAGAACGTGGCGGACTCCTGCTTCACCACCTCGACCTTCACCCCCGCCTCGCGGACCTGGGTGGCGAACAGGGTCGCGGATTCGGCCAGTCCGGAGATGTCCTCGGTGGTCATCAGCTTGTAGGTCCTGGAGGTGTCGAAGCCGGCTTCCTTCAACAGCGACTTGGCCTTGGCCAGGTCGCGGGTGCGCAGCGGGACGTCCTTGGCGAAGGCGGGGTCGCCGGTGCCGAGGATGTCGTTGGCGACCTTGCCGTACCCGGACAGGACCTGCTTGACCATGGCCTCGCGGTCCACGGCCAGGCGCAGGGCCTCACGCACCTTCGGGTTCGCGAACGGGCCTCCGGCGGTGCGCATGACGATCGGCATCGCCATGTCGTCGGGGCGGCGGACGATCTGGATGTCCTTGCGCTTCTCGGCCGTACGGGCGGCGACCGCGCCGACGTTGGAGGCGACGTCGATCTGACCGGCGAGCAGGGCGTTGGACATCGCCTGGGGCGATTCGAAGATCTTGACCTCGATCGCGTCGAGGAGGACCTCACCGCCGTGCCAGTCCTCGTTGCGTACGAGCCGGGCGTTGCCGGAGCGGAACCACTCCAGCTTGAACGGACCGGTGCCGGGTGCCTTGTCGAGCTCCTTGTCCTTGGTGTCCCTCTTGAGCACGAAGGTCGTCAGGCGGGTGAGCAGGGGCAGTTCGGCGTTGGCGTAGTCGGAGACCAGGACGACGGTGCCGGTGCCTTCTGCCTTGATGTTCCCGGCCTTGATGCCGGGCAGTCGGGAGGCGCCGGAGGGTGTGCCGCGCAGCCGGCGCAGGGACCAGACGACGTCATCGGCGGTGACGGGCGAGCCGTCGTGGAACTTCGCGCCCTCGGCGATGGTGAAGCGCCAGGTCTTGAGGTCGTCGGACGCCTTCCAGCCGGATGCCAGCCGGGGGGCGGTGTTCATCTTGGTGCCCGGTGCGGTGAGGGTGTCATGGACGAGCGAGATGATGAGGTAGTCGCTCTCGTTGGCCTGGGTGCCGTGCGGGTCCCTGGTGATGGCCGAGGCGCGGCCGAGGGCTCCGACGCGGAGCGTGCCGCCCTTCCTGGGTTTGGCGCCCGCGGCGGCCGTCTTGTCGGAGGTGTCGCCGCCCCCTGAGCAAGCGGCAAGCAGTGCCGTCGCGCCCATGGCTCCGCCGGCCCACAGCACTTGGCGCCTGTTGATGTCCACGTACGTCCTCGATCCACGTTGACGGATTGGGGGGTGCTTAGGTTTGCCTACCCTAATGACCGGCCTGTTTGCAAGGTCGCGGCCCCGAGGGCACGAATGTGCTAATAGCTCCAGGTTCGGCGAAGTGCCCGCCATCGAGGGGCACTTGAATTTCGGTCAGCCACGCCGGATGGCCGAACAGTTAGGTATGGCTAACCTAAGTTCAATGCTAGCTTCGAGTTGTTCGCCGGCCCCCACACCTTCGCAGCCGCCCCCGAGCGGCCACTCAGCCCTGCCCGCCATGGATCCCCAGGCCGTGATCGCGACACGAACTGACGCCACATGCGCGGATTCCCTCACGCCATCCGACGGAAACGGACTCCTTTGCCATGAGCACGGCAGCCGCACCTGTCCGCCAGCTCGATGCCCGGACCACGGGCGAACTCCGCCGGGCCGCGGAGAAGATACTCGCCGAGTTCGGCACCTCCGCCACGTCCCCACAGCTCCTGGAGCAAGTCGCAAGGACCGCAGGGCAGTTCGGTGACCCGCTGCGCCGGCACTGCCGTCCCGTCGACACCGCCGACGGTCTGTTCGTCCTGCGCGGTCCGGACGTCGACGACGAGACCGCCGGCCCGACTCCCGCCGGCTGGACGGCCGCGGGAGACAGCGGCGCGGTCCACGACATCACACTGCTGCTGCTCGCGAGCGTGATGGGCAACCCCATCGCGTGGGAGGGCCAGCAGGACGGACGCTTCGTCCACAACATCGTCCCCTCCCCGGGGCACGAGAGCGAGCAGACCGGCGCCAGCAGTACGGTGCTCCTCAGCCCCCACACCGAGGACGCTTTCCACCCCGGCCGCGCGCACCTGCTGATGCTCAGCTGCATGCGCAACCACGACGGCATCGCCACGACCGCCGCCAGCATCCGCAAGACCGTCCTCGCGGACGAGGACGTGGAACTCCTCTCCCGGCCGGTGGTGCCGATCCTGCCCGACGACGCCTACACCGAGGCGCAGGGTTTCGCGGACGAAGCGCCTCCGCCGGTGCCGGCGCTGTTCGCGAGCGAGGACGGCATGACGCTGCGCTTCGACCCCGCCTACACGCCGTTGGAGCAGGCGGACGAGGACTACCGCGTCGCATACCGCCGTCTGGAGGCCGAACTCGCCCGGGTGTCGGTCGCGGTCAGCCTCACCCCTGGTGATGTGCTCGTGGTCGACAACGATCTGGTCGTGCACGGCCGTGTTCCGTTCCAGGCCCGCTACGACGGCACCGACAGGTGGCTCAAGCGCGCGTCCGTACGGGTTCCCGGGCGCCGCAGCCGCCCTCCGGCCGAGGCCGACGAGCACGGCTACGGTCAGGCCGCTCTCGAAGCGCACACAAGCTGACACCCGCCCACGCACTGGAGGAGCGACACCATGACCGACCCTTCGATCTTCCCCGCCGGCGCACCGGTCTCCGGCGACGACAAGCACCTGCGCATACTCTCGACCACGGATCTCGCCGGCATCGAGATATCCCTGGCCGATGTGGTCGCCACCGTGGAGGGCGCCTACCGGACCCTCCATGCCGGCCGGTCGGACAACCCCCGCAAGCTGACCGTCAAACCCCAGGACGGCCACTCGGTCGCCTACGCGATGCTGGGCCGGGACGGCTCCCGCGACGTCGTCGCGATCAAGACCTCGTACAAACACGGCCTCGACAAGAGCCGTGAGGAGCAGCACTACTACACATCCCTCACCGTCTACGACGACGTCACCGGGCTGCCGTTGGCGATGATGGACTGCTCCCGCATAGGTTCGCTGCGCACTCCGGCCGTCTCGGCACTGCTGGCACGTGAGTGCGCGGCCCCCGGAGCGCGCAGCGCGCTGGTCATCGGCACCGGCACGCAAGGGCGCCTCGCCCTGCCGTTCCTGCTGACCACGCTGCCGGATCTCGACCGGCTGATGCTGTTCGGTACACACTCCGAAGGCATCACCGCCGTCCGTGAGCAGTTGCGCTCGCACTTCCCGGACCGGGAAGTGGAGATCGTCACCGATCTGCGGGCCGCCGCCTCGGCCGCCGACGTCGTCGTCGCCACCGCGGGAGGGCACACACCCGCCGCTGTCGAGGCCGGCTGGCTGGAGCCCGGCACGCTGTCCGTTCTGGTCGGGCACGGTCTTGCCCCTTCGACGCTGCACGAGGCCGGCCGTGTCATCGCCACGAGCGAGGCACAGATGCACGTCACCGGCACCGACATGGCGGACGCCGACGGCAAATTCCCCCCTGTCCATGCCGAGTTGCCGGCGGTGATCGCCGGCGTGGCCGCCGGCCGCCATTCGGCGAAGGAGCGGATCTTCGCCTACAACAGCGGGCTCGTCGTCACCGACATCGCCCTCGGCCACCGCTTCGCTCAGCTCGCGCTCGCGCAGGGCCTGGGCACCGAGGTGGCGTTGTGGCGGTGATCAGTACGTCCGCCTGGCCGACGCTGCCCGCCCTGCCCGACCCCGCGACCGACGCGGTGATGCGCAGCGGACTGCTCGAGGAACTCTCCTACGCGTTCGGCGGCCCGTTCCACTTCCTTCTCCCTGACGCCTTCGACGCGAACCTCCGGGCGATGCGGGCCGCCCTGGAGGACGCGGGTGTCGACGGATTCGTGTACTTCGCGAAGAAGGCCAACAAGGCCGCGGTATGGGTCGAACGCGCGGCGGCCCACGCTGCGGGCGTCGACGTCGCCTCACTGGGCGAGTTCCGCGCGGCCCTCGGACACGGGGTGCGGGGGGAGAACATCGTCGTCACCGGCCCGGCCAAGGATCCCGCCCTGCTGCGTCTGGCGGTGCGGCAGGGAGCAGTGGTCGCCGTGGACGCGCTCGACGAACTCGACGCGCTCATCGCCGGCGTACCGGCCGGCGGAGTCCGTCCGGCACGGCTCCTGCTCCGGTGTCTGCCGCCGGCCCAGCCCCACAGCCGCTTCGGCATGACCGAGGCCGAACTGGCCACGGCCATGAACCGTTGCGTCGATGCGGGCGACGCGGTACGCATGGAGGGCTTCAGCTTCCACCTCTCCGGCTACGCCGTCCAGCCTCGCGCCGATCTGGCAGGACACCTTGTCGACCTGTGTCTCAAGGCCCGCGTTCTGGGCCTGGAGGCCGGCCGGATCAGCATCGGCGGCGGCATGGCCGTCAGCTACACCGACGCCGACAGCTGGCACGCCTTCCTCGCCGAACAGCACGGTGGCCACTACCACGCGGGCAGGACGTTCGGCACCGGTGACTTCTACCCGTATCACTCACCGGCCTCCGGGGCCGACGCGCTGCGGTCGCTGCTCGCCGCACACCCCGAGGGGCATCGGCAGACCGTGGCCGAGCTGCTCAAGGATGCCGACGTCGCCCTGCTGATGGAGCCCGGCCGCGCCTTGCTGGACAGAGCGGGCGCCACCGTGTTCCGGGTCCAGGGGGTCAAGGAGCGCGACGGCTACCGGCTTCTGACCGTCGACGGCACCAGCCTGAGCCTGTCCGAGCAGTGGTTCAACAGCGAGTACCTGCCCGAACCACATCTGCTCCCGACGGACTCGGACGCCCCCGCAGGGACGTACCCGGCGGCAGTCGGCGCGGCGACCTGCCTCGAATCGGACATGCTCTCCTGGCGAAAGATCCCCTTCCCCCGCCGGCCCCGCACCGGCGACCTGCTGGTCTACCCCGGCACGGCCGGCTACCAGATGGACTCCAACGAGTCGCCCTTCCACGACCTCGCCCTGCCGCCCAAGGTCGTCATCGACCGGACCGACGGCACCCGCCCGCGCTGGCGGCTCGACCGCCACATCACCTGAGCCGGCAACGGCACCGGTCCACTCCCCCACCGACCCCTCACAGGAGCATTCGATGCCCGGAGCACTTCAGCGCCCCGCCGTGGTCTCCCGCGTGTCCGACCTCATCGGCTACACCCCTCTGCTGGAACTCGCCGGCACCGAGACCGGCAGCCGTCTGCTGCTGAAACTGGAGATGTTCAATCCCACCGGCACGGCCAAGATCCGCATGGCCCGCCAGATGATCGTTGATGCCGAACAGCGGGGCGAGCTGCGGCCCGGCGGCCGCATCATCGAGTCCACGTCCGGCAACACCGGGCTCGGACTCGCCGTCATCGCCGCCGAACGGGGCTACACCTTCACCGCCGTCGTCGACAACCACGCCTGCAGCGACAAGCTGCGCGGGATGAAGGCTCTGGGGACCGAGCTCGTCCATGTCGTCGACGACGGCACGGACGAACTCGCCACGGCCGCCCGCGAAGAGCTCGCCGAGGCCATGGCCCGCGGCCAGGACAACACGATCTTCACCGAGCAGCACAACAACCCCAGCAACGGCGTGGGCTACTTCCCCGTCGCCCACGAACTCAACGAGGCGCTCGACGGCCGGATCGACGTCCTCATCGGCGCGGTCGGCACCGGCGGAGCCCTGTGCGGCACCGCACGCGAACTGCGTAAGCTCCTGTCGGGCTTCTCGACCATCGGGGTCGAGCCCAAGGGATCGATCGCGTTCGGCGGCCCCGCCCACGACTACTACCAGTCGGGTACCGGCACGCCCGAGGGAGCCGAGATCGGTGCGCTCGTCGACTTCGACCTCATCGACGAAGGGGTCAAGGTCGGCGACATCGAGGCGTTCGCGACCTGCCGCGCCGTCGCCCGCACCGGCCTGCTCATCGGCGGCTCCGCAGGCGGCGTCGTGCACGAGGCCCTGACCCGGCTGCCCACGCTTCCCCCCGGCACGACCATGGTCGCCCTCGTCAACGACGGCGGGGAGAAGTACATGGACACCGTCTTCGACGACGACTGGATGCGGGCCCGTGGCCTCCTCAGCCCCGAGGCCGAGCGGGAAATGGACGAACTCCTCGACAAGCTCCGCAGGAACGGATGACCCCATGCTCACCACCCTTCTCCGCGACAGCCGCGCACTGGCGGTACTCGCCGTCCCGCTCGTCCTCACCCAGCTGGCCCAGGTCGCCCTGACCACGACGGACACCGTGATGATGGGCATGCTCGGCACCCAGGAGCTGGCAGCCGGCGGGCTGGCCATCGTCATCTTCAACCAGCTGCGCACCATGGGCGTCGGCCTGGTCACCTCCGTGGGCAATCAGATCGCCGCAGCCGCGGCGCGCGCCGAGAAGGAGAAGGAGGACACGGGAGGGGAAGCGCACGACGAGGTCCGGGGAATCGTCCGCGCGAGCGTGGCCGTCGCCACGCTCGCCGGCGTCGCCGGAGGCGTCCTGATGATCCTCATCGGCCAGGCGCTGACCTGGTTCGGACAGGACGCCGCCGTCGTCGAACGCACCCGGCCCATGCTGCTCGCGCTGGCTCCCGGCCTGCTGCCGTGCCTCTGGTTCCAGGTCGTCCGCCAGTTCACCGTCGGCATGCGGCGTCCTCAGGCCCTGCTGCAGATCACCATCGCGTCCGTAGCCGTCAACGCGGGCCTGAACTGGGTCCTCATCCACGGCACGTGGGGACTGCCCCGCCTCGGCCTGACCGGCATCGGCGTCGCCACCTCCAGCGTCTACCTGCTGTCCTTCCTCGCCCTGTACCTCTCGGCGAAGAAGGACAGCGAACTGGCCCCGCTGCTCACCCTGAACCCCGCCAAGGCCGACCCGGCCACCGTCAGGCGGCTCGTCGGCCTCGGTGTGCCGATCGCGGCCACCTACGGCTCGGAAGCCGGGTTCTTCTCCCTCACCGCGCTGATGGCCGGGTCCTTCGGCCCTGCGGCCCTCGCCGCACACACGGCCGTCAACCAGCTCGTCTACATCGTCTTCCA
This sequence comes from Streptomyces sp. NPDC057445, assembly GCF_042802855.1. NCBI lineage: Bacteria > Bacillati > Actinomycetota > Actinomycetes > Kitasatosporales > Streptomycetaceae > Streptomyces > Streptomyces sp. NPDC057445. The sequence goes on along the minus strand of NZ_JBHVDH010000013.1, from coordinate 112,742 downwards.
GGTGGCGGTCGGGCTCTCCCACGCGGCGTCCATCAACGTCAGCCGCGAACTCGCCCTCGGCCGCACCGACGGCGCACGCCGCATCAGGAACACCGCACTCGCCTGCGCCGCTGCCGTCATGACCGTCGTCGGCATCACCTACCTCACGCTGCCCCGGCTGGTCCTGGCCCCGTTCCTGGACTCCGGCTCCGCCCAGGCCCTCGCCATCGCGACGCAGCTCCTCGTCGTCACCGCCTTCCTCCAGTTCTTCGACTGCGCGCAGAACATCGGCGTCGGACTCCTGCGCGGCCTCGACGACACCGGGAGCGGCTTCCGCATCACGCTCATCGGCTACTGGGCCGTGGGACTTCCCGCCTCCTGGCTCCTCGCCTACCCTCTGGGCCTCGACACCCTCGGCATCTGGCTCGGCCTGCTCACCGGCCTGGCCACCACCGCGGTACTCCTTCTTCGGCGCTACTCCGACTCCCTGGCCGTCCGAACGGACAGTCGGCAAGCCACGGCGTCGCCGGCCTAGTCCCTTTGGGAACTCGTCGTGGCCGCGGGACGAGGGCCCGGCACCGATGAGAGGACCGGTGGGGAACCGCCCGCCGACGAAAGCGCGTTCACGGGGCATGGCTGTCATTCACCACACCACGATGAAGCCCGGCAAGCTGGAGCTTCTCGCATCCTGGCTGCCCGCGCAGCCGTGGTACATCGGCTCGGGTCGCGAGCCGCAACTGTCCAAGGCCGGCGGGTTTCGGCTCGATGACCCGCAAGGCGAGGTGGGGATCGAGTTCATGGTCGTCACGGACGAGTCGGGCGATCGACCGGTCTCGTACCATGTGCCGCTCAGTTACCGCGGGGCACCGCTCGCCGGGGCCGATCACGCCCTTGTCGGCACGTCCGACCACGGGGTGCTGGGAAAGCGGTGGATCTACGACGGGACGCGCGACCCTGTTCTCGTCGCCCAGTTGCTCGCGCTGCTCCAGGGCCGCGCCGAGCCGCAGGCACAGAGCGTGACCGACAGGCCCGACCCCTCCGTCGTCACCTGCTTCGCCGGAGCCGGCTTCCCGGCCACGGCCAGGACGACGGCCGTCGACGACGGGCCGCGGGGCACCCGCCTCTTCGTGGAACCGGAGGCAGATGCCGCGCCGGACACCGAGTCGGCCGGGCGTCCGACCATCGAGGTCACGCGTGTCCTCCAACAGGGCCGACAGGTCCCCCGCACCGACACGACCGAGGCCCGGGGACACGTCACGGCCGGCTGGCGTATGCCGGACGGCGGCGAGAGCCGTGGCCTGTTCGTCGTCCTTCGCGACGCGACGCCCTGATCCGCGCCCCGGGCCCCGGTCGAAGCCGGCCCGGCCCCGGTCGAAGCCGGTGATGACCCCGGCGCTCGCCGGGACGGCGGTGCGCCGTCCCGGCGAGCGTCCCACCCGGGCCGGCTCCGGAGCGGGAGCCAGGTGGCCTCTGCGCCAACGGCGGGTCCCCAAAAGGCAGGCGGAGCAAGAAAACCGCCCGGTCGAAATCCGGCCATGCCCGTCAGGCCGATTGTGCACAATCGCGTGTCCCCGAAGCCGATTTCCCGCCTTCGATCTCAGGGCCAAGGCGGCACCGGCATTGCAGCTCCATCGCGATTCGGCCATATCGAGCCGCAACTCCCCGGGAGTTGCCGCATTCCGGGGTGACGCCTCCTCCACATCTCCATGACATCGCGCCGTCACGGAAGGCCCCCGAATCTTCGCCGTCACGCACAGCGACTCCTCGCCGACGACGAGTGGTGATCATCACAGGCTCGCAGCGTGAGACCCCAGGGACCGGTGCGATAACGTCATCGTGCAGCGCACCGATGTCCGGGATTCCATGACGCCGGACCATGTCCGGCCGACGGTGAAACCAGAATGTATCGATGGCTTCACCGCACGAGAACACGACGCGCATAGAGATTCTCTGACGTCTGTTCACCTTTCATCGCGACAGTGCGCCGCGTGAACGAGAAACCATCGGGAGAGGTTTGTGTACAACAGTCGCTTAGAGTCCATCGGGGCGTATCTGCCCTCGGCGGTCATGAGTACTCCGGAACTCCTCACTCGCATCGAGAAAGCGCCTGAGTTCGACCTCTTCAAAATTACGGGAATGGCCGAGCGACGTGTCGCGGACGACAGCGCCGACCTTCCGGAGGACTGCCTCACCATGGCCGTCACGGCGGCCCGTGACTGCCTCGGCCACTCGCGCTACACCGCCGACGAGATCGACATCGTGATCTCGTGTTCCATCAGTCGTACGACCGACGGCCGACGCCACCAGTTCGAGCCGTCGTTCGCCCATCGCATCGCCAAGGAACTCGGCGCGAGCAGCGCCGTTCACTTCGATGTGTCCAACGCCTGCGCGGGCATGATGACGGGTGTCTATCTGCTGGACCGGATGATCCGGTCGGGTGAGGTGCGCAACGGCCTGGTGCTCAGCGGGGAGCACATCACACCCATCGCCTTCACCGCCGCGCGCGAGATGGAGGACAGCCGGGGCCCCCAGTTCGCCTCCCTCTCCGTCGGTGACTCCGCCGTCGCCGTGATCGTCGACCGCGCCACCGACGACGCCGATGTCATTCACGACATCGAGCTGATGACCTGCTCGGAGTACTCGCATCTGTGCCTCGGCATGCCCAGTGACGAGACCGGCGATCTGGCCATGTACACCAACAACAAAGAGATGCACGCCGAGGACCGCCTCTCCTTGTGGCCGACCTTCCACCGCGACAAACTCGCCGACGACAGCCGCCGGTTCGCCGACGAAGGGTACGACTTCATCGTCCAGCACCAGGTCGGCAGCCGCTTCATCGACTTCATGAACCACGTGGGCGAGAGCATCTTCGGGACGCCGATGCCCCAGTCGCTCTCGGTCGTCGAGAAGTTCGCCAACACCGCGACCACATCCCACTACCTGGTCCTGCACCAGGCACTCATGGAACGCCGCATACCCAAGGGATCGAAGATCCTCCTGGTGCCCGCCGCCTCGGGCGTGGTGACCGGCTTCCTGTCCGCGACCGTCTCCTCCCTGGAGGTATGACATGGCCACCGTCATCACCTCCACCGCGCTCAGCCCGGCCGATGAGGCCGGCAGCGCGATCGGGTACGCGGCATCCGCCGGCAGTGCCTGTCTCCGACAGGCGGGCCTCACACCCTCGGACGTCGACGTTCTGATCAACGTCGGTGTCTACCGTGACTCCAACGTCTCCGAGCCGTCCGTCGCCGCACTCATCCAGAAGCGCATCGGCATCAACCTGGACTACCTTCATGCCACCGACAGGCATGCCGCGTTCTCCTTCGACCTGATGAACGGCGCCTGCGGCGTGCTCAACGCCGTCCAGGCCGGCGGTTCGCTGCTGGCAACCGGCAGCGCCCGCCGGGTGCTCGTGGTCTCGGCCGACACCCACCCCTCGATGGATCCGGCCAGGGCGGGCACCGCCGGGTTCCCGTACGCGAGCACGGGCGCGGCGCTGCTGCTGGAACGCAGCGACGACGCCCGGGGCTTCGGCCGGGTACACCACCGGTCGCTGCCCGGCGCCCACGGTGTCAACGGGTATCTGTCGTTGCACGAAGCCGGTTCAGAGGGCCGCAGCACCATCACCGTCGACCGCGACGGCGGCGTACTGGAGCGGATGCTCGATCTCGCCGTCGACTCGGTGCTCGCCGCCCTGACGGCCGAGTACGGCGCGGACGGCGCCGAGGCGCAGACGGCCCTGGAGCGCACGCTGCTGATCACCTCTCAGCCGTCCCCGGACTTCGCGTCCCGCCTCTCCAAGCGCCTGGGCCTGGCATCCGATGCGGCCGTCACCGTCGAAGGCCTCAAGGGCGACCCGCACACCTCGGCACTCACCTACGGCTTCCGGCAGGCCCAGGACTCGGGACGGCTCGCGGGCCATGACCGGATCCTCTTCCTCGCCGTCGGCGCGGGCCTGAGCTCGGCGGCCTCGCTCTACCGTCTGACCGGCGACACCGAGGGAGCTGCCCGCTGATGTCCGCCGCCACGACCGGACTGCGCCAGGACGCGTCCCTGGCCGAACTGCTCGCCAGGCACGCCGTCCGTACGCCCGACCAGGCAGCCGTCATCCATCCGGCCGACCGGTCGGCATCGGCGGGCGCTGGCGCCTACACCTCGGTCGGTTACGCCGAGTTCGCCGCCCGGGTCACTTCATGCGCCGCCGGTCTCAGGGCCCACGGCATCGACCGCGGGACTCGTACGGCCCTGCTGGTGACTCCCGGCGCCGAGCTGCTCACCCTGGTCTTCGCGCTGATGCACATCGGCGCGGTCCCGGTGGTGGTGGACCCCGGTATGGGGCTGGGCCGCATGCTGGACTGCATCCGCCGGGTGGGGGTCCACGCCTTCATCGGCGTGCCGTCCGCGCACATCCTGCGGCGCCTGCGTCCGCGTGCCTTCGCCGGGGTGAAGAGCCTGGTCAAGGTGCGTGGGAACGGCAACGGACTCGAGCAGCTGACGGCCCTCGGTGCGGACATGCCACAGCTGCCTCCGCTGAGGCTCGGGCCGGACGACCTCGCGCTGATCGGCTACACCACGGGCAGCACCGGCCCGGCCAAGCCGGTCGAGGTCACCGTGGGCATGCTGCGGGGAATGGCGTACGGCGTCGAAACAGGCCACTTCACGGCCGACATGACCAGCACCCTGGTCACCATGCCGCTGATGGGTGTGTTCGATCTCGCGGCGGGCCGCACGGTGGTGGTACCGAAGATGAACATGGGCCAGGTCGGCGCCGCCGATCCCGCGCTGCTCACCGACGCGATCCAACGCTTCGGTGTGAACGCCATGTTCGCCTCCCCGGCACTGCTGGGCCCGCTCTCGGCCCATCTGGCGGGGACCCGGGCCCAGGTGCCGTCACTGCGCATGATCGTCTCGGGCGGGGCTCCGGTGAGCCCTGACCTGATGAGCGCGCTGCGTGCCGTACTGCCGGGCGAGGCTCGTGTGTTCAGCACCTACGGGTCGACCGAGGCGCTGCCGATGGCGCTGGTCGAAAGCAGGGAGGCACTGGCCGGACCGGCCGAAGGCCCGGCCGAGGGCCTGGGCGTGTGCGTGGGGCGGCCCGCACCCGGCACATCGGTCCGTACCGTCGCGGTCGGCGACGGGCCGCTTCCCCTGTGGAAGCCCGAACTGCCGGTGGCCGACGGTGAGATCGGCGAGATCGTGGTCAGCGGTCCTGCGGTCAGTCCGCGCTACTTCCGGTCGCCTCGGGCCGACGCCGAGCACAAGATCCAGGACGGCGCGCGTCGATGGCACCGCACCGGCGATGTGGGATGGATCGACGGCGAGGGACGCATCTGGTTCTGCGGACGCAAGAGTCACCGCGTCCGCGCGACGGGCGGCGACCTGCACACCGTGCGCTGCGAAGGCGTCTTCAACACCCATCCGCGGGTGCGGCGCACAGCGCTTGTGGGCTTCGGTCCGCCCGGCGAGCAGCGGCCCGTGCTGTGCGTGGAGCTCGTACCGGGCACCGAAAGAGGCGACTGGCCGCGGATCGGGAGCGAGCTGCGCGCACTGGGCGCGGGCAACCCCGTGACCAAGGCGATCGAGGACTTCCTGCCGCACCCCGGGTTCCCCGTCGACGTCCGTCACAACGCCAAGATCCGCCGTGAGCTGCTGGCCGGCTGGGCCGAGGACCGGCTCACCGGCAGCCGGCGCCCCACCGCCACCGACCGGGCGCTGCGCGCCGTTCCGCTGCTCGGGTGGGCATATCTCGCGACTTGGCCACTGCTGCCCTGGGACCATACGGCGCTGACCGTCCTGTGGTGGGTGGACGCGTTCCTGAGCGTCGTCGTCCATGCGGCCCAGATTCCGTCCGCGCTGCGCGCGGAGCAGGAACTCGCCACCGGGCGCGGGCGCTGGGCGACGGCCGCGCTCACGATGCTGTTCGGCGCGACATGGTGGCGCCGGCGCAGCGGCAGGCCGAAGGAGGCCGCCGCGTGAAGGTGCTCGTGACGGGTGCGTCCGGATTCCTGGGAAGCCACATCGTCGATGCCTGTGTGCGCGCCGGGGACGAGGTGCGGGTCCTCGTCCGGGAGGAGAGCGATCTGAGCCATCTGCGCACCGTCCCGGGCGTCGAGTTCGCGTACGGAGATCTGCGTGACGCCACATCGCTGCGCCGGGCCATGGACGGCATCGATGTCGTGCACCACAGCGCGGCCCGGGTCACGGACAGGGGTACCCGGGCCCAGTTCCGGGACGAGAACGTCGCGGGCACCGACCGCCTCATGGGGGCGGCCCGGCAGGCCGGGGCGCGGCGCTTCGTGTTCATCAGCAGCCCCAGCGCGCTGATGGGCGTTCGCGGCGGCGACCAGCTCGACATCGACGAGAGCGAGCCGTTCCCCGAGCGCCATCTCAATCTCTACTCGGAGACCAAGGCCGCCGCGGAGCGCCTGGTCCTGGCCGCCGACGCCACGGACTTCACCACCGTGGCGCTGCGCCCGCGTGCCGTGTGGGGCCCGCGTGACCATTCCGGTTTCATGCCGAGGCTGATCGCCAAGATGATGACGGGAAGTCTGCCCGATCTCTCAGGCGGCAGGCCGGTGTACGCCTCGCTGTGCTACTGCGAGAACGCCGCCGATGCCTGTGTGCGGGCGGCGCGTGCCGACGGTGTCGGCGGCCGGGCGTACTTCATCGCCGACGAGAAGCCGGTGGAGATCTGGAGCATGCTCGCCCTCATCGCGGAACGGTTCGGCGGAAGGCCGCCGACCAGGCAGGTCTCCCACGGCCTGCTGCGGGCGCTCGCCTTCACCGCGGACATGGTCTGGAAACTGCCGCCGCTGGCCAGGCACTCCTCGCCACCGCTCTCCCGGTACACGCTGGCCCTGCTGACCCGTTCCGCGACGTACGACACATCGGCGGCGCGGCGGGACCTGACTCCGCCGACGGTCGACCACGACGCGGGGATGGCCCGGCTGGAGGCCTGGATCGACAGCATCGGCGGCGTCCACGAGTTCATCAGGAAGGTGCAGTAGTCATGACCGCGCAGCATGCCGCCACGGGAAGCGGTGCCGGGAGCGGTCCTCGTGCCGGGAGCGCCTTCCGCCGGCCCGTCTCCGCGACCGAGTGGTCCTATCTGGCCGCCACCCGGCTGGGTGAACTACTGGTGCTCCAGCTCGTGGTCGAGGGCACCGGCACCATCGACGCCGTGGCCCTCAGCCGTGCCGTGGCCGCGGCCTCTGCATCGTGCCCCGGCTCGCGGCTGGTGCGTCGCGGCAGGATGTGGGTCGACAGCGGGCGGCCGGCCCGGGTCGTGGTCGCCGAAGGAGGGGACCTCGACCGCAGGACGCTGACGGGGCCGACGGAGCTCACCGGCCCGCTGGCCGATGCGGAGGGCCGCCCGGGCTGCGAAGTGCTGCTGCTCACCGGCGGACCAGGCACCGTGGTCTTCCGGGCCTCCCACGCCGTGATGGACCTCAAGGGCATGTCGATGTGGGCCACCGACGTGTTCCGCGCGCTGCGCGGCGAACCGCTGCACGGCGCCCCGGACCCGTTGGCCGACTACGCGTTGCTGGACACGGTGGGCCGTAGCGGCCGGCGGCCCCGCCTCGGGCTCGACCAGCGCTCGCCGCTGGGCGGACGGCCGGGGAGCGGCTCGGTGTGGCGGCGGCGTACGGTCGCGGGCCGGCACTCGGCGCTGGCCGCGAAGGTGGCGGCCGCTGTTGCCGGAGCCGTACCGGGCGCGGAAGCCCGGGTCATGGTGCCGGTGGATCTGCGGCGTCACGCCCCCGGCGTGTCGTCGACGGCCAACCTGACGCTGCCGGTGTTCCTCGACATCCGGGCCGGGGAGCACGCGGACGCCGTCCACCGGCGGTTGCTCGGCGCGCTGGCCTCCCGGCATGAACTGGCGGCCGGCGCGGAAGCGGCCCTGGCCCGCCTCCCGTTGCCCGCGGCAGCGGCGCTGGTCGGCGCCTCACGAGCCGCCACGTCGGCACGGCACCGGTATCTGGCGTCAGCCATCGTGTCGAACGCCGGCCGACTGGCTCCGGCGGATTTCAGCGCCGGGGAGTTCACCGCGACGACCGTGTACGCGCTGCCGGTGCATGCGCCGCTGGTGCCGGTCAGCATCGCGCTGCTCGAACTGCCCGAGCACATCGAGCTCGTGGTCTCCGCCCGTGGGGCGGCGGACGTCGGCGAGCGCTGCGAGGCGCTGCTGGACCGCGTCGAGTCCGCTCTGGGTACAGCCGCGCAGGCTCCGTACGCGCGGCCCGCACCACCGCCGCGGGTGCCCGGCGCAGCCGAGTTGCTGCTCGCACCCGGTCCGGGCGGGCTCCCTTCGCTGGACACGACTGTGGTGCAGTTGTTCCGGGCGCAGGTCGCCCGCCGTCCGGACGCACCTGCCGTGATCGGCGACAACGTGCGGTGGTCGTACGCGGATCTGGACCGTCGCTCCGACGCGGTCGCGGCCGAACTGCTCGCGCGCGGTGTCGGGCCCGGTGAGGTCGTCGGTGTCCTGGCGGACCGTTCGGCACCGGGGCTGGCCGGAGTCTGGGGCGTCCTCAAAGCGGGGGCGGCCTTCCTGCCCGTCGACGTACGCAATCCGGCGCGCCGGGTCGGGGAGTTGCTGCACGACGCACAGGCCCGCTTCTGTCTCGCAGAGACCGCCTCTGCCGCCGCGGCGGAAGGCGGAGCCACGGCGATCCTCCTCGAGGACGTCGCGGGCGACGGCGCCACCATCGACGGACGGCGCCGGGCGGCCCTCACGGCAGCCGCTCCCCGCCCGGACGATCTCGCGTACGTCATCTACACGTCCGGTTCCACCGGCAAGCCCAAGGGCGTGCAGATCGAGCACCGGAGCCTGGTCAACGTCGTCGGATGGATATCCCCCTTCATGCGCTGCGACGAGGAGACCCGGGCCGCGTACTCCTTCTCCCCCGGCTTCGACCTCTCGGTCATGCAGATCTTCCCTCCGCTGCTGCACGGCGGTGCGGTCGTGCCGGTGCCCGGCGAGCTCGACCACGTCAAGCTGCGCGAGATGTTCTCCGGCCGGCAGGCCAACACCCTCGGGCTGACGCCGACCCACCTCGATCTCGCCGATCGCCTCGGCATACGCGCCACGGGCATCCGCGCTCTCCAGGTCGGCGGCGAGAACCTCACCACGACCAGCAGCAGCCGGGCGCGCGCCTCGTTCGGGTCCGACTGTCTGTTCGTGAATGTCTACGGGCCCACCGAGGCTACGGTCGCCTGCACCGTCGCCGTCGTCGACGAGGGCAACGAGCGATCGTCCACACCGATCGGAGTGCCGGTGCACCGCACGTCCGTGGCCGTACTGGACGAGCGAGGGCACGAGGTCCCGGACGGCGAGTCGGGCGAACTCCATGTGACCGGCGTCCAACTGGCCCGCGGCTACCTCGGTCGCCCGGACCTGACGGCCGACCGTTTCGTCTACCTCCCGGACGGCCGCCGCGCCTACCGCACGGGCGATCTGGTGCTCCGCCTGCCCGACGGACAGCTCGAGTACGCCGGCCGGATCGACTCCCAGGTGAAGATCCGCGGTCACCGGGTCGAGCCGGGCGAGGTCGAAGCGGCGCTCACCGCTCTGCCGCACATCGCGCAGGCAGCGGTGGTCGCCCGGCGCAGGCACGACACGGGGGCGCAGGCCCTGTGCGCCTTCGTGGTGCCTGCCGGGAGTGCGGCGTCACCCCTCGACGAGACAGCCGTACGCGCGGAACTCGCGCGAACGTTGCCGCCGCACCTGCTGCCCACGGTGGTGCGGGCGGTCGGCGCACTTCCGGAGACGGCCAGCGGCAAGACCGACCGCAACGCGCTGCCGAATCCGTTGGCCGAGGCAGCCGCTCGGCCGGAGCCGCCGGCCGTCCCGGAGACACCGACCGACTCAGGGCCGGCGGCCGTCCCGCAGACGCCCGCCGCAGGACCACGGTCCCCCGGGTCCGGGGACGATCCGGTCCCTGGTGTCGCGGAGGTGACGGCCGGGATCTGGGCGCGCATCCTGCGGTGCGAGGCCACGGACCTCGGTCCCTCGTCCGACTTCCACGCTCTGGGCGGCGACTCGCTCGCCGTCCTGGAGATGCTGTCCGCACTGGGCGACGAGCTGCTGGGGCGTAACGCGGAGCAGCAGTTCCTGACCCAACTCGGTTCCGTGAGCGGGAAACTGACGCTCGGCCGGGTCGTCGGGGCCGTCGAGGTGCTGCGGAGCACATCGTGATCTTCGTCGGGGAGGGGGCGCTCCTCTGGCGCGCCGTGCAGCACACGCTCGACAGCAACCTGCCGGTGGACCTGGTCTGCGGCCCTTCCCCCGGGGCGCAGACCCCGCGGCCCGATGTCCCCTTCCGTGCCGTCACGGACGTCAACTCCGTGGCCGCGGAGCTGGTTGCCGCCAGCACCGACGGCGTCGTCTGGTCGCTCAACAACCGGATGATATTCCGCGCGCCGGTGCTGACCAGCGGACTGCGCGTCCTGAACATCCACCACGGTCCGCTGCCCGCCTACCGGGGGCTGCCGGAGGTGGCTCTGGTCTACGCGATGCTGAACGGCGAGCGGGAGTTCGCCGCGACGCTCCACCAGGTGGACGAGGGAATCGACACCGGCCCCACTCTGGCCGCAGACCGCTATCCCATTGGCCCGGACGAGCCTTTTCATATGGTGCTGCGCCGCGGACTGGGAACCTGCCACCGGCTCTTCGAGCGCTGTGTGCCTCTCGTGGCAGCCGACCCCGCCTGGGCCGGGGAGCCCACCCGCCCCACCCCGGCCGGCCCCGGCGGCTACTTCGGCCTCAAGGCACTGGCCCGCCTGCCTCAGCATCGCGACCACCCGGACTTCGCCCGGGCCACGAGTCTGGGGTTCCTGGCGGACTACCTCCCGGAACTCGCCGCAGCCCTGCGATGAAACGGGCGGTCACCCGGCCCGCGCAGGAGCGGCTCGGGCGACCGCCCGGCGCCTGACCCGGACTGTCGGCCGTCAGGCGTTCGTCGCGATCCGATCACGCGCCTCATCGGCGCCGCACCCACGTAACGGGCAGCGATCCAGGTCGCCCGCCGCGTACATCGGAGCCGTCCACGCGCAGCCGCGCACGCCACCCGGCCCCGATCGCCTTCCGCCGCTCCACGCGCGGAGCGCCAGGACGCGGCGTGACCGGACTGCCGCGGAGCCTGCGACTCACGACTGAGCCTTGTCGTGCGACGTCGCCGCTCCATGCAACCTGCCCGCAACCTCCCGGGGAGTTGGCTGGGTCACCGCCCCCACGCCGGCGCACAGGAAGGGCGGGCCCATGTACCACCATGAGACCGGGAACTCGCTGGTGAGCTGCTCATCGCGGAAGGCCGGGGGCTTCTGATGCGCGGCACGCAGCCCCCGCTCGTCGAACTCACCCCCGCGGCCGCCGATCTGTTGCGGCGGTTGCACGAGGCGCACGGGCCGCTGATGTTCCACCAGTCGGGAGGCTGTTGCGACGGCAGCGCCCCGATGTGCTACCCGGAGGGTGAATTCCGGACCGGTGGTTCTGACGTACTCCTGGCGGAGTTGTCCGTCGACGGGGTGGCCGAGCCTGTGTCCTTCTGGATGTCGGCGAGCCAGTACGAGGCCTGGCGGCACACTCGTCTCGTCGTCGACGTCGTCGAGGGCCGCGGCAGCGGATTCTCGCTGGAGGCGCCTGAAGGGGTACGTTTCCTGATCCGTTCCCGGCTCGTCGGCACCTAGACTCCCACGTCTGGTCAACTCTTCGTCGGGTGCGAAGTGTTGGCCGGACGCATACCTGGGGGCGAAGTGACGGCACGTCGGATTCGTGGTCGTAGGCTGGTCGGTGCCGTGCTCGCCTGGAGCGCCATGGCCGTGACGGGGCTCGCGGCCGCCACCCCGGCGACCGCTGTTCCTGCCGCTCCGGCTGCTCCCGCTGCCGGCCAGGCGCCCGTATGGGTGAAGCTGGCACCAGGCGTGCGGTACCGGCAGTTCGGCATCGCGGCGTCGAAGGGGCCGGCGCGGGCCCATCTTCTCTCGGTGGATCTGCGCAACCCACGGGTGTCCCTGGGCCTGCTCCACCCCGGTGCCGTGGGCGCCCGTGCGTCCGTGTCCTCGCTCGCCGACGGAAGGGGCGCCGTCGGGGCGGTCAACGGCGACTTCTTCAACATCAGCGAGACCCAGCATCCCGGTGTCGAGGCGACGGGCGCCCCGGTCGGTCCCGTGATCGCGGATGGTGTGCAGCTGAAGGCGGCGGTGCCGAACGGTCAGCGGTTCGGTCCGGCGCTGCCGCCCGGCACCTCGACGCGCGACGTACTGGGAGTGGACGACGAAGGCCGTGCCCGTCTGGGGCGGTTGGCACTGGACGGCGCCGTGCTGACCCCCCAGGGGAAGCTTCCCCTGGGCGGGCTGAACCAGTACGCACTCCCGGTGGGCTCGGTGGGCACGTTCACCTCCGACTGGGGCGTCGTGTCCCGGCTGCGTGCGACATGCGGTACGGACACCGACCGCGCGGCCCCGTGCAGCACGGACACGTACGAAGTGACCGTGCGCGACGGCCGGGTGGTGGAAGTCGCCGCCGCACCGGGACGGGGCGCGATCGCGAGGGGCTCCGAGGTGCTGGTGGGCCGGGAGGCAGGGGCCGCCGCGCTGCGCAAGCTCTCCGTGGGCGACCGTGTGACGGTAAGGCACAGGCTGGTCGAGTCACGGTCCCGGGCCGCGTACCGCTTCGCGCTGGGCGGCTTTCCGGTGCTCCGCAGTGGCGCACCGCTGCCCGGTCTGGACGACGCAACCGCGGCGGTGCGCACAGCCGCCGGGATCGCGGACGGCGGCGCGAGGCTGCTGCTGCTCGTGCTGGACGGTGCGCCCGAGTTCCGCACCGGACTGACGGTCGCCGAGGTCGCGGAGGTGATGAGGGACGCGGGGGCGGTGGACGCGTTCGGCCTCGACGGCGGTGGCTCGTCGACTCTGGTCGCACGGGAACCGGGCGCGTCCGCGGTGACCGTACGTAACCATCCCAGCGGGGGGTCGGAGCGCCCGGTGCCCAACGGCATCGGCGTGTTCTCCCGGGTTCCCGAGGTCGCAGGGGGCTGATCCGCGGTGTCACCGCGCGCGACAGCCCTGCCCTGGCTAGCGTGGTGCCCGGGGCCGTCCGCCGGTCCGGCGGCCCGTCCACCGAGCCCGGCAGAAACACACCGGACCGCAGACAGCGAAGAGAGTCAGTCATGGCTGCAGAACCTGAAGGCAAGCCGATCTGGGCCGACGCGATGTTCTCCGACGTGGAGGGCGCGAAGAGCTTCTACGCCGAAGTCCTGGGCTGGACGTTCGGCGAGTCCTCGTCGGAGTACGGGAACTACACACAGGCGTACGCGAACGGCAAGGCCGTCGCGGCGGTCGTACCGCCCATGCCGGGCCAGGAGGGCCAGTCGCAGTGGTGTCTGTATCTGGCGTCGCCGGATGCCGCCGCGACGGCCGGGAAGATCCGCGAGAACGGCGGCACGGTGCTCATGGAGCCGATGCAGGTGGGCGAGTTCGGCACGATGTGCCTCGCCCAGGACCCGGGCGGTGCCACCTTCGGAGTCTGGCAGGGCGGCACCCACAAGGGTTTCGAGGTGACGGGTGAGCCGGGGGCCTACTCCTGGGCCGAGGTGTTCACGCGGGAGTCGGAGAAGGCCGACGCGTTCTTCCCCGCCGTCTTCGGCTACGACGTGAAGACGATGGAGGACGAGCAAATCGACTTCAAGGTCTTCGAGCTCGGGGAGGAGCCGGTCCTGGGCCGTATGAAGATGCGCACCGAGGACTTCCCGCCTGAAGTCCCATCGTACGTCCAGGTGTATTTCGCCGTCCCGGACTGCGACGCCGCGGTGGCCGCCGCCCAGAAGCTGGGCGGGAAGCCGGTGTTCGGACCGATGACCAGTCCCTTCGGCCGGTTTGCGGCGCTCGTCGACCCGCAGGGCGCCGCGTTCGCCGTCATCGACACCGCCACGACCGAGGGTGAGATGCCGAAACTGACCTGACGTGGAGGGCGGATGCCCGGGGGCCGCGCTCAGGCCGGCCCCGGGCATCCGTGTGTCCTGCCGTCGGTCAGTCCTCGCCGTCACGGACGGCCACGATGCCGTTGAAGACGCCCGCGTACGCCGTGCCGTCGGGTCCGATGGTGATCGGCGCCCAGTTGTTGTCGTACAACGCTCCCGTCCCGGTGAGCCTGCTCCAGCGGCGTTCTCCGGTGCGGAAGTCGACGGCGGTGAGGTACCAGGCGTCGACACCGAGCTTGTTGGGCACCTTCTCGTAGAAGTACAGCAGGCCGTTCGCGGTGGAGAGCTTCGGGACGGTGGAGGGCGAGCGGACGTCGCTCTCCCAGACGGTGTCGCAGCCGCTGCCGTCCTCGCGCACGTCGATGCGGGTGGCCCCGCCGACGACGCTGCGGCCGAAGGTGAGCGAAGTCGGGTTCTCGTAACCGTAGTTGTTCTCGACGACGAGGCTGTTGCCCCAGCTGATCAGGGAGTTGTCGGTGGTGGAGGCACCGGGGCCGAACACGGGGACCTTGCAGACGAGTCTCCTGTCCGCCGGGACGTCCGTGCCGCGCCGGTAGACCAGGACGTTCATCCGGTCGTCCGCGTTGTCGGTGATCGCGACATAGCCGCCGCCCTCGCCGAACAGATCCGGGGTGGTGCCGGAACCCTGGTTGACGGAGCCGGGCTTGGTGCCGGTGCCTCGGTCGTACTTCTGGCGCCACTGTACCTTCGGGGCGCCGTCGGCATCGGCGCGGAAGCTGTACAGGGCGTGGTCCGACACGATCGAGACGCCGTCCTCGGCGACCGTGAAGGAGTTCTGTATCTCCTCTCCGTCGAGCCGTACGGAACGGACGGCGGAGGTCTCCGGGTCGACGGTGCCGACGCGGCCGAGCCTGGTCACCCACCAGATGCGGCCCTGCCAGTCGGGCATCACGGAGGTGACGGGGTCGCAGGTGCCGCTCGGGAAGAGATTGGTCCAGCTGATGCAGTCGTGCGGAACGTACGGCGTCAGGTCCCAGTCGTCCTCGGCCACGAAACGCCAGGTGCCGTCCGCCGCCTGCTCATGGGCGATGCGAAGGACGTGCTGGCGCGAGTCGGCGAGGACGACCCGGTCCTGGTCGTCGAGGTAGAAGTAGGCGCCGCCCGAGGTGTCCTTGAAGATCTTGGAGAAGTCGAGTCGGGTGATGGCCTCGACGGTGGAGGATCGCTGCGGCAGCCGGTACTCGGCCAGGGTGTCGAGCGTGCGCGGGTCGAGGAGCTTCAGCAGGAATCCGGAGAAGGTGCCGCAGACGGTGATGAGCCGGCCCGCCGCGTCGAAGGTTGCGGTGGCGCACTCACCACCCAGCGGGGCGATCCGCTCGCTCGTGACGGACGGATTGCGGCCCAGCGGCCCCGAGTAGGGATGTGTTCCGCTGCCCGCCGCGTCCGCGTGCATCCCGCTGCGGCCGTTGGGGGCGAGATACGGGTGCTGGGGCGCGGGTGTGCCCGGAACGGGGTTGGCGGTGGTCGGCGCGCCCTCGTAGGCGCTCACCAGGCGGTGTCCTGGGGCCCGGGGAATGCCGTCCGCGTACGCGCGGGCCGGCGCCGCGACCGTGCACGCGGTCAGGGTGAGTGCCAGGACAAGTGCGGGTGCGGGGGCGAGCGCTCCTCGGGACAATGCGGCTCCTCGTCGGGACGAAGGTGGTCGCGCCGCCGCCCGACGCTAGAGCCGCTCCCGTGAACTGTCCATGCGGATGAAGGGGGTTTCATGTGCCCGTCATGATCGCGCAACACCGCACGGCTGGTCCGGACCGGCCTCGCTCAACACCCCGTCGACAAAGGGTCATTCACGGGTGAAGGTGCCGAGGCCGTTCTCGTCGAGGTACTCGACGCGGAACTTCCCGGCCTTGCCGTTCTTGCCGACGGTGAACGTCACTCCGGTCGGTCCCACCGCGTTCTCGCCGGTCGTCCGGCAGCTGAAGGTGTCGCCGTCGTAGTGGGTGAGGGTGAACCTCATGGGCTTCGGCCCGAGTTCGAGGACGAGTCCGTCCCGGTCGGTGGTGACGACGGCCTTTCCGTAATAGGCGCTGTCGTACGTTCCCGTGTACGCGCTGTCGACGCGAGCCGGCTTCGGGTGCGGCGGAGGAACGGCGTAGTCGGTGGGCGACACGCCTGCGTCCGCCTCCTGTTCGTAGAGCGCGGCGACCAGAGGCAGCCAGTCCCTCGTGGGCTTGCCGTACTGAGCGGTGTCGAAGAAGTCGAGGGCGACGGAATCGGCCATGCCGACCGGCTCGCCGTTGGTGAGGACGACGATGCCGAGCTGCTCGCCCGGCAGCATGGTCACATTGGTGTTGGCGCCGAGGGCGAAGGCCCCCGAGTGGCTGAGGCGCAGTCTGCCCTGGTCGTCGTATCCGACGTTCCAGCCGAGGCCGTAGAACCCGGCGCGCGCTGCCGGAGCCGTGGGCGGCTGGGAGACGATCTCGGGGACGTGGGTGTGTTCGAGGGCTTCGGCATCGATGATCTGCTTGCCGTCGAGCTTCCCCTCGGCGAGCTGGAGGCGCAGCCAGCGGGTCATGTCCTCGGCGGAGGAGCTGACCCCGCCCGCCGGTGCCTGTGCGTCCGCGTCGCGCACGAATCTGGCCTGCCAGGTGCCGAGGGGGGTCTTCACATGAGTGACGGCCTTGTCGGCGGCCTTCTCGTAGTCGGCGAAGGAGGAGCTCGTGGCGTGCATGCCGGCCGGCTTGTAGAGCGTGTCCTCACTGAGTTTCTCCCAGCTCACGCCCTTGGCCTCGGCCACGGCCTCGGCGGCCGCGGTGTACCCGAAGTTGGTGTACGCGTAGCTCGCGCGGAACGGTGCGAGCGGCTCGTACCGCATATGGCTGAGGATGTACGCACGGTCGTAGCCGAGGTCCTCCAGCAGGTCGCCCGCGTGGTCGGGCAGGCCACTGCGGTGCGACATGAGGTCCGCGACGGTGACATGGCCGGTCACCCATGGGTCCTTCAGCGTGAAGCCCGGGAGGTGCGGGGCCACCGGTTCGTCCCAGCGGACGACCTTGTCGCCGACAGCTCCGGCGACGACGGTCGAGCCGACCGGCTTCGAGAGCGAGGCCAGCTGGAAGACGGTGCCGGGCCCGACCTTTCCGGACTCGCCGGCCTTGCGTTCCCCGAATCCCTTGATGTGGACCACCCGGTCCTTGTGAACGACGCCCACCGCGGCTCCGGGCACTCCGGTGCGCTTCATCATGTCCTCGACGACACCGTCGAGCTTGGCGACCGCGGCGTCCACGTCGGCCCGGGTGAGCTGCGGAGGGGGCTGCGCCGGGGGCGGCTTCGGAGCGGGCTCCGAAGGGACCGGGGTGGGCGACGGGCGGGGCTCGACGGCTCCCGAGGCCAGGGCCGCCGTACCGGCGAGCACAGCGGCCAGGCCGGATACGGCAAGCGTGCGGCTTTTGCGGAGCCGCACACCCTTCACGGCGTTCATGCATATATTCAACGCCCAACAGCGGGGGTTGTCGCCCTGGTCACAGAACCGGGCGTCGCGGGGAACCACTGCGCCGGCCCCTCGCCCTCGCCCTCGCACCCGGCTGCAGCCGTCGCATCATCGCCGGGTGGGCGCCTACGCCGTCCCTCAGGGCTTGAGTCTGCTCACCACGTCCGCGGTTGCGGACACCCCGTTGTGGATGCTGGGCGCCATGCTCGTGCCCGCCAGGAAGAACCCGAGCAGGGCGCACACCAGTGCGTGCGAGACTTTCAGGCCGCCGTTGCGCAGATAGATCACCGCGAGCACGAGCAGCAGCAGTACGACCGAGACGGACACAGCCATCCCCCAACCTCCTTCGCCGCCGCAGCGGAATTGCGGCATTCGGCGGCCAGTTTGGCGGAGTGGAGGCGCCGTATGGCCGACTGGCGTGTCCGCCGATCGGGTGGTCGTTGACAAGGGGATTGACCTGCCCCGTCACCCGCCGTGGGCGCGGAGGAAACGTTCCAGGCCCGCGAGGTCGTCGGTGTTGACGTGGTCGACGCCGGCGGCGAGCAGTTCGGACCATACCGCGTCGCGCGCGGCGCCCGGCGCGTCGGGAGTCGCCCAGAAGCGGACACGCTGGCCCCGGCGGTGAGCCGTCGAGACGATGCTCCGCAGCCGCTCCCTTTCCGCGGCCGGGAACGGACCGCTGCCCTGCCAGCTGAAGCTCTGCGTCCCGTTGCTGGAGATCAGCGGAATGAAGGTGGCGGGGGCGGGCACGGGCGCCGCAAGGTCGTCGAGGCGGCCGTCGTAGAAGGCGTGACGCACCCGCTGGGCTTCCATCGGGCCCCGCGCCGCCCGGTCACCGGAGATGACGGGCGTGACGGCGCCGGCACGCACGGAGCCGTGGGCGTACGTGGTCAGGATGCGGCGGTAGTCGTGGAGCTGACGGTGCAGTTCGAAATAGGTGTTCACGCCGTCGTTCTTGATGTCCACCAGCAGCTGCACGGGCCGCCGGTAACCGCGGTACACCGAACCGTGGTTGGCCCTCACCCGGGCCAGCAGGGGATCCAGGTAGAGGGAGCGCAGGGTACGCGTGGGATCGAGCTCGGCGGGCTCGTGGGCCACGAGGAGCTCCCCGTCGACCAGGAAGACGTCCGCCTCCACGCTGGTGAAGCCGTGGTCGAGGGCGTCGTGGAGCGGCCGCGTGTGCAGATAGTCGTTGTGCGCGTGTGCGCGGCGCAACGGGCGGTTCCTGTGGGGGCGTTCGGCTGCCACGGCCTGTGCGGCAGGGGTGACGGCGGCTCCGGCGAGCACGGCCGCGATCGTGGTGACGGCTGCGCGACGGGTGGTGCGGTCCATGGTGCCTCCGGGCTCTGCGAGACGGTGGGGAGGTGCGGGACACGGCGAGTATCCGTGCCGCGCCTCCCCACCCGGCAGGCCGGGGACAAGAGTTCGGCCATCGGTCACCTGGCGCTCAACCGGCGTGGTGCGGGAGACGCCCCCGGTACAGCGCGTGGACACCGACGGTGCGCCCCGACGCGCGCCCGGCCACTCGCCGGTGCCGCCTCCGATCGCTTCGCGGAGCAGCTAGGCGTGGCCGTTGTGGTGCGCGTACTCCTCGATCACATGAGTGAAGACGTGCCGGAGGTCCGGAACCAGGAGCGCTCGGCCTCCGCGGCATGCCGTACGAGGCCGAGCAGCGTCAGCCCGGGCGTGGGGCCCCCTTCCGCTTCAGCTGCTCCCCGGTCGGGCCCGCGCACTTCATGGCGAGGTCGCGCGCTGGTGGCGGTGGAAGTGGTCAGCGAAGTGCGCTCAGGTCCGGACTGCCCCGTCCGCGGTGCGGACGGGGCAGTCCGTCGCGGCTCACGGGGCCGGCAGATCCACGAGCTCCGCGACGGTCGTGCGGTGCGCCCCGGGCGTGCCCAGCGCGGTCTCGTCCGCCTTGGCGCGCTTGAGATACAGATGCGCGGGGTGTTCCCAGGTCATGCCGATCCCCGCGTGCAGCTGGACACACTCCTCGGCCGCGTGCACCGCGACGCGTGAGCAGTACGCCTGCGCGACGGCGGCGGCGAGCGGGGCCTCCGCGCTGCCCGTGGCGAGCGCGTCCGCCGCATTCCGGGCGGCGGCACGGGCGTTCACCACCTCGAGCCACAGCTGAGCCATGCGGTGCTTGAGCGCCTGGAAGGAACCGACGGGCCGGTTGAACTGGTGGCGCTCGCGCGTGTAGCGCACGGTCTCCTCCAGACACCATTCGGCGATGCCCAGTTGCTCCGACGCCAGCAGCCCGGCCCCGGCGAGCAGACCGCGGTGCACCGCGGCCCGGGCGCTCGCGGCGTCCGCCACGCGCGTGCCCGCCGCATCCTCGGCGGAGACACGGGCGAGCGGGCGGGTGAGGTCGAGAGCGGTCTGCGGTACGACCGTGGCCGATCCTCGCTCCACCGCGTACAGTCCGTCGGCCCTCACCACCAGCAGGACGTCGGCGATCGTGGCGTCCGCGACCGCGTTCACGGCGGTGTCCCCGGGGAGGTCCGCGCCCGGGGCGGTGGACAGCGGGAGTGCGAGAACCGCCACGGTGCGGCCGGTCGCCATGCCCTTGAGCAGCCCGCTGATCGCGTCGTTCTCGCTGTCGAGGGCAAGCAGGGTCTCGGTCGCGACGACGGCACTGCTGAGATACGGCGCGGGGGTCACCGCCCGTCCCAGCTCCTCCAGCACCACCGCGGCCTCCCGGTGGGTGGCGCCCTGGCCGCCCAGGCTCTCGGGTACGAGGAGCCCCGCGGCGCCCATGCCGGCGGCGAGGGACCGCCACAGCGCGGGGTCGTACGGGCTCCCGGTCTCGATGCGCCCGAGCAGCCCCGCGGTGTCCGCGCGGCCGGTGAGCAGCGAGCGCACGGCGGAGCGCAGGTCGTCCTCGGCCTCGGTGTAGAGCAGGTCCGGCTGAGTGCTCCGGGTGGGCCTTGTGCTCATCGGGTCAGGTCCTTCCAGGCGACGTCCTTGTCGTTGCGCGGCTCGGTGGGCAGTCCGAGTACGCGTTCGGCGACGATGTTGAGGAGCACTTCGCTCGTGCCGCCCTCGATGGAATTGCCCTTGGAGCGCAGATAGCGGTAGCCCGCGTCGCGGCCGGTGAAGTCGACGAGCTCGGGGCGGCGCATGGTCCACTCGTCGTAGAGCAGGCCTTCCTCGCCGCGGAGTTCGACCTCGAGGCCGCTGATCTCCTGGTTGAGGCGGGCGAACGCGAGTTTCATGCCGGAGCCCTCGGGCCCGGGCTGTCCCGCGACGAGTTGCTGGCGCAGCCGTTCGCCCGTGAGCCGGGCGACTTCGGCCTCCACCCACAGGGTGAGCAGACGCTGGCGCAGATCGTGGGTGCGCAGCTCGGGCCGTTCACGCCAGGTGCGGGCGACGGGGCCGATCATCCCGCCCTCGCGCGGCAGCCGCATGCCTCCGATCGACACCCGCTCGTTCATGAGAGTGGTCTGGGCGACCTTCCAGCCGTCCCCGACAGCACCGAGGCGGTGTGCGTCGGGGATGCGGACTCCGGTGAGGAAGACCTCGTTGAACTCCGCTTCGCCGGTGATCTGGCGCAGCGGCCTGACCTCGACCCCGGGGTCCGTCATGTCGCAGATGAAGTAGGTGATGCCGCGGTGCTTGGGCGCGTCAGGATCGGTGCGGGCGATGAGGATGGCCCAGCGGGCGAGGTGTGCGCTGGACGTCCACACCTTCTGGCCGTCGACCACCCAGTCGCCGTCATCACCGTCGCGTACGGCACGCGTGCCGAGGGCGGCCAGGTCGGACCCGGCGCCGGGCTCGCTGAACAGCTGGCACCACACCTCCTCGCCCACCCACAGAGGCCGCAGGAAGCGACGCTTCTGCTCCTCCGTCCCGAAGGCGAGGATCGTGGGCGCGGCCATGCCGAGGCCGATGCCGATCCGGCGGGGGTCGTTGTCGGGCGCGCCGGCGGCCTCGAGTTCCGTGTCGACCACGGCCTGGAGGGAGCGTGGCGCGTCGAGCCCGCCGAGACCTGCCGGGTAGTGGACCCAGGCGAGACCGGCGTCGAACCGGGCCTGGAGGAAGTCGGTGCGGTCGGTGGTGGCGGGCGGATGCGCGGCCAGCAACTCGCGTGTGCGCTCACGCAGTTCGGCGGCATCGGTCATGACTCGGCTCCTTCCGGGATGACGACGAGCCGGCCGGTCGTGGTGCCGTCGGCGACGCGCTGCACGGCGTCGGCGGCGTCCTTGAAGGCCACACGCTCGCTGATGAGGGGCTTGATCAGGCCCTCGGCCGCGTATTCGGTGAGGGTCTCGTGGCAGCGGAGGATCGACCGCGGATCCTTGTGGTTGTACAGACCCCAGTGCAGGCCCATGATCGAGTAGTTCTTGACCAGGGCGTGGTTGAGCGCGGGGCTGGGGATGGTGCCGCTCGCGAAGCCGACGACGACGATGCGGCCCTCGAAGGCCACGCACTTGGCGGATTTGGCATAGGCGTCGCCGCCGACGGGGTCGTAGATGACATCCGCGCCACGTCCGCCGGTCGACTCCTTGACGGCGGCGACGATGTCGTCGGTGTGGCGGTCGATGACGACGTCGCAGCCCAGCTCGTGCGCGACGGCGGCCTTCCCGGGTCCGCCGACGACGCCGATGACCTTGGCGCCGGCGGCCTTTCCGAGCTGTACGGCCGCACTGCCGACGCCGCCCGCGGCGGCATGCACGAGCAGGGTCTCGCCTTCTTGGAGATGCGCCCGGCGGTGCAGGCCGAACCAGCCCGTCTGGTAGCCGATGTGGAGGGCCGCGGCCTCCGCGTCGTCGAGCGCCGCGGGGGCGGGCAGCACGGCGGCGGCCTCGACGACAGCGTGGTCGGCGAGTCCGCCGTGCGGCAGGGCGGCGGTGCCGATGACGCGCCGGCCGTCCTCGGTCTCCCCGCAGACCTCCACGCCCGGGGTGAACGGCAGCGGCGGGGTGATCTGGTACTGGCCGCGGCAGAGCAGCGCGTCGGGGAAGTTGATGTTCGCGGCGCGGACCTTGAGCAGGAGCTGTCCCTCGCCCGGCTCCGGGCGCACGGTCTCCTCGAGGCGCATCACCTCGCTCGGCTCGCCGTTCCGGTGCACTCGCCATGCCTGCATTCGGGGCCTCCGCGTTGTCGGGCGTCCACTGCTCGATTCGCATACTAAGCGGTCGCTTGCCCGTCTGGGAACAGCCTTCTCAGCGGGTCTTGCGCGAGCCCGACCCGCTCGGCCGTGCCCGCACGTGCATCCGCTCACCCTGCGGGCCGAACAGGCTCAGGAACTCGACCGGCCCGTCGTCCGTGGGCCCGAACCAGTGCGGCACCCGGGTGTCGAACTCCGCCGCCTCCCCCGCGCCCAGCACCACGTCGTGATCGCCGAGAACGAGACGCAACCGGCCGGAGAGCACATACAGCCATTCGTAGCCCTCGTGGACCCGCGGGTCGGGCTTCAGGTTCCCCGGCTTCTGCATCACCTTGTAGGCCTGAAGCCCTCCCGGGCGCCGGGTCAGCGGGTACATGGTCCTGCCGTGCCGGACGATCGGCTTGGCACGGACACGGGGGTCGCCCACGGGCGGGGCGCCGACCAGTTCGTCCAGCGGCACCTTGTGGGCCCTGGCGATCGGCAGCAGCAGCTCGAGGCTGGGCCTGCGACCACCGGATTCCAGTCGCGAAAGGGTGCTCACGGAGATTCCGGTGGCCTCGGAGAGATCCTTGAGGGTGGCCCCCCGTTCGCTGCGGATGCGGCGGAGCCGCGGGCCCACCTCGCTGAGTACGGCTGCGAGCGCTGCGTCGTCGTCGGTGTCCGGTTCCATGAGCCAATTGCAGGATCGGCAACGCCGCTTGTCAATCACGCCACGTGTCATTCCGGCCGGGCCCGTTCACCAGAGGGCGCCGTGCCGGTGGCGGGCCGGCGGAACGTCGAGGTCGGTGTCCGCGCCGGCGCGGTGGGCACGCCGGATGGCGTCGCAGCGCATGCGCGCGGCCCGGCGGGCAGCGCGCTCGGCCCGGTTGGCGGCGAACCCGGTGCCGGCACTGCGGTAGGCGCGGTCGTTGAAGTACATCGCGAAGACGGTCCGCATGAGCTGAGGTACGGCGCGCCGGCCCTCGGACGCGGCGAGTACCTCCTCGCGGCGGTCGTACCGCAGGGAGTGCAGAGTGAGTGCGCGGATGCGGAACGCCGAAGAGCGGTGGCGCTCCTCCCAGGTGCGACCGAGATCGTCGTAGCGGCTGGGAATGTGATGGGCGGTGCGGGACACGTGTGCCTCCGTGGACGCCCCAGGGCGGTCCTGGGGTACCTAACGGAAGGCGAAGGGGCCGGCGGCCCGGGCTCGGTTCACGCGTCGACCCTACCCACCCGCCTCGCGACGGGGCCGTCTCATGCGCAGGCAGGGCGATTTCGGCCGCGGTTGCTGCCGAGCGGTACGGCCGGTAGGTGACGGCGACGGTCCGAGACGTACGAGGGGAATCGCGTCCGCGAGGAGCGGGAACCGTCGCCGGGCCGGGGCCTCATCCGCCGGTCAGCTTCACGCATTCGGCGACCACGTCCCGCAGGTTCCCCGTCCGCTCCAGAAGCTCCCGCTGGACGCGGGCTCCGTTTCCGGTTCTCAGCAGCCTCCCCAGGGCCTCCTGGACGGGCCCTGTGTCGCCGCTGTCGTCCAGGGCATCGCGTACATGATCGAAGAGGGCGCGTACCACCGCTTCCGCCGGCGCGGGTCGCATCGTCAGAGGATGGATCAGCTGCTCCTGCAGGCCGTACCGGCCGGCGCTCCACCCGGCGAGCCGCAGCAGACCCACCCCGTGCCGGGCGGGGGGCTCCCCCGCCTGCCACTGCCGGGAGGCCGTCTCGACCAGGCCGCGGGTCAGCGTGGCGAGCAGCACCGTCGAGACCGGATCCAGACAGACATCCGCGACCCTGACCTCGACGGTGGGGTAGCGGTGCGAGAGCCGGGCGTCGAAGTAGATCATTCCTTCGTCCCGCAGTACGCCGGTGCCGATCATGTCCCGTACCTGTTCGTGATACCGGTCGGCGGAGCCGAAGGTCTCGGCCGGGCCCGCCGAGGGCCACCGGCCCCAGACCTGGCTTCGATAGCTGCTGTACTTGCTGTCCTGCCCCTGCCAGAAGGGGGAATTCGCGCTCAGGGCGAGCAGCACGGCAAGCCAGGGCCGGATCCGGTCCAGGACCGCGACGCCCTCTTCGTCGGATTCCACCGAGACATGGACGTGGCAGCCGCAGGTGAGTTGTTCATGGACGGTCAGCCCGAAGTGCTCGGCCATCCACCGGTACCGCTCGCCGAAGCCCACGGAAGGGCTGACCGGGAGCGGGGATGTGGCGAGAGCCGCGACGGACACGCCGAGTTCGTTCGCGTGCCGCGCGGCTTCCGCCCGGCACCGCTCGATCTCGTTCGCGAGGTCACCCATGCCGGTCTGCGGCCGGGTGGCGAACTCCAGCTGCTGGCGTTGCAGCTCCGCCTCGAAGACCTGGTCGTTGCCGTCGTCCTCCCGGGAAGCCACGGCCAGCACAGCCGCGGACACCGCCCGAGGCTCACCCGACTCCGCGTCCACCAGGAGGAGCTCCTCCTCCACACCGACACTGCGCACGTCCCCACCCTTCTGCGGTCCGTTCATGAATGCGGATACCCCGAATGGTGCTCTGTATCAGCACGGTCGAGGGATCCCCTGGCGGCGGCCCCGTTCCGGACGAGTGCGCCACCGCGCCCTGGGTACCCGCAGTGCGTGCACCGCGGCGAAGCTCCGATTGCGGGTGCCCCGCCGGCGCAGCAGGGTGGAACGGGATGCACGGCAACCCGTGCGGGAACAAAGACAGCAAGGAGTCGTCATGCCTCGTGGTTCGAGCCCGAAGAGGGAGCGTCAGTACGAGCACATCAAGGAGAGCGCCGAGGAGCGTGGCGAGAGCACCAAGCGGGCGAAGGAGATCGCGGCCCGCACCGTGAACAAGGAGCGGGCTCGTTCGGGCGAGTCGCGCACGGCCGGCAAGTCCTCGACGCAGGACATGTCGTCGTCGAAGCGCGGCGGCCTGCGCTCGCACAGCGGCGCCGCAGGACCCACGTACGACCAGCTGTACGCGGAGGCTCAGCGCCGCAATGTTCACGGCCGCTCCTCCATGAACAAGGACGAGCTGAAGAAGTCGCTGGGCCGCTGAGGGCCCGGCGGAGGGCGGCCGGCGCGGCACGCTCCCGCCGCCGGGGCGGGTCCTCGCGAAACCGGACGCCGGGCAGGACCTCGGCGGCCCGACGCCGGGCGTCGTGCCCGCGGGCCGACGCCCTCGGACCTCGCGTCACGTTTCTGGGAGGCAGGCATGACCATGCCCGGAAAGCCGGCCGGCTCCCTGTGGACGGAGTACGACCCGGGCCCCGATTATCCGGATCTGCGCAGCGACATCCGGGTGGACGTCGCCGTGGTCGGCGGCGGGATGGCCGGAATCTGCACCGCCTGGGAGCTGGTCCGCACGGGCCGCAGGGTCGCCCTCGTGGAGTCCGACCGGATCGCACACGGCGTCACCGGCCACACCACGGCGAAGCTGTCGGCCTTGCAGGGCACGGCGTACAGCCGTATCCGCAAGGCGCGCGGAGCCGAGGGCGCCAGGCAGTACGCCGCATCGCAGCAGGACGCCGTGGCGCATGTGCGGCGGCTGAGCGAGGAGCTCGGCATCGACTGCGACCTGGAGGAAACCGCCGCGTACACGTACGTCACCGACCCCGCACGGGCCGAGGACATGCGCCGTGAAGCGGACGCCGCAAGGGCCGCGGGCCTGGACGTCACCTGGGTGGAGGAGGCGCCGCTGCCGTTCGCCGTCGCCGCCGCGGTACGGCTGGACGGTCAGGCGCAGTTCCACCCCCGCAAATTCCTGCTCGGCCTCGCGGTGGACCTGGTGCGCCGGGGAGGCAGGATCTTCGAGCGCAGCCGGGTCACCGGCCTGAAGGAAGGCGCCCCCTGCCGCCTGACCACGAGCGCCGGTCACACGGTCGAGGCGACGGATGTCGTGGTGGCCACGCACTACCCGGTCTTCGACCGGTCGCTGCTCTTCACAAGGCTGGAGCCGAAGAGGGAAGTTGTCGTCGCGGGGCCGCTGCCTGCGGAGGGCGTCGTACCGAACGGGATGTTCCTCACCGAGGAGGAGAACACGCGGTCGTTCCGTACCGCACCCCATGACGGGTACGGCCGGATGCTGATCGTCACGGGCGAGAAGTTCACCCCGGGCGATCCGAAGGACCAGGGCGCCGCCGCGCACTTCCAGGTCCTCACCAGGTGGGCCGGCAAGCACTTCGAGAACTTCACCGTCACCCACCGGTGGGCCACCCAGGACAACTTCTCCACCGATCATGTGCCGTACGTCGGCCGGCTCCGTCCGGGAGCACATCACACCTACGTGGCGACCGGTTTCGGCG
This sequence comes from Streptomyces sp. NPDC057445, assembly GCF_042802855.1. Lineage (NCBI taxonomy): Bacteria > Bacillati > Actinomycetota > Actinomycetes > Kitasatosporales > Streptomycetaceae > Streptomyces > Streptomyces sp. NPDC057445. The sequence continues at coordinate 85,962 of NZ_JBHVDH010000013.1, read as the reverse complement.
GCTGGGGGCTGAGCGGCGGCGTGATGGCGGGGCAGCTGCTCACCGGGCTGATCGCGGGAACCCCGTCGCCCTGGGCGGAGCTCTACGATCCCGTGCGACTGCACCCGTTGACCGAGGGGCCCGGCATACTGCGGCTGGGCGCGAAGACCGCACGCCACTGGGTCGGCGACCGTCTGCCGGGCGGGCACGCCGACTCCGTCGACGACATCGGCCCCGGCGAGGGCGCGGTGCTGCGCGGCCGTGGAGCGGGACCGGAGGCGGTGCACCGGGACACGAACGGCGCCCTGCACCGTCTCTCCGCCCGCTGCACGCACCTGGGCTGCATCGTCCACTTCGACGAGGCCGAGCGTGCCTGGGAGTGCCCGTGTCACGGCTCCCGCTTCGGCGTGGACGGCTCCGTCCTCCAGGGTCCGGCGGTGCACCCGCTGGAACCCCGGGACCCCGACGACGGCGCCTGAGAACCCTCTGGGTGTCAGTGGCTCACGTTGGTGGCGAGCCAGGGGCTCAGCACGGGCAGCACGTTCGCGGGCACCAGGCCGACGACGCCTTCACGGTGGGGCCGGCGGTCCTGCTGGACGGGATCGAGGCAACCGGGCAACAGGACGCCGTCCCCCTCGCCGTAGCACGCAAACGCCGAGGCCCGCGAAACCCCGAAGTAGGGTGCGAACACCGCCGTGCCCGGCGCCGGGCCGTATCCGCTCCTCGTTCCGTCGGCGATCCGCAGGCCCGAATCCGCCGCTCCCCCCAGGTTCTGTGGATGCGTCAGAAACGTTCTCAGCCGAACACCTCGAAGGTCACCGCGGGCCGCCCGCCGAACCGGGGCGCCGCAGCCCGGGCGGAACCCGTCAGGAACTCCCGGCAGTAGGACTCGGCGTCCTTGTCCGTCAGTGCCTCGACGTAGGTGCGGTGCTGGAGCAGGGACTGTACGGAACGGTCGAGTCCCGCGGTCGCGTCGACCGCATGTGTCGGCGTGGCCGAACCCGCGACGGCCACCCAGCGGACGCCGCTCCACGGCTGAAGGCCCTGCTCGGTGAGGAGTTCGGGGAAGATCCAGCGGTTGCCGGCGTCGGCCGCGGCGTCGAGGGTCGCCCGTCCGACGGCCCGGTGGTCCGGGGTGTTCCAGGATCCGCCTGCGCCGTGACCCCAGGTGTCCCGGTGGTTGAGCGTGATGACCAGTTCGGGACGATGGCGGCGGATCGCGGCGGCGATGTCCCGGCGCAGCGCGGTGCCGTACTCGATGACGCCGTCCTTGTGGCCGAGGAACTCGACCGTGGACACCCCGACGACCGCCGCGCTCGCCCGCTGCTCCCGCTCGCGCAGCGGACCGCAGACGGCGGGCTCGATCCCGTCGATGCCGGCCTCACCACGGCTCGCCAGCAGATAGACGACGTCCTTGCCCGCATCGGTCCAGGCGGCGACGGCCGCCGCGCAGCCGTACTCGAGGTCGTCGGGGTGGGCCACTACCGCGAGGGCACGCTCCCAGTCGTCGGGCATCGATGCGAGCTGGGGTTCGGTCATACCGGGAGCGTATCCCCGGGGTTCCGGCCGCGCCGCGTGGTGCCGCGTCTCGCGGCGCCACAACTCGTTGTGCCACGGCTCGGGGTGCTACACCTCGTCGCGGACCAGGGCGAGCAGCCGGTCCAGGACGCGGGCTCCGGAAGCGCGGACGCCGTCGTGCTCGTACTCGTCGGTGACCCAGGTGCGCAGTCCACGGATGCCTCGGGCCGTCGCGAGGGAGTGAGCCGTGTCGACGTACATGTCGTCGTGGTAGACGGCGGCGGCGACCGGCACCTCGTTGGCCGCGAGACGCTCGGCGTCGTAGAGCGGAGGCCAGTCGGTGCGGGAGGCGAGCAGTCCGGCGGCATCGCGCAGGGGCCGCAGGGCGGGGTCGCACTCGAAGTGCCAGGGGTGCACCGACTCGCCGGTGAAGAGCAGCGGTCCGTCCCCGGCCAGTGTCTTCGCCGCGTCGAACTGCGGGAACTCGGCGCGAACCCGCTCCGCCGCCCATGCTGTGGGCGCCTGCCCCTGGGCGTAGATGGCCTCGTGGAGCACGGCGTACAGAGGATGCGCGGCGTACGACAGTGCGGCGAGCACGCCTTCCTGGAAGGCGTCCGAGAGTTCGTCCCCGCCCGTCCCCTCGACGAACGCGTCCTCCAGCAGATAGTGCAGCTGATGGCTGCCGTCCCCGGTGCCGAGCTGGACACCCAGCGACTGGAACGCCTCTGGCGTCAGTACATAGCCGCCCGGCAGTACGGGCCGGTTCTCGGCGAGATGCCCGGCGATGCGCCGGGCACGCTCGACGTCCTGCGGATAGCGGGCGTAGTGGGCCTCCGCCTTGCGCTGGACCCGGGGGTAGGCAGCCCGGTACACGTCCTCGGCCCGGGCGTCCAGCGAGGGCAGCCCGCCCGTGATCAGTACGGTCCGCAGGCCCTCCGGTGCGGTCGACAGATAGTGCGTGGCGCAGAAGCCGCCGAAGCTCTGGCCGAGGACGGTCCACCTGGCACCGCCGGTGAGCTGGCGACGGACGGCTTCGCAGTCACGGACGATGCTGTCGGCACGGAAGTGCCCGAGGTAGTCCGCCTGCGCCTCGGGGCCGCCCCGCAGCGGCAGGGTCTGCCGGTTGGCGGGCGTGGAGAGTCCGGTGCCCCGCTGGTCGAGCAGCAGGACGCGGAACTCCTGGACGGCACGGCCGAGCCATGCCTGCTTGCCCGGGAAGCGGCGTGCGCCGAAGCCCGGGCCGCCCTCCAGGTACACCAGCCACGGCAGCTCGGCCCCTGCCCTGGCGCTCGACACGACCTCGCGGCCGTACAGCCGGATCTGCTCACCTGCCGGGTCGGCATGGTCGAGAGGAACCGTGAAGTGGCGGTCCGTGAGGACGAGGCCCGGCTGCCGGTAGCTGGTCAACGGTGCTCCTGCTCTGTGTGCCCTGGTGGTGCTCCCCCCGCATGCCCAGTGCACCACACGGTCGGGCGGGGGTCGTGCGGAGCGGAGTCGGACGGCCGGAAAGCGCTCCGCGGTCCGGGTGCGACCGGGGAAGCGGACCTCCGCGGCTTCGGCGGCCCGCCGACGGCCGGGGCCGCCGACTCCGGCACCGGCCACGGCCGGGCGCGGGCCCGTGTGCGCGCCGCGCCCTTCACACCTAGCGTGGACCCATGATCCGGTTCGAACAGGTCAGCAAGGTCTACCCCGACGGTACGACCGCTGTCGACGGCCTGAGCTTCGAGGTCTCGGAAGGCGAACTGGTCACCCTTGTGGGCCCGTCGGGTTGCGGAAAGACGACCACGATGATGATGGTGAACCGGCTGATCGAGCCCACGTCCGGACGCATCCTTGTCGACGGGGAGGACATCTCCGCCGTCGATCCGGTCAAGCTGCGCCGCCGCATCGGCTACGTCATCCAGCAGGTCGGGCTCTTCCCGCACCGTACGGTCCTCGACAACACCGCGACCGTCCCGTCCCTCATCGGCTGGAAGAAGGCGAAGGCCAGAGCCCGCGCCGCCGAGCTCCTCGACCTGGTCGGACTCGATCCCGGCACATACGGCCCCCGCTACCCGGCACAGCTGTCGGGCGGCCAGCGCCAGCGCGTGGGCGTGGCCCGCGCCCTGGCGGCGGACCCGCCGGTGCTGCTGATGGACGAGCCGTTCGGCGCGGTGGACCCGGTGGTCAGGGAGCGGCTGCAGAACGAGTTCCTGAACCTGCAGGCGACGGTCCGCAAGACGGTGCTGCTGGTCACCCATGACATCGAGGAGGCCGTCAGAATGGGGGACCGTATCGCTGTCTACGGGCAGGGGCGCATCGAGCAGTTCGACACCCCGGGGGCCGTGCTCGGCGCGCCGGCGACCGACTATGTGGCGCAGTTCGTCGGCGCCGACCGCGGGCTGAAGCGGCTCTCCGTCACCCGGATCGAGGCGGCCGACCTGGAGCAGCCACCGGTCGCGCGCCTCGACGAGCCGGCCGGGGAGGCGACCGCCCGGCTGCGGGCCGGTAACGCCGGCTGGGCGGTGGTGCTCGGTGCTGCGGGAGATCTGCACGGCTGGGTCTCGGCGGACGCGCTGTCCACCGCCGGGGAACAGGGCACGGTGGGCGAGCTCGCGCGCCGGATGGAGGCCTGGGTACCGCTCGGCGCACCGCTGAAGCAGGCGTTCAGCGAGATGCTGCAGCACGACGCCGGATGGGTCGCGGTGGTGGACGGGTCCCGATTCGCGGGAGTGCTGACCCCGGCGAAACTTCATGAGGCGCTACGCCGTTCGGTGGACGCGGACGCGCGGGGCGTGGGGCGTGACGAGGTGGACTTCGACTCGGTGGCGGACGCCTGAGGACGCAGTCCTCCGGGTGGGCGTGCCCAGGAGCCGCCGCGCGGCGCGCGGGGCCTGTTCCGGAGAGCCGGCCGGGGCGAGCCCGCTCCCCTACCTCTGTTCCGGGCCCTGTGTCGCAGGAAGCAGTCCCTTGGACTCCAGATACTCCCTGGCGACGTCCTCTGGCAGTCGGCGCCAGCTGTCGACCTCTTTGTTCAGCCGGGCCAGGTCCGCCGTGGTCAGCACGGAGTTGAGCTTGTCGAGGGCCTCGGTGGCGCCGGCACCGCCCGCCCGTGCGCGGTTGACGACGGGGACGACGTGGTCGGCGTTCTGCAGATGCTTGTCGTCGTCGAGCAGCACGAGGCCGAAGTCGTCCAGCGTCGCGTCGGTGGTCGTGGTCAGGACCATCTGGTCCTGACCCGACTGGACGGCCTGTTTGGCCTGGGTGGTACCGACGCCCTTGGGGTCGATTCCGGCGATGTCGATGCCGTAGGTCTTCTTCAGGCCAGGGGCGCAGTAGGGACGCTGGACGCATTCGTCGCCCGCGGCGAGACGTACGGGCAGCCCGGAGCGTCCCAGATCGCTGAGGGTCCGGAGGTGGTGCCGGTCGGCGAAGGCCCTGGTGACGGCGAAGGCGTTCTGGTCGACGGCCCGGCCCGGGGCGAGCACGGTGAGGCCCCGCGGCTCGGCCAGGGACCGCAGTGCGGTCATGGTGGAGTCGAGGTCGGGCGAGCCGACCGCCGGTGCCTTCGGCCCGTTCACCTTGGCGTTGAGCCAGTCCGCGAACGTCGCCGCGTACTCGGGTACGACATCGATCTGGCCGCTCTCCAGGGCGGGTTCGTAGATCTCGCGGTTGGTCACCGAAATGATCTCCGTGTGGTAGCCGGCGTGCTCGAGGAGCAGGGAGTACATCCGGGCGAGCAGATCGCTCTCGGTGAATCCGGCCGAACCGATGGTCAGGTGCTTGCTGTCCCCTGGTGATGCGGTCACCCGGCCCTGGTTCTCCAGGGAGGGTCCTGTGGTGCAGCCGGCCGCGGCGAGCAGCAGGGCGGCCGCAAGGGCACGCATGCGCCGCCTCATCCGGCCCTCCCCCGCACCTGCTCGGGCGACAGTCGCTCCACGATCTCGAAGACCGCTTCCACGAGCAGGGCGAAGAGGGCGACGAGGACGGCGCCCGCGACGACCTGCGGGGTGGAGGCGAGGTTGAAGCCCGCCGTGATGATCCGGCCCAGTCCACCGCCGCCCGCGAGCGCGGCGATCGTCGCGGTGGCGACGAGTTGGACGGCGGCGATCCGTACGCCCGTGAGGATCAACGGCGTCGCCAGCGGGACCTCCACCCGCAGCAGCATCTGAGTGCCGGTCATGCCCATGCCCCGGGCGGCCCTTACGACGTCCTGGTCGACCCCCCGCATCCCGACGTATGCGTTGGTGAGCAGCGGCGGCACGGCGAACAGCACCAGTGCGACGATCGTCGGCCAGTCCCCCCACGTGCCGATGGGGCTGAGCAGCAGCAGGACCAGGACGGCGAAAGTGGGCACCGCCCGGCCGACGTTGGAGATGTTGACGGCGAGCGCGCCGCCCCTGCCGAGGTGGCCGAGGACAAGGGCGACGGGCAGTGCGACGACACAGCTGATCAGCAGACAGACCGATGTGAGGTAGAGGTGCTGGCCGAGGCGGGTCCAGACGCCGTTCTCGCCGTACCAGTTGGCTGAGCTGGTGAGCCAGTCCCATGTCTGGGCGAGCGTGTTCATGCCGCTGACCGCCTGCTCCGTCCCATCCACGGGGTCAGCACCCGCTGCACTCCGAGAAGGGCGAGGTCGGCGACGACCGCGATGACGACGCAGAGCACGGACGCGGTGAGCACCTGGGCCTTGAAGTAGGTGTTCATCCCCGAGTAGATGAGGTTGCCGAGGCCGCCGAAGCCCACGATCGCGCCGATGGTGACGAGGGAGACGGCGGAGACCGTGGCGATCCGCAGCCCGGCCATCGCCGCCGGCAGGGCGAGGGGCAGTTCCACGGTGAGGAGCAGCCGTACGGGCCCGTACCCCATGCCGCGCGCGGCCTGCCGGGTCTCCTCGGGCACCGCGCGCAGGCCGGCGAGGATGTTCCGTACCAGCAGGGTGAGCGAGTAGAGGACGAGTCCGGCGATCACGAGCGACGCGGACAGTCCGTACAACGGCAGCAGCAGGGAGAACATCGCGAGCGACGGGACGGTGTAGAGGATCGTCGTCACTCCGAGGACGGGGCCGGCGGCCCAGCGCCAGCGCCGGGCCGCCACGGCGAGAGGTACGGCGAGCAGCAGCCCCAGGGCGACGGAGATCAGGGTCAGCTGGAGATGTTGCAGGACGGCGTCCCAGAGGATCTCGCGGCGGGTGGACAGATACTCGCCGCAGATCCAGTCGTTGCGCGCGAGGCAGTCGTGGGGAGCCTGCGCGGTCACCCGTGGAGCGGTCACCCGTTCATTGCAGCCCGGAGCACGGCTGCCGCGCGCGTTGTACTGGCCTGTCCGGACGCACCCCCGGACCCCCGCGGCATCCCGGGCCGGGCCCGGAGGCCGCGGCCGGACGGGCATCGGGCCGCGGGACCACGGTTTCCGGCGCGGCGCCACAGGGCGGCGTACTGCCCGGCGAACTCCTCGGGGCAGGGGGTGGCGCAGAGGGTGCCGGCGGCCACGACAGCCCGTCGCCCCGCGCACGCGCCTGCTCCGCTGCTCTCGGGCGCGATGGACGAGGCGGCCCTGTGGCCGCCTCCTCGGGAGATCCCGGGGAGGCGGCCGGCAGGAGGGCCGCCCTCTCACGGATTCGGAGCGCGGCGCGCCTGAGGGCGGGCGGGCTCGGTGGCCGATGTCTCATCGCATGCGGCGCGTCACGGTGCAGGAGTCCGCTCGCCCGGCCGGTGTCGCCCCGCACCGCCCCGGCGCGCCACGTCCCGGTTCAGGGTGACCTGTCGACGCGGCCGGACCAGGAACTGCTCGCTCAGCTCAGGAGCTTCTCCTTGGCCTTCTGGAACTCGTCCTCCGTCAGCTCTCCCTTGGTCTTCAGTTCGGAGAGCCGGGCCAGCTCGTCCGCGGTGCCGGAGCCGTCGGCCTTCGCGGTCTGCCGTATGTAGGTGTTGAAGGCCTCCTGCTGTTCCTGGGCGTGCTGGATCTCGCGCTTGCCCATCTCGTTGCCCCGCACCACCACATAGACCAGCACACCGAGGAACGGGATGATCAGTACGAAGAGCAGCCAGGCCGCCTTGACCCATCCGTTCAACTCGTGGTCGCGGAAGATGTCCAGGATGACCCGGAACAGCAGCACCAGCCACATGACCCAGAGGAAGATCCACATCACGGTCCAGAACGCGCCCAGCACCGGATAGTCGTACGCGAGGTAGACAGTTCCGTCCATCGCCGTCCTCCTGCCGTTCCCGCCGGACGTCGTAGGTCGCCGTCCGTTCGCGGTCAGTGTGGGCCGGGCACGGTGGTCGCGCCCTCACCCGGCGGGGGTGAATCGGCGCGCGGGGCACGGGAGCCCGTGCGGGGCCGGGCGCGCCGCACCCGTGTCGGTGCCGCGCGCGCCCGTCGGCGTCGATCACGATGAGCGGGCCGTGATGCCTTGTGGACTGGTGGGTGACGTATGGCGGAAGCGACGGCGTGCCGTCCCGTGCGCGGTCTCCTGACGGGTTCGAGCACCGCGGAGACGGCATGAGCGGCGGGGCTGCCTGGACCGGGGTCGCGGTCGCGGCGGTCACCGCGGGCTATGCCCTGGTGTCGAAGCGGCTGGCGGTCAGCGCGGTCACCGCGGCGATGGTGTTCACCGGCTGCGGAGTGCTCATCGGACCGGCCGGACTCGACATCCTCGATCTGCAGCGCGACGCGGGCCCGATCCTCGTCCTGGTGGAGGCGGCACTCACCCTGGTCCTGTTCACCGACGCGATCGAGCTGCGCGGCCGGGACCTGCAGCGAGGCCGCATTCTGGCCGCCCGGCTGGTGACGATCGGTCTGCTGCTGACCATCGCGGGCGGGTGGCTGCTGGCCTGGCTGCTGCTGCCGTCGCTGACCCTGTGGGAGGCGGCGCTCGTCGCGGCGATCCTCGCACCGACCGAAATCGCCGTGTGCAGGGCGGCCGTGGCGAACCGCCGGGTCCCCGCGCTCGTACGGCACGGGCTCACGGTCGAGACCGGGATCAATGACGGGCTGGTCCTGCCGTTCTTCCTCCTCTTCCTCGCCGCGGTGCACGGTACGACATCGTCGGAGCAGGGGCTGGTGGGCATCTTCTGGCGTGCACTGGTCCTCAGCGCGGCGCTCGGGCTCGCCGTCGGCGGGGGCTGTGGATGGCTGTTGCACCGGGCACGCACGGCCGACTGGGTCGGCCGGGAGTGGAGCCAGGCCATGGTCCTGGCGGTCGCCCTGGCCTCGTACGCGCTCGCTGCCGCAATCGGCGGGAGCGGGTTCGTATCGGCCTGGGCAGCCGGTTTCGCCTTCGCGGCGATGCTGCGGCGCGGGCGTGGGAAACCGCTCGGCGGCGTGTCGGAGGGCAGCCACGGTGCCGGCGTGCCCGTCGGGTTCGCCGAGAGCATCGCTTCTCTGCTCGCCGCGATCAGCTTCCTGGTGTTCGGCGCCGTCATGCTGGGGCCCGCGCTCCAGCACCTCGACTGGCAGGTTGCGGTGTACGCGATGCTGAGCGTCGCGGTGGTCCGTCCGGTGTCCGCCGCCCTCGCCCTCATGGGCAGCGGACTGCGCCTGCCCACGGTGGCGTACACCGCCTGGTTCGGCCCGCGGGGACTGCCCTCGCTGGTCCTCGGCCTGCTGGCCGCGGAGGAGCACGTCCCCGGGGCGCGCACCCTGCTGCAGGTCGTGGCCGTCACCGTGGCGCTGAGTGTGCTGCTGCACGGCGTGTCGGCCGTACGCCTGAGCGAGCTGTACGCGGCGTGGCACGAGAAGGCGGCGAAGCGCGATCCTAGGCTGCGCGAGGGGCCGGTCCATGGTTCCTCGGCGACGGGGGACGGGTGAGGGACGGGCGCTAGTCCGGCAGCCGGCGCATTTCGACGACGTGCAGGCCCAGGTCCTGGAAGCGCGCGAGCAGTCCGTACAGATGGGCTTCGTCCGTGACCGGTCCGTACAGGACGGTCTCCTCGGGCACCGTCGCCTCTTTCAGCTCGGGAAAGGCGCCGGCGACGGCCGTGGACAGATGACCGGAGACGCGGAACTCGTATCGCATGCGGCACTTCCCCGTGGACCAGGATCTCTACTTGCCTCAGGGGCCTCTTCGAGCATGCTGCGTGTGTGGAGGGTCTCGGCGCATCACCCGGACAAGGTGAGCTGCCGGAGAGCATCACAGCAGATCGGCCTCGCGGGCACGCCGGACCGCCTCGCTGCGGCGGGACACGGACAGCTTCCGGTAGATGCTCTTGAGGTGGGTCTTGACCGTGTTGACGGACAGGAACATCTCCGCGGCGATCTCCTGGGTCGACATCATCTGCGCCACGTATCGGAGGACTTCGCGCTCCCGCTCGCTGAGGTGCTCGACGAGCACGGGGCAGCCGTCTCCGTCCACCGGACGTTCCGTGAGCCATGCGTGCTCGGCGGTGAGTTCGGGCGTGCGCGCGAGCAGATGCCGCAGCCAGGGGCCGGTGTCGGTGAACGGGGCGCGCAGCAGCTGCGGGCGGGCGGTGTGGAGGGCTTGGCCCAGGAGGACCACCGCCTGCGCGGTGTCGTCCTCCCGTGCCGCGGCCTGGGCCCGCAGGAGCTGGGTACGGACCCGGTCGCCAGGGCCGGGGGACGCGCCGTCGCCGAGCGGGGCGAGCAGCCGTCGCGCGCGGTCGCTGTCCCCGGCCGCCAGATGGGCGGCTGCCGACGCCATGGCGTACGCGGACCCGTCCCGGGGCGTGTCGCGCAGTACGGCGAGCGCGGCCGACGGATCTCCGCGTGCGACGTGGACGGCACAGCGGGCCACCGCGACCCGGCGGGCGGCCTCGGTGCCGGCACGGGGCGCGCCGTTGTGGGAGCCGCCGTGGCGGGAACCGTTGAGGGCGTCCGTGCGGGATGCAGACACCTGCACGGCGTCGAGCTCGCTCAGCGCCGCCGCCATCCGGCCGTGCGCAAGCTCGAGGCGGGAGCGCAGGACGGCTGCCTCTGCGGCGGCCAGTGGGTCCAGGCCGGGAGCAGCGGAGTCCGCGGCGGCATCGAGGTGGCGCCGGGCGCCCTGGAGGTCGCCCCGGTCGGATGCGACGGAGGCCAGCGCCAGTTGGCACGTCCCGGTGCGCCGGTCGACCGGAATGCCATGCTCCTCAGCGGTCCTCAGGCCTTCCCTCGCATGGGCCTCCGCCTCGTGCAGCAGGCCGTCGACCGCCTCGGTCAGGGCAAGAGCGCCCAGGCTGTGGTAGCGGACCGTCCGGGTCTGTTCGTCCGTGGCGGCGGCGAGGGTCGCGGTGAACGCCTCTCGCGCCCCGGACCGGTGGCCCGCCGCGAGGAGTGCGTGAGCACGCCCGTAGCGGCACAGGGCCTCGATCTCGGGGTGCCGCTCCAGCCGGTCGGGCGGCATCTGCGCCATGAGCGCGCGTACATCGGCGTCGACGCCCTTGTCCGGATCCTCGTCCGTGCCCGGGGCTGTGCCCGGGGCTGTGCCGGTGTCCGCCTCCGCGAGGAGACGGAGCAGCGCGTGGGTGAGCCTCAGCTCGGGAACGGCACGGTGCAGGCCGGGCCCGTCCACGCGGTGGAGCTGTCTGCGGCTCTCCGGGCTGTCACCGCGGGCCAGAGCACAGGCCGCAGCGACGAGTGCCGCGCCTTCGCCGGGCAGGTCGACGGGCATGGCCCTGAACAGGCGCTCGAGACCGTGGCTGTCCGGTCCGGTGAGGAGCCGGCCGATCGCGAGCCGTTCGACCAGGAGGGTGGCTGCGTACTCCCATTCCTCGGCCGCGACGGCATGTTCGACCGCGTCGGTCAGCCGGCCGTCGTCCGCGAGCCAGTGGGCCGCCCGGCGGTGCAGGTCCGCGCCGAGTTCGGGGGCGCGGCTGCGCAGATGGGCACGCAGCACCTCGGCGAACAGCGGGTGGCTGCGGTACCAGGCGGTGTCGCCGATCGGCTCGACGAAGGCGTTCTCGCGGGCGAGCCGTCCGAGCACCGCCGTGCCGTCGTCGCGTCCCGTGAGTGCGTCGGCGAGCAGCGGGTGGACGTGGGAGAGGATGCTGGTGCGGATGAGCAGGTCCTGGGTGGCCGCCGGCTGGGCGTCGAGGACCTCCGCCATCAGATAGTCGGCCACGGCGTTCTGCGACGCGGCGAAGGAGTGGGCGAATTCCTCGGCGTCCTCGGCCCGCTGCATGGCGAGGGCGCACAGCCGCAGTCCGGCGGCCCAGCCCTCTGTGCGGTCGGTGAGGGCGCCGATGCTCTCCGGGGAGGGCGTCAGTCCGTGGCTTCGGAGCAGTTGCCCTGCCTCGCGTGGTGTGAACGCGAGCTCCGACCGGCGGATCTCGCAGATCCGGGCCTCTGCACGGTAGCGGTGCAGCGGAAGCGGCGGGTCCAGGCGGCCGGTGAGCACGAGCCGCAGGGACGGGCCGGCATGGGCCAGAACGAACTCGAGATCCGCAGCCACGTCCGGGGCGGCGCCCCGCTCGAGTCCGTCGAGGACGAGGACGACCGGCCGGGACAGCTGGGCCAGCGCGGACGCGAGCCGGACGATGAGCGAATGGTCGACGCTGCCGGCCCTGGAGGGGCTGCCGACGCCGTCGGGCAGCGGGACATGGTGGTAGCGGAACGCTCCGAGGACGTACGACCAGAACACACCCGGGGCGTTGTCGTCGCTCTCGACCGTGAGCCAGACGACGGGGCCGGGCGCCGACTCGGACCGCTGCCATGCGGCGGCGAGGGTGGTCTTGCCGGCACCGGCCGGACCGGTGATGACGGTCAGCGGTCCCCGGGTGCCTTCGGTGAGCCGGTCGAGGAGGCGCTTTCTGGCCACGAAGGTGGGCGGCGCGGCGGGTACCGCGAACTTCGCGGCCAGCAACGGGTCCCCGCCCGGGTTCAGCTGGTCGTCATCACCCATGGCTTTCCACCGTCGTACGGTCCCGTCGTCCGGTCCACTGACGGGACCATGATCCCCCCGCCCCGGCATGATCGCCATCGACGCCGCTGCAACGGACAGGCGCGGATGGGCCTGGACGGGAGGCGGCGCGCTGCGCGGGGTAGTGCAATGGCCGTAGGGCGGACAGCCGACCGGAGGTGCCATGGACGTGGACGGCCGCGGGCGGTTCCGTACCCGGGTGTGGGCCGCGCGGCTGGCGATCGTGGCCGCGACCGCCGCGGTGGCGCTGCTCGTCCTGGTCGCCGGGCTCAGAGGCATCGGGCTCGTCCTGGTCGCAGTGGCCGGGACCGCCGTGACGGCCGCGGCGCTGTGGTGGGCGCTCACGCGGCGGGGTGTGCTGAGGGCCTGCGCCGTCGTGCTCGCCGTGGCGGTGCCGGTGGCGGTGCTCTGGCTGCAGGTCGCATCAGGGTTGTTGTGGCTGCTGGTGTGCTGTCTTGCGCTCGGGGCACTCGCGGCCGGTGCGGGCTGGGAGGCGCTCGATGCGGAGTCCGGGCCGAGGAGACAGCCCGTGACCGCGACGCCGCCGCCGGAGCGACCGTTCCTGATCATGAATCCCCGTTCGGGTGGCGGCAAGGTGGAACGGTTCGGGTTGAAGGAGAAGGCCGAGAGCGCCGGGGCCCGGGTCGCACTGCTGGACCCGGACCGGCCGACCGATGTGGACGCACTCGCGCGCCAGGCCGTCGCCGAGGGGGCAGATCTGCTCGGAGTGGCAGGCGGTGACGGCACCCAGGCGACGGTCGCCGCCGTTGCCGCGGAGCACGGGATTCCCTTCCTGGTGGTCCCCGCCGGGACCCGGAACCACTTCGCCATGGATCTCGGGCTCGACAGGGACGACCCGTCCAAGGCCCTGGACGCCCTGAGGGACGGAGTGGAGCTCCGGGTCGACCTCGGCCTCATCGGCGAGCGGGTGTTCGTCAACAACGCGTCGTTCGGCGCGTATGCGGCGGTGGTGCAGAGCGATGCGTACCGCAACGACAAGGTGCGCACCACGCTCGAGCTGTTCCCGGACGTGCTGACGCACCGGACCGGGCCGCGGCTGACCGTGCGGGCCTCCGGCATCTCGGCCGACGCCCCGCAGGCGGTGCTCGTCAGCAACAACCCCTACCGGGTGGGCGACTGGGCGGCGCTCGGACGCCGTGACCGGCTGGACTCCGGAGCACTCGGTCTGCTGATCATCAAGATCGACAGCGCGGCGCAGGCCGCGGAGCTGCTGCGCGGCGACCGGGCCCCCGGTCTTACGGTGCTCACGGCCAGGGAAGTCGTCGTGGACGCCGAGACGTCCGAGGTGAACGTCGGCGTGGACGGCGAGGCGCTCACTCTGCCCACGCCCGTGCGGTGCGCCATCATGCCTCGTGCGCTACGGGTACGGGTACCCCGCAACCGGCCCGGTGTGCCCCGCGCCCGGCCGAGGCTGAACTGGCGCCGACTGGGCCTGCTGGCGCTGGCGCGCTGACGGACCCGCGCTCCGGGCCCGGGCAACGGCCGGCAGCGGTTGGCGGGTGTGCCGGTCCGCGGGACGCGCAGGCCCCGATCCGGTCCGGACCCGGGGTCCGCCGGGGTCCGCCGGGGTCCGCCGGGGTCCGCCGGGGTCCGCCGGGGTCCGCCTACGCCGTGGCTCTGCGGTCGGCGGCGTCGAAGTGCGCGAGGGTGAGCGCCGCGGCGCGCAGTGTCCCCTCCAGTGCCCGGCGAATGTCGTCCTCCAGGCCCCCGAGCGCGTCGGCGGCCTCGTCCACCGCGTCCCGGGCGATCTCGGCAGCGACCGATTCCGGCGGCGTCCGTGGTCCCAGCTTGCTGACGGCGGACGCGGCCCGTGCCGGTGTGAGAAGCGCCGTCACCTGTCCGACGAGCCAGCCGGGTACACCGGCCGCGCCCTCTGCCGGCGGCCGGTAGGGCCGCGATCCGTCGAAGCGCTCGTCCTCGGCGAACGCCGGCTGCTTGAACTTGACCACCGGGCGGGCGGGGGGAGGGCCGCCGGCCCCGTCGGTGACCCACCACTCCCCTGCGGGTTTGAGGACCAGCCCCTCGGCGAGGTTGCCAGGCAGGTCGGGCAGACCCAGCAGGGCGGACACCCTGGTGGGAAACACCTGCGACTCCTCCTGGACCCGGGCCAGCGTTCCTTGTGCGAGAAGCGGCGCGCAGTTCAGACCTGCTGTGCCGGCCGCCTCCCGCAGTGCCCGGTCGGAGACCCAGCACCTGCCCTCCGCGGTTTCGACAGTGGCGTCGAACAGCAGCCAGAGCAGTCCCGGTGCATACCAGACGCCGGTCTGCACGGGCTCCGCCCCGGGCGAGGGTGCGACGTCGCGGTGCGGGTAGCGGCCTCCGGCCAGTTCGCCGTAGACCGTCACCGTCGATGAGGCATCGGCGCCGTAGCGGCGGCGCAGGGCTTCGGCGCAGCGGTTCGCCGAGACGGCCAGAGCGGGCCAGATCCGGCCCACGCCGAAGAATTCGTCCAGTCCGCTCTCCCCCAGCAGCTCGCGGCGTTTGGCCGCGCGGACACCGGAACGGTCGCAGATGACGGCGAAGTTCGCCCCGTGGACCTTCTCCAGCGCCACCCAGTTCCGCACCCGTGCGTCGCCGGGACGGGCCTTGGCAGGGATCTTCGGGTACGGAGACCAGTGGACCTCAGTCATGGGAACCGCCGTGCTGGTGCTGCTCGGGCAGCCGGCTCTCCGGGTGCGCCCACACCACGACGTTGTCGTGCCGATCGTTCCGGAAGAACTCAAGGACGTCCTGGTCCGAGTGGCGCAGGCTGAAGTGCGTGAGGACGAAGAGGGTCTCCGGGTGCGCTTCGACCACCGGCCGCAGCCGGCTCCAGACGGTGTGCCCGACCCGGTCCGCCCGGTCGAGTTCGGCGTCGTCGAGGTAGGTGCACTCGGTGATGACGACCGGGTACTCGAAGAGCCACGGGTTGCGCTCGAAGACGCTGACATGCGTGTCACCGAGGAAAGCGAACAGAGGTCGGCGGACCTCCCGTTCCACCTCTTCCCCCGCCGCCCGCCGCTGCGCCACCATCCGCCCGAACTCCGCGCCCCGGCCTTCCTGGACGAGGGAGCGCCTCAGCTCCTCGTACTCGGGAAGCAGCGCCTTGCGGCGCTCGGAGAAGGCGTAACCCACACAGGGCACCTTGTGGTCGCACTCGACCACCCGCACATGGTGTCCGCGGCGTCCGAAGGTGAACTCGTCGCCGTCGCGCACGCCGTGCAGCCGGCCGTTCGCGGCGAGGGCCGGGTCGAATGCCGCGCCGTGGTTCAGTTCCGCGGACGCACGCAGATAGGACTCGACGTAAGGCACCGCGGCCGCGGGCAGATGAATGTCCGCCCCGGCCGGCCTGGACGCGAGGTGGTCGAGGTCCTTGGAGTGGTCGTGATGGGTGTGGGTGAGGAAGACGGTTTCCACCTGGCGGCCTTCGCACAGGCCCGCGTCGAGGCTGCACCGCAGCTCCGGGATGTGGAAGAAGGTCTTGTCGTTCGCGCGGGAGTAACCGGTGAGGGTCAGCTCGGTGCCGGGTATCCGCCACGTCTTCCATTGGCGGAAGGGGTGTCCGCGTTCCAGGCGATCCGGGTGGGCGGCCTGGCGGGCCGGGGCCTGCGTCATCGGTGCCTCCGTCGACAACCGTTGGGGCAGCGGTTGTCAGACCGCCGTGATCAGGTGAGGAGCCCGATCGTAGCGGCCACTCCGCACGCGGGGCGCGGGCATTTCCCGCGGCACCGTGTCCGCCCGGCCTGCGACCGGAGCACGAGCGCCGCCAACTCCCGCTTGCAGGACGGGCTTTCACCGCGGAGGCGGGCCGTGGTGCGACCGGTGACCGCAGGGCCTGTGCCGGTACGGTCCGCAGGGAATCGCCACCCGCTCGCGACGCCATGCCCACGAGAGCGGTCGCCGCCCGCGTCCCCGCTCCGTTCGTCGACGAAGCGGACCCGGTGATGTCGCCGACCCCCGCACAGGTTCGGCCGGCCCTCTGGACATGGCAGGCCGGCCCCGTACAGCGGCGCAGTCCGGCCGACGCGCAGACGGCCCGCTGTCTGCGGCGGCCGCACGGCACAAAGGGCCTGACCTTCTTTCAGCCCGGATCCGATCCCGGGCCCGCCCTGGGCGGAAAGGCCGCCGGTCGTCCCGGAGCAACCACGGTCAGGTCGGCATCTGTCGGCCCGTCAGCCCTTTTCGCCGACACGGCGGAAGACGCGCGACACGGCCACCCGTTCGCCACATTAATCTGATATTCCGCCTTTAGGACTATTACGACCCGTGCGACCAGTGCGAATGACGTGAGCGCACTCCCCTACGCAACCGCAGGCCCGCTCCGGACAGGCCGTCAGGCCGCCGTGAGCTGCTTGTCTTGAGCTCACGAGCGCGGCGTCCTCGCCGGGACCAGCAGGTCCTGCCCCGCGCTCCCCGGAAGTGGTGACATGAGCACTGCACGTGTTCTCGCCTGTGGCGCCCTCGTCGTGATCGCCTCCGCTCTCTCCGCCTCCGCGGCGGGAGCCGACGAGTCCGATGTCCGCGTCAGTCCCCATGTGGCTTCCCCGGGCTCGACCGTCACGGTCAGCACGGAGGAGTGCGGGCCGGACGTGGCGTACGCCAAGGGCCAGGCGGAGGAGGGCGGCCAGATCAATCTGACCGAGGGTCACCGTGACGGGGAGCTCTCGGGCGACTTCACCGTCCCGAACTCGACCGAGGACGGCACCTACTCGATCACGGTCAAATGCCCCCCTGGAATCCGCTTGGAGACGAGCTTCGAGGTCGCCGACCATCCGAACGGTCCCGTCCGCGGTGGATTCGGCGGCGCCGACGGGCTGAACGGCACCGAGATCGTGGTGGGCTCCGCGCTGGTCCTCTGCGCAACGGCCGGCGGCGTGATCATGATGCGTCGTCGCACCAACGGCGGCACCGCCTGACCGGTCGGCCGGAGCCGACCGGAACCGCCGACAGCGCACATCCGGACCGAAACGCGGAACGCCATGGCACGCTCAACCGTCCCCGTCAGAACGACCAGGACTCTCGCCGTCATCCTGCTGATCGGCATCTACCTGCTCATCCAGGGGCTGCGCGGCGAGACGGCTCCCCAGCCGTCCGCCGCCCAGGCCCACGTCCCGCCCGGGGCCGCGCGAGCGGGGCCGGTCCGGCCGACCGCCCACCACCCGCCGACGGTGCGCGGGATGACCGGCTCGCGGTCCCAGTCGGTCCCGGTCAGACTGCGCATCCCCGCGATCAAGGTCAATGCGCCGATGGCGAAGGCCGGGCTGGACAAGACCGGCGCGCTCAAGCTGCCACCTGCCGGAAAGGCCGGCGTCGCGGGCTGGTACGCGAAGGGACCCGCTCCCGGCGACTCCGGCACGGCCGTGGTGGCGGGCCACGTCGACACCCCCACCGGTCGCGCCGTCTTCTTCTCCCTCGGCTCACTGACCAAGGGGAGCAGGATCGAGATCACCCGCAAGGACAGGCGCACCGCGGTGTTCACCGTGGACGCGGTCGAGGTGTACTCCAAGAAGAAGTTCCCCACCAGGAAGGTCTATCGCAGCACCGCTGCTCCGCAACTGCGGATCATCACGTGCGGTGGCGGCTACAACAGGACCTCGGGATACCTCGGCAACACGGTGGTCTACGCGTCCCTGACCCGGACGCGATAAGGCTCATGGTTCGCGAGGAGGCAACGGGCCCATCCACGGGTGCGACGGACGCGCGACGACAGCGATGGGTGCTCACGGCCTCGAGCATCGCCCTGGGCATGACGTTCGCGGACGAGACGGTCGTCGGGGTGGCGCTCCCCACCATCAGGGACGACCTCGGGATGAGCATCGCGCTGTCCCATTGGGTCCCCAACGCCTACATCCTCGCCTTCGCCGCTCTCGCGGCGGCGGGCGGCCGGTTCGGGGATCTCTTCGGTGCCCGGCGGATGTTCATGCTCGGAACCGTGTGCTTCGCCGTGACATCGCTTCTGTGCGGGCTGTCCGGGAACGGCGGCGCACTGGTGGCGGCGCGCGCGGTCCAGGGCGCGGCCGCCGCCGCCATGGTGCCCCAGACCATGGCGCTCATCACGGACGCCTTTCCGCCGGACCGGCTGGGCAGGGCGATCGGCACCTACGTCGGCGGCGCCTCGGTCGCCCTCGCCGCGGCTCCATTGGTGGGCGGACTGCTGACGGAGAGCCTCGGATGGCGCTCGGTCTTCTTCGTGAACCTTCTGCCCGCGGCGGCCGTCCTCCTGATCATGTGCGTGAGGGTCGGGCGGCAACCGGTGCGCACCGTGCCGGGCGGCTTCGACAGCTGGGGCCTGGTCACCTCGGTCGCCGGTCTCGGGATGGTGGTGACCGCCCTCATGCAGTCAGGTGGTCAGGGACTTCCCGTCGGTGCCTTCTTCGCGCTGCTGGGCGGCGGGCTGGCGCTGTTGGGCGCCTTCGTACGCATCGAGACGCGGCGCAGGGTGCCCCTGGTGGACGTGGGGCTCCTGGCCGACCGCAGATTCCTGGGCTCGGCGGTCATGGTCTTCTGTGCGCAGTTCAGCTTCATGACAGCGGTGATCTACGGGGCCGTCTACGTGCAGGACGCGCTCGGTCTGAGCCCCTCGGCAGCCGGTCTCGCCATGCTCCCCGCCATGGTGCCCACCGTGATCCTCGCGCCGATGACCGGAACACTGGCCCGGCGCTTCGGTCCCCGGAAACTGACGGTGGCGGGCGCGGCCGGCGGAGCGCTCGGGTTCGCGTTGATGGGCGCCGCCGCCGACAGCCATAGCTATTGGCCGTTCGGCGCGGCCCTGCTGATCTGGGGTGCGTCGATCCCGTTCGTCTACAACCCGGCGATGTCGGTCGCGATGGCGGCTCCGGCTCCGAACCGTCGCGGCGGTGCGTCCGGGCTGCTGGAGATGTGCCTGCAGGTCGGCGGGACGCTCGGCACGGCGCTCGTGGGTGCCGCGCTCCTTCACGCCCACTCCGGTGCGGCTCCCCTGCCCGGCGGAGCGTTCACCTCCGGTTTCTACCTCACGGCCGGGGTTCTGGCGGCTGCCGCGCTCACTCAGACAATGCTGATCCCGTCCCGACGCGAGGCGGGCGACACCAGGACACGCTGACGGTGCGGCGAGGTCCTGGCACCGCTGCCGACAAGGACGTCGGCTTCCCTGCGCTCGACGGCCCGGCAGGAGATGGCGAGTTTGTCGGTTCGCACCACCCGTCCAGGTGACCCGGCCCGCCCGCATGACCCTGGGAAGCCGTGGCGGTACGGGTCGGCGCCCCGTCTTTTTGCGCTGTTCACCTGCGCTTTCCCGGGCCCGGACGCCCGGTCAACCAGTGTGGCGTTTCTCTTGACCGATCGCCTGCGAACCGGCGACAGTTCATCACCCTCATCACTCTCCGCGAATCTCTACCCAAAGGAACTGCCGTGGAAGAACTCACCCTCGCGCCTGCGCCGCCTGCCGGACTCGTGGTCCGGCGAGCGGTCGGCGCCGGGGAGCTCGTCGCCTTCGCCGAGCTGTACCGTCACGTCTTCGACGACGCCGCGCACGGGATCAGCCCGCGCCTGCTGTCCGCGATGAACACGCACAGCGGCGTGGTCATCGGAGCGTGGGAAGGCGAACGGCCGGTCGGATTCACCTACGGCTTCCTGGCCCAGGAGCCACAGACCGGTCGGCTGTATCTGTACTCGCAGGCCGCCGGGGTGGTCGCCGACCGCCGCAACAGCGGCGTGGGACGGGCGCTCAAGCGGGCACAGGCGGAAGCCGCGCTCTCCGCAGGGGTGACCCTCATGCGTTGGTCCTACGACCCGCTGAAGTCCCGCAACGCCCACTTCAACCTGGATGTGCTCGGCGGCAGGGCCCGGGTGTTCATACCGGACTTCTACGGCGAGGAGCCGCATGGCCTGGCCACGGACCGGCTGATCGTCGACTGGGAACTGGCGGTGCCGGCCGGCTCCCGGTACGAGCAGTGGCGCGGGCTGCCTCCCGCTCCCACGGAACCGGGTCATGTGGTCCGCAGCGGCGACGGCCGCGCACTGCTGACCGTCCCCGAGGACTGGCCCGACCACGACCGCTTCACACTGCGTGAGGCGAGGACGCTGCAGGGCGCCGTGGCCGCGGAGCTGACCGGTCTGCTCGCCGACGGCTACGCGGCCGTGTCCTGCCGCCGGGTGCGGCCGGGCCGGTCCGCGTATCTGCTGGTACGCGATTACTGACGCGCTCCGCCCGCGCCGCTTCCGGGGGACGACGCCGCCGCGTTGCCCGAAGCGGTCCGTGCCGCCGGAGCGGGCAGGTCCCGGGGAAGCCGCGAAAGGCGCTCCCCGGGACCCGCTGCCCACGTGCGACTAGAAGGTCAGGTTCCAGGCGTCGATCTTTCCGGTGTCCTGGGAGGCCAGGTCACGGACGCGCAGCTTCCAGGTGCCTGCCGCCACCTCGGAGGACGCGTTCACCGTGTACGTCTTGGCGACGTTGTCGGTGCCGTCGTTGTTCGGGAAGTCCTCGAGCGTGTAGACCGTGCCGTCGGGGGCCACGAGTGAGACCACGAGGTCGCCGCGGTAGGTGTGCTTGATGTCCACACCGACCTTGAGGGTCGCCGGGGCGTTGCCGCTGACACCGGACACGGTGATCGGGGACTCCACGGTGGCGTTGTCGGCGATGGCGACATCGGCGACGTTCTCGAAGTACGCGCCGGGCGGCGGCGTCCCGCCGACCGCCTTGAGCGCGTCGACCTGGCCCTCCCCGAAGAACGCGTTGTTGGCGGTCGTGCCCGTGCACCGGCTGTCGGAGGGGCAGGCGGTGTCGTTGGCCTGTCCGGCCAGCTTGGCCCGCAGATCCGCCGGTGTGGCCGTGGGGTTGGTGCTCGCCAGCAGCGCGGCCACACCCGCGACGTGCGGGGACGCCATCGACGTGCCGTTCATGTTGCCGTACTTGCCGCCCGGCAGCGTCGAGTAGACACCCGACGCGCCGTCGCCGCCCGGGGCCGCGACATCGATGATGTTCCGGCCGAAGTTGGAGTACGAGGCCTTGACGTTGCCGTTGCCCATGGCCGCGACGGTCACCACGCCGGGCAGCTCGGTCGGGATGTCGATGCAGGCGTTGGTGATGGTGCGGGTGACCGGGGTCGAGTCGTTCGGGCTCTCGGTGTCGGTGCGCTTGTTCGCCAGGTCGTAGTTGGAGTTGCCCGCCGCGGCGACCTGCAGCGAGCCCTTGTTCTCGGCGTACTCCTGGGCGCGCCTGACGCCCTCGATGATGGCCGCCTGGTCCACGTTGTCCGGGCAGTTGAACTGCCACGGATCGGTGTAGTAGCTGTTGTTGGTGACCTTGAAGCCGTGGTCACCGGCCCACATGAAGCCGCAGATGGTGTTCTCGGCGAAGAACAGCGTGCTGTTCGGCTCGGCGATCCGGACGGAGGAGATCTTCACGCCGGGGGCGACGCCGATGACGCCCTTGCCGTTCTTGGCAGCCGCGATCGTTCCCGCCACATGCGTGCCGTGCTCGTCCACATCGCGCCATGCGCCGGTCCGGGTGTCCGCCTTGCCGTAGGCACAGGAGACGGAGTCGGCCGCGTTGAAGTTGGGCGCGATGTCCTGGTGCAGGTCGTCGACACCGGTGTCGAGCACACCGACCTTGACGGCGGAGGAGCCTGTGGTCACGGCCCACGCCTTGTCGGCCTTGATCTGGGTCATGTCCCAGCGGTTGGACTCGGTGAGTGTGGTCGTGGACTGCGTGGGCGTGGCGGGCAGCGTGGGGTTGTACGCGTCGGCCGGAACGTCCGAGGTACGGGTCGCGCCGACCTGCTGAACCCCGCTGACACCGCGCATGGTGCCCGCGAAGGCCGTGGACGCCGAGTGCGCCACGATCACTCCGATCGCGTCGTAGTACGCGAACACCGTGCCGCCGTTGTTCGTGACCGCGGTCCGCACGGCCGAGGTGTCCCCCGGCGCGGTGACGACCAGATAGGCCCGGGTACCAGCGGCCGACGAGGCCGTGGGGGCCGAAGGCGCGCTCGGGGCGGCGTGGGCCGACCCGACGGGGGTCACGAACGCCGCAGCCGCGACCAGAGCGGCAGTGGCCACGACCGAGCGTCTGAGCCGGCTGGATATGAGGGTGAGCAAGACGTCCTCCAGAAGCCCGTGGCGTTGGTGGTGCCGAACGGGCCGAGTGTGGGAAGTGGTGGACGCAAGATGTCAGACTCCGACCTGGATTGGGAAGAGTTCGATCACACAAGTGAGCTTCACCCAGAGGTGGTTGGGCATGAACCGGCCTGCTCGCGGCAGCCGATGAGCGCCCACAACTGGCTCCGTCCCAGCTCCTGACGTGGTGGCCACAACAACCCCTGACCGTGCCGAGGAGTGCACATGACGCACCCCGACCTCGGCCGAGTGGCAACGGAACCCACGAGTACGGGAGAGGCCGGTCACCAGGCCTCGGCTCTCGCGAACAGTGCCGATCCGACCGAGCAGTTGATGTGGCGGCGTCTCACCGCAGAGTGGGAGGGCCGACGCCGGGCGTCCATCTCGTTGCCGCGCACCGGGGTGGCCTTCGCGTGCTCGGGGATTCACTCGCCCGAGTGCCGTCGCTCAAGCTCTTCGGGCCGGCAGGACACGCTCCCTCGCGGCGTCGCGGACCACGCCGGAAGGCATGCATGGGGCCCCAACTCGCCGTCAGTCAGCCGTGGCACGTTGCCGGGCGCGAGTCCGCCGTCGCATCCGGACCAGGCGCCGCCTTCGTCGCAGGCAGCTCCGCCGGCCTGCACCAACAGACGGCAAAGAGCGGACGCGAGCTGCCAGGCTGGGCGGATGAGTGAACTCAGCACCCCGGTGAGGGCTCCATGGTGGCCGGCCACCGTGCACACTCCCCGGCTCTGTATGCGCCCCGTCACCGCACAGGATCTGGACGCTGTCGAGCGTCTCTGGAGAGACGAGCGCGTACGGCAGTATCTGGGCGGGCCGGTGACGGAGGAGAAGATCAGGATCCGGCGGTCCAGGATCCCCGGCATGCCCGGTGTGTTCGCCGTCACCGACCTTCGGACGAGGACCGTGCTGGGGACGGTCACCGTCGAACCCCACTCCTCACGCGGCGCGACAGAGGTGTCGTACACCCTGCTCCCCGAGCACTGGGGCAGGGGAGTCGGCCGGGAAGCCGTCGGAGCAGCCGTCGAATGGGCGCTGCGCAGCGTCCCGGGGACGGAGCAGATCGTCGCCGTGACACAGGCCGCGAACACCGCATCACGCATCCTGCTCGAGTCGCTCGGGATGCGCTGCACCGGTGAACTCGTCGAGTACGGAGCGCGCCAGGCCGTGTACCGCGGTGGCACCCCAACAGGTTCCGACGACTGAGGCGACGGCACGGGCGGGCGGACGGACGGACGGACAACCGGAACCCGACACCGCGCCCGTGCCACCGCACACCCGCCCTCCCCCGTACGCCGACCGGCGCCGGCGCCGGCGCCGGCAGCATTCAGTCGAAGGAGCCCATGAAACTCAGCATCCGGCTGTTGACCTCCTCTGCGTGGTCGATCTGCGGTCCGTGGCCGGTACGGGGCACGATCTCGGCGCGGGCACCCGGTATCAACCGCGGGACGCGTTCCGCCTGCCGCGTCGGGTGTACGAGGAGGCTCCGCTTGCCGAGTACCAGATACAGCGGGGTACGAATGGTGCTCAGTTCGTCCTCGGACAAGGGAAGCGGAACCGGCCGGCGTATCCGGTAGGCGCGGACGCCGGCCCTGATCATCGCGCGCAGCTCCGGGACGACGAGGACCGGCTGCTCCAGCCGGGCTGCCAGACGTGGGCGCATCGCCTTGGGCGCGAAGGTCGCGAAAAGGCTGACGAAGATCCAGACGAAGAAGCGGAGACCGACCTTCTCCAGGCCGCCCGGGTCGAGCAGAGTGACAGAGGCAAGACGTCCGGGCCTTCGGTGTGCCTGGTTGAGCGCAAGCCATCCGCCGTAGGAGGAACCGACGAGATGGACGCGTTCGAGGCCGAGGCCGGCCAGCGTCTCCTCCAGCCACTGCGCGGCACGTTCGGGCTGGTGGATGGGAGAGTGCTGCACGCTGCGCCCCGGATCGCCCGGGGTGTCGACCGCATAGACGGGGCGATCGGCGCTGAGCGCGGGGGTGTTCGGGTACCACATGGCCGAGCAGCTGCCCGCCCCGTGCACCAGGACGACGGGCGTGCGGGACTCGGCAGCCGGGTCCGCCGGGCCGTACCGGTAGACGTGCGTGGTACCGAAGCCCGTCTCCACATCAGTCTCGGCGCGAACGGTTGCCCCCAGCGCGTGGACCGCGTCGCAGGCCGCGAAGTAGCGGTCCCGCAAGGCTTCGTTCACATAGCGGCCGACATCGGCCTGGGTGCGGGTCGTTGTCTCGGGCACGGTCGGCCACCTCCGGCAGTATCCATTTTCGTGATACGACCGTACCACGTTGGTGGTACAGATGTATCATCAAGTAGGCCCGGAAAGGGCCGGACCGGTGGAACCGAGGAGCGGAGACGCGGCCGATGCCCAAGCGCGTGGACCACGAAGAACGGCGTGCCGAGATCGCCGAGGCACTCCTCCGGGTCGCGGGGCGGCGCGGACTGCACGCCGTGGGGATGCGCGATGTCGCGGCGGAGGCGGGCGTGTCACTGCGGCTGGTGCAGTACTACTTCGAGACCAAGGAGAAGCTGCTGCTCCACGGGCTGCGGCACCTGGCCGAGGGGTTCGGCGAACGGGTGGCCGCCCGGGTCCGGGCCGCCGGGGACAGCCCGGGACCGCGCGCGATGGTCGAGGCGCTGCTGACGGCGTCGTTGCCCACCGACGAAGAGAGCCGCACGCTCCACCTCGTCTTCACCTCGTACGCCGCTCTGGCCATGACCGACGAGGCGCTCGCCGCCCAGCCCTTCATCAAGCAGCCCGATGCCGCAGAGGACGCACTGACCGAACTGCTCAGGCAGGCGCAGGAGGCGCAACTCACCCGGCCCGGCATGGACCCGCGACTCGAGGCGATCAGCCTGCTCACCATGTCCGCGGGGCTCGGCACGAGCACTCTGGTGGGCCAGCGGAGCCCGGAATCCGCCGTCGCTGTCCTGAACTACCGTCTGGACGGAATCTTCCAGGACGGCGGGCGCAGCGGCTGATCACCTCGCGGACGGGCTCGCGGACCTGTGTCGGTGCCGACCGTGCCGGATGTGCCGCCTGCGGCCACTGGGTCACGTCCGACGACCCACCCGCCTGATGGGGCGCGGCACGCTTCGGTGCCGGCCTGTGAGGATGGGCACCGGGCCACATCGAGGGAGTCGTCAGGGTGCCGCACGAAGCAAAGGGTCCGGCAGAGCGGATGGAAGATCACCAGGTCGTGATCTACCTCGCCGCGATGGCCGCCGGAGCCGCGATCGGAGGTGCCGCCCCGGCGGCCGGGCCCGCTCTGGAGCACGCCATCAACCCGGTCCTCGGTGCCCTGCTGTTCGTCACGTTCCTCCAGGTCCCCGCCGGGGAGCTGCTCCGCTCGTTGAAGGACGGCCGTTTCCTCTCTGCGACGCTGGCCGTGAACTTCGTGGTCGTACCGCTGGTCGTCGCCGCGATGTTCGCCTTCCTACCGGCCGACCAGGCGGTGCGGTTGGGCGTACTGCTCGTCCTGCTGTGTCCGTGTGTGGACTACGTGATCGTCTTCAGCGGACTGGCCGGCGGGGCCGCCCGCCGGCTGCTGGCCGCGACCCCGCTGCTCCTGGTGGTGCAGATGCTGCTGCTCCCGCTCTTCCTGTTCGCGTTCATGGGGCCGGAACTGGCCGACATCGTCGACGCCGGACCGTTCGTGGAGGCCTTCCTCGTCCTGATCGTCGTCCCCCTCACCCTGGCGTGGGGCCTCCAGGCCTGGGGCGGACGGCACCCGGCCGGGCGGAAGGCGTCCGACGCGGCGACCACCGCGACGGTGCCGCTGATGGCCGCGACCCTGCTGGTCGTCGTCGCCTCCCAGGTGCCCCGGCTCGGGGGAAACCTCACCGACGTGGCCGCGGTCGTCCCGTTCTACGCCGCCTTCCTGCTCGTCATGGCCTTCGCCGGAAAGGAGATCGCCCGGCTCTTCCGCCTCGACACCGGAGCAGCCCGGGCCGTGATCTTCACCGGTGCGACCCGTAACTCCCTCGTCGTGCTTCCGCTCGCCCTGGCCCTTCCCGACGACCTCGCCGTCGCAGCGGTCGTCGTGGTCACACAGACCCTCGTCGAGGTCGTCGGCATGGTGGTCTACGTCCGCCTCGTCCCCCGTCTCGTCCCTGCCGACGACGAGGTCGCCGAACGCACGTGAGCCTGCCCGGGCCGAAGAAGGGCGGACCGGCAGCCGGCCGGTCCCGACCGCGTGCGTCCCGAGAAATGCGTGGGCGGGGTCCGCTGCCGGACCGTAGACTCGCGCCCATGAGACGACGACATTGATCCTCTGCCACAGGTCCTGGAACGGACTGCCGCGGGCCGCCGCCCGGGTGAGCACCCCGGTGTCCCCGCCCGTTCTGCAGAAGGACCAGTGTTCATGCTCGCCTCTTCGTCGTGCCCGCTCGCGCCCGGTGTGCGCCGGCTCGAGCGGACTCTCTACACCTATGCGGGACTTGAGGATTTCGTCCTGCTCTACCCGTTCTACGCGCTGCTCTTCGCCGAGCACGGCCTGAGCACCGCCGAGATCTCCTCGCTGTTCGCCCTCTGGTCCCTGACCGGACTTCTGGTGGAAGTCCCGTCGGGCGTATGGGCCGATGTCGTGTCCCGGCGCCTGATGATGGTCGTCGGACCCCTGTTGGCGGCGGCCGGTTTCGCGCTGTGGGTGATCGTCCCGTCCTACGGGGGCTTCGCCGCGGGATTCGTGCTGTGGGCCGTCGGCGGATCCCTGCGTTCCGGCGCTATGGAGGCGCTGGTGCACGACGAACTCGAGCGGCTCGGTGCGACGGGGCGCTACGCCGGCGTCATGGGGCGGACCTCGGCCGTGAGCACGGTCGCGACGGCAGCCGCCACGGCAGCCGCGGGTCCCGTTTTCGCATGGGGCAGCCACAGAGTTCTGGGTGCGGCCAGCATCGGCGCGTGCCTGCTCTGCTCGGTGGCCGGATTGATGATGCCCGAGAACCGTACTGCCGTCCGGCCGGCCCCTACCGGATCGCGGTCGTCCGGGTCCCGGCCGGCCGAGCCCCGATCCTCCGAGCCCCGATCGTCCGATTCTCGGTCGCCCGAGTCCCGGAAGTCCGAGTCCCGGAAGTCCGCGGGCTTCTTCGGGGTGCTGCGTGCCGGTCTCAGGGAGGCGGGAGGCAGCCGACCGGTACGCAATGCCCTCATCCTGTCCGTGGCGCTGACCTCCCTCTGGGGCGCCCTCGACGAGTACGTACCGCTGTTGGCCGCCTCCACCGGAGTGGCCACGACGACCGTCCCCTGGCTGGTCCTGATCGTCTGGGGCGGCGTGACGCTCGGTTCGCTGCTCGTGGGGCCCGGCGAGCGTCTCTCGTCACGGGCTCTGGGCGTGGCGGTCGCGACCGCGGCGGGCGCGCTCGCGGGCGGGGCGATACTGGGAAGTCCCACCGGGTTCGTTCTGGTCGGCGCCGGCTTCCTCGTGTTCCAGTTGGCGGACGTACTGGTCGATGCCCGCCTCCAGGAGGCCATCACCGGTCCGAACCGCGCGACGGTGACGTCCCTCGCCGGTCTCGGCTCAGGCCTTGGCACGCTGCTGGTGTACGGAACCTACGCCGCACTGTCCACCCGCGTATCGCACGGCACCACCTTCGCGCTCCTTGCCCTGCCGTATGCGGCCGTCGCCCTTGTCCTGAGCAGGCCGCGTTTTCTACGCCCCGGTGGCCGGGGTGACGAATACGCGGACGTGCGCGGTCCGGAGGGCAGTACTGACGGCCGGTAGGCCCGGCAGTCCCTGCTGACCCGGAAGGCTACGCGGTGCGGCACCAGTTGGCGGGGAGGGCCGGGCCGCGGCGGCCAGGGGCGTCCGCCTGAACGGATACCTCGTTCGGGCGGACATGGGACCGTCACGTGCGCGCAACCAGGACGTCCGGGTTCCCGGCGCCAGGTCACGCCACGTACGTCACGTCACGTCACGTCCTGATGTTCCCCTGCCATCTGACCTCTCCCCCGTCCCATCGGTCCGTCGGCGCCAAGCCGCAGGCCGCCGCGACGGAAGCCGACGCACGATGGTCGGGGTGGATATGGGCGACGAGGGTGTGCACGGATTGCCGGGCGAGCCAGGCGACCGTCCCGAGGGCTGCCTCCCTGGCGATTCCCCTTCCCTGCCACGGCGTTCCGACGACCCAGGCAAGCTCGGCCTCGAGCCCGTCGGCGGAGCGGTGGACCGTCGCTTGCACCGTGCCCACCAGACATGCCTCTTCACGCAGCCCGACCACCCAGTTGCACCAGGAGACGGCCGGGTCGGGCGAACCTGTCTCCAAGCGCCTGTAGCGGGCACGCAGTTGCTGTGACGTGTCGGGAGTGCCACCGATGAACGTGTGCAGAGCGGGGTCGGAGAGGGCCTGTGCCATCTCTTCGGCATGCCCGGTGAGCAGTGGCAGCAGATCCAGCCGCTCGGTGGCGAGAGCGGTCGTCCTGACCGCGGGCCCCCGGAGCTTGCCCTCCGTACGCGGCCTGCGTACCCCGTCGACGGCCAGACAGATACCGAAGACCCGGTCGTGGCTCGTCCAGCCGTTCACGCGCCCTCGGTTGTTGCTGATCTGCACCCGCTTCCTCGGCCTGTCCACCGCCGATACGAGATGCAGATACACGGTGCCGGCGACACGGGCGAGAACGATGTCACCGACGTCAAGTCTCGCCGGATCGACCGGGCCGACGACGACCTGCTGCCGACTGCGTATCAGGGGGACCATGGAGGAGCCGCTGGGCCTGAACTCCACGGTTTCTCCACCGGCGACTCGGTCCGCCACTCCGTTCAGCATGCCCATCACCCCCGATGCTGCCTGATCCAGGTCGTCGTGAGGAACTGAATTTCCGCTCGGCCGCCGCGCTGCCCGTCCGCAGCCACGTTCAAGCCGTACTCGTACCGGTGGTACCGGCCCTCCCGCTGTGCAGAACGACGAGCGTGACCACCGCCGCGGCCAGGAGTCCCAGCGCGAGCAGCGCGGGGACGAGGGCGACCAGCGCCCCCGCGGCCAGACAGCAGAACCCGCCCAAGACGAGGACGGGCGGCCTGCGTCCGCCTGTACGCAGCAGGATCGCCGCGGCCGCCAGCAGGAATACGCCCACACCCCCGGCGAGCGACCAGGCGACGACCCCGTGCAGAGGCTCGTACAGGTCGTAGTGCTCGGTGTCGGCCACCTGATGCAGGACCGCCTTGGTACCGAGTGCGGTGAGCACGATTCCCGCGACGAGCGGCAGATGCAGGAAGGTGTAGGCGTCGCGTGCCAGGCGAGTGCGGTCGTCGCCCTCCAGCGCGTTCAGCCGCTTCTCCGCGGTCTCGCTGAGATGGTGGAAGTACAGCCACCACAGCCCGGCATCGACCAACAGGCCCGCAGCGGTGGCGATCAGAATGGGCGTGGAGATGGGATAGCCGGACACCCCGACGCCGATCGCGACGATCGACTCCCCCAGCGCGATGATCACGATCAGGCCGTGCCGCTCGGCGAAATGGCCGGGCGACACCACCCGCCAGCCTGAGGAGCCGGTGATGTAGATCCCGCCGTAGTCGATCACCACGGCTCCGAGCCAGATCAGTACCTGAGTCACACCGCTGAAGGCGCTACCGACGAGCAGGAGGAGGAACGGCGGGGTCACCGACAGCAGCGCTGTCCGTCGCAGGGTGGCGTGGAGCGCCGTGTCGCCGGGGCTGGCGATCCGGTACGAGACGAGGTGCAGGACCCGGACCACGCCGTAGCAGACTACGAAGACCAGTGGCGCGTACAGACCACCGGGCAGGTCGTCGTACACCTCGGGCACGGCCAGTGAGACGATCAGCACCACCGCCAT
Source organism: Streptomyces sp. NPDC057445 (assembly GCF_042802855.1). NCBI lineage: Bacteria > Bacillati > Actinomycetota > Actinomycetes > Kitasatosporales > Streptomycetaceae > Streptomyces > Streptomyces sp. NPDC057445. The sequence goes on along the minus strand of NZ_JBHVDH010000013.1, from coordinate 55,741 downwards.
GACCGAAACCAGCACGGCCGGCATGGTCCCCGTGTCGGCTCGTACGACATTGCCCAACCAGGCGAAGCAGCACCAGCACCACCACAGCAGCGCGAGCACGACCGACGCGCCGAGCACCCGCAGAGTCGAGGGATCTGCCGCCATCAAGGCGGTGACCTGGGTGATCGCGTACACGAACACCAGGTCGAAGAAGAGCTCGGCGGGCGTCACCCGGTGACCGCCTTCAGTGGCGATCATCCGGGAACGCTCTCTTCCGGTCGGCACAGTGAGTCCCCCCATGGAAGCCGACGCCCGGTCGGGCGGTCAGGCTGATCTCGCGCGGAACGATACTGCTGCCGGCGAGCCTCCGCCGGGGATCGTCGAACCCCGGCGCCCCACGGCCGCCGGAGAACCATGGGTCATGCGGAAATACACCGGGTCGCGGGTCCGGCCTCATCGACCCGACGGCGCGGGTTGATGTGTCAATCACCGGAGGGCTAGTCTCCCTTGGTGACTGAACCCCGATGGCTCGACGATGTCGAACGACGCGCGTGGCAGGGCCTCGTAGCCATGAGCCAGCTCCTGGAGGAGCACGTCAACCAGGGGCTCCGCCGGGCCGGGGAGCTGTCCATGGCCGACTACCGCATCCTCGTTCCACTGTCGGAGGCCGAGGGCCACCGGTTGCGGATGCAGGAGCTCGCCGCACAGGCCCGGTGGGAGAAGAGCCGGCTGTCGCACCAGGTCCGCCGGATGGAGGGCCGTGGGCTCGTGCGCCGGGAGAACTGCCCCACCGACGCCCGCGGCGCCTTCGCCGTACTGACCCCCGAGGGGCTGGACGCGATCCGCGCCGTCGCACCGCTGCACGCGGCCAATGTCCGCCGCATCTTCGTCGACGCACTCTCGCGTGACCAGCTGGAGTCCCTCGCCGAGATCTCGGAGACCGTGGTGCACGGCCTGGGCGGCAGCACAGGCGCGGAGTAGGCCGCACGCGGACGCCACCGCCCGCCGCGTGCGCACGGCTCGCCGTCGGCACGGCCGGGCCGGGCTCACCATCATTTAGTTGACGCATCAACTTCCGAGGACTAACGTCGCAGCCATTGGTTGATACGTCAGCCAAATCAGTTGATGCATCAACGTTTTGTGTCGTATCGCCCCGGCCCAGAGGAGACAAAGCCATGTCGACGCCGAACGAACAGCCCGAGGCCAGCACCCCGCCCAGCCGCAGGAAGGTGCTGCGCTACTCCGCGGCTGCCGCGTCCGTACCGGCCGCGGCTGCCCTCCTTCAGCCCCTCCTGCCCTCCGGGACGGCGCGAGCGGCCGACAGCGCACCGGCCACCTACGCCCCCGTGCCACCGACCGCTCAAGGACCCCGCATCCCCGAGAAGGGATATCTCGTCCAGGAGATCCGTGAGGGGCTCTACTGGCTCACGGACGGCACCTACCAGATGATCTTCCTCGTGACCGGGGCGGGCGTCGTGGTCGTGGACGCCCCGCCGACGCTCGGCCACAACATCCTCCGTGCGATCGCGGAGGTGACCTCGCAGCCGGTCACCCACGTCGTCTACTCGCACCACCACGCCGATCACATCGGCGCTGCCGGGATCTTCCCGCGAAAGGCCGTACGCATCGCCCACGAGCGCGCACGCCACCTCCTGGCGGAGGTCCGCGACCCGAACCGGCCGCTGCCGACCCGAGTCTTCTCCGACTCCCTGCGGCTCGAGGTCGGGGACCAGGTTCTGAAGCTGTCCTACAAGGGCCCCAACCACAGCCCGGACAACATCTTCATCCACGCCCCCCGGCAGCGTGTGCTGATGCTCGTCGATCTGGTCTTCCCCGGCTGGGTCCCGTTCAAGAACCTCGCCATGTCCACGGACATCCCCGGCTGGATCGACGCCCACGACCAAGCGCTCGACTTCCCCTTCGAGACATACGTCGGTGGGCACCTCACCCGGCTCGGCACCCGTCGGGACGTCGAGATCCAGCGCGAGTACGTGCGTGACCTCGACCGCCACGCCCGGGAGTCGATCGCCGCGGTGGACCCGACCGCGATGTTCGCGCAGTACCCGGGCAACCCCTGGGCCGTGTTCAAGACCTATCTCGACGCCGTCACCCGGCGGACCGCCGATGCCGTCGTGCCCGCCTGGGTGGACCGACTCGGCGCCGCCGACGTCTTCACCTACGACAACGCCTTCGCGATGTTCGAGGCGCTGAGGATCGACTACGGCGTTCTCGGGCCGTTCTCCGTCCGGCCCTGATCACCTCGTGGCGCCCGGCACATCCGACGCCGACCCACCGGGACGGTCCGGCGCTCTCCCCGGAACACGACCAAATGGTTGACCTGTCAACCTGGCCTTGGTTTCGGGGGAGCACCCGGACGGAGGAGTGGCACGGAGCGGTCTTCCGGCTGCGCCGCCCGGCCGGGACGCCGGAGTCCGCGCGTCGGCTCGTCCAGAACGTCCTGGCCGACCGGGATGGTCCTGGGGAGCCGGCGGGCAGACTGCAACTGCTCACCAGCGGGCTCGTCACCGACGCCCTGGCTCATCGCCACGGCCGGGCGAGCCCTGGACCGGCGACGAGAAGGGCACGATCATGACCGATTCCCCCCGCGCCCCGGAAGGCACGAGCACCAAGCCCGGCCCCGGAATCCGCGAATCACTGCGTGTGCTGGTGCTGTCCGGATCACTCAGGACCGGTTCGACGAACTCGCGTCTGGCCGCCTTGGTCGCCTCTCTCGTCGGCCGTGCAGGAGCGACGGCCGACCTGGCCCACCTTCGCGATTTCGACACTCCCTCCTACGACGGAGACGCCGAAACGGCTCAGGGTCCGCCGGCGGGGGCTGTCGCCCTGCGCGACCGCATCGAGGCGGCGCATGCCTTCGTCATGGCATCCCCCGAATACAACGCATCGGTCCCGGGCGTGGTGAAGAACGCCATCGACTGGGTGTCGCGCCTGCGGCCCCAGCCCTTCAAGGACAAGCAGACGCTGCTCGTCTCTGCGTCCCCGTCCATGGTGGGCGGCAACCGGGGGCTGTGGGCGCTGCGTGTTCCCCTGGAGCACCTGGGCGCTCGCGTCTACCCCGACATGTTCAGCCTGGCCCAGGCCCATCAGGCGTTCACGGACGACGGCGACCTGATCGACACCCGACTGCAGGAGCGCCTCGCCGCGACCGTGAGCTCCTTCCTGGACCTGGTCGAGGCGGACACGCTCTACCCCTGCCTGCAGCGCCGCTGGTACGAGTTCCTCGGCGACAGCACGAGCGCGTCCGTCACACAGCGTACGGAGTGCTGAACAGTGCGCGAACCCGGCGAAGTACGCTGCCCCGTCGCCGCGGCGGGCGGGGACTCCGTCCGACGGTCGCCCTTCGGGGTCAGACCGCGGGAGCCGGGCTGAGGAAGCCGGTGACCCGCGCGGCGAAGTCGTCCGGGGTGATGATGTCGACCTCGAGCTGTTCGGCCTTGGCGCGCTTCGACCCGGCTCCCTCCCCCGCGACCACCAGGCTGGTTCGCTTGGAGACACTCGAGGACGACTTGCCTCCGGCGCGTTCTATGAGCTCGTTCATCTGGTTGCGGGAGAGACTTTCGAGCGGGCCGGTCATCGCCCCGGTGACGACCACGGTCATACCCGCCAGGGGTCCGGCCGTCGCAGGTTCCGTTTCCGCGTCCGTACCTCCGCCGAGACCTCCGCCGAGCGACGCGGGCGTTGTTCCCGGCTCGGTCATGTTCACCCCGGCGGCGATCAGCTTGTCGATGACGGGTGCGAGCTCCGCCAGTTCCGCGACGATCACGGGCGCCTTTTCCACACCGATGCCCTCCACCCGCTGCACCGCATCGGCATCGGCCTGCCGGATCGCGTCCATCGTGGCGAAGTGGCGGGCGATACGCCGGGACATGGAGCGCCCGGTGCCGCGGACGCCCAGCGCGCACAGCACTCGGTTCAGCGGGCGAGTCCTGGCCTGCTCGATCGCGGTCAGCAGGTTGTCGGCGCTCGTTGGGCCCATGCGGTCGAGTTCCAGCAGCCGGTCGCGGGTGAGGGTGAACAGATCGGCGATGTCGGCGACGAGGCCCGCCTCGACGAGCTGCACGACACGGGTGACGCCCAGCCCCTCGATGTCGAGCTGGTCCCGGCCGGCGGCATACGAGAGCGAAGCGACCAGATGGCAGTTCCGGCCGCGCTCGCAGCGCCACCGCTGCTCGCCGGTGTCGATCCCGGAACCGCACTGCGGGCACACTTCGGGGAAGACGACGGGCCGCTCGGTACCGGTGCGCAGGTGCGCCACCGGCGCCTCGATGCGGGGGATGATGTCGCCCGCTTTGTAGACCATCACCTGGTCTCCGATGCGCAGGTCACGGCGGGTGATGTCGGCCGGGTTGTGAAGGGTGGCGTAGCCGACCGTGGACCCGTCGATCTCCACCGGTTCAAGGACGGCACGGGGCGCAATGATCCCGGTGCGTCCGACCGCCCACTCCACGTCCAGCAACCGTGTCATCTTCTCGACCGCGGGGAGCTTGTACGCGATCGCCCACCGGGGCGCACGGGATCCGGCTCCCGCATCCAGCTGATCGGCCGCGAGGTCCGCCTTGACGACGATCCCGTCCGTCCCGAACGGCAGCTCGGCGCGAAGGGCCGCTATCTCCTCGACACGGGCCAGGACCTCCTCGACAGCGGTCACCGTACGGCCTGACACCTCGGTCGACGCGGTGGTGTGCACCCCGAGAGCGGTCGCGCGCCCGATCAGCGCTCCGTGCGGGAGGCGTTGCAGTTCGTCGGTGAGCGCCTCACCGGCGGCCGGTAGCGGGAGCAGTCCGTACGCGAAGAAGGTCATCTCCACCGTGTAGGCGCGGTCCTTCGCCCGTAGGGTGCCGGCGGCGGCGTTGCGCGGGTTGGCGAACGGAGCTCCGCCGTGCCGGACACGAACGTCGTTGGCGCTCTCGAACTGGGCGTTGGTCATCAGCACCTCGCCGCGCAGCTCCACACTGAGCGGTTCGGCGAGACGGACGGGCAGGCCGAGGATGCTGCCGATGGCGTGCGACACGTCCTCACCCGCGCTGCCGTTCCCACGGGTGATCAGCCGGGAGAGCACACCGTCCTCGTAGCGGGCGGCGATCGCCAGCCCGTCGAGCTTCGGTTCCACGCTCCACGCCGTGACCGGGCGGCCGATGCGACGTTCCAGGGAAGCGGCCCATGCGGTGAACTGCTCGGCGGAGAAGACGTTGTCGAGCGACAGCATCGGGACGGTGTGCGGCACGTCTCCCACCCCGGCCCCGCCCGCGACCTTCCCGGTCGGGGAGCCGGACAGAACCTGGTCGGGGTGGCCGGATTCCCAGTCGGCGATTGCCTGCACCAGCCGGTCGTAGGCGTCGTCGTCGAGCCCGCTGTCCCCGCCTGTGTAATAGGCGGCCGCCGCCTTGGCCGCGTCCTCGACCGCCTGCGCGTACGCGGTGGTATCGGCAAGAACCGGAGTCTTCGTCATGCCCGACATCGTGCACTCCCGCACTGACAATCGGGCCCTGACGGCGGCTCCGTGCACCTTCCGGCCCCGGCAATGCCCGGGACGGTGCGGCTGCGAGCGGAAGCCGCGGCGCATCGAGGCCGGGCCTCACTGTCAGACCTCCCTCGTAACGTCGAAGACACAAGGCCCGGACCGACCGGGCCTCCCAGTGAGGGGACCTGCCGTGGGAGACATCAGCGTGAGCAGGCAAAGCCTGCACAGGCTCCTCGCCGACAGCACGCACAAGCCGCACGGCGCCACCTATCAGCGGGCATTCGCCGAGATCGCGATCACGCACAAGGGACGCCCGCCGGCCGAGATCGTGCCGTTGCTGCGCCGCGCCGCCGACCGGGCTCTCCTGGCGTTCACGCCCTCCGACCTGCGTGAGCAGGCCCGGGCGATCAGCGCGGGCACCGCGTACGAACTGCGGATCCGGGTGACCTGAGTGTCCCGGTTCACACTGTTCGAGCGGGGCGCCCCGGAACATCCGGCGATGGTTCACCGTTCATCCACATGTGGCTGCGGAGGGGACGGTGTCCCCGGGCCTCACCCCTTGCCCATGGGGAAGATCGTTCGGCTGAAGCCCCATGGAGCCTTTCGCCGAGAGGCGACCGCCCTCCGCGTCCACGCTGTACCGCCCCGGCTGGATTCCCCCGATCCGGCCGGGGCTTTCCTCGTCCTCGGGCCGGGCAGCGAAGAGCACCCCGGAGCCGGACATCTCGTCCCCCGACCGGTCCACGGCGATGTGATGCGCAGAAAGCGGGCACGGCGGCTCGTGGTCCCAGCCCCGCACAGGGCGACCGTGACGGCCGCCCGCCCCGTGCCCGTACATCGGCACCCGGCTCCATGACCACCGGCGCTTCCATCACGCAGACCCGTCGCACCGCGCCGGCATCCCCCGCGTGCGCCGGGCCCGACTGCACGGGACCGGCGCCCCGGTTCAGGCCCAGGTCTGCGAATAGTAGTTGCGGTAGTTCCGGCGGCCCTGGGCCGACTGGATCCAGCGGCTGGCGATCAGCATGAGCAGACTGGCCACGATGACGGCGAGCCCCGGACCCACCGCGCCGAGAGGTCCGAGACCGGCGGCGATGTCGGTGACGATGCCCGGTCCGATCGCCGACCCCTGCGAGGCGGGCGGTCCCGGTGCCACCGGTGTTCCGGCTCCCGACGCGGACGAGGGGTCCTGCGCAGAGCCCGGCGCGCCGCCCCCGCCCTCAGGCCGCGCGATCAGACTCACCCCGAGCTCTGCCATCGCCTTGGTCGCCGGCTGGAAGAACGTGACGCCCCCGGTCCTGCAGTCCCCGTTGCCCCCGGAGGTGACACCCAGCGCAAGCCCCTCCGCGAACATCGGACCCCCGCTGTCACCGGGCTCCGCGCAGACCGTGGTCTCGATCAGACCGGTGACCGTCCCCTCCGGATAGTTGACCGTCACATTGAGCGCGGTCACCTCCCCCGACCGGAACCCGCTCGTGCTGCCGCTACGGAAGACCCGCTGCCCGACCACGGGGTCGGCCGCGCCGATGATCCGCACCCCCCGGCCGCCGCCGATGGTCACGATGTCGGCGCCCTCGAGGGAATCGCCGTTCTCGTAGCTCACGAGCGAGTAGTCCTCGCCCGGGAAGCTGGAGGCAACGGTGGTGCCGAGCCGCGCGTCCCTTTCACGGTCCCCGAACCAGGGGGTGCCCACTGAACCGCAGTGTCCGGCGGTCAGGATGAACGAGCGCCGTCCGTCGGTCACGTTGAAGCCCGCGGAGCAGCGGCTTGAGCCCGCGAAGATCGGAGCGGCAGCGTTCAGCCGCGTGGTGAAGGCGCCGGCGGTGCGTTCCATGTGGACGAAGCCGCCGATCCGTTCGGCGACGTCCGACATGCGCGACCAGTCGGACGCGGACACCGTGCTGTCGGCGTGCACCACGACCTGGTTCGATGCGTAGTCCACCGCCCATGCCGTCCCGGCCACCCGCGGCGCGGCACCCAGGGTCGCTGTGGCCGAGCGGAGTCGGTCCATGTTGTAGCGCACCATTTTCGCCTTGGCGCCGCTCCGCCGCACCTCCTCTGCGGCGTCCTCGTCGGTCACCGCGACCACCGGCCGGCCGTCGGCTCCTCTCCAACTGCCCGCAGTACGTGATGTGCCGAGCCGGGAGACCAGACCCTCGGTCGGATCGCCGGCCCGCAGGACGCCGCCCGCAGCGGTGCCCGGCGCCGGCGGTTCGCCCGCCATCGCGTCGGAGACCATCAGCGAGCCCCAGACGAGCCCACCGACCGCCGCAAGCCGAACGATCCGCTGGAGGTTCCGTCGTGCATGCCTCATCCGCGGCCCCAAGGTCGTACTGACACGGTGTCACCAGCTGTACGGGGCCCTGTGAACCAGGGCCCCGTCGTCTATACGTGCAAGTGCGCCGTGCTGTTCATCCGGGGCCTGCCGGTGCCGGACGGTGTACGAGGCTGCCGGACGGAAGCGGCGTCAGTCGACGGTCGTCGTACTGAGCACCGGGTTGGGCGACGGATAACAGGACGTCGGCACACTGACCGGGAAGAACACCACGGTCACACTGGCCGTGAACGTGAGCCCGGGGTCGCTGTGACTGCTGCCGGCGAGCTGTGTCGTGACGGCGGTACCGGCCGCTCCGGCCTTCAGGTCCAGGTTGACGGCGGGAAGGGTGAAGGTACTTCCGCCCTTGATCGGGCCGGGCACCGTCATGACGACGGTGTTGCCACTGACCGCGATGCTCGGAACGCCTGAACCGATCCCGGAGCCTCCCGAGAGCGACTTCCCCGTGAGGGTCGCGTTGGCGGGCACGGGCATGCTCAGTTTGATGTTGCTGATGGTCTTGACCGTGTACCCGTTGACCGACCCGGGCACCGTGATCGCGGACGGAGCGAGAGTGACCTTGAAGTCGCTGCCCGACGCGACCGACTCCGGCGCGGTGGCGTTGACGCCGGTACCGACGTCGAAGTTCTGTGCCCCGCCGATGGGCGGGGTGGCCTGACATCCGAACGTGAGAGGGGTTTCAGCAGCCGAGGCGGGGCCCACGGCCATGCCGGCGAGCGCCAGCCCGGCGGCCAGTGCCATGGGTAATCGCTTGCGTGAGAAGGCTGATCTCATTCTCACCCTCCTGGGGCGTCATGAGTCCGGACCGGATGCCTTCGGCGGACCCGGCACCCGGCATTCTGAATTCGCCGGGATGATGTCGCGTTTCCCGGAGCCCGAACCGGCAGGTCAACAGACTTTGAGCGCTGCCGCTCCACGCCGGCATGGTTGACGCAGGCATGTCACCACGTAGGGGTGGCGAAGTCCAGGGGCATGCACAGCCCATTCGAGTCCGCCGGTGCCCGCCACGGGTCGCAACGCCGTCGCAACGCCCTCATGCGCCTGGTGTGTCCCACGACCGTGTCTCGCGCTCGGCACGGCGTGTCTGACGCTCACGGACTCGACGAGCAGTCCGGCACCCGAGCGCGGCGGCCGGGGAGACGACGATCAGGCTCAGTGCGCTTCTGGTACTGAGCCCGACGCTCGCGCTCCTCCCCGAAGCAGTACCGGCCGGAAAGGCCCGCGCGGGAGCCGGCGAGCCGGCCGGTCACCACCGCGTGACCCGCTCCGGGGCATGGTCGGGGACGGGCCGCGGTCAGCGGCCGAGGCGCTCGACGAGGGCAGACAGGTCGGCGACGGAATCCAGAACGTGGTCCGGGGTGCCGGTGGCCGCGCGGTGCGTCTCGGGCTGGTACTTGCCGGTCCTGACGAGAACGCCGGTGAGCCCGTTCCGCTGGGCGGCGAGCACATCGGACTCGATGTCGTCGCCCACCATCAGCGTCCGCGAGGCATCGACGCCGAGATGGGCCAGGGCGGCGGCGAAGAAGGGTGCGGCGGGCTTGCCGGTGACTTCGGCCTCGACGCGGGCCGCGCGTTCCAGTCCGAGAAGGAAGGCGCCGGTGTCGAGCTGAAGCCCCACTTCCGTACGCCAGTAGAGATTGCGGTGCATCGCGACGAGTCGGGCGCCTTTCTGGAGGTGGGCGAACGCGCGGTTGAGCGCCTCGTAACCGAACTCCGGTCCTGCGCCTCCGACGACGACCACGTCCGGGGCGACGTCGCCATCGGGGTCCACGAGGGCGACCCCCTCGAAGTCCTCGTGGATGTCGCCGCTGTTGATCAGCAGGCATCGTGCCCCGGGAAAGTGCTCGGTGAGATGGGCGGCGGTCACGGCGGGAGCGGTGAAGATGTCATCGGCGGTGACGGGGAAGCCCGCCCGGGCCAGGACCGTCGCGATGGAGGCCCGCGTCCGGGACGTGGTGTTGGTCAGCAGCGCGAGCGGAGTGCCCGCGTCCCGCAATCGCCCGACCGCCTCCACGGCGCCCGGCAGCGGCTTCCAGGAGACCGTGAGCACACCGTCGATGTCGAGCAGGACGGCGCTGACCTGTTCCATGGGGTGACCGTACCCGGGGACCGCGGCGGGACGCGGCAGCGCCGGGCGCTGCGTACAGGCGTGGTCCGGACGGTCAGGCGCCCCGGGGCCCTCGCTGTGGACGCCGCCGCGTACATGCCTCCAGGGCACGCCGCCCGGACTCGCCCGGGGCGTGACTCGTCACTCACGGACCACGATGTCCCACAGCGCGTATGGGCGCATATGCCCCCGCCTTGACAGGGGTAGTGGCAGATCTTATGCCCGTATAGGCAGGGGAATTCGCTCCTGCGGGCGGACAGGAGCGCTGATCAGGGACGGAGGAGGCCGTGATGGCGCCTGCGAACGGTGTGGAGACGTCCGCCTGGGTGGTGGAGCGCCCGGCCCCGATCGCTTCGGGACCGCTGCGGCTCGTGGAGCGAACGACGGACCTTCCCGGCCCGTACGAGCTGCTGCTGCGCGTCCGCGCGTGCGGGGTGTGCCGCACGGATCTGCATCTGGCCGAGGGCGATCTGCCGCCCCGCAGACCCCGCTGTACACCCGGCCACGAGGTGGTCGGCGAGGTGATCGCCGCCGGGCCTTCCGTCAGGGACCACGGCGTGGGTGACCGGGTCGGGGCCGCATGGCTGGCCGGAACCTGCGGCCGGTGCCGCTACTGCCGCTCCGGGCGGGAGAACCTGTGCCCGGAATCCCGTTACACGGGCTGGGACATCCATGGTGGATTCGCCGACCACATCCTCGTGGATGCCCGTTACGTCTACCGCCTCCCGGAAGGGTGGAGCGACGAGGACGCGGCGCCCCTGCTGTGCGCGGGCATCATCGGCTACCGGGCCCTTCAGCGGGCGGACCTGCCGCCGGGCGGCCGGCTGGGCATCTACGGCTTCGGAGCCTCCGCACATCTGACGGCCCAGCTCGCCGTCGCCGGGGGTGCCGGCGTTCATGTCGTCACCCGCTCACCACGGGCGCAGGGGCTGGCACTTGAGCTCGGAGCGGCGTCCGCCGGAGCCGACGCGCCCCCTTGCCCACTGGATTCCGCGATCCTCTTCGCACCGGCCGGGAGCCTGGTCCCGGCGGCGCTCGAGGCCCTGGACCGGGGCGGCACGCTCGCCATCGCGGGGATCCACCTGAGTGCCATACCGCAACTCGACTACGAACGGCACCTGTTCCAGGAGCGGACCGTACGCAGCGTCACCGCCAACACCCGCGAGGACGGCCGTGCCTTCCTCGCCGATGTGGCCCGTCTGCGCCCCGTCGTCCGGGTGACGCGATACCCGATGCGGCAGGCCGACCAGGCACTGATCGACCTGGCGACCGGTCAGGTCACCGGCGTCGCCGTGCTCGTCAACGGATGAGCAACCACTGCCGGTGCGTCGCCGGGACGCCTGCCGCGGGGAGTCGCGGCGGAAGGGCTGCCCACAGGAACGGTCCGCCGAAAGAACCAGCGGTCCACGTCCGGCACGAACAGCGACACCGCACACGCGTCACACGTCTCCTCCCCGTTGCCGCGCTTCCTCTTCGCGGTGCGTTGGAAGCTCGGGGAACCGCTCGGCTGGGACAAGCCCGACTCCGGCATCGGCTCCCGGGTGCGGACGCTCCGGGACCGGTTGCCGGAGGACCTCCGCGACGGTGTCCGGGGGCCGGACCTCCCAGCGGTTCCGTTCACCTCCGTCTAATCGGACACACGAGGAGTGGGCGGCAGAGTCGGCCAACCGGACCGTGCACGCGGTGATGCACATCGGCTGGGTCCCGGACAGGGCCGGTGGCTACCGCGGCCAGATGGCCGTCCTGGTGAAGCCGAACGGGCTGCTCGGCTCGCTGTACATGGCCGGCATCAAGCCCTTCCGGTACCTGGGGGTGTACCAGCAGACGGTTCGGGCGATCGGGCGCAACTGGCAGGCGAGTTGGGCGAGCGCGGCGGCGTGTCGTGACCGGTCGGCGAACCGTGCGGGGCCGCCGTCGCGCAGAGCACGAAATCCCCGTCGGCTCTCGCCTGCCGCAGCGCCTGCCGCAGCCCTGCGCTCGTTCCCACTCCGCGGGCCCCGCTCACGGTCACTGCCGTCCCGGGTGCGGGAGTCCGGTCAGCGCACTCCCCCGGATCGCTTCAGGCCGTACGGCGCTCAGTGGGACTCCCACGGCGCACCGCCCTGTCGGCCTGGCGCCGGAACACGGTCGGACCTTCCCGGCCGGTCCGGGGTTTCCCGTTGCGACGGGCAACGGGAAACCCCGGGAAACCCCTGGTCGCGCCGCTCCCCAGGCGACAGCGTGGAGGTCGCCGGGCAATCGCGACAACTCCGCGGGACGCACCGGCGGACCCGTCCGGCCCGTCCGAGCCGCACCGTCGTGTGCCGTGCATCCGGCGACCCGGACCACCGACCCCACGGAGGAAGAACGTTCGTGAGCATCCTCAAGCGCATCCACGCGGCCGCGGCCGCTCTGCTGATCAGTTGCGGCCTGGCCTTCGCCGGTCCGGCAGGCACCGCCCGGGCCGCCGCGTCGGACTGTGAGGGCGGTCGCAACGGCTTCGTCGACATCTCCGACGAGGCGTACGACACCGCCGCCCGCCAGGTCACCCTCCATGGCGAAGGAATCAACATCAGCCTGCAGTACGGGAACATCCGTGGTGTGCAGCGGGGCTGGGCCCGGATCGCCGGTGACGTACAGCCGGGCAACCAGGTCTGGATGGATGTCAGTTCGGACGGCGGGGCGCACTGGCTGCAGTGCGGACCCTTCACGTCCCGCAACGGTGAGAACAAGACGAGTGCCGCCCAGCGCACCAGCACCAACCCCCACCACAAGTTCCGCGCCTGCGGCTCCACCCGCTCCGGCATTCACTGCACCGGCTGGTGGTAGGAACCCGCCCCGCACGCACCACCTGGAGGAATCCGTGAACCTGTCCCGTACCTCGCTCGTGCTCGCGTCCGCCGCATTCCTGGCGGCTCTGGGCACGCCCGCCCTGGCCACGACCGGCACCACCGGCGGCGCCGCCTCCGAAACCCACTGCTCCGTCGTGGTCGACAAGGTCAAGCCCGGGGAGACCGTCTCCAAGGTCGTCTCCCGCAGATGCTTCACCGGACCGGACTCCGCCGCCCGCGCCAGGGCGGCCTTGCCCACTGCAGCGGCCGAGACACAGCTGATGACCTGGGCGGAGCACGCCGACTACGGCGGTGCCTACACCCACATCTACGGAAGCGCCGGCCCCTGCGACTCGGCGGGCTACAGCTTCCGCCCGAACAGCTGGTGGTCCAGCCGGCTTTCGTCCTTTCTCGTCCATGGCGGCTGCAACAAGTCGTATCTGTCCGGCCCCAGAGGCAACGGCTCCTTCACCGGCAGCGTGCCCTACGTCGGCGGCACGCTCAACGACGCGGTCACCTACATCAAGATCTGGCGCGGCTGAGGCCGTGATGATTGCGCAGCCAGGGGTTTCCCGGCCGATCCGGCAGGAGGCGACGGGAAACCCCTGGTTGTGGGGACACGGGGGCGGCACTGTGGTGCCGCCGGCCCCCGAGGGCCGATCCCTCGAGGAGGGAGCCGGGAACGAGCGGGGCCGTCGTCCGGGTGCGCCCGTGCGACACGGCCGTACACGACCGGGACGGCGCGAACGAACGCCGTCCGTGACGCGGCGCCACGCGCCGCGAAGGGGGAACCTCGTATGAGGGAAAGACTCCTGGGAAGAGGGCTGGTCACCGCACTGGTGACAGCCCTCCTTCTCGCCCTGGCCCCGGCCGCTTCCCACGCGGCCGGAACCGGGGAGCAGAACTGGTGCAGCCTCCAGGGCATCGGCTCCGAAGGGGCCCACCGTGCGGTGAGCGCCGCCTGCGCCGAGTGGCGGAGCCGCACGCTCTACACCTGGGGTGGTGGTCACGGCCCGGCTCCGGGCGTCAGCTACGGCACCCTCGACCTCGGCAACCTCGAGGAGACCTGGAACGATCCGAAGACCCGCGGGTTCGACTGCTCCGGATTCGTGCGCTGGGCCTGGTACAAGGCCCTCGGCCTCGACATCCTCGGCAACGAGACCGCCAGGACCATGTATCTGAACGCCGGGCACAGGGCTTACGAGAGGATCCAGGGCAACGGCGGGGGCAAGCCGGGTGTCGAGAATCTGGAGCCCGGAGACCTGGTCTTCACGGCTGTCGGCGGCACCGTGGACAAGATCAGCCATGTGATGCTCTACCTGGGCTCCGGACATGTCGTCGAGGCGTATCAGTCGCAGCGCCCGATCCGCGTCATCGACATGAACTCCCGTACGAGCAACAACAGGCTGGTGGGGGCCGTACGCATGCACCAGGGCAGCCCCTTCACCGAGCCACCGGGCCACGACGGCACGCTCCAGGTGACCTGGGGCACCGACGTCGCGGTGCGCCGGCATCCCAACCGGTCGGCCGCCGTGGTCACCCGCCTGTCCGGGTCCGATCCGGTGTACGCCAAGTGCCAGCAGCACGCGGACCGGGTGACGGCCGAGGGCTACACCAACAGCGCCTGGACCTATCTGTCCAACCGCGGGGGCTGGATCAGCAACATCTACCTCAGGGGCCCGGCCTGGCTGCCGGAGGTCCCCACCTGCACGGGCGCCGACCACGACCCGGATATCGGGGCGGGCGGCACCGGGGACGTCACCCAGGGCGGGCCGTACAGCACGTGGGGATCCGGGGTCGCGATCCGTTCCCAGCCGTCCACGACCACCGGTACGACGGTGGCACGGCTGTCCGGCCCGACGTCTGTCACCGTCAGCTGCCAGACACGCGCAGAGACCGTGACGTCCGAGGGGTACACCAACGACGCGTGGTCCTATCTGCCGCAGTACGGCGGCTGGATCACCAACATCTACCTGAAGGGCGACGCCTGGCCGGCCGGCGTCCCGGCCTGCGACGGCAAGGGCACCTCCACGCCGGCCGGCGCCAGCCCGTACAGCACCTGGGGCACGGGCGTCGCGATCCACAGCGATCCGTCGATGGGTTCGGCCGTGGTGGCGAGGCTGTCCGGTCCCACCAGGGTGGCGGTCTCCTGTCAGAAGCACGCCGAGCAGGTGACGGCCGAGGGCCATACGAACACTGCCTGGTCGTACCTCCCCCAGTACCAGGGATGGATCACCAACATCTACGTGCAGGGCGACGCCTGGCTGGCGGGCGTCCGCAGCTGCGGCGCTCCGGGCGCCATCTGATCCGCTGGTTCGCCGGCACTCCCGACTCCCCGACCCCCGCGGCCCGTCCGGACCGCGGGGGTCGTCGTGCGCCCGGCGCAAGGCCGGGCCCACGGAATGCGCCCCGTAACCCGGTTGAGAGCACGGTCGTTGTGAAGCCGGTCACGCCGCTCCTTCTCCGGGAACCACACTCGGTCCGCCCGCGCCTGACGCGGCGAAGGGACACACCGGTGAAATCGGTCGGCCCAAGGGGACTGCGCCGTCGAGCGCCGCACGCCGTGAAGGGTGTAGATGGACCGGAGTCGAGGCGGGCAGGCGAAGCGGACCGGCGCGCAGCAGCCGCACGCCGGGCGGTTCGGAGCCGCGCTGCGCGAACTGCGGCTGGCACGGGGCCTGTCGCTGTCGGACCTGGCCCGCCGTACGCACTACAGCAAGGGCTATCTGAGCAAGATCGAGACGGGCGGGAAGCCGGTGAACCGCGATGTCGCCCGCCGTTGCGACGAGGCTCTGGACGCGGACGGCGCACTGCTCGCGCTGCTGCCGCCGCCCAATACGACGCCGTTGCCCGCTCAGCGCGGTGACATCGACACGCCGAGCTGCCCCTATCCCGGACTCACCGCGTTCGGCACGGACGACACCCGGTGGTTCTTCGGACGCGAACGGGCCCTGGCCGCCCTCGTCGAACGTCTCTCGGCACGGATCGGCGAAGGGCCGCTGGCGGTCGTCGGCCCCTCCGGTGCCGGCAAGTCCTCGCTGCTCAAGGCCGGTCTCATCGCGGCCGTGGCGGGAGGTGCCCTGGGGGCGGGCGCAGCCGGCCACCTACCCGTCGCGCTGTGCACCCCCACCGGGCGCCCGCTGGCCTCCCTGGTCCGGGCCCTGCGTGACGCCCTGCCGGACGACGCCTTCGGCGGCGTCCCCGACGACGGCCCGCCTCCCGTCCGCGCCACCGCGATCGTCACGGCGCTGCGCTCCATGGCCGCCGGCGGCCCGTCACGACCGGGCGGTGACGGCGCCGGTGTGCCGTGCGTGATCGTCGTCGACCAGTTCGAGGAGACCTTCACCCTCTGCGACGACGAGGCGGAGCGGCGGTCCTTCATCGGCGCGCTCTCCGCGCTCGCCGGCCCCGGTGAGGGGCCGCAGGCGGCCGCGGCCGTTGTGCTCGGTGTGCGCGCGGACCACGCGGGGCGCTGTCTGGAACATCCGCCGCTGGTGCCGGTCTTCAGCGACGGTCTGTTCGCGCTCGGCGCGATGAGCTGCGACGAACTGCGCGCCTGCATCGTCCGGCCGGCCGAGGAGTCCGGCAGCGAGCTGGAGCCGGGGCTCGTGGAGATCCTCCTGCGGGACCTGGGAGCGAACGACGGCACGGATGGCCTCGGCAGCTCGGGGGCAAGCTCCCGAGACGGGAACGGAAACGGGTACGCAGGAGGCGGGGAAGGAACGGGCCGCGCCGGGAGCCCCGGAACGCTGCCGCTGCTCGCCCACGCCCTGATGTCCACCTGGCGCCGGCGAAGCGGACTCACCATGACGGTGGACGGCTACCTCGCCGCCGGCGGCATCCATGGCTCGGTCGCCACCACGGCGGAGACCCTCTACACAGCCCTGGCCGCAGCCGAACAGGACGCGGCCCGCCGGCTTCTCCTGCGGCTGGTGCGGGTCGGTGAGGACGACGAACCGTCCCGGCGCCCGAGCGGCGCCTCGGCGCTCCTCGACGGCCTGCCGGACCAGGCCGCCGCTCGCGCCGCACTCGACACCTTCGTCGCGGCGCGTCTGCTGACGGTCGGCGCCGAGTACGTCGAGATCGCCCATGAAGCCCTGCTCCGTGCTTGGCCACGGCTGCGCGGCTGGATCCACGCCGACCGCGCCGGGCTGCTGATGCACCAACAGCTCACCGCGGCCGCCGCAGAATGGGAACGGGAAGGCCGGGACCCGGCCCTCCTGTACCGGGGCACGCGGCTGGCGGCCGCCCGGGAGTGGGCGGGCGCCGACGGTCGCGGCGGTGAACTGAGCGCCGCGGAGGCCCGCTTCCTGCACAGGGCCTGGTCGCAGGAGGACCGAGGGCGGCAGCTCGGGCGGCGCCGGGCGCGTCGGCAGCGCAGATTGCTGGCTGTGCTCGCGGCTCTGCTGGTGGTGGCCGTAGTGGCCTGTGGTCTCGCGTTCCAGCAGTGGTTCGCCGCCGACGAGCAGCGCCGCACGGCTCTGTCGCAGGCCATGGCCGCCCACTCGGCAGAACTGGCCGCGGGCCATCCTGAGGCGTCGATGCTGCTCGCCGACGCCGCCTACCGCACCGCGCCCACCACGGAGGCACGCGGGGCGCTGCTGAGCACCCAGGCCAATGCCTTCGCCGGTCGGCTCACCGGTCACGGGGGCCCGGTCAACTCCCTGGTGTACTCGCCGGACGCGCGGCTGCTGGCGTCGGCCGGCTCGGACCGCACCGTACGGCTCTGGGACACCGCGGCCCGGTCCGGCAAAGCCGTGCTCACGGGACACCGAGCCCCCGTCCGCTCTGTGGTGTTCTCGCCCGACGGCCGCACGGTGGCGTCGGCGAGTTCGGATGCCACCGTGCGGCTGTGGTCCGTGCGCAACCGCCGGACGACGGCCGTGCTGACCGGCCACCGGGGCCCGGTGCGGGCCGTG
This sequence comes from Streptomyces sp. NPDC057445, assembly GCF_042802855.1. Lineage (NCBI taxonomy): Bacteria > Bacillati > Actinomycetota > Actinomycetes > Kitasatosporales > Streptomycetaceae > Streptomyces > Streptomyces sp. NPDC057445. The sequence continues at coordinate 38,109 of NZ_JBHVDH010000013.1, read as the reverse complement.
GCCTTCTCTCCCGACGGCAGGACGCTGGGATCGGCGGGTGCCGACGGCACCGTCCGGCTCTGGGACACCCGCACCCGCCGCCAGACCGCCGTCCTCACCGGACACACCGACGCAGTTCTCACGCTGGCCTTCCGCCCGGACGGGCGTGCGGTCGCCACCGGCGGCGCCGACCGAACCGTCCGGCTGTGGGATCCGCGCGCCCGTCGGATCACGGCCGTGCTCACCGGTCACAGCGGCGATGTCCTCGCCGTCGCGTTCAGCCCCGACGGGCGGTGGCTCGCCTCTGGCGGCGCGGACCGCACCGTGCGGTTGCGGGACGTCGCCACCCGGCGCTTGTCCGCGACGCTCACCGGGCACGACGACGACGTCAACGGGCTCGGCTTCGGTACCGGCGGTCGTACCGTGGTGTCGGCAGGCGGCGACGGCACCGTCCGCCGGTGGGACACCCGCACCCACCGGCTGATCGACAGCCTTGCCGGCCACACCGACTACGTGATGGCCGTCGCGGTGGCGCCACGCGGCCAGCGGCTCGCGACCGCCGGCTTCGACCGGACGGTGGCGCTGTGGGACCTCGGCCGCAGCGCCCTCGGTTCCTACCCTTTCGCCGAGGTGTGGAAGCCCGCCTTCAGCCCTGACGGCCGGTGGCTCGCCTCCGCCGGGGCCGACGGTTCCGTCCGGATCTGGGACGTGGCGAGCCGCACTCAGACGCCGGCCCTCAGCGGCCACGGCGGTGCGGTGTACGACGTGGTGTTCAGCCCGGACGGACGGTGGCTGGCGTCCGCCGGCGCCGACCGCACGGCACGGCTGTGGGATCTGCGTACCCGTCAGGTCAGGGCCGCGCTCACCGGCCATGGCGGCGCGGTCTTCGCCGTCGCGTTCAGCCCCGACGGACGGTGGCTCGCCTCGGCGGGCGCCGACCGCACGGTCCGGCTCTGGCGCATGTCCGCGTCGGGGCGACCGGGAGCGACTGCGGCCCACGTGCTCACCGGGCACACCGACTTCGTCAACTGCCTCGCCTTCAGCTGGGACGGGCGGACGCTCGCCAGCGGCAGTGACGACCTCTCGCTGCGCCTCTGGGACGTGTCACGGGGGCTGCCCCGGGCCGTGCTGGACGGGCATGACGGATCGGTACGGGGCGTGGCGTTCAGCCCGGACGGACGCGCGATGGCCAGCGCGGGCAACGACGGCACCGTCAGGCTGTGGGACGTGCCGCGGGCCCGGTCGTCAGCCGTGCTCCGTGCACACGCCGGATCGGTGCGGGGAGTGGCATTCAGCCCGGACGGACGCGCCCTTGCCACCAGCGGCAACGACCGCACCGTCAGGCTGTGGGATCCGCAGCGGCACCGGCTGGTCGCCACCCTCACCGGACACCGCCAAGCCGTATGGGGCGTGGCGTTCAGCCCGGACGGGCGCACGGTGGCCAGCGCGGGCAACGACGGCGCCATCCGGCTGTGGGAGCCGGACGTACGCCGCCGCAGTGCCGGCCTCTGCCGCGTCGCGGGGCCCGCCGACCGTCGGCACTGGCAGAGGGTCCTTCCCTTGTACGACTATCCGGGCCCGTGCGGAGCCTTCTGAGCCGTCACGAGACGTGGGGCGGACGAGAGACCGTCAGGCGGTAGCGGTAGCGGTAGCTGCTGACGGCCATGTCGAACGGGGTCGTGGTCGTCCCGTGCTCCGTGCTGCCGCGGACGTGCAGGTTCGGGTGGCCCGCGCGGTGGTGGGCAAAGAGGGCGCGCGGGTCCCGGCGCAGGGACGCCGGTCTCGCGCGGGTGCTCCGAAGAACAGGCGCCGTCACCCGAACAGCGGCAGCGGTTCCGGATCCGTGCCGCGTCATGCCGGCTGAGGCACCACGGCGACCGGGCACTCACTGTGGTGAAGCACCGCGTGCGCCACTCTGCCGAGCTGGAGACCGAAGTGGCCCTGCCTGCGGCGAGCACCTACGACCATGAGGTCCGCCGCCGCACTGCGCATGACCAGCACCTTGTGAGCCGAACCCTCGACGGCGGAGCGGCGCAGCGGGACCTCCGGGTACTCCTTCGCCCATTCCGCCACGGCCTCGTCGACCTGGGCAGCCGCCGCCTCCATGTGGTAGCGGCCCGGTCCGCCTGCCGCCCGTGGGTGCCCGACAGCCTCGCCCACGGTACGGCGCCACGCCCGGACCGCGTCCAGTTCACAGCCGCGTGCAACGGCCTCCCGGAAGGCGAACCGGGTGGCGCTCGACCCTTCACCCGCGTCGGCGACACCCAGCAGGACGCGCCGATGGGTGCTGTCCCGCCCTGTCGTGTCCCCTCGCACCACGACCACCGGGCAGTGCGCACGCGCCGCCACACCCAGCGACACCGATCCCAGCAGCAGGCCCGTGAGTCCTCCCCTGCCGTGCGATCCGAGGACCACCATCGCGGCGTGGAGGCTCTCGTTCACCAGCGCGATCGCCGTGTCCTCCGCGAGCACCTCCGTGGTGAGCCCGATATCGGGGTTGCGGCGGCGGGCGCGCCCCACCGCGGCCCGGACGAGCGCGTCGATCAGTTCCTGTTCCGAGGGGCGGTCGGAATCGTCCAACGGCAGGGCACCCTCGTACCGCTCCCATCTGGACGCGTACACGAGGCGCACCGGAAGGCCGTGGAGTGCCGCCTCGTCCACGGCCCAGTCCACCGCTTCGAGGCTGGAGTCGGAACCGTCGATTCCCACGACCAGGGGCCGCTCCATCGTCCACACCGCCCTTCTTCGCCCGCCGGAGCCTCACTCCGTCACCGTCGCACCCGGGGGCCGAATCCGCGAGCGGCGATCCGGCCTCGTGGGGCGTTCGGCCCACGGCGCCGGTGGCCAGGGAGTAACCGGAGCCCACGTCCCGGGAACTCACCGGCGCGCCGTCCGGCCACAGCCGTGCAGGAGGGCGGGACACCCTCCGGGTCGGCTCCGGCGAATGCCTCTCGCCCGGACGCTCCGCCGTGTCGCCGCCGGGGGCCGGGGCGGTTCCGGCGACGGCGGGCCCACCGCCGTCGCCGGGGAGTGTCTGACAAATGATCGCGGGCGGGTTCGCGGAGCCGGCGGCCGGGCTCGCGTGCCCTGGCGCCGGACCCCGCTCACCGATCCCGGCCTGATCCACCTGATCCAAACGAAAGGAGCCGGCGGCCGGCACCCGATCTCCTTCTGAAATGATCAATGGGTTGGCGCCGCCGTCAGGTGTGCGGCCATTCGGAGGATTCTGACCACACAGAAGGCAGCTCAAGGTCAAGTCCCGGTGCTTGCTGGCATCTTGAGGGCTTCAGCCTAGGCTTCTGGAAGGCAGAGTCATGCAAGTACTCACCACCACGGTGCACCCACCGGACAAACCAGCTTTCGACGCAGAGACGGCACAGGAGCCGTCCGGCGGAAGTCGATCCGAGGTCGCATGGTGGATCTGGGCCCTGGCGGGAGCGCTGTTCTTCACGTACACGGTGTTGTCCCTGCGCATTCACGAAAGGATGCTCTCCAACAGCTTCGACCTGGGAATCTTTGAACAGGCCATCCGCTCCTACGCGGACGGCCATTTGCCGGTATCCGAAGTGAAGGGACCGGACTTTCCCATTCTGGGAGATCACTTCTCTCCCGTCCTGGTTCTTGTGGCCCCGCTGTATGCGCTGTGGTCATCACCGAAGGTACTGCTCGTGACGCAGGCGCTGCTGATCGCGGCAAGCGTGATGCCGCTGGCCCTGTGGGCGCGCCGGTCGCTCGGCTCCCTCGCCGCCGTCGTGATCGGCATCTGCTACGGCCTTTCCTGGGGCATCGCGAGCGCGGTCGGTTTCGACTTCCACGAAGTGGCATTCGCCGTTCCCCTCCTCGCATTCTCCCTGACAGCACTCGCGAACAACCGGTTCCGGGCAGCGGCTTGCTGGGCTCTGCCCCTGCTCCTGGTGAAGGAGGATCTCGGGCTCACGGTGATCGCGATCGGCGTCATCATCGCCCTGCGCGGCGACCGCAGACTCGGGATCATCACCGCCGCATCCGGTGTGGCCGGAGCGCTGCTGGCCATGCTCGTCGTACTGCCGGCCTTCAGTCCCACCGGTTCCTACGCCTATACGTTCTGGCTGGACAGCCCGGGAGGTGGTGGCGGGTTGGGGGATCTGCTGCACAAGAGCACCATTGGTCTCATCACTCCCCAGACCAAGGTCACGACTCTTCTGCTCGTGCTGGCACCCACCCTGTTCCTCGCCATGCGCTCCCCCCTCATGTGGATCGCACTACCGACTCTGCTGTGGCGTTTCGCCTCGAGCAACGCATCTCACTGGGGAACCAGCTACCACTACTCGCTGGTGCTGATGCCGATCGTCTTCGCGGCTTTCATCGATGCGTTGGTCCGACGGCGCTCGAGTCGAAGCAGCCTGCGCCGTTGTCTGGCGGGCTGTGCCGCGATCACATTTCTGCTTCTTCCGCAGTCTCCCTTCTGGCAACTGGTCCAGCCGGCCACCTGGCGGACCGATCCCCGCATCGCCGTCGCCCACAAACTGATGGACCGTATTCCCGACGGCGCCACTGTCCAGGCGTCCAACAAGCTCGTCCCCCAGCTCACCGGCCGGACCAGCGTCAGCCTCCACGGCTGGCCCACCAGCCGTCCCCGGCCTGAGTGGATCATGGTCGACGGCACGGTACCGCAGCACGAGCGATGGCCACTCAATCCACTTCAAGAGAGGATGGCCCTGGACGAAGCCCGCTCCCATGGATACAGCCTGGTGGCCAACGAGGACGGCTACGTTCTGCTCCAACGCCGCAGCTGATTCACGTCCGGAATTCGACGGGGTGCCGGCCTGGACCGGCCGGCACCCCGCTCGATGTCATCAGCCGGCCTGGCGCGGGCCGGCTGCCGCCTCCTGCCGAACCGTCACCGACTTGATGACGACGGGCTTCTTGGGCATTGCGTTGGGCGATCCGTCCGAAGTCCCGTTCTTGGCGATCGCCTTCAGTACGTCCATCCCGCTGACCACCTTCCCGAACGGGGTCCAGTTGGCCGGCATACGCATCGTGGGGTCGGCGTAGCTGATGAAGAACTGGCTGCTGTTCCTGCCTCGAGTCGCCGGGGCCAGGGCCACCGTACCGGCCGGGTAGACGGCTCCGTCGAGATTCTCGTCCCCGAAGAAGTATCCCGGATCGGCCGAGCCCTTTCCTGCAGGATCCCCGCACTGCAATACGAAAATCATCCGGGTACTGACCCGGTGACACTTGCTGTTGTCGTAATACCCCTTCCCGGCAAGGAAGGAGAACGAGTTGGTGGCGCAAGGCGCATTATGTGTCAGCGCCTTGAAGGTGACGCTGCCCATGTTGGTGACCACTTTCGCCGTGTACGGCCGGGCCGCTGCGGCGGCGTCGTACGTGGGCACCCCGACGGTCTTCTTGCCGTGCGTAGGTGTGTAGGAGCATCGGGTCGGTGGCTTCGAATCGACACTTTCACTGGTCAGGGAGACCGCCGTCCAGGCCAGCCCCGAGCAGACGGCGGTGACCGCGAGTGTCGCCTTCGCCGCCCTCATCACGCGTCCGCCGCCCTTCATGACGGTATTCAGTTTTCCTTGCAGGTTCCTGACGGACATTCGAGCCCCATTGCTGTGAGATTTCATGGATGACGCGACAAGGAGAGCGTATCCAGGCCTCTTTGGATCGTTCGGGCCGACACACGCCGTTCGCGCACCGACCGAGCGGCCCGCGAAGTCGGCTTCTGGGCCCGGAAGTTCCACGGGAACAATTCCGTCGACAGAGCGGAGATTCCCGCCCGACACCCTGCCCGGTCCGCCTCGTAAGGAAAAGCCGATCAATACGCCATAGGGGGGTGCCACCGGACAGCAAGGGCCGCGTACGGCAGTTCGCGGCCACTTCGCATGGTCCACTGACGCAATGCCAGTGATTTCGGTCGTCGTTCCCTGTTTCGACGAGAGCGAGGTGATCGGCACCTTCCACTCCGCCCTCACCAGCGCGCTGGAGCGGACCGGGGAAGAGTACGAGATCTGTTACGTCGACGACGGCAGCGGCGACGAAACCGTCGAGCACCTGCGGGACCTGGCCGCGGCCGATTCCCAGGTGCGCTACACCTCCTTCAGCCGCAACTTCGGCAAAGAGGCCGCCATGCTCGCCGGAATGCGGATGTCCCGCGGCGCCGTGGTCGTCCTCATGGACGCCGACCTGCAGCATCCCCCCGAGCTCATCCCCCGCATGCTGGAACTGCACCGGCACGGTCACGACCAGGTGATCGCCCGGCGCGACCGCACCGGCGAGAGCGCCCTGCGCACGATGCTCAGCCGCGGCTACTACCGCCTCGTACGCCACTTCATGGACGTCGGGGTGATCGACGGGGCCGGTGACTTCCGGCTGCTGTCCCGCCGCGCGGTGGACGCCGTGCTCTCGCTCCCGGAAAGCAAACGCTTCTCCAAGGGGCTGTTCTCCTGGATCGGTTTCGACACGGTCAGCTTCCCCTACCGCAATGTGCGCCGGGCAGCGGGCCGTTCCAAGTGGGGCAGCCGACGGCTGCTCGACTACGGCATCGACGGCCTGCTCTCCTTCAACAGCCGCCCGCTGCGTCTCGCGATCCACACCGGCCTGTGGCTCTTCCTGTCCGCGCTCGTCTACGCGCTGTGGATCGTCGCCAACGCCGTACTGGACGGTGTCGACACCCCTGGCTACGCGACCCTGATCACCGCCATCGTCGCCCTCGGCGGGATCCAGCTCGCCACGCTCGGTGTCATCGGCGAGTACGTGGGCCGGATCTACCACGAGTCGAAGCGGCGACCGCACTACGTCGTGCGCGAGACCGAGGAGTCGCCGGCGCTCCGCTCCGAGAGCCCGCGCTCCCCCGTGCCCCGCGACCGTATCCGCACGGCAGTCACGTCGGGCCTGTCCCCCGCGGCCGCCGCACCGGTCCGGCCGGAGCCATGAACGCCACGTCACCGACAGACGTCCGAGCTGCCCGGGGCTCACCGCACCGGGCAGCCCTCCGCGATGTCCTCCGGACTCTCCGGACCGGGCCGACCGTTGATCACTGCCGGCAACTGGAAGTAGGGGTGCCGGCAAGAACGCTGTCACCAGCCGCAAACGGCGGTGATCTTTCGTGGGCGTCACCCGTGTGGGTGAGTCCTGGGCCGTACGCGCCGCCCACGCCGGGCCGGTGCGACCGGATCGTGGCGGCCGCTCTGCGGGCGGCCGAGGCGTCACTGACCGCCCTGATCTCCTCGCGGCTGAGTTGGGCGCCCGTCTCGACCTTGCAGCGGCCAATGTTCCGGCCCCCGGACGTCGCCGGCCAGCAGCCGACAGGGCAGCGCGCGTGAGGCGTGGGGGACGTCTGGAGGAGCTGTGGGAGGGAGGAGGGAACCAGATGGTTCCCTCCTCCCGTATGCGTCATGTCGTGACATCCGCGCTGTTTCGTGGAGCGTCTCCCTCGGGGCGCCGCTTCAGGACACCTCTTCCACCTCTCAGAGGGTCCATCTCGCGCCACTCCGGCCGCAGCCCTGCCAAGTTCGTGGTGAGGAAGTACGCGGCTCCACACGCGAGCAGTACCGGCACAAGTCCGACGGACGCCACCGCCGCCCCGGCGGCCAGTCCACCGAAAGGGATACCTGCCCATGCCACCGAGTCACCGAGCGCGTTGACCCGGCCCAGCATCCGGCGCGGCACCCGTTCGAGGAGGACGGCCCCGATCACCGGGTTGAGGAAGCCTGCACCGAACCCACTGACAGCGAAGACGGCCAGTACCGCTCCCAGCGGGGCGTCGAAGGCGAGGATCAGGAATCTCGGCGCCCCGGCCAACAGAAACCCGGTGAAGAACACCATCCTGCGCCGCAGCCGGTGCGCGGCCACTGCGGCGATCAGGCTCCCGGCAACCGCCGCGGCTCCCATTGCGCTGCCCATGAGGCCGATCGCAGTCGGCCCGTTGCCGGACTCTCTGGCCCAGACCGGCATGAGTACCGCGTTGAACGCCGCGTCCAGCAGGTTGGTGATCCCCACCATGACGATGACGGTGAGCAGCAACGGCTCGGTACGCAGGAAGGTGAAGCCCTCGCCGAATCGCCGCCAGTATCCCGGCTCCGTCTCCCCGGTCCGCGATGAGGCTTCCTCCGCTGCATGCCCCATGCCGCGAGGCAGCGCCAGTGCGATGATCACCGATCCGAGAGCAAAGCAGCCTGCGTTGACGGCCAGTCCGGTCAGAGGTCCGAGGAGCGCCACCAGGGATCCGCCGGCCGCCGGGCCGATGGTGGAGGCGAGCCGTTCGGTCACGCCCGACAGACCGGTGGCTCGCTCCAGCGGCATCCCGCCGTGCTCAGCCGCTTCAGGGACCATGACTTCCTTGGCCAGGTCGCCAGGGCCGCGGGCGGCACCGATCGCCGCGACCAGGGCCAGCAGGAGCGGAAAAGAGAGCAGGTGCAGGGCCTGGAACAGGGGAACCACAGCAGCGGCGGCCGCGCTGACCAGATCCGTGGTCCAGGAAACGGCCCGCGGGCCGATCCGGTCCACCAGTGGGCCGGTGAACGCCTTGACCAGCACGTAAGGAGCCATCTGGAAGAAGGCGACCAGCCCGGTCTGGGTGGCGCTGCCCGTCGTGACGAGCACGAACCAAGGCAGTGCCACGGCCGAGATCCGAGTACCGGTCAGTGACACGGCCATGGCCGCCAGCACCCCGCTCAGCGGCCGTAAGGACCGCCTGTTGGGTATGCCGTCGGCACCTCGGAGATGTTCCGTCACGACGTCTCCGTTCGTGTCACAGTCTCAGGACCGGACTGCACCTCCGACGCGGCGGGCGTATCCAGTTCCGGAAAGAGGTGCGTGATGACGGCGACCCGCTCGGCTCCCTCCGGGGCTTTCGCTGCCGCCTCCGGTGTATCTCTCCGGTAGCGGGCGACGACCGCCAGCAACTCCTGGCGCAGGGCGGCGGTCTCCTCAGGCGTGAGCCGCAAGGCCCAGTCGCTCATCTCAAAGGTGCCCCGCCACGCACGGGGCATCGTCTGAAGCTCGTTGACTGCCCGCTGTGTACGAAGGGTGTAGGTGGCGGCGACGGACTGCAGGTAGGCCAGGGCGGCCTCGGGCTCTCGCTCGGCCAGCTCCGGGTCGTTGAGCTCCGTCATCTGATGCAACGAACGCCACCAGCGCTCTCGCGCGTTGCCGCGGTCCGTGTCCTCCTCGACAAAACCGGCCGCGCCGAGCTGGCGCAGGTGGTAGCTGGCCGTGCCGGAGTTCACGCCGAGCCGCTCCGCGAGGCGTGTAGCCGTCGACGGGCCGTACTTCCGGAGCAGCCCGACCAACTGCACGCGCACCGGGTGCGCCAGGGCACGCAGCCCCTTGGCATCCAGAACGACCGCGTCCGCATCGGCGTTCAGACCATCAGGCCCCGCACTTGTTTCAGTCATATCGCACACTCTAGACCGCAAAGAGTTCTTCGCAAAGAGATCTTCGCGAAGAACTCTTTGGGGTTTCAGTGGCCCATACGATACCGCTGCTCATCTATCGACCGATTGATGAGCAAGATCGATAAGTGGCGGCGCGCGGCTGGATCGGCACCGGATCATGCCCATAAAACGCTGTCAGAAAGTCGATGTGCTCAAGAACTTGAGGAGCACCCTTTTCTGTACGATCTGGCAGGTGCAGCAGCCTCGATCGCGAAGCTCTTTCGGCGTCTCCAGGAACACGATCTACAACTATGTGCCCGAGCTGAAGGGCGGTCGCCTCGCACTCAACGAGGCGACCAATGCGCCGGGGCTGCACCGACCTGCCAGGTCCGAGGATTGATCACCGCCGCTTGCGGCTGGTGACACGGTTCTTACCGGCACCCCAAGTACCGATCCCGACGGGGGACGCGCGTCGTCCCAGTGCCTCCCGCCGGGTGGGGCCCGCCAAAGGTACGGACCGCCGCGTGGGGCAGGATGGCTGGTCGCGTCGAGTCGGACACAGTGACGGGTCCTGGGCCGACGCGACGGCTCAACGGCACTCCCAGAATGCACAGGTGGCAAGGTGACGAGACATCACATCCGGCTCCAGGCGGCGACCGCCGCCGCCCGCGCCCTTCCCGGTGGCACCGGAGGGGGACGGTGAACAGGGACCTCACACTGCACGACCTGATCGTCGCCGGTATCTCGGTTGCCGCGGGCATCGCGGCCGCGCTCCTGCTGCGCGTGATCCTCAAGTGGCTCGGCGTACGGGCCGGCAGGACCCGCTGGAGCGGAGACGACATCATCGTCGACGCGCTGCGGGCCCTGATCCCCTGGGCCGCGATCACCGGCGGCGCGGCGGTCGCGGCGTCGGTGCTGCCGCTGAACCCCGGGGTGGGACGCAATGTCAACATGACGCTCAGCGCCGTGCTCATCATGGCCGCGACCCTGACGGCGGCGAGGATCGTCGCCGGGCTCGTACAGGCCCTGGCCAACTCCAGGTCCGGTGTCGCCGGGTCGGCCACCATATTCGTGAACATCTCGCGCGTCGTGGTCCTGGCCATGGGTTTCCTCGTCGTGCTGGAAACCGTGGGCATCTCCATCGCCCCGCTGCTCACCGCGCTGGGTGTGGGAGGGCTGGCAGTCGCCCTGGCGCTGCAGGACACCCTGGCGAACCTCTTCGCAGGGGTGCACATCCTCGCCTCCAGAACGGTGCAGCCCGGTGACTACATCCGGCTGAGCAGTGGTGAGGAGGGGTATGTCGTCGACATCAACTGGCGCAACACGGTGGTGCGTCACATCTCCAACAACCTCGTGATCATCCCCAACACGAAGCTCTCCGGTACCAACATGACCAACTACCACCGGCCGGAGCAGCAGATGACGCTCAACGTCCAGGTGGGAGTCGGCTACGACAGCGACCTGGACCATGTCGAACGGGTCACCACCGAGGTCGTGGAGAGCGTGATGGAGGACATCGACGGCGGTGTACCCGACCATGAACCGGCGATCCGTTTCCACACGTTCGGCGATTCCAGGATCGGGCTCACGGTCGTCCTGGGCGTCGGCGAGTTCAGTGACCAGTACCGGATCAAGCACGAGTTCATCAAGCGGCTTCACCAGCGTTACCGCTCCGAGGGCATCAGCATCCCCGCCCCGACCCGGACCGTCGCCGTCCAGCAGGGAGAGCTGCCGATTCCGCACCAGCGCTCCGCCACGGAGCAGGTGACAGCACCGATGCATCTGGGCCCGCCTGTGTGACGGGGGCCTGGGCGGGCGCGCCATACACATGTCGTGTCACGGCGCGCCTGCCGCCCGGGCGAGGTTCATCTTCGTTCTTGCTCGTCGTCGTGCAGCCATTCGGCCCTTGCCAGGAGGATGCCCGCCTGGAAGCGGCTCTCGGCCCCGAGGGCTTCCATGATGTCGGCGACATGGCGGCGTGTGGTGCGCAAGGACATGCCGAGACGACGGCCGATGGTCTCGTCCTTCAGCCCCTGGGCGAGCAGTCGGACGATCGTGCGGTCGATCTCCTTGGCTACGCGTTCCAGGCCGTCGTGTCCGGCGTCGGAGAAGGGCGTGGCGCGGTTCCAGGCCTGCTCGAACACCTCGTGGAGGTAGGCCACGACGGAGGGTTCGCGGATCACCACGGCCCCCCAGGTGTCCTCGCGTTCCGGAATGAACGCCACTTTGCGGTCGAACAGGATGAGCCGACCGAACAGTTCGTGAGCGGTGCGGTACTCGGCACCGAGTGCGGTCGCGGCGGCGACGTACGCCTGGCTCGGGCCGTTGAAGCGGGCCGTGTGGTGGTAGAGGGTGCGCATCCTGACGCCGCGGGAGAGCAGGGCGTGGTCGCGGGCGAGCGCCTCTTCGAGGACGGCCGGGACCCGGTTGCCACCGGGCTGGCTGGTGAGCATCTCCTCGCGGCACTCGGCGGATTCGCGGTTGAGCGCGGCCCGTACCTCGTCGACGCTGGGGATCACCTCCAGCGCGGAACGGGCCGGTTCGGGTGCAGTGCGGCGCAGGAAGCGCTCCCGCAGCTGCTCGATGTCGTTCTGGATGCGCTCCAGCGCGTTCTGATGGCTGCGGATCGACTCCTTGAGTGGGGTGGTGAGGCGCGTCGCGACGGCATCCGGGTCCACGGCGCGCGCACGGACCGGATCCTCGGAATCGACCCGTATCAGCCTGAGCTGGACCAGGTGCCCGAGCGCTCGGGTGACCGTTTCCGGTGGCAGCGCGAGGTCGACGGAGGCCCGGTCGGCGTCGGTGCTCCGGTGTTCCAGCACCCAGCCGTACAGGGCCAGTTCGTGCTCGCCGAGGACCGGCTGAGGGGATATCGGCACTGAGGTGTCCACTATGCCTCTGTTCGCCCTTCGCTCTCGTTGCTGCCTGGCAGCTTGGTGACGGTCGGATTGCGGACTCTGCCCCTGATTATCGGAGAGGCTGAGGGGGCAACCGGAAACAATTCGGTTGACGGAGGCCCCGCTTCAGGCAGCGAGCAGGTGACACAGCCGATGAAGAGTCACCGTATGCGCGGGGAGCCTGCGAACCGAACCGCCGCGCCACCAGGGGGAACCCGCGGCGAAGTTCTGAAGGAGTGAGTCCGCAGCCATGGAACAGACCGTCCTGGACACCGGGGCCAGCCTGACGGCACGTGAACGGGAGGTGCTCCACCACGTCGTGGACGGCCTCACCTATACCTCGATCGCCCGTCGGATGGGCTTGAGCCCGCACACCGTCGACACCTATGTCCGCCGTATCCGCGCCAAGACAGGCACGGCGAACCGCACCCAGCTCGCCGTACTCGCCATGACGCTCGAGCCGGGGCGGGGCGGACTGCAGTAGGACGAAAAGCAGCCGGCCGGTCCGGGTGCCCCGTTCAGGGGCGCCGCGGACCGGCCGGCGTGTCGTTGCAGCGAAAACGAAATGGCAGGCAATCAGCTCTCTGCAGCGGGCGGCTGAACCCGGCTGATGATGACGCCGCCACCCCAGCCGCTGTCGCCCGGCTTGATCGGACCACCCGCGACGACGTGGGCGGAAGGCGCCTCGGCTAACGCCGGAACGGCGGCGGAGAGGGACAGGACCATGGCTGGCGCCATGACACTGATGACGGTGAGTCGGCCGAGCTTCATGCGATGTCTCCAGAAGGCAATGCGATTGCGGACCCCGTACGGCGCGGGTCGCTGTTGACTCGTCCATCCTGGCGATCCGGCACCCCGTGCCACCACGCGTGGGCCGTTCACCAAGCTGCTCGGCAGCAAAGTGAGCGACGGATGAACCAGCACAATCCAGGCCGGAGTCACCGGAATCGACGATTCAGCCGTCACCGCCCAGGTGGAAGCTGAGCAGCACCGCCGCCGAGCGGCCCGTCCTCGTGCTGTACCTGGCCCCTCGTGGCAGATAGAGCACGCTGCCGCCCCGAAGACGCAGGTCCTGGCCGTCCGGTACGGGCTCCTTCTCCGTGCGGCAGGGCCAGATCCGGCAGTTCAGCGAACCTCGCACCGGCATCAGCAGCACATCCCGGTCGCACAGCGACTCGTCCTCCTCATGCCAGGCGCGCAGGTGCCGCAGCCCGGCACTCACCGGCAGACCGATCAATCCGCCCAGGTCTGCCGCGAGTTCGTCCGCCTCTTCCACCCGCCCGCCGTCGGCCGGGCGGGAGCCGATGCGGGCGAGGGCCGTCCCCTCCCCCTCCGGCCAGACCATCGCGGGGGTGCGCCCCCGGTATGTCGACACGCACAGGGCCACGTCCCTGAGGAATGCCTCGTGCCCTCCGTCGGAGGGTGTTTCTGCTGTCACTGCGACTCCTTGCGCCCCCTGCCCGGGTCGGTGGGGGCCCCGGGCCGGTTCCCGGGGCCGTTGGCGTTGTGCGATGACCGAAGGACGGTGCGGCGGGCACCACGGCCGTGCCCCCTCGCGCTACGGCACCGGTGCCGCGGCGTTCGGTTCCCCTGCCGGGACCGCGGCGCCGACGGCACGAGGTTCGCGCCGACCGGCGTCGAGCTGCCCCCATACCGGGAAGACCAGCGGCGCGAGCGTGACTCCCAGGTACACGGCGCCCGTTGCGAGCAGCGCCGATGTCAGACCGAGGCGGTCCAGCAGGATCCCTGCGGTGAGCATGCCCAGCGGTGTGGCAGCCAAGGCGCCGGCGACCAGCAGACCGAAGATACGGCCCCGCAGACGCTCCGGCACCCTTTCGTACGCGACGGACATCATCAGCGGCCCGACGATGCCCGAACCGAGGCCGGAAACAGCGAGGACGGCGAGCAGCACCGGCGGCGACGGCTCGGCGGCGAGCATGGCACAGCGCACTCCACCGACCAGCACGAAGCCTCCCACGAACACCGCGCGCCGCGGCCAGCGGTGGCCGGCCCAGCCGTGCAGCACCGAACCGAGGAGCGCCCCCGCGCCGATCGCGGTGATCACGGCTCCGAGAAGCGCGCTGCTGTGCAGGACCCTGCTGCCGTAGGCGGGATAGAGCACCCCGTTGAGCGCCCCGTCCAGGGCGTTGGTCACCATCAGGACGGCGGTCATCGCGCCGAGGAGCCGGTCGCTGCGCAACTGCTGCCAGCCTTCGCGCAGTTCGCGGCGGTACGAGGTCTCCTGGGTGTTTTCGGACACCGGGGCCGCTCTGGGCACCAGGATGACCACCAGCACGGCAGAGACGAGCAGCGCCGTCATGTCCGCGCACAGGGTTCGCACCGGCCCTGCCGTGGCGACGAGCAGTCCGGCCAGCGGCGCACCCGCCATGAAGCCGATCCTGCGCACGCCTTCCACCGCGCTCGTCCCTCGCTCGTTGGTGACGTCTGCCGCCCGCATGGCGTCGGCCAGCAGTACTTGCTTGGCCGTGTCGGCCGGTCCCCGGGCGGCGCCCACGACGAACACCGCCGCGATCAGTGCCGGCAGCGGCAGCCCGACGGTCGCGTGCAGCAGCGGAATGATGCCGATGGCCAGGGCGGTGACGGCGTCGGCGGCCACGCTCGTGGCGCGGGCGGGCAGACGGTCGACGACGGGACCGGCGAGCACCGCCGAGCACAGCAGGCCCAGGCTCTCGGCGGCCGCGACCAGCCCGGTGCTGGTGCCGCTGCCGGTGTTCTGGAGCACGAACCAGGGCACCGCGAGCAGGGTCATGGACGTCCCGAGCGACGAGATGCCGGACACGGTGACCAGGGTGAGCAGCGGCGTACGCCGCCTCTGCGCCCGCGGCGGTGCGTGTGCACCGGCCGGCGACGGATGATCCTTCATTCGGTCTTGCCTCCTCCGGCAATCGGCGGGCCGCCCGGCACCCCGTCGTACGGGGGGCCGGGCGGCGGACAGCTGACGGCCGACGGGTCAGCCGGCCATGCTCAGCCGGAGGCTGCGAGGGCGCATGTCGGTCCACACCTGCTCGATGTGGGCCAGGCACTCCTCCTTGCCGCCGCGGACGCCGGCCTCGCGCCAGCCCGCCGGAACGGGACGGTCGGCGTCCCAAAGGGAGTACTGCTCCTCGTCGTTGAGCACAACGGTCCACTGCCGCTCGGGCTGGGCCTGCTGCGTCGGCGCGTTGTTCATGGTGATGACTCCTTCTTCGTGGTGAGGGAAACGGGAGGAAATCGGACTGCGGACGGAGGTCAGGAGGGGAGGGCGGCTGCGACGGCCGCCGCCAGGACGGCGGCGTGCGGCTGATCCATCAGCGTGTGGTGATTGCCCGGGATGCCGCTGTGGTGGACCGCGCCCCGGGTCCGGGCGGCCCAGGGAGCCGGATCCACGAGCGCGGTGTCCAGCTCCTCGTGCCGCTCGGAGACGGTGAAGAGATGGATGCCGGTACGCAGGACCGCTTCGGTGCGATGGGATGCCGACGCCCTGCCGTTGGCGTCGGCGACCCGCATCATCCTGCGCAGCGCCTCTGTCGGGACGCGGCGCGGCAGGCTGCCGTTCTCGTGCCCGCGCCGGGCGAGGACCGCGATCAGGGCGTCCTCGTCGAGTTCCCTGGCTTCGTGCGCGTCCAGGCCGGCCGCGATGCCGTAGCGCACGAGGTCGGGGTCGCCGGCGCCGTCGTCCTCACGGAGTTCGGGTCCCGGGGCCGCGGTGTCGATGGCGCCGAGGAAGGCGACCGTCTCCCCGGCGGCCTCCAGACGGACAGCGATCTCGAAGGCCAGGGTGCCGCCGAACGACCAGCCGGCCAGCAGATAGGGGCCGTCGGGCACGGTCCTGCGGATTTCCGCGAGATACCGTTCGGCCATGTCCGCCACACGCTCCAGCGGCGTCTCGCCGTTGTTGTAGCCCACCGACTCGATGCCCAGGACCGTGCGCGGGACGTCCTCTGCGTCGCCCAGCGCGCGGATCATGTCCCGGTAGCAGACGATGTCGCCGCCGCGCGGATGGACGAGGATCAGCGGGGGAACACCGGGATCGCCGTCGGCCAGTGCCACCAGGAGGCGGTCCGCCGCCTCACCGGCCTCCGGGAGTGCCTCGCAGAGCAGCTCCACCGTCGGCCGGCGGAAGACCACGTGCAGGGGCAGTTCGACCCCGAACTCGTGGCGGACCGCGCCCATCAGCTCGAACGCCTTGAGCGAATGGCCACCGTGCTCGAAGAAATCGTCCCGGACACCGACGGGTGCGATGCCCAGGACCCGCTCCCAAAGTCGCGCCATGCGGAGTTCGGTGATGTCGCGCGGCGCGAGCGGGGCCCGGTCGGTCGGGACTGTCCCACCGCCGGTGGGGGCGGGCAACGCCCTGCGGTCCAGCTTGCCGTTGGGGGTGAGCGGCATCCGCTCCAGGACGGTCAGCACGCGGGGCACCATGTAGTCGGGGAGGTCCTCGCGGAGGTGTTCGGTGAGGAGCCGCAGATCGCCGGGCTCGCCCCGCCAGGTCAGATATCCGGCGAGCACCGCCTCGACCCCTGATCCCCGCACGGTCACCGCTGCCTCCGCCACCTGCGGGTGGCTGGTCAACACCGCCTCGATCTCGCCGAGTTCGATCCGGTGGCCGCGGACCTTGACCTGGCCGTCGCCGCGGCCGCGGTACTCGAGGGTGCCGTCCGCAAGGCGTCGCACCACGTCCCCGGTGCGATACAGCCGGCCCCCCGGGGTGCAGGGGTCGGGGACGAAGCGCTCCGCGGTCAGTGCGGGCCTGCCGAGATAGCCGCGGGCGACGCCGTCCCCGGCGATGAACAGCTCGCCGTACACGCCGACGGGTACCGGCCGCAGTTGCGCATCGAGCACATAGAGCCGGGTGTTGGCGAGCGGACTCCCGATCGGAACCCCTCCCCCGCCGTGCCCGCCGGGTCCGGGTCCGACCCGATGGGCGGTCGACCAGACGGTCGTCTCTGTCGGGCCGTACACGTTCCACACCGTGCCGGTGGCATCGAGCATCCGCTCCGCCAGCGCAGGAGGCAGTGCCTCGCCCCCGCACAGGGCGCGTACGTGCGGGGCGTGCCAGCCGGTCTCCATCAACTGGTGCCAGGTGGCGGGGGTGGCCTGGACGACGGTGACGGCGGCGGCGTCGAGTTCCTTGGCGAGCAGCGTGCCGTCACGGGCGGTGTCACGGGAGACGATCCGCACGGTGGCACCGCAGGTGAGCGGCACCAGGAGTTCCAGTACGGCGATGTCGAACGAGACGGTGGTGACGGCGGCGACGGTGTCGCCGGGCGTGAGCTCCAGCCTCCGGACCATGTCGAGGGTGAAGTTCATCAGCCCGCGGTGCGGAACCATGACGCCCTTGGGGCGGCCGGTGGACCCCGAGGTGTAGATGGCGTAGGCCAGTCGGTCGAGGGCGACGCTCCGTTCCGGTTCGTCGTTCCCGTGCGCGGTGTCGTCGGTGTCCGGCCCCCTGCCGTCCTCGAAGAGTGTGTCCAGGTCCAGGACCTGAACGCCGTCGGGCACGGTGAGACCTTCGGGGCCCGGCCCCGAGACCAGCAGTACCCGGGCCCCGCTGTCGGCGATCATGTAGGCGACGCGGTCGGCCGGATACTCCGGGTCCACCGGCACGTACATGCCTCCGGCGCTCAGCACACCGAGCAGCGCGGCGGGCAGGGCCGCCGAGCGTTCCACGCAGACGCCGACCGCCGTGTCGGGTCCCACCCCGAGCCCGCGCAGTGCCCGCGCCAGCCGGGCGGTGAGGGTGCCCAGCCGGGCGTAACTGAGCCGTCGCCGGCCGTCGTCGACCGCGACGGCGCCCGGGGTGCGGGAGGCCTGCTCGGCGACGAGGTGGTGCAGCGCCTTCCGGGGAAGGGGCTCTGCGGTGTCGTTCCAGGCGTGCAGGACTCTGTGTGTCTCGTCGGATCCGAGCAGTTCCAGCGAGCTCACGGCGCGGTCCGGCTCCGCGACCGCGGCGCTGAGCAGACGGGTCAGCGCGTCCGTCATGCGCAGTACCGTGTCCCGCTCGAAGAGGTCGGTGGCATAGACGGCCTGGCCGGTCAGCTCGCCCTGCTCCTCCGAGAAGTACAGCGAGAGGTCGAACTTGGCGGCGCCGCTGGCGAGTCCGACGGGCTCCGCCGTGAGGCCGGTCGGGAGCGGTGGGGCGCTGGTCTCCTCGTCGAGGACCAGCATGACCTGGAACAGCGGGTTGCGGCTGAGGTCCCGCTCGGGCTGGAGTTCCTCGACGAGCCGCTCGAACGGCACGTCCTGGTGGGCATAGGCACCGAGGGCGGTGCTGCGGGCCCGGGCCACGAGTTCGCCGAAGCCCGGGTCGTCGGACAGGTCGGTGCGCAGCACCAGATTGTTGACGAAGAACCCGACCAGAGGCTCCGTCTCGGCACGGTCGCGGCCGGAGATCGGTGCCCCGACGGTGATGTCGTCGGCGCCCGACCAGCGGGCGAGCATGGCCTGGAAGCCGGCGAGAAGGACCATGAACAGGGTGGCGTTGTGCCGGCGCCCGAGCGCACGCAGCCGCTCCAGCAGGTCGGCGGGGAGGGTGAAGGCCACCTGTTCCCCGCGTCCGGACGGGACGGGAGGCCGTGGCCGGTCGGCGGGCAGTTCCAGGGGACCGACGCCGTCGAGCCGCTCGCGCCAGTACGAGAGCCGGCTCTCGAGCCGTTCGCCGGTGAGCCCGGCGCGCTGCCAGGCAGCCACGTCCCGGTAGGAGACGGCGAGTTCGGCCGGCCCCGGGGCGCCGTCGGTGCGGGCACGGTAGGCGGCGAAGAAGTCCCGCCAGAACACGGACACCGACCAGCCGTCGAAAGCGATGTGGTGGGCGACGACCACCAGCAGGTGGTCTCCTTCGTCGATCCTTACGAGACGGGCGCGCACCAGGGGCGCCACGCCCAGGTCGAACGGGCGGGCGGCGTCGTCCGCGGCCAGCTCCAGGGCGCGTGCGGCGGCCCGCGCGGGATCGGTGCCGGTGAGATCCGTGTACTCCGGGCAGAACACCTCGGCCGGCTCGACGACCTGACGGGCTTCCTCCACCGCTGCGGGCCCGGCGTGTCCGGCGGCCTCGCCGGTCACGGTCACGGTCACGATCCTCGAACGCAGTACGTCGTGGCGTGCCACGACGTCCCGCAGGGCGCCGAGCACCGCGTCGGTGTCCAGCCGCCCGGTGAGCCGCATCGCCCCTGGCATGTTGTAGTCGGGGCGGCCGGGCTGGAGCTGGTCGAGCAGCCAGAGCCGCTGCTGGCCGAAGGAGAGCGGGGCGGGGCCGTCGGGCAGGACGGCGATGCCGCCGGCGGCCTCCTCCGCGCCGCTGTCCACGGCGGCGAGCGCCTGGGCGAAGTCCTCCGCCACGGGATGGCGGAACAGCAACTGGAGCGGAATCTCCCGGTCGAGCAGGTTCCGCAGCCGTGACACCACGCGAGTGGCGCGCAGCGAGTGTCCGCCGCGCTCGAAGAAGTGGTCGCGCAGGCCGACGGGGCCGTCGTCGAGGATCTCCTCCCACACGCCGGTCACGGTCCGCTCCAGCGCGGTGCGGGGCGCGACGAAGTCCCGGTGGTGCCCTGCGGCCGGGCCTGGTTCGGGCAGTGCCCTTCGGTCGATCTTGCCGTTGGGGGTGAGCGGCAGGGCGTCCAGCGGGACGAGTGCCGCGGGCACCATCGCGGCCGGCAGCGACTTCCGCAGGAAGTCCAGCACCCCGGCGGGGTCGCCACCACCGTCCCGCCACACCACGTACGCCGCGAGCGAGCGCTCTGAACCTTCGCCGTGGGCGGCGGCGACCGCTCGCGAGACATCGGCGTGACGCAGCAGGGCGGCCTCGACCTCGCCGAGTTCGATGCGGTGGCCGCGCACCTTGACCTGGTTGTCGCGCCGGCCGTGGAACTCGAGGACGCCGTCGGCGCGCAGCCGGACCAGGTCGCCGGTGCGGTACATCCGGCTGCCGGGCGGGCCGTAGGGGTCCGGAGGGTAGGCCTCGGCCGTGCGGACGGGATCGCCGAGGTAGCCGCGGGCCAGCCTGGGTCCGGCGATGAACAGCTCGCCGGTCGCGCCCTGCGGCAGCGGTTCGAGACGGTCGCCCAGTACGAGCGTCCGGGCCCCGGGCAGCGGACGGCCGATGGGTATCCGGCCGCTCGCGATGTCGTCGTCGGTGACGACGTGGTACGTGGTGGTGTTGGTGGCCTCGGTGGGCCCGTACTGGTTGACCAGCTGCAGCAGGCCGGGGCTTCCGAGGCCGCGGGCGGCGCCGGCGAGTCCCGCCGACAGTGCCTCGCCCGTGGTCATCAGCAGCCGCAGTGAGGGGCAGGGTCCGGTGGCGGCGTCGACCACGGCGGTCAGCATCGACGGGACGATCGACAGTACGGCGGTGACGTCCTGCTCGTGCAGCAGGCGGACCAGGGCCTCCGGATCGCCGGCTTCGTCGTCGGCGGCGAGCACGGCCCTGCCGCCGGTGGTCAGCGGCGCGAACAGGTCACGTACGGACGGGTCGAAGGTCAGGGCGGTGCGTGCCAGGACGGTGTCCTGCGGGCCGATCCCGAACGTGCCGGTGAGGGCGGCGAGATAGCCCGTGGCAGCGGCATGCGGCACGGCAACGCCCTTGGGACGGCCGGTGGAGCCGGACGTGTAGAGCAGATAGGCGAGGTCTCCGGGGCCGGCCAGGGGCGGCAGGTCCGTTCCCGGTGCGGAGTCGATCCAGGCGCGTTCGGCGTCGAGATCGAGGACCGGCACGCTGCCCGCCGGCGCCGGGGCGAGTCGGGCCGCCGTGCCGCCGGTCAGGACCAGGTGTGCTCCGCTGTCGGCGAGTACCGAGGCGATCCGGTCGGCCGGGTGGCCCGGGTCCATGGGTACGTACGCGGCGCCGGCCTTCAGCACGGCGAGCACGGCGACGACCATGTCGGTGTCGCGTCCGGTGAGCACGGCGACGGTGGTGCCGGGGCCGGTGCCGCGCTCGCGCAGACGGTGGGCGAGCCGGTTGGCGCGGGTGTTCAGCTCTGCGTAGGTCGTGGCTGTGCCGGCGAAGGTCAGCGCAACGGCGCCCGGGGTGCGGCGGGTCTGCTCCTCGACCAGGGCGTGGAGGGTGGTGGCCACGGCCGGGGCGGGAGTCCGCGCGGGCTCGCCGAGCAGTGTGCGCTGCTCCTCTTCGAGGAGCATCTCCAGCCGCGACAGCGGGAGGTCCGGACCCTCGGCGACGGAGTGGAGCAGCCGCAGATAGTGCCCCGCGAACCGCTCGACGGTGACCCGGTCGAACAGATCCGTGGAGTACTGCAGGGTGCCGGTGAGTCCGCCCGGGTGCTCGGTCATGGCCAGGCTCAGGTCGAATTTCGCCGTTCCGTTGTCGGCATCCAGGGTCTCGACCCGCAGCCCGTCCAGGCCAAGGGTGTCGGGCCGGTCGGGGTGGAGCTGGAAGAGGACGTCGAACAGGGGGTTCCTGCTGAGGTCGCGGTCGGGGCGGAGTTCCTCCACGAGCCGGTCGAAGGGCACGTCCTGGTGCTCGTACGCGGCGAGGGCGGTCTCCCGGACCCGGCCGAGAAGTTCGGTGAAGGCCGGGTCGCCGGACAGATCGGTACGCATCACCAGGGTGTTGACGAAGAAGCCGATGAGCGGCTCGAGTTCGGTGCGGTCGCGGCCTGCGATGGGTGTGCCCACGGCGATGTCCTGCTGTGCCGTGTACCGGGCGAGCAACGTCTGGAAGCCGGCCAGCAGAACCATGAACAGGGTGGCGCCCCGGCCATGGGCGAGGGCGGTGAGCCGGCCCGCGAGAGAGGCGGGGACCTCGAAGGTGAGGGCGTCGCCCGCCCCGGACCGGGTGGCGGGCCGGGGGCGGTCGGTGGGCAGTTCCAGCGCGGGCAGGCCGGCCAGGTGTCCGCGCCAGTGGGCGAGCCCGCGGTCCAGTTCTCCGTCGGCCACGCGCTGCTGCTGCCAGTGGGCGTAGTCGCCGTACTGGATGGGCAGTTCGGGCAGTTCGGGGCGCGTCCCGGAGCGCAGCGCGGCGTAACAGGCGGACAGCTCGGTCCAGAGCACCGACATCGACCAGCCGTCGCCGACGGTGTGGTGGAGGACGAGGACCAGCAGGTGTGCCCGCTCGGAGAGCCGGATCAGCCGGGCGCGCAGCAGTGGCGCCGCGGTGAGGTCGAAGGGGGCGGCGGCGTCGGCGTGGGCCAGCCCGAGCGCGCGTGCCTGCGCCTGGTCGCCGGGAGTCCCGGAGAGAGCCGTGAGCACGGGGATGAAGACGTCGGCCCGTTCCACGAACTGGACGGGTCCTTCGGGGCCTTCGGCGATCCGCGACCGGAGCACGCTGTGACGCTCGACGACGGTGCGCAGCGCGTCGAGCAGCGCGGTGGTGTCCAGCGGGCCTTCGAGCCGGGCGGCCACGGGGATGTTGTAGTCGGGCCGTCCCGGCTGGAGCTGGTCGAGGAACCACAGGCGCTGCTGGGCGAACGACAGCGGCGCGGGGCCGTCACCCGAGCGGAGCGCGGGACGGACGGAGCCGTCCTTCGCCGGGTCCGTTCCGACGGCGGAGGCGGCATGGGCGCTCAGGGCGTCGACGGCCGAGGCGAACCGTGCCAGGGTCGGGTTCTCGAAGAGCGTGCGCAACGGCACCTCGGTACCGAGGCGGGCAGCGAGCCGGGAGACCACGCGGGTGGCACGCAGCGAGTGGCCGCCGAGGGCGAAGAAGTCGTCCTGTCCGCCGATCCGTTCGGCGCCCAGCACCTCGGCCCAGACCGTGGCGGCCAGTTCCTCCGTGGGGGTGGCGGGCTCGGTGAATGCCGCGCGGTGTGCGGTGTCGGCGGGCGGCGCCGGCAGGGCGCGCCGGT
Source organism: Streptomyces sp. NPDC057445 (assembly GCF_042802855.1). Taxonomy (NCBI): domain Bacteria; kingdom Bacillati; phylum Actinomycetota; class Actinomycetes; order Kitasatosporales; family Streptomycetaceae; genus Streptomyces; species Streptomyces sp. NPDC057445. The sequence goes on along the minus strand of NZ_JBHVDH010000013.1, from coordinate 15,078 downwards.
CGAGCTTGCCGTTGGGGGTCATGGGGAGGTCCGGCACGACCATGACGGCCGCGGGCACCATGTAGTCCGGCAGGGTGGCCGCGAGGGCGGAGAGCAGTTCCTCGGGTTCGGGGGTGGCCGCGGGTTCGGGTACGGCGTACCCGACGAGGCGCTGCTCCCCGGGGTCGTCCTCGCGCACGACGACGACGGCACGGCTCACGCCCGGACAGGCGGCAAGTGCGTTCTGGACCTCGCCGGGTTCGATGCGGAACCCGCGGATCTTCACCTGCTGATCGGCGCGGCCGAGATAGTCGATCGTACCGTCGGGGAGGCGCCGGGCCAGGTCGCCCGTGCGGTACATCCGGGCGCCGGGCTCGCCGTAGGGGTCGGCGACGAACCGCTCGGCGGTGAGGCCGGGCCGGTGCAGATAGCCACGGGCCAGTCCGGTGCCGCCGACGCAGAGCTCACCGGCGGCGCCTTCGGGGACGGGGCGGCCCCGGTCGTCGAGGACGTACAGCCGGGTGTCGTCCAGCGGGCTGCCGATCGGCACCCTGCCCTCGGCCGGGGCCGGGGCGCGCAGCTGATGGAGGGTGGCGAAGGTGGTCGTCTCCGTGGGCCCGTAGGCGTTGGTGAGTACGGTCTCCGGTGCGGCGTCCAGGGCGTCGCGGAAGGCGGCGACGGAAGCCGCCTCGCCGCCGGTCCAGACCTCCTCGACAAGGGTGAGGAGTTCCACGCATTCCTCGACGACCAGGTTGAAGAGGGCGGCGGTCAGCCAGATCGCGGTGATGCCGTGGTCGGTCACGAGGCGCTTGAGGGTGGCGGTGTCCAGCCGCCCGGGCGGAGCCATGACGACACGGCCGCCGGAGAGAAGCGGCACCCACAGCTCGTAGGTGCTGGCGTCGAAGGACAGCGGGGAGTGGGCGAGCACGCGGTGATGCGCGGGGCCGAAGGAACGGTCGCGGGCGAGGGCGGCGACGTTCGCGTGGGTGACCGCGATGCCCTTGGGCTCGCCGGTGGAGCCCGAGGTGTACATCACGTAGGCGAGCTGATCGGGCGCGCACGTCACAGGACGGTCTTCGGCGGCGCCGGTCGTGCCCTCGAGCTCGGTGGCGTCGAGCTCGGTGGCGTCGAGCTCGGTGGCGTCGAGCTCGGTGGCGTCGAGCACCGGCACGGGCGACGAGGCCACCGCGTCGTGGCCGAGGGTCGCCGGGTCGGCGAGCAGCAGTGCGGCACCCGTGCGCTCCAGCATCCAGTGCAGACGCTGCGCCGGGAAGGACGGATTGAGCGGTACGTAGACGCCGCCGGCCTTGAGGACGCCGAGGATCGCTGCCAGCAGGTGGGTGGAGCGTTCCATCAGCAGTCCGACCGGGGTCTCCCTGCTCACACCGGCCGCGACGAGCCGGGCGGCCAGCCGGTCGGAGAGGGCGTCGAGTTCGGCGTAGCTGAGGGTTTCGGCGCCGCAGGTCACCGCGATGGCCCCGGGGTTGCGCCGGACCTGGTCGGCGAAGAGGCCGGTGAGGGTGGCGGGGGTGAGCTCCCGTACCGCGCCGTGGCCCTCACGGGTGAGCCGGGCCGTCTCCGGGCCGGGCACCAGGAGTTCGGCGACCGGGATGTCGGGGTCGGACGCGGCGGCCGTCAGCAGCCTCAGATAGTGCCCGAGCAGCAGCTCGGCGGTTCCGCGGTCGAACAGGTCGGTGTCGAAGACCAGGGAGCCGGCGCATTCCTGCGCGCCTTCCGCCACGAACACGCTGAGGTCGAAGAGCGATCCGCCGAAGTCGGTCCGTACGGTCTCGGCGGAGACACCGGGCAGGCGCAGCCCGGCCGTCTCGTCCTGCGCCGCCGCGAACATGACCTGGGTCAGTGGATTGCGGTCGCCGACCCGCTCCGGGCTCAGGTGCTGGACCAGACGCTCGAACGGCACGTCCTGGTGACCGTAGGCGTCGACGGTGACTCTGCGGACCCGGGCCAGCAGTTCCCGGAAGGTCGGCTCGCCGGAGACATCGGTGCGCAGGACGAGGGTGTTGACGAAGAGCCCGATGAGGGGCTCCAGCTCGACACGGTCGCGGCCCGCGACGGGCGTGCCGACGGCGATGTCGGTGCTGCCGCTGAAGCCGGCCAGCACGGCCTGGAAGCCGGCCAGCAGAGTCATGAAGAGAGTGACGCCCTGCGCCTCTGAGAGCCGCCTCAGCCGGTCGGTGAGCGCCGCGTCGAGCGAGAACTCCAGGGTGCCGCCGTCGCCGCTGCGGCGCAGCGGGCGGGGCCGGTCCGTGGGCAGTTCCAGCGGCTCGAGTCCTGCCAGGCGCTCCTCCCAGTGGCGCAGCAGTGCGGCTGTCTCCTCCCGGTCGAAGCGTTCGCGCTGGAATCGGGCGTAGTCCTGGTAGCGGACGGGGAGCGGCGGCAGGGAGAGCCTGCGTCCCTCGGCCAAGGCCCGGTATCCGTCCGCGAGTTCCTTCCAGAGCAGCCCCATGGACCAGCCGTCGGTGGCGATGTGATGGACCACGAGTACGAACAGATGCTCGTCGTCTGCGGTTCGGACCAGCAGGGTTCGCAGCAGGGGCCCGGTGGCGAGGTCGAACGGCTCCCGGGCTGTCCGCCGGGCCAGCTCGACGGCCCGCCGCTGCTGTTGCGCGGCCGGTTCACCGCGGAGATCGACGACCGGCAGTGGTACGTCGGCCGGGGGCGGTACGACGACGGGGTGCGGCAGCCCGTCGCGCTCCTCGAACACGGTCCGCAGGGTGTCGTGCCGCTGGACGAGTGCGGTGAGGCTCCGCCGGAGCAGGCTCTCGTCGAGCGGGCCACGCAGCCGGACCGTCTCGGGCACGGCGTAGCCGGGAGTGCCGTTCAGCATCCGGTCGACCAGCCACAGTCGTTCCTGGGCGAAGGAGGCGACGGGTTCGGCATCCGGGTCGACGGCAATGGTGGCGTCGGCCGCCGCACCCGCCGGGTCGGCCAGGGCGGCCTGCACCCGGCGGCGCAGCAGCTCCCTGGCGGCGCCGAGTTTGCTGCCGACGTCGGTGGGCGTGGTGTCGTGGGTGGTCACGCGGTCTCTCCCTGGTGTACGAGCGGACGGGAAGCCTCGTCGTCGGCCGCGGCGGTGAGTTCGTCGAGGAGCGCGGACTCGATCGCGGCGGCGAGTCCGGCGACGGTCCGGTGCTCGAAGAGGGTGTGCAGGGGCATTTCCAGGCCCAGGGCCTGGCGGAGGCGGGCGGCGACGCGGGTGGCGGTCAGTGAGTGGCCCCCGAGCGCGAAGAAGTCGTCGTGGCGGCCGATGCTGTCGACACCGAGGACCGCGGTCCACAACGCGGCGACGAGTTCCTCGGTCTCGTCGGCGGGTGGTTCGTGGCCCGTGGCGGTGGCGGCCGTCGGTGCGGGCAGGGCCCGGCGGTCGAGCTTGCCGTTGGGGGTGACGGGCAGCTCGTCGACGACGACGAGCACCGGCACCATGTACTCGGGCAGTGACCGGGCGAGTTCGGCACGCATGGCGTCGGGTTCGGGGGTCGTGCCGGCCAGCGGGACGACATAGCCGACGAGCCGGCGCTCGCCCGGGGTGTCCTCGCGGACGACGACTGCGGCCCGTGCGGTGTGCGGCAGCCTGGCGAGGGCCGTCTCGATCTCCCCGAGTTCGATCCGGAATCCATGGATCTTGACCTGGTCGTCGGTGCGGCCGAGGTATTCGACGGCGCCGTCGGCGCGTCGCCGGACGAGGTCTCCTGTGCGGTACATCCGGGATCCGGCCGGGCCGAACGGGTTGGCGACGAAGCGTTCGGCCGTGAGCGCCGGACGGTTCAGGTACCCGCGGGCAAGTCCCGTTCCGGACAGATGGAGTTCGCCGGGGACGCCCACCGGCACGGGCCGTCCCGACGGATCGAGGACGTGCAGTGCGGTGTTCCAGATGGCATGGCCGATCGGAACGGGTCCCCGGTCCTCGGGGCGGCACTCCCAGTACGTGACGTCGACGGCCGCCTCGGTAGGCCCGTACAGATTGTGCAACGGGACGTCGAGGACGCTGTGGAAGTGGTCCTTGAGCTCCTCGGGCAGTGCCTCGCCGCTGCAGATCACCCTGCGCAGCGAGCGGCAGTGCACGGCCGCGGGCTCCTGTACGAAGGCCGCGAGCATCGACGGAACGAAGTGGACGGTGGTGATGGCCTCGTCCTGGATCAGCCGGGCGAGACAGGCCGGGTCCTTGTGGTCTTCCGGCTCGGCGACGACCAGGGTGGCGCCGGTCAGCAGGGGCCAGAAGAACTCCCATACGGAGACGTCGAAGCCGAACGGGGTCTTCTGCAGCACCCGGTCGCCGGCGTCGAGGCCGTAAGTGTCCTGCATCCACAGCAGCCGGTTGACGATGGCGGCGTGCTCCACGACGACGGCCTTCGGGCGTCCGGTGGAGCCCGAGGTGTAGATGACGTAGGCGGGGTGGGAGGGCAGCAGAACGTCCGTGGGCCGACCGGCGGGCAGGCCGCCGGCGGTGTGGCGATCGGCGCCGGCGTCCGTCTCGTGCACCGCGTGCACCTCGTGCCGCATGTGCACCGCGTCGGAGTCGGCCGCGCCGTCGTCGGTGTCCGCGTCGGCGTCGGCGTCCGCGTCGAGGAGCACGCGAGCCAGTCCCGGCGTGGGCGGCAGCCCTGGCCCGACGTCCTGGTTGGTGATCAGCAGGACCGGCCGGGCGTCGGTCAGCATGAAGGCGATGCGGTCCTCGGGCAGCGACGGATCCACCGGCAGATAGGCCGCCCCGGACTTCAGGACCGCCAGCAGGGCGATCACCATCTCGGTGGAGCGGCGCAGGGACACCGCGACGATCCGCTCGGGTCCCGCTCCCCGCTCACGGAGCGCGCGGGCCAGCCGTTCCGCCTCCTGATGGAGCTCCGCGTAGCTGCGCGTATCACCCCGGAACACGGTCGCCGGGGCGCCGGGAGTCCGGTCCGCCTGCCGGGCGAGGAGTTCGCAGAGGGTGGTGTCCGGTACGGGGTGTCCGGTCGCGTTCCGGTCCCGGACCAGACGGTGCTGCTCGGCGGACAGGATGTCGACGGCCCCGACGGCGAGGCCCGGGGTGTCTGCGGCCGTGGTGAGGATCCGTTCCAGCGCGTCAGCGATGCCGCGCGCTGTCGGTGCGTCGAGTACGTCCGGGCGGTGGTCGAGGTTCAGGCACAGCCGCTCGCCCGGCAGGGCGATGAGGTTGACGGTGTAGTGCGTGGCGTCGGAGCCGCCGACCCAGGTCAGCCGCGGTCCGCCGGCGGCGTCACGGATCGCGTCGAGGTCCAGTGGATAGTTCTCGAAGACGACGGCGGTGTCGAAGAGTGTGCCGAGCCCGGTCGCGTGCTGGATGTCGGCGAGCCCGATGTGCTGATGGTCCATCAGCCGTGCCTGCTCGTCCTGGAATCGTGCGAGTGCCGCCATCAGAGGCTCTTCGTCACGGATCCGGAAGCGCACCGGGAGGGTGTTGATCAGGAGGCCGACCATCCGCTCGATGCCGGGGATCTCGGCGCTCCGGCCGGCGACGGTTCCGCCGAAGACCACGTCGTCGCGTCCCGTGATGCGGCCGAGCAGGATCGCCCACGCTCCCTGGACGACGCTGTTGAGGGTGATCCCGGCAGCGCGGGCACGGGCGGTCAGGCGCGCGGTGAGCTCCTCCGACAGTTCGACGGGAATGCGTTCGGGCAGGGTGTCCAGACGGTGGGGATCCCCTGCGGCCAGCAGGGTGGGCTCGTGGAGTCCGTCGAGCGCCCGGCTCCAGGCGGTGTGCGCCTGATCGCGGTCCTGGTGCGCCAGCCAGTCGAGATAGGCCCGGTAGGGCACGGCCTCAGGGGCGATGTGCCGATCGTGGGCGGAGGGTTCAGCGGTGGGCCGTTCTGCCCGGTCGCCGAGTTCGGCGTATCCGGTGAGGAGTTCACGCAGGAGGATCGCGGAGGACCAGCCGTCCCACAGAATATGATGGTTCGTCAGCACGAGCTGGTGGTGGCCCTCGCCGAGCCTGACGAGCGTGAAGCGCAGCAGTGGCGGCCGCTCGAGGTCGAAGCGGCGCAGCCGGTCGTCCGCCAGGAGCCGGTCCAGTGCGTCCCGCTGCTCGCTCCCTGTGAGTCCGGCGAGATCCACCAGGTCGAGCGGGGGCTCGAGTTCGGAGAGAACCACCTGGACCGCAGCGGCCAGACCTTGGTCGGTGAATGCGGCGCGCAGCGCGCTGTGCCGGTCCAGCAGCCCTCTGCACGCCTCGCGAAGCCGCCGTACGTCGACTTCGCCTTCGAGCTCCAGCACGAGCTGTCCGGTGTAGGCGTCCGTGCCGGCCGTGTCGAACGACGCGTGGAAGAACAGTCCTTCCTGGAGCGGGGAGAGAGGGAGCACGTCGCACAGGCCGGGGTAGCGCTCCGCGAGGCCGTCCACGTCCTGTTGTGCGAGCCGTACCAGCGGGAGGTCCCGGGGTGCGAGGCGTCCCCCGGCCGGCTCCGCCGAGCGGTCGGCGAGCGTGTGCAGGGCACGCTGCCACTGCTCGGCCAGGGTGGCGGCGTCGGCTTCCTCGAGCAGGGCGTCCGGCCAGGTCCATACGGCGGTGAGTTCGGGGCCGGAGGGCCCGTCGACGGCCAGTACGTCGATCTGCAGGCAGTGCTCCAACGGCATGGCGGGATCGCTGTCCGCCCGCAGTCCGGCCGCGCCGGGCAGTGGACTCCACGGTCCGGTCTCGTCCCCGTCGAAGCGTCCCAGGTAGTTGAAGAGCACCGTCGGCCGGGGCATGGCCTCGAGCTCGGCCGCGGTGTCCTCGTTCAGCAGGCGGAGCAGCCCGTAGCCGCTGCCGTGGTCGGGCACGGCGGCCAGCTGCTCGTGAACCCGGCCCACCAACTCGACTGCGGCGTCGGCCTCTTCGGCGGCGGCATCGGGCGCGCGGTCGCGCAGATCGAGTCGGACGGGGTACTGGGTGGTGAACCAGCCGACGGTACGGCCCAGGTCGTGCCGGCCGCTGCGGTCGGACCTGCCGTGTCCCTCCAGGTCGACGAGCAGGGAGACGGCACTCTCGCCGGTCCGTTCGCGATGCCAGGTGCGCACCGCCGTCGCGAGCGCGGCGAGCAGGATCTGCGAGGGACCGGTGCGCAGCGCGTGCGGCACGGCCGACAGCAGCGGCCCCGCCACCTCGGCCGGCAGAATCACGCTCAGGGAGCGCGCGGTCGCCGCGGTGTCACGCGCGGGGTCGGGGATGCGGTCCGCGAGCGGGGACGGTCCGGTGGTGGCCTCTGCGGGCTCCAGGACCTCACGCCAGTAGGGAAGTTCGGCAAGTGTTTCGGGCGTCCGGGCGTGCTGCTGAAGATGCTTGGCCCAGGCGCGGAACGACGTGCCACCCTGAGCCGGGGCGACACTACGGCCCTCGGTGTGGGCGCTCCATGCCTCGGCCAGGTCTGCCAGCAGGATCCGCCAGGAAACTCCGTCGACCGCCAGATGGTGCACGCACAGCAGCAGTAGGGGCCCGGCCGGATCGCCCGCGAGGCGCACCGCCTGGAGCATCACTCCGGCCGCCGGGTCGAGGCGCCCGGCGGCCTCTGACACCACGCGATCAACCTCCTTGCGACGTGCGTCGTCGTCCGCGCCCTGGAGGTCGACGCGCGAGAGCAGAGGGGTCACGTCCACGCTCCCGCGCGGCCCGACCGCGCAGACGGGCCCGGTTGCGCCGGGTGTGACCTTCAGCCGCAGCATGGCGTGCTGTTCGACGACGCTCTGCAGCACGCTGGTCAGCTTGGAGTCGTACGCACGGTCGTGGGAGTCGGTGCCGTCGTGGGAGTCGGCACCGGCGTGGGAGTCGGCACCGGCGGGCAGACGCACCACCATGGACTGGCTGAACCGGTCCGTGGGACCGTCGGCCTCCAGCAGCCAGCGCATGATCGGGGTCGACGGGATGTCGCCTTCGCCGGTGTCGTCGCCGTCCGTGGCTGCGGGCGGCGTCCCGGCGTCGCCGTCGGGGAGGGCGGCGGCGAGAGCGGCCGCGGTCTTGTGCTCGAACACATCACGCAGGCTGAACGACAGCCCACGCGCCCTCGCACGGCTCACCAGCGTCAACGCGCCGATACTGTCACCGCCCAGCTCGAAGAAGCTCTCCGCGGGACCCACCCGCTGCCCCAGCACCGCACCGAACAGCTCGCACAACACGGCCTCGAGTTCGGCCCGGGGGCTCCGCAGAGTGGCGGCGAGAGCGGCCGCGGTCTTGTGCTCGAACACATCACGCAGGCTGAACGACAGCCCACGCGCCCTCGCACGGCTCACCAGCGTCAATGCCCCGATACTGTCACCGCCCAGCTCGAAGAAGCTCTCCGCCGGACCCACCCGCTGCCCCAGCACCGCACCGAACAGCTCGCACAACACGGCCTCGGCGCCGGTACGGAGTTCACTTGAAGCCGCTTCGTCCGTTGCGGCTGTCGTGGCCGGCGCTTCGCGGTCCGGTACGACGAGGGCCTTGCGGTCGACCTTGCCGCTCGGGGTGAGGGGCAGCCGGCTTCCGTCGAGCAGCACGTAGGTGTGGGGCACCATGTAGCGCGGCAGACCCTCGCCGAGGAATGCCTGGAGCTCCTCCGGCCCGGCAGCGGGGGCGTCCGCGTCCGGGGCCACGAACGCGACCAGGCGCTTTCCTGCGCCCGGCGCGTCGTGGACGACGACGGCGGCCTGGGCGACCGCGGGATGGCGGGTCAGTTCCGCCTCGATCTCCCCCAGTTCGATGCGATGCCCGTTGATCTTGACCTGCTGGTCGATGCGGCCCAGGAACTCGAGTTCACCGTCGGCCGACCAGCGCACCAGGTCGCCGGTCCGGTACATACGCGCTCCCGGATCCGTCGCCCAGGGGTCGGGAACGAACCGCTCGGCGGTCATCGCCGCCCTGCCCAGGTAGCCCCGGGCCAGACCCGCGCCGGCCACACACAGCTCTCCCGGCACGCCCGGCGGGACCAGCCGCAGCCGGCGGTCGGTCACATACACGCGGTGGTTGACGGTCGGGCGGCCGATCGGCGGGGCCTGTCCCCCCGAGGGCGCGGAACACCGGTGCATGGTGACGACGACAGTGCTCTCGGTGGGACCGTAGGTGTTCCACACCTCTCGCCCAGGGGCCGCCCAGCGGTCCACGATGTCGCCCGTGGGGGCTTCTCCGCCGGTGGAGACGAACGACAGGTCGGGCAGCGCGGCGGGGTCGAGCAGGGGCATCAGGGCGGTCGGCAGGTCGGCGATGGTGACGGCCTGTGTCGCCATCAGCGCCTGCAGCCTGTCCACGTCGAGCCGTTCCTCGTCGGTGGCGAGGACGAGGGTTCCCCCGCTCAGCAGTGCGCCGAAGATCTCCAGTACGGAGACGTCGAAGGTGAGTGCCGCGAAGCCCAGGAAGCGGGCGTCGGTGCCGACCCGGCAGGCCGCGAGGTTCTGGAGAGTGAAGTTGACGGCCGCCGAGTGGGCGACCACAACACCCTTGGGCTCTCCGGTGCTGCCGGAGGTGTAGAGCATGTAGGCGGCAGAGGCCGACGGCCGGTCCTCCCCCGACGATGCCGGTCCCGCGCCGCCGCTCGCCTGTGCGGCGTCCTCCAGGGATCCCACCGGCACCAGCGAAGGTATGCCCGCCGGCAGCCTCTCCGCCGGTCCCGGGCGGGTGACGACCGTGTCGATCCCGGCGTCGTCGACGATGTACGCGAGGCGTCGGCGCGGCAGCGACGGATCCAACGGCACATAGTGCGCACCGGACTTGAGGATGCCCAGCAGCGCGGCCACGAGTGCGGGCGAGCGCTCGAGACTGACGCCGACCGGGCGGTCGGGGCCGGTGAGCGGACGGAGCCGGGCCGCGATGTCCGTGGCCCATACGTCGAGTTGACGGTAGGTCAGCTCGACTCCGTCACAGATCACGGCAGTGGCGTCCGGGGTGCGGGCGACCTGCTCCTCGAAGAGCTGGTGGAGGCAGCGGTCCTCGGGGAACGCGGCGGTGCCGCCGTCCCCGAGGACCGCAAGACGCTTCCTGTCGGCGCCGGTCAGCAGCTCGATGCCGTCGACCGGAGTGTCCGCGTCGGCCTTGGCGACCGCGGCCAGGAACTCCATGAACCGCTGCTGGTGCGCGCCCAGTTCATGCTCGTCCGCGCGCGCCCGGTCGGCCTCGGCCTGCACGGTGATGGGTCCGTCGCCACCGCGGTCGTACACGTTGAACGAGACGTAGTCGACGGGCCCGACGGAGAGGTTGTGCACCGTGGCGGGCGCGCCCGCGAACGACAGTCCGTAGTCGAACGACATGATGTTGACGGCCGCGTCCCACAGTTTGCGCCCGGCGTCACGACCGGCGCCGTCGGTACCCGGGCCGGCTTCGTCCGCGCCGCGGGCGAGGTCACGCTGCAGATCGGTCGAGCGGTAGCGCTGATGGCGCAGCGCCTCCTTGATGGCCTCGGACGTCCGGCGCAGCAGCTCGCCGAGCGGAAGGGAGCCGTCGACGGAGAGCCGCAGCGGAACCACGTTCGAGAACATGCCCGGTGTGCGGCGCGCCGCCGAAGTGGTACGGCCGGTCACGGGGAGTCCGAGCACCAGGTCGTCCGCCCCGCTGACGCGGTGGAGATATGCCGCGGCGGCGGCCATGACCAGCGCCGGCCAGCGCGTGCCGTGGCGACGGGCGCCGTCGCGCAGGGCACGGCCGTCGGCAAGCGGGAGATCGCGGCGTACCCGCAGGGTCTCGCCGACCGGCGGGACAGGAGCGTTGCCGGTGTATCCGACGGGCTCGGGCGCATCGGCCATCCTGGCCAGCCAGAACTCCCGGTCGCGTGCGCACTCCTCGGACTGCCGGTACGCCAGGTCCTCCGCCACGATCTCTTCCAGCGGGGCGGCGTCGGCGTCCGGCACCGGCCTGCCTTCTGCCAGCGCGGTGTAGATCTCGGCGACCCTGCGGGCCACCATGGAGCCGGTGATGCCGTCCACCACGATGTGGTGGTAGGCGTGGAACCACAGACAGGTCTCCGGGCCGGTGCGCAGCAGCAGATACCGGTGCACGTCTCCCGCCGCCAGGTCCGCCGGACGGCCGAGTTCGGCCCGCATCCGTGCCTGGGCGGCGCCGGCCGGGTCGGGGCTGTCCCGGAGGTCGACCGTCTCCAGTTGGAACGGGGGCAGTTCGGCCGGTATCTGCCGGATCTCGCCGTCGTGCTCCACGAATCGCATCCTGAGCACTTCGGTCTCGTCCAGCATCCGGCGCAGCGCCGTCTCGAGCAGCTCCGGGTCCACCGAGCCGTGGATCTCCAGGTATTCACCGATGTTGTAGTCGGCGCGATGGGGATCGAGCTGCTGCGCGACCCAGACGCCGGTCTGCGGGGATGTCAGCGGCAGGTACCCGCGGTCAAGAGCGGCCATGAGGTGGTCCTGTCTCCTCAGTCGGATGAGTCGGGTCGACGACGTTGCCCGGCAACTCTCACCCGAGGGGTGCTGCCGTGTAAGTCACGGAAAACCGCCCCTTGACATGCGAAGGGAGTACGGGTGCGGATCGCGGGACCTGCTTTACGTGACTGGGCAGCGACCGGGAAGCGCGGCGAGCCTGGACGGGTACGGCCCCGTCCACGACGTTCAGCAAAGGAACCGGCGATGACTCCGGAGATCGAAGAGGCCTTCGAGGCGATCAGACGCACCCACGGCGAGCGTTCGCTCGACCGCGTGGAGGCCATGCTCGACCCGGAGGGACAGAAGCGGCACCCTCTGCAGAGAGATGCCAAGTGGGTCATGCCCGGCATCTCCGAACGCCCGTGGCACGACCCTTACGAGCACCCGGAGGTCGCTCCGGTCGTGCGGGCCTTCGAGTCCGGCCACGCCGCGATCAAGGAGGAGCTTGCGGCGGCGTGGGCGCAGCGCCGGGGGCAGTTCTCCGACTACGAGCACTATCTCGTCCGGCAGAACGACTGGCAGGCCCTCTACCTCTACAAGAGGGGGCGCCTGATGGCCGAGTCGGAACCGCTCGTGCCGACCGCGTACCGGATCCTGCGGGAGACGGCAGTGGACACAGGGGCCATATGCCCGCTGCTGGAGAGCCACTTCTCGACACTGCTGCCCGGGGCCGCCATCCGCCCGCACTGCGACCTGTGGAACTTCAGCATCAATCTGCACGTCGCCGTCGACATCCCCGAGGACTGCGGCATCCGCGTGGCAGGGGAGGCACGCCCGTGGAAGGAGGGCGAGTGCCTGCTCTTCGACTACTCCTTCGAGCACGAGGCATGGAACCACGGTGCCCGGCCCCGTACCTGCCTGCTGGTCGACCTGTGGCATCCGGAGACAACGCTCCCCGAACGGGAGGCACTTGTCGCCCTGGTGACGGAGATCCGGGCGCTCACGGGCGAAGGCTGACGGGGACGACCGTGCCGTCCAGGCAGGGGCCTGGTCCCGGGTCCGGCCCAGGCCGGCCGCCGCAGGGGATCCGGGCCGGGCAGCGGGACGCATCGCCGGGAGACAGCGGACCCTCAGTCCGGGACACGCGTCGGCCCCGGCCGGACCTGCGTCACAGGTCCGGCCGGGGCCGTGGTGGGGCCGACTTCAGCGACGACGGGCGGTCTCACCGCGATTGCGCGTCCGGAGCAGCAGAACGCCTGCGATCAGCAGCACCGCCCCGGCCGCGGAGGGCCACAGCTGGGCACCCGTAGAGGCAAGCCCTCCCTCTGCGGCCTGCCGGCCGTTGCCACCGGCAGGCGCCGGAGCGTTCCCACCGGTGTCCGGCGTGGCCTGCGCACCGGCCGTACCGGCAGCCGCCCCCGTCGCGAGCTTGGGCGTGTCCACCTCGCCACCGGTGTCCGGCGTGGCCTGCGCGCCGGGCTGGCCGGCACCCGGCTTACCACCGTCCTCGGGCTTCTCCTCCCCGCCACCGGGCGCGGGCTCCTCACCGGGCTGGCCGGCACCCGGCTTACCACCGTCCCCAGGGTTCTCCGCCCCGCCACCGGGCGCGGGCTCCTCACCGGGCTGGCCGGCACCCGGCTGACCACCGTCCCCAGGGTTCTCCTCCCCGCCACCGGGCGCGGGCTCCTCACCGGGCTGGCCGGCACCCGGCTGACCACCGTCCCCAGGGTTCTCCGCCCCGCCACCGGGCGCGGGCTCCTCACCAGGCTGGCCGGCACCCGGCTGACCACCGTCCCCGGGAGTCTCCTCGTCCTCGGCCGGAGGGGCACCGGTGTCGCCGGGTCCGCACTCTCGTCCCTCGTTGATGCAGCTCACCATCGTCCGCATGAGGTCGTCGTCGAAGACGTTGATGAAGTCGCCGTGGTCGGTGACCGGCTTGTGCAGCTGCTCGGGGAAGGAGTCGACGGCGAACACCGCGGGGCTGTTCCCGTCGAAGACCGGCGGCGGCACGTCGTAGACGATCCGCTGCACGAGCTGCGGGATGGCCTTGAACCCGTTCTGGCAGCGGCCGTTCTGGTCGGCGAAGGCCACGTGCGTGCGGTGGTTGGCGCTGTCGGTGTTCTGACCGTCCCAGCAGCTCTGGAACTTGAAGCTACGGACCACCTTGCTGCCCTGGGGGCAGATCGGGTACTTGTCCTTCAGCTGGCGGTCCTCGAAGCCCGTGCAGCTCCAAGAGGCGTTGGCGTTCGCGTTGCCGTTGACGAAGGCCTTGGCGTCACCGGTGATGATCCGCAGGAAGCGGGGCATCTCGGTGACCTTGTCGACCGGGCTGCCCACGAAGTTGAGCGTGACCTGGGCCGGGGTCTGGATCTGGCCGGTGTTCTTGTCCTTGCCGCCGCCGTCGGCCTGGACGTCCTTCTCGTCCTGACCGTTCTGCAGGCGCAGGACGGGCCAGTAGTAGGTCGACTTGTCACCCTGGTCGCGGCACGAGGTGTCGCCGTTGGCGAGGTCGTCGTCGCTCGCGAACGCGTCGTTGGCCTGGTTGCCGACGTAGTCGTGCATATGGTGCGCGCCATTGCTCACACCGGGCGCGACGATCACGTTGTCCGGGTTGAACTTGCCGTTCGCGTTGACACCGCACTCGGTGGAGAAGGTGCCACGGGAGGCGTCCTGAAGCCGTTCGGGGTTGCCGACGTTCGGCTGGACCGACTGGATGTCGGCGAAGTCGGACGCCTCCGGGCCGTTGCCCGCCTGGCCGCCGTCGCCGTTGTCCTGGCCTCCGCCGTTGTCCTGGTCGCCCTCGCCGTTGCCGTCCTGGCCGTCGCCCTGGTTCTGCCCCTCGCCGTTGCCCTGACCGGCGTCGCCCTCGTCCGCGTCATCCACCTGCAGGGTGCAGGGAGCCATTGCCTCCAGCCCCTGCGGGCGCGCCCCGGCCGCCCGGCTGATGGCCACGGCGATGCGGTCGATGCTCGCCGCACGCTTGCCCTCCAGCGGTCCGAGCACCGCGTTCTGGGCGAACTGGGAGTCCCGCTGAATCTGGTCCTTCTGTTCGACGAACCGCTGGTACGCCTCGGTGATCTGACTGTCCAGTGTCGCAAGCTCGCGGTCGACCTCGGGCCTGGCCCGGTCCGGCACCTCGGACAGTCCGTTCGCCACCTCAGGACACTTGATGGTGGACGCGGAGGATCCGGCACTCAGGTTCTGATTCTGCTGCTCGTTGCCGGACCAGGGTCCCCATCCCTCGCCGGCGGAGGCATAGGAGTTGACCGCAATGAGGCCACCCCCGCCCAGCATCAGCGCGATCGAGGCGGCGACTACCCTTTTGCCCTTTTTCGAGCGTCTTCGAACTGTACTCAATGGAACTCCTATGCTTCGGCGCCGGTCGGGTCATGAACGTGCGCCGGCCGAGAGGGAAGCGCTGGTCTTCATACGGCGGAGAGCCACGGGGTGTTCACCCCGTACGGAAATTCGTGGGAACCTCCAACAACGGAGGCGACTGACGCTTCATCAAGAGGGATCCCATGGCCCGCCTGTGTGCAGCAGACAGGCGTCCGCGAATCCGGCCATGCTGTGCCCTGGCTCCGGCACGAAGCAGCCCGCTGCGGGCGTCAGATGGCCGGGGTCATCGGCTGCGATGCCGATGACGATGCCGATGCCGAGGATGTGCCGCGTGCCCGGGCTGAGGATGTGCCGTGATCCCGGGCTCACGAGGGCGCGGCTTCTGGCGTTGCGGAGGCATGGCCATGATGTCGACCTGAATGGGCCGGTCCACCTCGTCCAGAGTGAGCCGGGTGAGCTGGAGGACTGGGT
>NZ_JBHVDH010000012.1:177767-201377 GCF_042802855.1 Streptomyces sp. NPDC057445 | reverse complement strand
GCCCGGTTACATTTCGAACCCGGAAGCTAAGCCTTTCAGCGCCGATGGTACTGCAGGGGGGACCCTGTGGGAGAGTAGGACACCGCCGAACAATCTTTAGGCCGTGGTCCCTGGATTTCGATCCAGGGACCACGGCCTTTTTGCGTTCGGTGGACTTCTGATCCCCCGCACCCCCCGTACGCCGCGCAGAGGCCTGAGGGTAAGGTCAGGGCACATCGTAGACACGTTCCCCACAGGAGGCCCCCGGGTGGAGGTCCAGGAGACTCGCGTTCAGACGGACCGGGTACTCACCATCCCCAACATCCTCAGCATGGCCCGCCTGCTGGGCGTGCCGCTCTTCCTGTGGTTGATCCTTCTGCCGGAGTTCGGCGGACCGAAGGCCGACGGCTGGGCGCTGCTGGTGCTTGCGCTGAGCGGCATCAGTGACTATCTCGACGGCAAGCTGGCACGTCGCTGGAACCAGATCAGCAGCCTGGGCCGGATCCTCGACCCCGCCGCTGACAGGCTTTACATCCTTTCCACCCTCGTGGGGCTCACCTGGCGCGAGATCCTGCCGCTCTGGCTCACCGCCGCGCTATTGGCCCGGGAGCTGATGCTGCTGGTGATGGTGGTAATCCTCCGCCGGCACGGCTATCCGCCACCACAGGTGAACTTCCTCGGGAAAGCTGCAACCTTCAACTTGATGTATGCGTTCCCCTTGCTCCTCCTGAGTGACGGAGAGGGGTGGCTTGCGTCACTTGCCGAAGTTTTCGGATGGGCGTTCGCTGGATGGGGTACAACTCTGTATTGGTGGGCAGGGATTCTCTACGTGGTCCAGGTCCGCCGACTCGTCAAGGCGGATGCCGCGGCCGATTGAGCCATCTGCCCAGAGCTGCGCAGAGTCCCGCCGGCCCACTCATCAGGTAGGGCCTGCCCGGACGGGTGAAGTCGGCTAGACCGTCATCTCTTCAAGGAGGACGCTTCCGACATGAAGGCCGTCGTGATGGCTGGTGGCGAAGGAACCAGACTTCGTCCCATGACCTCGACCATGCCTAAGCCACTCCTTCCAGTGGTCAATAGGCCGATCATGGAGCATGTGCTGCGCCTGCTGAAGCGGCACGGCCTCCATGAGACTGTCGTAACCGTCCAGTTTCTCGCCTCCCTCGTCAAGAACTACTTCGGTGACGGCGAAGAGCTGGGGATGGAGCTGACCTATGCAAACGAGGAGAAGCCACTCGGCACTGCCGGGAGCGTGAAGAACGCCGAGGAGGCGTTGAAGGACGACACCTTCCTCGTCATCTCCGGTGATGCCCTCACCGACTTCGACCTGACCGACCTCATCTCCTTCCACAAGGAGAAAGGCGGGCTCGTCACGGTATGCCTTACCCGGGTACCCAATCCGCTGGAATTCGGCATCACCATCGTGGACGAGCACGGAAAGGTCGAGCGCTTCCTGGAGAAGCCGACCTGGGGACAGGTCTTCTCGGACACTGTGAACACCGGGATCTACGTCATGGAGCCCGAGGTCTTCGACTATGTCGAGCCCGACGTTCCGGTGGACTGGTCCGGTGACGTCTTCCCCCAGCTCATGAAGGAAGGCAAGCCGATCTACGGCTACATTGCCGAGGGCTACTGGGAGGACGTGGGCACGCACGAGAGCTATGTGAAGGCCCAGGCGGACGTGCTCGAGGGCAAGGTCGACGTGGAGATCGACGGCTTCGAGATCTCGCCCGGTGTGTGGGTGGCCGAGGGAGCCGAACTGCACTCCGACGCGGTGCTTCGCGGGCCGCTGTACATCGGGGACTACGCCAAGATCGAAGCCGGCGTGGAGATCCGCGAGCATACCGTCGTCGGCTCCAACGTGGTCGTGAAGAGCGGCGCCTTCCTCCACAGAGCCGTCATCCACGACAACGTGTACATCGGGCAGCACTGCAATCTGCGCGGCTGCGTGATCGGTAAGAACACCGACATCATGCGGGCCGCCCGTGTCGAGGACGGCGCGGTCATCGGGGATGAGTGCCTGATCGGTGAAGAATCGATCGTCCAGGGCAATGTGCGGATCTACCCGTACAAGACCATCGAGGCGGGCGCCTTCGTCAAGACCTCGGTGATCTGGGAGTCGCGCGGGCAGGCGCATCTCTTCGGTGCGCGTGGCGTCTCCGGGATCCTGAATGTGGAGATCACACCCGAGCTGGCCGTGCGGCTGGCAGGTGCTTACGCCACCACGCTCAAAAAGGGCGCGACTGTGACCACCGCCCGTGACCACTCCCGCGGCGCCCGTGCACTGAAACGTGCCGTCATCTCGGCGCTGCAGGCGAGCGCCATCGACGTGCGCGACCTGGAGAACGTCCCGCTGCCCGTGGCGCGCCAGCAGACGGCACGCGGGAGCGCCGGCGGGATCATGATCCGTACGTCGCCGGGAGTACCGGACTCCGTCGACATCATGTTCTTCGACGAGCGTGGGGCGGATCTCTCCCAGGGCGGGCAGCGGAAGCTGGACCGGGTGTACGCCCGCCAGGAGTACCGGCGGGCGTTCCCGGGTGAGATCGGGGACCTGTCCTTCCCGGCCAGCGTCTTCGACTCCTACACCGGGTCACTGCTGCGCAACGTCGACACGACCGGGATCGCCGATGCGGGCCTCAAGGTCGTGGTCGACGCGTCGAACGGCAGCGCCGGCCTCGTTCTGCCGAGCCTGCTGGGCCGACTCGGGGTGGACGCCCTCACCATCAATCCCGGTCTCGACGAGTCCAGGCCGACCGAGACCACCGAAGCGCGTCGCAAGGGGCTCGTGCGCCTCGGGGAGATCGTGGCGTCGGCGAGAGCCGCCTTCGGCGTGCGTTTCGACACCGTCGGTGAACGTCTGTCCCTCGTCGACGAGCACGGACGCATCATCGAGGACGACCGGGCCCTGCTCGTGATGCTCGACCTCGTGGCCGCGGAGCGCCGCAGCGGCCGGGTGGCCCTTCCGGTGACGACGACACGGATCGCCGAGCAGGTCGCTGCGTACCACGGCACACAGGTCGAATGGACGACGACGTCGCCCGACGATCTGACCCGGGTCTGCCGCGAGGAATCCACCATCTTCGGTGGCGACGGCCGCGGCGGTTTCATCATTCCCGAGTTCAGCAGTGTCTTCGACGGCACGGCCGCCTTCACGAGGCTGCTCGGGTTGGTGGCGCGTACGCAGCTCACGTTGAGCCAGATCGATGCCCGGATCCCGCGGGCGCACGTGCTCCGTCGCGACGTGCAGACGCCCTGGGCGGTGAAGGGGCTGGTGATGCGGCGGGTCGTCGAGGCGGCACGCGACCGCACCATCGACACGACCGACGGCGTGCGGGTGGTCGAGCCCGACGGTCGTTGGGTGCTGGTGCTGCCCGACCCCGCAGAGGCGGTCACTCATCTGTGGGCTGAAGGCCCCGATGACACGTCCGCCGAGGCTCTGCTCGACGAATGGGCCGGAGTCGTGGAGAGCGCAGGTCAGACGACTGAGAGCTAGCTGAGAGCGATGTGCCGGAGGGCTGCGTGGTCTGCCTTCCGGCACATCGGTGGGGCCATTCGGCGGTAGCGATGCCGACGTGCGACGATGTGCGGCATGCCGCAGCAGCCCCCCGTTCGGAGCACCGCCTCACCGCCGCCGCGCCCCGATGCGTCCATGTCGCTGCTGACCAATGTCATGGACCACAGCCTCGACGACGGCTATGCGGAGGCGGCAGCCCGCAGGGACGCCGAGGGTGGCGGGCTGCCGAAGACGCTGCGCACCAAGCTGGGCCTGGCCGCCGGTCTCGTGCTGGCCGCCCTGGTTGTCACGTTGGGAGCCGCTCAGGCGCGGATATCGGCACCGGTGGTGGCGAAGGAGCGCGAGGAACTCATCGACCGGATCGACGCGGAGACCTCGGCGGCCGACGAGCTGGAGACGGATGTCGAGCGGCTCCGTGACGAGGTGGGGGAGCGGCAGCGCAAGGCGCTGCAGCAGCACGGCGGGGATCAGGGCGAACTCGTCGCGCTGCTCTCCGGCGCCACGGAAGTGCGCGGTCCCGGGATCAAGCTGGTCGTGGACGACGCCAAGGACACCGAGTCCGACGGCGGAGGCCCGAGGGAGAGCAGCGGTTTCTCCGACACGGGCCGGCTGCGCGACCGGGACATGCAGCGGATCGTCAACGGCCTGTGGCAGTCCGGCGCAGAGGCCGTCGCGATCAACGGGCAGCGGCTGACGGCCCTGTCCGCCGTCCGCGCTGCGGGTGACGCCATACTGGTCGACAACAAGCCGCTGGTGCCGCCGTACACGGTGCTGGCGGTGGGGGACGGGAAGAAGCTGAGCACTGCCTTCCAGGACAGCGCCGACGGCCAGTACCTGCATGCGCTGCAGGAGAACTTCGGCATCCGTACCAGCATTTCCGCCCAGGAAGAGGTGCGACTGCCTGCCGCGCCGAGCCTGATCGTACGTACCGCAGAGCCGGGGACCGCCGATGCCGGAACGGGCAGCGGACAGGGAACGGCAGAGACAGGGAAGGGCACATCGTGATCGCCGTACTGGGCCTCGTCGTGGGAGTCGTGGCGGGACTGTTGCTCCGACCCGAAGTACCGGCGGTGGTCGAGCCCTACCTGCCGATCGCCGTGGTCGCGGCCTTGGACGCGGTCTTCGGCGGGCTGCGGGCCATGCTCGACGGAATCTTCGTCGACAAGGTCTTCGTGGTCTCGTTCCTGTCGAACGTCGTGGTTGCCGCCCTGATCGTCTTCCTCGGCGACAAGCTGGGCGTCGGTGCGCAGCTGTCCACCGGCGTGGTGGTCGTGCTCGGCATCCGGATCTTCTCCAACGCGGCCGCCATCCGCCGGCACGTGTTCCGGGCGTGAGGCCGATGAGCGACCAGCAGCCGACGCGCACCGGCGAGCCGACGCGCGAGGACGAGAAGACGACGGAGAACCCGGTGACGGGGCAGGACCGGGCGGACCGGCAGAACGAGACCCACGAGTCCGACCGGCCCGAGCAGCGCGAACGGGAGAACGAGCAGGAAGAGCAGGAAGAGCAGGACGCGCAGGGCGAACAGGGCGTGCCCGGAGTCCAGGCCCAGGAGGAGCTGACCGGCCGGCAGCGGCTCATCGCGGGGCTCTGGCCGCCGCGAGTCTCCCGGGCCCAACTCATTGTCGCGCTCCTGCTGTTCGTGCTGGGCCTCGGTCTCGCCATCCAGGTCCGGTCCACGAGCGACAACAGCGCGCTGCGCGGTGCGCGCCAGGAGGATTTGGTGCGCATCCTCGATGAACTCGATGACCGCACCGCGCGTCTAGAGGATGAGAAGCAGCGTCTGGAGGATCAGCGCACCGAGCTGGAGACCAGCTCGGACCAGGCGGAAGAGGCGCGCAAGCAGACCCAGGAAAAGGAGCGTCAGCTGGGAATCCTTGCCGGTACGGTGGCGGCAGAGGGCCCGGGCATCAATCTGACCATCGACGACGGGTCCGGCGCGGTCGAGCCGGACATGCTGCTGGACGCCATCCAGGAGCTGCGTGCCGCGGGCGCCGAGGCCATCCAGGTCAATGACGTCCGTGTGGTCGCCGACTCCTACTTCTCCGGGAGCGGCGGTGACATCGAGATCGACGGCAAGAAGATCGGTGCGCCCTACCGGTTCAAGGTCATCGGCAAGCCCCAGGATCTCGAGCCTGCGCTGAACATCCCCGGTGGCGTGGTGCAGACCTTGGAGAAGGAGCAGGCCACGGCCACGGTGACCCGGTCGGAGAAGATCGTCGTGGCTGCCTTGCGACGGGCGGAACGGCCTGACTACGCTCGGTCGTCCTCCCGGTGAGGCGAGGGGCGTACGGGGTTGCCGGACATGGGCAAGAGGTTGCGGGGGGTCGACGCATCGTAAGCGTGCTGCGTGGTGGAAACTGTCCGGAAGGTACGGACGTTGTGATGATGTCCGGGTCGGCAGGTGTGTTCATTCAGGTTTCCTGCCCCACGGGCGGGTCTGTTTCGGTCAAGGGGAATCGCCCGTGAAGTTGTTTGGGAAGTTGTTCGGCAAGAGCGCACGCGAGGACAGCGGCTCCGCCCGTCATCGCGCACCGCGCCACGGCGAGGAGGCGGAGCAGCAGGCCGGCGAGCGGCCGCTCTTCCGGGACGAGGTCGCCGGGCAGGGCGGTGACATTCCTGGCGGCCAGGGCGCGTCTGCTGTTGACCCTGCGGGTCCCGGCCGCATAGGTTTCGGAGAACCGTCAACCTCAAGTACGGGTGGAGGGTTTGCCTCCGATCCGTACGCGTCCCAGGCCCCCGCGGGGCAGCCGCGGCAGGAGGATCCGTCCATGCCGGTATGTACGCGATGCGGGCACCGCAACCCCGAGACCAGCCGTTTCTGTTCCAACTGTGGAGCGCCGCTGCGTCCCGGGGCGCAGGCGGAGCGTGCCTCGGAGACGACCTCGACCATCTCGATCTCGGGCCTGGAAGCCTATGACGCCGAGATGACGGGCCAGACCGCCGTTCCTTCGCTCTCTCCGGAGGCGCAGGCCGCCGTCGACGCGCTGCCGCTCGGCTCGGCGCTGCTCGTGGTGCGCCGGGGGCCGAACTCCGGCAGCCGGTTCCTTCTGGACGGTGAGCTGACCACGGCGGGCCGCCATCCGCAGAGCGACATCTTCCTCGACGACTTCACGGTGTCCCGGCGCCACGTGGAGTTCCGCAGGGCGCCCGACGGGAGCTTCACCGTCACGGATGTCGGCAGCCTGAACGGTACCTACGTCAACCGGGAGCCGATCGATTCGGTCCAGCTGTCGAACGGTGACGAGGTCCAGATCGGAAAGTACCGGCTGGTCTTCTACTCGAGCCAGCGGGGCGTGTGACCCTTCAGGGAAGGTCCATGCTGCGAACAACACCGACCGGCGGTGCCGGGCGTGGCACCGCCGGTGGCGACCGGCTGGTCAGCATCGGCTCGGTGCTGAACCAGCTGCGTGACGAGTTCCCCGAGGTCACGATCTCCAAGATCCGTTTCCTGGAGGCGGAGGGGCTGGTCGAGCCGCGGCGCACCCCCTCCGGCTACCGGAAATTCAGCCCGGAGGACGTCGAGCGGCTGGCCCAGGTGCTCCGTATGCAGCGGGATCACTATCTTCCTCTGAAGGTCATCCGGGAGCATCTCGACGCCCAGGCCCGGGGCGAGGAGCTTCCGCTGCGGCCCCAGGGCACGCCGGGGGATCCGGATGCCCCTGGAGCGGAAGCCGGACCGGACCGGCCCACGGCGTCGCGGGTGGGTCGCTCCGTACTGCTGGAAGCCGCCGAGGTGACCGAGGCGGAGCTGGATGCCTGGGAGTCGTACGGGCTCATCACTCCGGCGGCGGACGGCGATTACGACGTCGAGTCGGTGACCGTGGCCAAACTCGTGGCGCACATGGGCCGTTTCGGTCTGGAGCCCCGGCATCTGCGGGCCATGAAGGCGGCCGCGGACCGCGAGGCCGGACTGGTCGAACAGGTGGTCGCCCCGCTGAGGCGACACCGTAATCCGCAGACCAGAGCGCATGCCGAGGCGACCACGAAGGAACTTGCGGATCTTTCCGTCCGCCTCCACGCGGCCCTTGTGCAGACCGCGCTGGGCGTCCGGTTGCGCTGATCTCCGGCCCCTCTTGCGCTGATCTTGGGGCAGCCCGACTACCCAAACCTGCCGGGCACGTCCTAGGGTTGCTGTGTGAACGAGCTCGACGTTGTGGGTGTCCGGGTGGAAATGCCCTCCAACCAGCCGATCGTGCTCCTGCGTGAAGTGGGAGGTGACCGGTACCTCCCCATCTGGATCGGACCCGGGGAGGCGACCGCGATCGCCTTCGCACAGCAGGGCATGGCCCCCGCCAGGCCGCTGACCCACGATCTGTTCAAGGACGTGCTGGAGGCTGTCGGGCAGGAGCTCACCGAAGTCCGCATCACGGACCTGCGGGAAGGTGTGTTCTACGCCGAGCTGGTCTTCGCCAGCGGCGTCGAGGTGAGTGCCCGGCCGTCCGACGCCATAGCCCTCGCGCTGCGCACCGGCACGCCCATCTACGGCAGCGACGGGGTGCTGGACGACGCGGGTATCGCGATCCCGGACGAGCAGGAGGACGAGGTGGAGAAGTTCCGCGAGTTCCTCGACCAGATCTCGCCCGAGGACTTCGGCTCCAGCAGTCAGTGACCCTCTGGTCCCCGACCCGTCGGCTGAACCGACGCATTCGGTGAGCCGTTCCCTGCATCTGGGTGCGGAAAACCACTCTCAGGGTGATTATCACTCGGCGTGCCGAGTGTGGCGATCGTTGACGCACCCCGGGCGACTCCCTACCGTCGAGGTGGCAGGTCAAGGACGGAGGTCGGCGTGAGAAGCAGCGGCGACGGTACGGCAGGCGATTCCCTCGAAGTGCATCCGGGACACGGTGGGCCGTATCCGCTTCACATGAGTTCGACAGCCGACTCCTCGACCGAGGCCGTCGGCTACCGGGGACCGACCGCGTGCGCCGCGGCGGGCATCACCTACCGACAGCTCGACTACTGGGCACGCACCGGCCTCGTGGAGCCGAGCGTGCGCCCTGCGTACGGATCCGGCACCCAGCGGCTGTACAGCTTCCGGGACGTCGTGGTCCTCAAGATCGTGAAGCGTTTCCTGGACACGGGTGTCGCACTTCAGAACATCAGGACGGCAGTGCAGCATCTGCGGACCCGCGGGTTCTCGGATCTGGACCGGCTGACGCTGATGAGCGACGGGGCCACCGTCTACGAGTGCTCCTCGCCCGACGAGGTCGTGGATCTGCTGCAGGGCGGCCAGGGAGTCTTCGGCATCGCCGTGGGTGTGGTGTGGCGGGACGTGGAAGCCGCCCTGTCCCAGCTGCACGGCGAGCGCGTCGACACCGGCGAGACACTCGTCGGGCACAATCCGGCGGACGAACTGGCAAGACGCCGTCGCGACCGGGCCGTCTGAGCGCTCGGCCGCCCTCGTTCCCTCGCTCGATCCGCGCACGTGACGTTCTGCCGACGGACCTGCGGCAGGTCGTACCCGTGTGCGGGCCGATTGTCAGTGGCGTACGGCAGCATCTGAGACGTGAGATCCGCCCCGACGATTCTGCATCTGGACATGGATGCGTTCTTCGCTGCCGCCGAGCAGGCCGCGAAGCCCAGTCTGCGCGGCAAGCCGGTGGTGGTCGGCGGTCTGGGGCCGCGCGGAGTCGTGGCGACGGCGTCGTACGAGGCCAGGCGGTTCGGGGTGCACTCGGCCATGCCGATGGCCCAGGCACGGAGGCTCTGCCCGAACGCCGCGTACCTGGTCCCGCGGTTCTCGCTCTACCGCTCGGTCAGCAACCAGGTGATGGAGCTGCTCGGGCGATTGTCCCCGCTCGTGGAGCCGCTGAGCCTGGACGAGGCCTTCGTCGACCTGGAGGCGGGTGGGGCGGCGAGTGACGCACGGTCGGCGCGGGAGGCCGGTGAGCGGCTACGGAGGGACATTCTGGCGGTCACCGGACTGACGGGGTCGGTGGGCCTGGCCGGGTCGAAGATGCTGGCGAAGATCGCCTCGGAGCAGGCGAAGCCGGACGGACTTGTGCTGATCGAGCCCGGAACGGAGCGGGACCTGCTCGGGCCGATGCCGGTGCGGACGCTGCCGGGGGTGGGGCCCGCGACCGGGGAGCATCTGCGGCGGGCGGGAATGACCACGGTCGCCGACCTGGCGGAGGCCGGTGAGGACGAGCTCGTACGGCTGCTCGGGAAGTCTCACGGGTCGGCGCTGTTCCGGATGGCGACGGGACATGACGACCGGCCTGTCGTCGCCGAGCGTGACGCCAAGTCGGTGTCGGTCGAGGACACCTTCGACGTGGACCTGCACGACCGGGTGCGGATCAGGGTGGAGGTGGAGCGGCTCGCCGAGCGGTGTGTGCAGCGACTGCGCGGGTCGAGGCACTCGGGGCGGACCATCGTTTTGAAGGTACGGCGCTTCGACTTCTCGACGCTGACCCGGTCGGAGACACTGCGTGGGCCGACCGATGATCCGGCAGTGGTCCGGGAGGCAGCCGGCCGGCTTCTGGAGTCGGTGGACACCACGGGCGGGGTCCGTCTGCTGGGCGTGGGTGTGACCGGCCTCGCCGACTACACCCAGGAAGATCTGTTCGCACAGGCCGCCGCCGGGGAGAAGAGCGCCGGCGAGGGCCACGGAAGCCCCGAGCGCGCCCACGCGGCCGAGGAGCCGGAGCCGCCGGAGCCGGAGCCGGCCGTCGAGCGGCGCTGGTCGGCCGGACACGATGTGAGGCACGAGCGGTACGGGGCGGGCTGGGTGCAGGGCAGCGGGCTCGGGCGGGTCACGGTCCGCTTCGAGGAGCCCTGGTCGGCCGTGCCGGGGAGGGTGCGCACGTTCCTGGTGGACGATCCCGAGCTCGAGCCGTCGGAGCCGCTGCCGCTCGTCGGACGGGACCGGGAACAGCCTCCGGACGAGTCGCCGCCGGATCCCCCGTCATCACGGGAGTAGTAGGAGCCGGACCGTCGCATCGGACGTCTTCGCCGGATCAGTGGTCAGCGGCGCGTCAGTCGTCGTGGCCTGCGAGCCGTCCGAAGTCGCGGTCGCCCGTGGACCCCGGGGACGAGTCAGGTCCGTCGGAGGCGGCCGGCGGTGAGGGAGCCGGCTTCTCCGGGGGAGCGGGCAGTTCGAGACCGTAGTGGTGGTACAGCTGGAGTTCCTGCTGGGGGGAGAGATGCCTGCCGACACCGAAATCCGGGGCGTCCTTGATCAGAGCCCGCTCGAACGGGATGTGGAGGCCGTCGCCCGCCACCTCACTGGGCTCCAGGGGCACGAACGCGTCCCTGCTGAACAGCCCTGTGCGTACGGCCGCCCACTCGGGCATCCCCGTCGCGTCGTCGAGGTAGACCTCGTCCACGGTCCCGATCTTGGTGCCGTTGCGGTCGAACGCCTTGCGGCCTATCAGGCTGCGCGGATCGATATCGGTCTGCACGGTCCCTCCAATTGGTCGCACTGGCCCCGTAAGTACTACGAAAATGCACATTTGTGGGGTCGGCCACTCGACAGCTTTGGCCAATACCTCGCTGGTAGGCTGGCACACGGCTGCTGACCCCGTGCGGGAGAGTGCTCCGGTCAGGTACCGGAGACGCCGAAGGAGCAAATCCTCCCCGGAATCTCTCAGGCCCCCGTACCGCACGGACGAGGTCACTCTGGAAAGCAGGGCGGACGTCGGACGGCGTCCGCTCTCACCGACGGTGAAAACCGGAATGCCAGCGAGCGGGCGGACCGGTGAAGCTCTCAGGTTAGATGACAGAGGGGGAGGCCGTCCGGGCACCCGCGCCGTGGTGCCCCTCGCAGGTCGCGTCGACCAGGAGGCCTCACATGACCGCCAACCGCATTCCGCTCTCCCGGCTGGAGCGGGGCACCCCCTTCGAGCAGCGCCACATCGGGCCCGACGCAGGGGCCCAGGCGAAGATGCTCGCGCAGGTCGGCTACGGGTCGCTCGACGAGCTGACCGCCGCCGCCGTACCGGACGTGATCAAGAGCGCCGAGGCCCTCGGGCTGCCCGATGCCCGTACCGAGGCCGAGGTCCTGGCCGAGCTGCGCTCCCTCGCGGACCGCAACCAGGTCCTCGCCCCGATGATCGGCCTCGGCTACTACGGCACCTTCACCCCGCCGGTCATCCTGCGCAACGTCATGGAGAACCCCGCCTGGTACACGGCGTACACGCCCTACCAGCCCGAGATCTCGCAGGGCCGCCTCGAGGCACTGCTCAACTTCCAGACGATGGTCGCGGACCTGACCGGCCTGCCGACCTCCGGCGCATCGCTGCTCGACGAGGGCACCGCCGCCGCCGAGGCCATGGCGCTGGCCCGGCGCGTCGGCAAGGTCAAGGACGGCGTCTTCCTGATCGACGCCGACACCCTCCCGCAGACCATCGCCGTGATCGAGACCCGCGCCGAACCGACGGGTGTCGAGGTCGTCGTCGCGGATCTCGGCCAGGGCATCCCCGCGGAGATCGCCGAGCGCGGTGTCTTCGGCGTCCTGCTCCAGTACCCGGGTGCCTCCGGTGCCGTCCGTGAGATCAAGCCCGTCATCGAGCAGGCGCACGAGCTCGGCGCGATCGTCACCGTCGCGGCCGATCTCCTGGCGCTCACCCTTCTCACCTCCCCCGGCGCACTCGGGGCGGACATCGCCGTAGGAACCACTCAGCGCTTCGGCGTCCCGATGGGCTTCGGCGGCCCTCACGCCGGCTATATGGCCGTCCAGGCCAAGCACGCCCGCAGCCTGCCGGGCCGCCTCGTCGGCGTCTCCGTCGACGCGGACGGCAACAAGGCCTACCGCCTCGCGCTGCAGACCCGCGAGCAGCACATCCGCCGTGAGAAGGCCACCAGCAACATCTGCACCGCGCAGGTGCTGCTGGCGGTGATGGCCGGAATGTACGCCGTCTACCACGGTCCCGAGGGGCTGAGGACGATCGCGCGCCGCACGCACCGGTACGCCGCGATCCTGGCAGAGGGCCTGCGTGCGGGCGGCGTCGAGCTCGTTCACGGCACGTACTTCGACACGCTGACCGCCCGTGTTCCTGGCAAGGCGGCGGACATCGTCGCCGCTGCCCGCGAGAACGGCGTCAACCTGTACCCCGCCGACGCCGACCATGTCTCGATCTCCTGCGACGAGACCACGGGCCGTGCCCAGCTGGCCGCCGTCTGGTCCGCCTTCGGCGTCGAGGGAGACATCGAGGCGCTCGACGCGACGACGGACGACGCCCTTCCGGCCGGGCTGCTGCGGAGCGACGACGTCCTCACCCACCCGGTCTTCCACGCGCACCGCTCCGAAACCGCGATGCTGCGCTACCTGCGCAAGCTCGCCGACCGTGACTACGCGCTGGACCGCGGCATGATCCCGCTCGGCTCCTGCACGATGAAGCTGAACGCGACCACCGAGATGGAGCCGGTGACCTGGCCGGAGTTCGGCCAGATCCACCCCTTCGCCCCGGTGGAGCAGGCCGAGGGCTACCTCACGCTGATCCACGAGCTGGAGGAACGTCTCTCCGAGGTCACCGGCTACGACAAGGTGTCCATCCAGCCGAACGCCGGTTCGCAGGGTGAGCTCGCGGGCCTGCTGGCCGTGCGTGCCTACCACCGCGCCAACGGCGACGCGCAGCGCACCGTCTGCCTCATCCCGTCCTCCGCGCACGGCACCAACGCCGCCAGCGCCGTGATGGCCGGAATGAGGGTCGTTGTCGTCAAGACCGCCGACGACGGCGAGATCGACGTCAAGGACCTGCGCGCCAAGATCGAGCAGTACCGCGACGAGCTGTCCGTGCTCATGATCACGTACCCCTCGACGCACGGTGTCTTCGAGGAGCACGTCGCCGACATCTGCGCCCAGGTGCACGAGGCCGGCGGACAGGTGTACGTCGACGGCGCCAACCTCAACGCGCTGGTGGGCCTCGCCAAGCCGGGCAAGTTCGGCGGCGACGTCTCCCACCTCAACCTGCACAAGACCTTCTGCATCCCGCACGGCGGCGGCGGCCCCGGCGTCGGCCCGGTCGGCGTCCGCGAACACCTCGCCCCGTACCTCCCGAACCACCCGCTCCAGCCCACCGCGGGCCCGGAGACCGGTGTCGGCCCGATCTCGGCAGCCCCCTGGGGCTCGGCGGGCATCCTGCCGATCTCCTGGGCGTACGTACGGCTCATGGGCGGCGAGGGTCTCAAGCGCGCCACCCAGGTCGCCGTGCTCGCGGCGAACTACATCGCCAAGCGCCTCGAGCCGCACTACCCGGTCCTCTACACGGGCCCGGCCGGGCTCGTCGCGCACGAGTGCATCGTCGACCTGCGGCCGATCTCGAAGGCGACCGGCGTCAGCGTCGACGACATCGCCAAGCGGCTCATCGACTACGGCTTCCACGCGCCGACGATGTCGTTCCCGGTGGCGGGCACGCTGATGATCGAGCCCACGGAGAGCGAGGACCTCGCCGAGCTCGACCGGTTCTGCGACACGATGATCGCGATCCGTGCGGAGGTCGAGAAGGTCGCCTCCGGCGAGTGGCCCGCCGAGGACAACCCGCTGCGCAACGCCCCGCACACCGCGGCGGCGCTGGGCGGCGAGTGGGAGCACCCGTACAGCCGTGAGGAGGCGGTCTTCCCGGACGGCGTCCAGGTCGCGGACAAGTACTGGCCGCCGGTGCGCCGGATCGACGGTGCCTTCGGCGACCGCAACCTGGTCTGCTCCTGCCCGCCGCTGGACGAGTACGACAACTGACGTAGCAGCCGACACACCCCCGGGCACACGTCAGGGCCGGTTCGGAGTTCTCTCCGAGCCGGCCCTTTCCGTCCGGTTCCAGGGCACCGCGCAGAGCGGGTCCGGGACCTGCCCCGGGCGCCCGGCGCTCAGGCCGCCGTGGCCACCTGCTGCGGCCGGTGCGGGGCGATGATCTGTCCGTCAGGAAGCAGCTCACCGGTGTCCTCGAAAAGCAGCACACCGTTGCACAGCAGGCTCCAGCCCTGCTCCGGGTGGTGCGCCACGAGGCGGGCGGCCTCCCGGTCGGGAGAGTCGGCTGTGGGGCAGGGCGGCTGGTGCTGGCACATGGATGGGTTCTTTCGCTGCGGTGTGGTGAGCTTGCTGCGGCTCGATGCGGTGTTCATGGCCGCCCCCCGTATCTGTCGGTCGGTCCCAGTGTTGCCCCACGGGCGTCAATCCGCAGGGATTTCGCGGCAGCTCGTCTTACCACTTAATGACGTATCACCCGCGCGGACGGTTCAGCTCAACTGCACTGCCTGTTCGGGTGGTTTGCAGTGGCCGGACCGGGCTAGTCCGGAAGGGGCACGGCGACGCCCCGTGACCATCGGTCACGGGGCGAAGTGCCCAGTGGGCGTGACTCAGGCGGGTGAGCCGAGCAGGGGCGCCGGTGTGGCGCGCAGCGTCAGCACCGGCAGCAGATCGGCGACCCGGTGCGGCCGGTGCGCTGCGATGCCCGGTGGGGCCGGCGCGAGCGGCACCAGGAGGTCGGCGGGTGCGGGCGTGCCCCCGGACGCGTCCGCCCCGGTGTCGCCGTGCAGCCACAGTGTGAGCATGTAGAGCTCGGGCACGGACAGCAGCCGTGGCTGATAGCCGTCCGTCAGCGTCTCCGCGTGCTGCAGTGCCCGTTCGGTCGAGGCGATGTAGGGCCCCTCGAAGAAGTGCGAGAAGGCCCACCCGTCGGGGGTCAGGACCGTGTCCGCGGCGGCGACGGAACGCTCTCCGCTGCGGATCAGAAACCTCCAGCCTGCCAGCCGGGTGCGTGGCGCACGGCCCGCGCGCGGCACGACCTGGTCCAGCACATGGACGGGAAGGGGGAGTTCGGGACTCACCGTTCCGAGGACGGAACGGAGGGCGGGGGTGGGGGCCTCGCGGACTGCGGCGGGGGATCCGAGTGCTGCGAGCACGCTGCGCAGGGCAGGCGCGGGAGCCGGGGGAACATGCAGCGGCATGGTGGGTCGCCTCTCACTCAAGAGACAGGGTGATGCGAGGGCAGGTGCGGACGGCACTGTCAGCGTGGGCCAGAGGGGGCTGAAAGACCATGGCCGGGCGCCAACTCTCTGCCTCGTACGCGGAGTTTATACGACCCGTGTTCACGCAATGTTTCTGCTAGCCGTCCCCGGTATTGCGGGCAAGACTGAATCCGGTCTTTTTCGTGGGCGGTTCCTGATGATTTCCTCTGTGTGCAGAGGCGTCACCTGGGGTGTTACCCAGGCAGCGGTCGGCCGAATCTCGTCGTGGTTTTCACCACGCCTCCGGGCAGTGGTAACTGCACACTGCACCATGCCGAGTGAATGTGCCTCGCGAAAGCGGGAACCAGACTAACGTGCCGCCGTCGCCCGCGGGGCGTTATGGATCAGTAGGTGTGGGCATTATCGTCCGTGACGCGAGCGGCCGATGCCGCGGGCCGCCCACTCGAGGAAGGGTGCTCCCATGGGGGAGAAGGTCGTGGCAGGCGGGTTCGACCTGTCCGATCGGCAAAGGTACCGGCGGAAGCTCCAGCAGTGTCTGACGGGACTGGGGAGGCTACTGGCCGAGAAGAGGTTCGATCGGCCCAGGAATCTGATGGGTGTGGAGATCGAGCTGAATCTCGCCGGGGCCGACGGTCTCCCGCGGATGATGAATGCCGAAGTGCTCGACCGGATAGCCAGCCGTGATTTCCAGACCGAACTCGGAATGTTCAACCTGGAGGTCAACATAGCTCCGCACCGGTTCGCCGGGCGCGTCCTCGATCAGCTCACCGAGGAGCTGAGCGCAGGTCTGGGATATGCCCACCGCAAGTCTGCCGAGCTCGGTGCCGGCATCGTGATGATCGGAATTCTGCCGACTCTCACCCGGAATGATCTGGTCTCCGCGAATCTCTCGGACGTCGACCGTTACGTCCTCCTCAACGACCAGATCCTCGCCGCGCGCGGCGAGGACTTCACCCTCGACATCGACGGCGTCGAGCGGCTGAACTGCACGTCGGCGTCGATCGCGCCCGAAGCCGCCTGCACATCCGTGCAACTGCACCTCCAGGTGACGCCCGGTCGCTTCGCGCAGGTGTGGAACGCCGCACAGGCGATCGCCTCCGTGCAGATCGCCGTCGGCGCCAACTCTCCCTTCCTGTTCGGCAAAGAGCTCTGGCGCGAGTCCAGGCCGCCGCTGTTCCAGCAGGCGACGGACACGCGTCCGCCCGAGCTCCAGGCGCAGGGCGTACGGCCCCGGACCTGGTTCGGTGAGCGCTGGGTCGACTCGGCGTACGAGCTCTTCGAGGAGAACCTTCGCTACTTCCCCGCGCTGCTGCCGATCTGCGACGAGGAGGACCCGCTGAGGGTGCTCGACGACGGAGGCATACCGCGCCTCCAGGAACTCGTCCTGCACAACGGCACGATCTATCGCTGGAACCGGCCGGTGTACGGGCTTGCCGACGGTGTTCCGCATCTGCGCGTCGAGAACCGGGTGCTCCCCGCCGGACCGACCGTCGTCGATGTGGTGGCGAACGCGGCCTTCTACTACGGCCTGGTGCGGGCGCTTGCCGAGGAGTCACGCCCGCTATGGACCCGGATGCCGTTCGAGGTCGCCGCAGAGAACTTCGACACCGCGTGCCGCCACGGCATCGACGCCGAGCTGCTGTGGCCGCGCCCCGGCCGGGGAGGCGGCCTGACCCGCGTACCGGCCGTCAAACTCGTCAGGGACGAACTGCTTCCGCTGGCCGCGGCGGGACTCGACGCCTGGAACGTGGAGCCGGCGGACCGCGACTTCTACCTCGGGGCCATCGAAGGACGGTGCCGCCGCAAGGTGAACGGGGCGTCCTGGCAGACGGATGCCTTCCACCGGGCGATGGAGTCAGGACTGGACCGTGAGGCGGCCCTGGCGGCCGTCACCCGGCGCTACAGCGAGCTGATGCATCTGGGCGATCCCGTGCACACCTGGCCTGCCGGGTCCGTGGACTGAGGACCCGCGCGCCCGTCCGCGGGCCCTGCCCGGGTCCGCGGGGCGGGCCTTCGCCCGCGAGCCCCGCCTTCCCCGCCGAACTCCGCCGTCGTCACCGGGCCCTGCCTTCGTCCCGCGTGCCGACGTCGGGCAAGCTGTGACGGCGGCACGAGGCAACGGGAGGCAGCAGTGCAGGCGGAAGCGGGACGAATGTCCGGTTCGCTCCCCGGGGGCGAGGGGGGATTGTCGCGGAGGATCCTGCGGTCCGAGACATTGCTGGTCCTGGCGCTCTCCCTGGGGGCCAGCGCGCTGTCGTCGCTGATCAGCTTCATCGGGTCACTGACGAAGCCGGGAGGTCTCAAGGACCAGGCCGCGACGCTCAACAGCTCGTACGCCCCCGGGCGCCCCTGGCTCGATCTGGCCTGGCAGCTCTTCGGGATCGCCACGGCACTCGTTCCCGTCGCGCTGGTCGCCCACCTCCTGCTGCGGGAGGGCGCGGGCGGGCTCCGGGCCATCGGCTTCGACCGCACCAGGCCCTGGCCCGACCTTGGGCGAGGCGCGCTGGTGGCGGCGGGCATCGGCAGTGCCGGGCTCGCCTTCTACCTGATCGCCAGGGCCGCCGGTTTCAATCTCACCGTCGTGCCGGAGGCACTGCCCGACGTGTGGTGGAAATACCCGGTGCTGATCCTCTCCGCGGTGCAGAACTCCGTGGTCGAGGAGGTGATCGTCGTGGGGTATCTGCTGCGCAGGCTCGGGCAGTTGGGCTGGACCCCGGTGGCGGCGCTCGCGGCCAGCTCGGTGCTGCGCGGCTCGTACCACCTCTATCAGGGCATCGGCGGCTTCGTCGGCAACATGGTGATGGGCGTGGTCTTCGTGCTGCTCTACCGGCGGTGGGGCCGGGTCGGCCCGCTCGTCGTCGCTCATGCGCTGCTCGACATCGTGGCCTTCGTCGGATACGGCCTGTTGGCGGGGAAGGTGAGCTGGCTGCCGACCGTGTGAGCCGGCCCGGTCCGCCGCGAGGGGCACACGGCAGCCGCTGCCGTGTGCCCCTCGCGTTTCACGGCTTGGCGTGCAGCTCGCCGTCGACGACGGTCACGGCACGTCCGGTGAGCAGCACGCGGTCGCCGCGCAGAGTAGTGCGTACGACACCCGAGCGGGCGGAGGCCTGGAGTCCCGTCAGCTCGTCGCGCCCCAGCCGGGCGGACCAGAACGGGGCGAGGGCCGTGTGGGCGCTGCCGGTGACCGGGTCCTCGTCGATGCCGACGTTGGGGAAGAAGCAGCGCGAGACGAAGTCGTAGCCGCAGTCCGGGTCGTCGGCCGGGGCGGTGGCGATGATGCCGCGCCTGGAGTGCATGGCCAGGGCGGGGATGTCGGGCGCCAGGCCGCGTACGGTCGCCTCGTCCGCCAGCTCGACCAGCAGATCGCCGATGTGCGGGCCGGTGTCGGTGGCCGAGAGCACGCCGACGCCCAGCGCCTTGGCGACTCCGAACGGGACGTCCGCGCGGTGAAGCGGTGCGACCGGGAAGTCGAGCGTGATCGAACCGTCCCCGTGGGCCGCCGCCGAGAGGATCCCGCAGCGCGCGGCGAAGCGCACTGTTCCGTTCGCCTCCCCGATGGTGCTCAGCACATGGGCCGTGGCGAGCGTGGCGTGACCGCACATGTCGACCTCCGCGGCGGGGGTGAACCAGCGCAGCGCCCAGTCGGCGTCGCCGTCCCCGGGGAGGCGGTGGGCGAAGGCGGTCTCGGAGAGGTTCACCTCCCTCGCCACGTCCTGGAGCCAGCTGTCGTCGGGGAAGGCCGGGGTGTCCAGCAGGAGCACCCCCGCGGGGTTTCCGGCGAAGGGGCGGTCGGTGAAGGCGTCCACGATTCGAATCCGCATGCCGATGACGGTAGAGGTCCGGCAAAGCGGCAGGCCAAGGCCAATCTCCGGGATGTGGCCCCGTCGGTGTTTGTCAAACGAAGTATTCCGATATATCGTTGACGCATCGCGACAGGTCAACGATGGAAGGAGCGTAGCAATGCGTTCACATGGACACGGCAACTGCGGGCCAGGCCATCAGGGCCGGGGTGACTTCGAAGGGCGGCGTGCTGCCTTCGGTCCCTTCGGGCCGGGGTTCGGCGGGCCTCCGTGGGCCGGCGGACGTGGTCGTGGCGGCGGCAGGGGGAGGGCGCGGCGCGGTGATGTGCGTGCCTCGATCCTGGCGCTGCTGAAGGACCGGCCGATGCACGGTTACGAGATGATCCAGGAGATCGGCGAGCGCAGCGGCGGGGCGTGGAAGCCCAGCCCCGGCTCGGTCTATCCCACGCTCCAGCTGCTGGAGGACGAGGGGCTGATCGCCAGTGAGAGTGACGGCGGCAAGAAGCTGTTCACGCTCACCGACGCGGGGCGCGCGGAGGCCGACTCGGTGTCGGACGCCCCCTGGGAGGAGGTCGGACGCGGCATCGACTGGGATGCCATGAACGAGATCCGGCAGGCCGGCTTCGGTCTGATGGAGGCGTTCAGCCAGGTCTGGAAGACCGGTACCCCCGATCAGCGCCAGAAAGCCATCTCCGTCATCAACGACGCCCGCAAGAAGCTCTATCTGATCCTGGCCGACGAGCACTGACGCCCGGCGGCTCCGCTCACGCGGAACGCCGGTGGTGGCCGGCAGCGAAGGGCCCCGCTCCCCGCGGGGCCCTTCCGCTGTGAGGCGGGCTCAGGTCACGAGCCCGCCCAGCTTCCGCAGGGACTCGTTGAGCGCGGCGGTCGCCGAGTCCTTGAGCTTTCCCGCCATGAGTGACACGGCGGCGCCGGTGAACTCCCCGTCGATGCGCACCGTCGTGCCGTCGCCGTCGGGGGAGAGCGCGTAACGCGTGCCGACGTTGACGCCCATCGGCCCCTTGCCCTTGATGGCGAGGACCCGTCCGGGCTCCAGCTCGTCGACCGTCCAGATCACTTCGGCCGGAAAGCCCATCAGCTTCATGTTCTCGGCGAAGGTGGCGCCCGTCTCGAGGGTGTCCGGGCCGCCCTGCGGGAAGCTCGTGTGGGTGGCGTTCCACCGGCCGTACGAAGCGAAGTCGGTGAGCTGTGCCCAGACCCTTCCGGCCGGCGCCTCGATGCGTGCTTCCGCGCTGACCTCGGCCATACGACCACCCACCCCTTCGTGTCGGGTTCCCGGTGTCGCGGAACGTAGCCGTACGGCCTCGAACATTCAATACTGATGAGCTGTCAGGTAATCGGGGAACTCATCCGCAAGGAGGAGGGGAGCCGGAGGTCCCCAACCCCCGCAGGATGCCCGGATGCTCCCGCGCGAGGATGTGCCTACCTGGGGAGGCTGATGAGGTGGGAAGGTGCATATCCCTGTCCCGCCGGAGCCCACGCAGCCCGCAGTCGTCCGTGCCGGGGCCGGCGCGGTGCTCACCGGCGCGGTGCTGACGGGTGCAACGCTCACCGCGGAGCTGGCATCGGTCGTGGCGGGCGCGCGCCGGAGGGCGCTGAGGGACGGCGACCGCCACATCGACACCGCCCATCTGCTGCACTCCCTGGTGGAGACGGACGCCGAGGTGCGCGCCGCCTTCACCGGCGCCGGACAGCTCGCCCGGGTGCTCGGATATCTCGTCCAGCGCAGCATCGGATACGGGCTGCGCTGGCAGGGTGCCGTCGAGGATTCCGGAGTGGTCCCCGTTCATGACGCCGGCATCGCCGGCTGGTCCCCCGCCGCCTCCGCCGCCATGAAGGGCGCCCTGGAGCGGGCCGCCCGGCGCGGGGAACCGTGCGCCACCTGCCTCGATCTGCTCGGCGCCGTCGCGGCCGACCGGGATTGCCGGGCCGTCGAAGTGCTCGAGCGCGCGGGGGTCGACGGCACCTGGCTGCAGGTCCGGATCGAGGAGCTGTCTCAACAGGTGTGACAGTCGTGACGCTCCTGACGCGGCCTGTCATGATGTGCCGATGCACGCGTCTCAGGGAAGGAGCGCCGGCCTGGGTCTCGCCCTGGCGTCGGCGTTCGCATTCGGTGGTTCAGGTGTGGCGGCCAAGCCGCTCATCGAAGCGGGACTCGACCCGCTGCACGTGGTGTGGCTCAGGGTGGCCGGCGCCGCACTCGTCATGCTTCCCGTCGCCTGGCGCCATCGTGATCTGCTGATACGCAAGCCTGCGCTGCTCGCGGGCTTCGGACTGCTCGCCGTCGCGGGCGTCCAGGCGTTCTACTTCGCGGCGCTCTCCAGGATCCCCGTGGGGGTGGCGCTCCTCGTCGAATACCTCGCCCCCGCCCTGGTGCTGGCCTGGGTCCGCTTCGTCCAGCGCAGGCCGGTGACCCGGGCGGCGGCGCTCGGAGTGGTCCTCGCGGTCGGCGGGCTCGCCTGTGTCGTCGAGGTGTGGTCCGGGCTCGGCTTCGATGTGATCGGGCTGCTGCTCGCGCTGGGCGCCGCATGTTGCCAGGTCGGCTACTTCGTCCTGTCCGACCAGGGCGGCGAGGGCGACGACGCCGCGGATCCGCTCGGCGTCATCGCGTACGGACTGCTCATCGGCGCCCTGGTCCTGACCCTTGTCGCGCGCCCCTGGAACATGAACTGGCCGGTGCTGGGCGGCGTGGCGAGCATCGGCGGCACGACTGTCCCGGCGACGCTGCTGCTGGCCTGGATCGTGCTGATCGCCACCGTGGTCGCGTACGTCACCGGCGTCATCTCGGTCCGCAGGCTGTCCCCGCAGGTGGCCGGCGTGGTCGCCTGTCTCGAGGCGGTCATCGCGACCGTGCTCGCATGGGTGCTGCTGCGGGAGCACCTGTCGGCGCCGCAGATCTTCGGCGGCGCGGTGGTCCTGATCGGCGCTTTCATCGCCCAGTCGTCCACGCCGAAGGCGCCGTCGGGACCGGTGGCCGGCGCACCCGGGCCGGTCCTCCCGGCGGACCGTGAGGAGTTGTCGGCCGGCCGGGCCGCGACATAAGGTGCCGATCATGCATTCGACCGTACTTCCGCCGCCCGCCGCGTAGCGCGGGCGGCCATCCGCTGACGAAGACCGGACCCGGGGTGTCCCCGGGCGGTTCGTCGCTGCCCGCGTGCGGAGTCCAGCGGCCACCAGTCCAGTTCTTCAAGCGGCCCGCCGTGGGGATCCCCCACACCCCCCGTACGCAGACGCAAGGGGAGGGCCGCCCCGGGGATCACCCCGGACACTCAGCGCGGAGAATTCACGTGTCGAAGCCTTCCATCACAGCTGCCTCCGGCCTGCCCGTCGGACGCAGCCTCTTCTATCTCGTCGTGGCCGGTGTGGCCTGGGGGACCGCCGGGGCCGCCGCCTCGCTGGTCTTCGGGGTCAGTGATCTCGGCCCGCTCGCCCTGTCGTTCTGGCGCTGCCTGGGCGGACTGGTGCTGCTGGCCGCCGCCCTGGCACTGCGGCCCCGTCGGCACGTCGGGGAAGCCGAGCCGCGCCGACGGCGGCTGCTGCGCATCCTCGGTACGGGCATCGGTCTGACGGTGTTCCAGAGTGCGTACTTCGCGGCCGTCGAGCAGACCGGGCTGGCCGTCGGCACGGTCGTCACGCTCGGCGCGGGGCCCGTACTCATCGCCCTCGGCGCGAAGTTGACCATGGGGGAGCGGCTCGGGCGCGGCGGGATCGCCGCCGTCGGCGGGGCTCTCACCGGACTCGTCGTGCTGGTGCTCGGCGGCGACGGCGGCACGGTGCGTCCGGTCGGTGTGGCGCTGGCGGGGCTGTCGGCCGCGGGCTACGCGGCCATCACCCTGCTGACCCGTCGGCTGGGACGGGACGGCGGAGGCGGCGACGCGCTCGCGACGACCGCCTGGACCTTCACGGTCGGGGCGGTCGGGCTGCTGCCGTTCGCGCTTGTCGAGGGACTGCTGCCGCACACCGCCGAGCCCGCCAGGGTGTTCTGGCTGCTGGTGTACGTGGCCGCTGTGCCGACGGCGCTCGCGTACGCGCTCTACTTCGCGGGCGCCGCCGTCGTCCGTGCTGCCACGGTCTCCGTGATCATGCTGCTCGAGCCCGTGAGCGCGGCGGTTCTGGCGGTGACCGCGCTGGACGAGCGGCTGACCTCGGCAACGGTGGCCGGGACGGCCCTGCTGCTGGCCGCGGTCGTGGGTCTGGCCTGGCAGGAAGCACGCCTGGCCGCGCTCGCACGCGGCGGTGCGGCGGCGGTCACCGCCTGACGGTTCAGGACGACGAGCGGGCGGGCCCACGCGATCGCGTGGGCCCGCCCCGGCGAAGCGCCACCCCCGGTCGCGTATACCGAGCAGGCCCCGCCCCGGGCTGTGCCCGGCTAGGCTCCCCGGCTCG